>CAZVJW010000005.1:0-126928 GCA_964627535.1 uncultured Eubacteriales bacterium
GTCCTCCTTGCCTTGCGACAGCAAAGCATCGTCGTCCGCCTTGTGCAGCACAAAAT
Source organism: uncultured Eubacteriales bacterium (assembly GCA_964627535.1). Taxonomy (GTDB): domain Bacteria; phylum Bacillota; class Clostridia; order Oscillospirales; family Acutalibacteraceae; genus UBA1447. Next base: position 57 of record CAZVJW010000005.1, read on the forward strand.
ATCATCGCAAATTTAACAACGCTTTTCATCGCCGATTAGTATAACAACCTATTGCAATAAAGGATTCATTACTATATAATACATATTATGTTATACGTAAAATCGACCTATGAAAGGAAGCTTCAAAAAATGAATGCACTCAACAAGAAAACCATTGAGGATATCAACGTATCCGGAAAGCGCGTACTTGTGCGCTGCGACTTCAATGTCCCCATCAAGGAAGGTGTTATCACCAGTGACAAACGAATCGTTGCCTCTCTTCCAACCATTGAATACCTGATTAAAAATGGCGCAAAAGTTATTTTGTGTTCCCATCTTGGCCGTCCTTCCGGAACCGGTTACGAAGCGGAATTTTCACTGGCGCCCGTAGCGGTACGTCTGACAGAGCTTTTAGGCAAGGATGTGAAAATGGCAAAGGATATTACCGGAGAAAGCGCAAAAGCTCTCGCAGACAGTTTAAAAGCCGGTGATGTTATGGTGATTGAAAATGTCCGTTTCAATAAAAAGGAAACCAAAAACGATCCTGAATTTTCAAAAGAACTCGCTTCTCTCGCCGAAATATACGTTGATGACGCTTTCGGCTCCGCCCATAGAGCGCACAGTTCCACAGCAGGAGTGACAGCGTTCCTTCCTGCCGTGAGCGGCTACCTTATGCAAAAAGAAATCCTATATTTGGGCGGCGCGCTTGAAAATCCCAAGCGTCCGTTTGTTGCCATTCTCGGCGGAGCGAAAGTCTCGGACAAAATCGGCGTTATCAACAACCTGATTGACAAGGTTGACACGCTTATCATCGGCGGCGGGATGGCATATACCTTTTTTGCGGCATTAGGGTTTGGTGTCGGTACCTCAATTTGTGAAACCGATAAAATCCCCCTTGCCTTGGAAATGCTGGATAAGGCAAAAGCAAAAGGCGTTAAATTTCTGATTCCGGTTGATAACAAGATAGGCAAAGAATATGCGCCGGATACCGAAGCAAAAACAATCAAATCCGACGAAATTCCGAACGGCTGGATGGGACTTGACATAGGGCCTAAAACGCAGAAGCTGTTCTCCGACGCAATCGCAGGCAGCGGCACTATTGTTTGGAACGGTCCTATGGGTGTTTCGGAATGGGATAACTTCGCAGCCGGCACAATCGCCATAGCAAGGGCAGTTGCCGAGTCGGGCGCCATTTCAATTATCGGCGGCGGCGACTCCGTTGCTGCAGTCGAAAAGCTCGGCTTTGCGGATAAAATGTCCCATATTTCAACCGGCGGCGGCGCGTCACTCGAATTCCTTGAAGGTATAGAACTTCCCGGCATTGCCGCGCTGAATGATAAATAAGCGTAACTTGTAAATAAAAATATTCACTTTGTCAGTAAATATAGCGGCTGCCGGTGCAGCCCGGGGCGGCAACTTTTGCCGCCCGAACTTAAATAAAGGGAGAAAATAAAATGAATAAAAGCCTTCGCAGACCGGCGATAGCCGGCAACTGGAAAATGAATAACACTCCTGAGCAGACAGCTGCCCTTATTGAGGAACTAAAACCTCTTGTTAAAACCGCGGCTTGCGATGTGATCATATGCGTGCCTTACATCGATATCCACACCGCTTTGGCGGCAACCGAGGGGTCGAATATCATGGTCGGCGCCGAAAACTGCCACTGGGCGGAAAGCGGCGCTTTCACAGGGGAAATTTCGGCGGCTATGCTCAAAAATATCGGTGTGCCGTATGTCATTATCGGGCACAGCGAACGCCGCCAATATTTCGGCGAAACCGACCTGACAGTGCACGACCGCACACGGGCAGCGCTCGATGCCGGGCTTAAGGTGATCCTTTGCGTCGGCGAATTAAAGGAACAAAGGCTTCAAAACATAACCGCCGAGGTGGTTCGTTTGCAGACAAAGCTTGCTTTGAGCGGCGTTACCGAAAACGAGCTTGAAAATATTATTATCGCTTATGAACCCGTTTGGGCTATCGGTACAGGCCTTACCGCCACACCCGAGCAGGCAAACGAAGTGAATGCAATCATCCGTGATTTAATCGCGGAGCTTTACGGCAGTGGAGCAGCCGGTAAAATGGTTATCCAATACGGCGGTTCCATGAATGAAAAGAATGCTGTTGAACTGTTAGGCAAGCCGGATATTGACGGCGGCCTCATCGGCGGCGCGTCATTGGTTGCCGAAAAATTCGCGGCTATCGTTGCAGCAACTGCACAGTAAAAATTGAGAAACATGTTGAAAAGTGTGACTTCGTCACGGGAAGCATGGCTGCGCCATGAGAAGTGGGGCTGAGCCGCGGAAAGCAATTGGAGGGATAGTTTCTTTTTGTACCCCTGCTTCTTCTCTACTTCTTCCCTACTTCATCTCAACTTCTTTGCTATAACAATTTAACCACTAAAAAATATTGGAGATTAAAATGAGTAGTAAAAAACCAATCCTTCTTTGCATCATGGACGGCTTCGGACTTAATCCCGAACCATTCGGAAACGCTATTGCAGCAGCTAACAAACCGAACCTTGACCGCATCATGGCGGAAAACCCGATGACAGCTATCGGCGCCTCCGGTATGGATGTAGGTTTGCCCGACGGACAGATGGGCAACAGCGAAGTCGGACATACTAATATAGGTGCCGGAAGAGTCGTCTATCAGGAGCTGACAAGAATTTCCAAATCCATCGTTGACGGCGATTTTTTCGAAAACGAGGCGTTTTTAGGCGCGATTAAAAATTGCAAAGTGAACAAATCCGCGCTGCATTTATGCGGGTTGGTCTCCGACGGCGGCGTGCATAGCCATAATACACATCTGTACGCTTTTTTAAAGCTTGCCAAGGACAGCGGGTTAAAAAAAGTTTTTATCCATTGTTTGATGGACGGCAGGGATGTTCCGCCGATGTCCGGCAAGGATTTTATTGCCGAGCTTCAGGCTGAGATGGCTGAAATAGGCGTCGGCAAGGTTGCCTCTGTCATAGGGCGCTATTACGGGATGGACAGGGAAAAAAGATTTGAAAGAGTCGAAAAAGCCTACCTCGCAATGACTGCGCTTGACGCTCCGATTTTTGATGATGCCTTGGCGATGATGGAAAAATCCTACGCGGATGACATCACGGACGAATTTATTGTTCCATGTGTTGCGGGCGACGCGGAGCCGGTTAAGGCAAACGACAGCTTCATTTTCTTCAATTTCCGCCCTGACAGGGCAAGGGAAATTACAAGAGCTTTTGTTGATGACAGCTTTAAAGGCTTTAAACGCGGAGAAAGGCTGCCGCTTTATTATGTTTGCATGACTCAGTTTGACGCTACTATGCCTAATGTTCATGTGGCATACAGTCCAAATAATGTTAAGATGTCTTTGGGCGGTGTTTTGAGCGCGCACGGATTAAAGCAGCTTCGCATTGCGGAATATACAAAATACGCGCACGTCACCTTTTTCCTCAACGGCGGTGTCGAAACCGTCTATGAGGGCGAAGACCGGATCATGATTGATTCCCCGGATGTGCCGACTTATGATTTGAAACCGGAAATGAGCGCCTTTGAGGTGGCGGACAAGGTAGTGGAAATGGTTGAAAGCGGTCAATATGATGTTATCGTTTTGAACTTCGCGAACTGCGATATGGTCGGGCACACCGGCATTATGGAGGCGGCTGTTAAAGCTGTTGAGGCGGTTGATGCCTGCGTTGGCAAGGTCGTCGGTGCCATTGAAAAACAAGGCGGAGTAACGCTGATAACAGCTGACCACGGCAACGCCGATAAAATGTACGAACCGGACGGCTCCCCGTTTACCGCTCATACAACTTTTCCTGTTCCGTTCATTGTTGTCGGTTATCCCTGTGAGCTGAAAGAAGGTGGTCGCCTTTGCGATATTTCCCCGACACTTCTGCAAATTATGGGGCTGCCGCAGCCGGACGAAATGACCGGAGTTAGTTTGATCAAATAAACCCGAATTGAATTCCTTGCATTAAAGACATAGCGCAACACGGCAAAATAATTACCGGAAGAAAACTTGAAGCAGCTGTTAAATGATGAAGGGAATGGTAAAACATGTCACTGCTTGCCTCAATCTTTGCGACCAGGCAGATACGGGCGCTCAAGGCGTTTTTCGCGTCACTTCTTGCCATTTTGGAAATGCTGGGTGTTGTGATTTTTGACACGCCGCAGACCCCGCGGGGGCAGAACCTAAATTTGGCCGGTTACACGCTCGTGACGGAAGATCATTTCGACGGCAGCTCCCTTGACCTTTCCACCTGGGCATACCGTTACAGCGGGCCGGTTAATGCCGGGTTTCAATCGCCGGAGCAGGTTTGGGTTCAGGACGGCAATCTGTACATGAAAGCCGTTTATCGTGAGGATGGGCCTTACGGAGCCGGCATTTATTCAGGGGAAATCAGAACAATAAAGGAATATGTCAGGGGTTATTTTGAGTGCCGCTGCATTTGCTCGGAGGGCGGAGGTCTTTGGAGCGCTTTTTGGATGAACTCAACAGGCATGTCGAGCGCGGAAGCCTCCAATGGAGGAATCGGCGGCGCTGAAATCGATATTTTTGAAGCCAACAATTACACCGGCAACTTTATCTTCCGCAATACCGTTACGCACGCAGTGCATGTCGGCGGTTACGGCCCCGGACTTCACTCTGAAAACGAGGGGAGCTACAGGGTCCCGAATCCCTATACCCAATACAACACCTATGGTATGGAGTGGAACGAGAACGAGTATATTTTCTACATCAACGGCGTTGAAACCTTAAGAACCAGCTTTGAAAAAGGCGTTTCCCAGGCACCGGAATATGTGATTTTAACCCTGTGCGTTCCGCCGGAATTCCCGGAATACCCGGGTGTTTCCAATAATTTTATTGTTGATTACGTTAAGATTTATCAAAAAGGTTAGTTGGGAAAATGGACTTTGTCGCTATAGATTTTGAAACAGCCAACAGCAACCCCACCAGCGCTTGTTCGCTTGGGATTGCCGTTGTTGAGAATAACCGGATAACTCTGACAAAAGAATGGTATATAAAGCCTGTGCCGTTCCGGTTTGATTATTACAATACATTGATCCACGGCATAACCGCGCGGGATGTTGAAATCTGTCCCGGGTTTGACGGGCTCTGGGAGGAAATCCTTTCCTTTATAAATGGGAAAATACTTGTTGCCCACTATGCGCCTTTCGATATGGCTGTGCTGGGTGCGTTAATAGATTTCTATTCGCTTGATTCACCGGGTTTTGACTATTTTTGTTCCTGCGAACTAAGCAGGAAAACATGGCGCAATCTTGAAAATCATCGACTTAATACAGTATGTGATCACTTGAGGATTGGCCTTGATCATCATAATGCGGGAAGTGATGCTGCTGGCAGCGCGCAAATATTCTTGAGAGCGCTCGAAGATCTTACCGCAAATGGAAAAAGACCGCTGGCAGCTATCAATATCAAAAAGGCGAGATTCTAAAATATTTGAACGGGAAGAAGCGGAAAAATCCGCATTGTTTTTGGCCGGAGGAGGAATTGAAATGGACTGGCTTGCAAAAATCTTCGCACCGAGGCAAATAAAGGCGCTCAAGGCAATGATTGCCTCCATTCTTGCAGCATTGGAGTTGTTGGGTGTGGCATTGTTCGATTCGGCTCAAACCCCGAGAGGGCAGCAGCTTAACCTTTCGGGCTACCAAATAGTTTTTAAGGATGATTTCGACGATACCGGTCTTGATTTGGAAAAATGGGAATACCGCGGCAACGGTGCCCGCAGCGGCGGGTTTATGTCACCAAATCAGGTTTTCCTGGAGAATGGAAACCTGATTATCAGAGCGGAATATAAAGATGCCGGCGAATACGGCGCAGGCTGGTACGCGGGGATGATCAGAACCGTGCAGGATTTTGACAGTGGGTACTTTGAATGCCGCTGCATTGCTTCCAAGGGCGGCGGTTTTTGGAGCGCATTTTGGTTGAATTCCCCGGGGATGTCTACTCCGGAAATTTCGAACGGCGGCATAGGCGGCGCGGAAATTGATATTTTTGAGGCGTTTAACTACACCACCAAACTTAACTACAATTCCGTTTCGCTTAATGTGCATATCGGCGGCTACGGCGACGGCTTAAGATCCGAGAACTTGGGCAGCTACAAAGTTAAAAATCCATATACCGAATACAACACCTATGGCCTTGAATGGAATGAGGACTATTATATTTTTTACATAAACGGTATTGAAGCCGTGAGATCGAATTTTAAAGACGGGGTATCACAGGGGCTGGAATACGCTATATTATCCTTGGAACCACCTAAAGAATTCACCGAGCAGCCCGGGTTTTCCACTGATTTCATCATTGACTATGTAAAGGTATATCAAAAAACATAAAGAAAGCACTCCATTCTAAACGCGGTGATTTTTTACCGGTGAACGCACATAGGCAGAACTGCTTTAAAAGAACAATCAAAGCAGCAAAACACATCAAATCATATAAATTGGGAGATTTTGCTTTTGAAAAACCCGATCAGGTTTATGCTTTCAAACCAGGCAGAGGAAGATTATATCCCGAACAGGGAACTTACAAAACACGCCGTAGGGCTTGCGGGACAAAATTTTGCATATGCCTTTATCTCCGGCTGGATATTTTATTTTTGCACCAATGTTTTAAAAATTGAGCCCAAAAAGGTTGGGATTGTAACAGGAATAACCAGGGCATGGGATGCCGTCAACGACCCGATCGTCGGCGGATATATTGACAAACGCAAAAGCAGGCCGGGTGAAAAACTTCGCCCTTATCTCAAGTTTCTGCCGCTGCCGATAGGGATTTTTTCAGCTCTTCTGTTTGTGGATTTCGGTTTCAGCGAAACAGTATCCATCATCTATTTTATCGGTATTTACCTTATTTGGGATACGTTGTACTCGTTTCAGGATGTCGGGCTGTGGGGAATTGTCGCTATGGCTTCGCCGCATTCAAGCGAACATCTCAGAATGGCACAGTGGGCAAGAATCGGAGCAGGTACCGGGTCGTTACTGATCGGTCTTTTCCCGTTGATTCTCGGCGCGAAGGATAAAATAGGCTTAACCGAATCCCGGTTGTTTATGATCTGCGGCTTGATTTGCGGCTTGGGCGGAGAGCTCATTTCCCGGACCGCCGCAGGCGTGAAAGAAAGGGTCGAAAATAAACCGCAGGAAGAATCCATTCTTGAAGGCATTCTGATGATTCGCCATAACCGGATACTGCTAACCATAGCCGCGGCGCAAATCCTCGGCGCGCTCAGCCCGGTAATACCGGCGATATATTTCTTTAAATACGGAGTAGGCACCATTCAGTTCGGCAGTAAGCCTGTGAACGGCGAAACACTGATGTTTTTCTTTCAAATATTGTCGGGGTTTCCGTATGCCATTGCCATGTTTGTCGCGAAAATTCTTGCAAAAAAGCTCGGGGGAGCAAAGAATGTTTTTATCGCTTCCAAAACTGCGTCAATTATTGCCCGCACCGCTGCCTATTTTGTCGGCTTCAAAACCCCGAAACAAATAGGTATTTCCGCGGCACTGCTTGCGGTTGCGAGTTTTCCGGACGGCGCATCGGACATTGCCAAAACTTCGCTTTGGTGCGATTCGATTGACTATGTCGAATGGAAAACGGGTAAACGCACCGAAGGAATTTCCTTTTCGATTCAGAATTTCCTCAGCAAAATCACAAGCGGGATAACACTTTTTATCAACGGGTTTTTACTCAGCAAACTCGGGTTCAGGGAAAATTTAGGTTTGCTTGGCCAGTCCGCTGTTTTTTATAAATGGCAATGGCCGATTTATATGCTCGGACCGGTTGTTGGAGCGTTACTCTATCTTATCCCGATATTAACGATTAATTACCCCAACTCGTTAAAGCTGAAGGTGGAATACGAATTGGCGCAACGGCGGGATGCAATGGCTGAAATCTTGGATGACCCAATTATTGAAGAGGACGATATCGAAACGATATAATATTATTAAATGAGGAGGAAAAGAAATGGATTTTTTATCAAGTATCTTTGCCACGAGGCAATTGAGGGGGCTTAAAGTCCTTCTTGCTTCCATTCTTACCATTGCGGAGATGATAGGGTTGGTTTTATTTGACACAGCCGTCACCCCGCGGGGGCAGCTGTTGAATTTAGCCGGTTACAAAATTGTTTTGGAAGACGATTTCGACGGCAGCACGCTTGACACAACCAAATGGGAATACCGCGCCAACGGAGCGCGCCGGGCGGGCTTCAACTCTCCGAACCAAGTTTTTCTTAATGACGGCAACCTTGTCATCAGAGGTGAGTACCGCACAGACGGTGAATACGGCGCCGGATGGTATGCCGGTATGATCCGGTCGATTCAGGAATATACCAGAGGTTATTTTGAAATCCGCTGTATCGTATCCGAAGGCGGCGGCTTCTGGAGCGCGTTTTGGCTCAACGCAAGGGGTATGGGCAGCGCGGAAGCGTCCAACGGCGGCATCGGCGGGGCGGAAATCGACATTTTCGAATCCAACAACTATGATGGCAACATCTTCAACCGCAACTCCGTCACACACGCCGTGCACGTGGGTGGCTACGGCGACGGCCTGAGGAGCGAAATGCAGGGCAGCTTCAAGGTACCCAAGCCCTACACCCAATACAACACCTACGGCATGGAATGGAATGAAAAGGAATATATTTTCTACATCAACGGCGTGGAAACGGTGCGCACCAGCTGGCAAAAGGGGGTATCCCAAGCGCCCGAATATGTCATTATTTCCGAGGAACTGACAAACACCTTCACAGAACAGCCGGGCTTTTCAACCGATTTCATTGTCGATTATGTCAAGGTTTATCAAAAGGTTTAGAACCGGAAAATGCAAAAAACGGGCTGCCCGAAAAGGGCAGTCCGTTTTTTGATAAGCACTGCTCTGTTTAAGGGGATATAAAATTAATCGCCGAGCGCCAAATCCTGAAGTTTGGACAATACAAAGGAGTATTTGACAACACTGTAGAAAATCTTCTCAATAAAATTGAGTATGCTGCCGAAGTCAAAGAAAAAGAAGTCTTTTTCCGCAGGCGCACCGGTATATTGAAGCATAAACGGCTGGGCATATAGAATGCCGCCCTCGCCCCAAATCTCCGCCCGGACATAACTGCCAATCTTGTCCGAATAATTATCAAGGTCAATCGTCCCGCCGACGCAGATAACTTCTCCGTTTGCAATCCAGTGAATTGTCTTTTGGTTGACCGCGGTTATCGCGATTGTATCCGCCTGTTCGTCAACGGCTATATTTGTTACTTTCGGTGCGGCAACACCGTTTACCGCCGCCCATTCAGCACCTAAAACGAGACCGGTTTCAGCTTCAAGCCGGGCAACCTCAACCGGATTTTTGATGTTGTGGCTGGCTGCGAAAAAGGCGCCCGTCTCCATAGAGCTTCTCAGGTTTTCAGCCGTGTTCGAAGGCATGCAAAAAATTTCCCAGTTGGTGTCAACCGCGGTAAGGCTGTGCGCATCGCTGTCGCCGAAAGCAAAGATGTTTCTTCCCGAAGGCACCACATTTGCCAGCAGAAGGTCCCAAAGCTTGCGGTCATTCTTCGTCCGGTCATCATTCTTGTTGATGAACTCCATACCGAGGCAGTTATCGTAGGTTTTAAAAAGCTTTGTGTATTTTTTGACAATGTAGTCATAATAGGGATTACTTGTGTCATAAGCATCATTCGGGCTGTCTTTTTTTGCGCCGGTATATTCGCCGGGATGGTTGATAAAGCAAACGCCGCCCGCGTCTCCGACGCCCTTGAGAATTTGGTCGTAATAGCTTGTTCCGCCTAGATATCCGTCACCGTAATCACAAAAGAAACTGTTGACATGGGTGTTGTTTAACGCCGCGGCATTGTGTTCAATACCGAAGGGGACCCTGAGCATGCCTCTGCCGTCCCTGCCAACACCATTGGTTATTTCAGCATATCGCGCCTCAGTAAGCGGTGTTGGATTCGAACCGCCGGTGTCAATATTCATTGCAAAGGTAATACCGGGGTTTGTATTGACCTTTGTCCAGCTTCTGTCAACCGTCGCATGGTCGGTCATCCCTAAAATATCATAACCGAGTTCGTAATGCTTTTCGATCATAGCGTTAAAATCAGCACCGCCGTCGCTTACAATCGAGTGGGTATGAAGGTTCGCTTTGTATTGGCCGGTTGTGCTCCAGTTAACATTTGCATATGGGTTGACTATGGTGTAGTCAATGTCCGCCGCGCCGGCGGACAAGGGAACAAAGGAAACCAGCATCACCGCTGTCAAGATAACTGCTGTCGTTTTTTTGAAAAAACAGGATTTGATTTTCATAAGTTTCTCCTTTCACAGATAAAAGCATAACAGGCAAAATTTATCAGTAATAAAATTCAGCCTGTTATGATTATATGTTATTTTTCCTGGGTATTCAACTCTTTTTATATTTTTCCGCAACCGGCGTTGCAATCCGGGATAGATTATTTTAAAACTCTATCCCCCGCCTTGCGGGAATGCCTTTTTCAAAAGGATGGCGCAGACAGGTCATTTGGGTTATATAGTCCGCGGCGGCAACAAAACTCTCGGGAGGGTAGATTCCCGTCAGCACAAGCTCCATGTCGGATCGTTTTTGTTTAATCAGCCGGTCAACAGCTTCCCTGTCGATAAGATTATAGTTATAGCAACCCGCAATTTCGTCGAGAATCAGCATGTCGCATTGGCCGGAATTCATTCTTTCTGCCGCAAGGGATAGATTGCGGTTGTTTTCCTTGGTTACCGCCTCAAGCTGCTTGTCATTCATCTCATCGAAGAAGCTGAATTTAACGGTGTTTCTGCAAACTTCAATTTCGGGTATTTTTTGAAGGCTTATCAGTTCGGACGAGTCCATGGTTTTGAAAAACTGCACAATAAGAATCTTTTTGCCGGTACCGGCGAAGCGTAAAGCCAACCCAAGGGCGGCGGTGGTTTTACCCTTGCCGTCGCCGCAATACAAATGGATAAGGCCTTCCGCCATCATCGGTTCCTCCTTTTTGCTTTTCAGCAGGGTTGATATTTCAATCAGTTCCAAGCCGAAAGGTCTGTTACATCTCCACTTTCAACGCTGTAAAGAAACTTGATTTCATCGCCGCTTTTTAGACTATATTGATCGCTTCCATATCCGGGGAAAACGCCGTTCACGCTGTAAAGCCATCCGCTGGTGCCGCCGCAGACAGAATCTTTCAGTCCGCCTATTCCCTCGATATAACTTCTTTTATTTTGCAGGGTAATTCCCTTCTCTTGCAAAACCCTTTTGAGCAGTGATAATACGGTATCCTTTTCTTGAAGTTCTGCTGTGGTGTCCAGAATGACTCCGTCTTCGGGGATAATTTTGTCATAACCCGGATCATTCCTTTTGCCGTATTTGACCGCGTTTATGCAGCTGATATAGAGCTGAACCGTGTTGCCGGGGAGAATCGTTGTCTGCGGTACGGTGGTACCCGCGGGCTTTGCCGCCTCAGTGCTGCTTTTGTTTGTACCGTTGGGTGTGTTTGCCGCACTACCGGCATCCGCAGCGGTGCTTTGCTCCCCAATGCCTGCGGGACCTGCGCACCCAAAGAGAAAAAGCATTAGAATAATTGCGGATACAATTTTGATTTTCATTTAAATTATGCCTTCTTTCACAGCCGCCTAAATTGTCGGCAGCATGGTATTCACTGTTACGGTTTCAAACACCGCTGTGACAGGCTGCCAAAATGAATTCTTTGAAGGCAGCTGCCGGGCGGTTAACAAATGACCGGTAATACTAATTACTCATAAAAGCCTAACTGAAAAATCCGCATAAAACCCCATAATACTATTCTGCATTAAAATGGCGAATAGTATGAATCAAAGCTTTTGCTTGGTTTTTTAGAGGTTTTTTAATCGTGAATTAGTATAAATCATGAAAAAGAAAGCACCAAGGTTCTCCAAATCGGAAGGTACAGCACGCTCAGCCCTCCGGCTGAATCCGTCATATTATATAGCGACGCACTGCCGGTTTGATATCTGCTGTAAGCGCTCAAGCCGTAAAGCATCTGGTATGAGGTCATAATATCCGACGAGTTGTTCCAGCAGCGGCCGCCACCGTCGTTATTTATATATCCCGAGAGGGAGTCAAGTATATTTTTTCCGGAAGCGGCAATATATTCTGAAGACAGCGGGTTGATTTTAAGTGCGCTGAGTGCCGTTAATACCTGGGAAGTGCTTTCCGCGCTGCCGGTTCCCCAGGAACCGTAACCGCCGTCCGTAAGAATTTGAGATTGAAGATATACCAGCGCTTTGTCTATTGCAGTTGAAACAACCGAGTTTCTTTTATAGGGCGCAAGTGCCTGTAATACTATCGCAGTTGAGTCGACATCACTCGCAGTAGTATAGCCGCCCGTATCTTTAATCATGTAATTGAATCCGCCGTCGCTGCGTTGGGCGCTTAGAAGAAGGCTTTTCAGTTCCTTTCTTTGGGAAAAGGCAAGATAGCCCCGGGAATCAAGAACAATCAGAGCAAACGCAGCCGGCACTGTTTTTGTTTCGGCACTTAAATCCGCCCCGGAAACAGCCTTGATAAGGTTAACTCCACCGATATTTTTCGGGTTAAGTCCGACAGCCATCGCTGAAAACGCTATTCTTGCATTGTCGGCAAGTGTAAAGTCAGCTGCATTCGCCTTAACAGCCGCACCGATATAATTCGCGTAATCCTCATTGAAACCGTCATTTCCGCTGCGTGCCATCGCGAATACGGTCCAGTCCAGGTAAAAGTCGATTTTATTTGCGCCAACTTCGGATACAGAGATGTTTTTTGGCAGCCATTGGGACAGAGAGCCGGTCATTTGCTCGGGTGTGTAGGCGAACGCCGGGACGAGGCAGGTGAAGGAAATAACGAGCGCGAGGAGTACTGCTGTGAGTTTGGTTGTTTTTTTCATGTTTACCATCCTTTCAAAATAAAAAACCGCGGACCTTTCGGCTCGCGGCTTTTAATGTCATATTCATACGGATATACCGTATGTTTACGAATCAACAGCTTTCCCACCGAAAGTTTTGAAATCATCGTTTGCGGCAGGTCTCCTGACTCGACTTCTTCCTCGGCCTTTTGTCTTCCCGATTTTATCAGTGACATGAATAAAAGGCTTTGTCCGTCATACAGTAGCGGGGGCTGTCACGGTATTTCACCGTATTCCCTTTTGTGCCGTTAGCATTAACGGCAACCGCAAAAGATTTAATTGTCGATTGAGATTGTAACACAGGTAAATGTTTCTGTCAATACGATGCCAATAAATAAAACCGGGCGGGCAACCGCAAATCTGTTTACTCCGCCTGTTTTGAGTATTTTTTTAAATAAACATATCTCATTAAATGCGAATGCAGCGGCGTTATCGGCTCATAAACCTTGAAAAGCAAATCCCCCAAAAAGGCCAGGCAGTTTTTTTCAATTATCATCTCGACAGCCCGTGCGTCACTCTCGTTTCGGCCGCAGCAAAGAGCTCCGCCGTTTTTAACCAGCAGCGCATGCCTGCCTTTCATTGCTTTGGCGCAGAGATCGGCGGTTTTGTCCGGATTCTTTTCATCAAATTCCGCGCAGCGGACATCGGCGCCGACTATCTGCGCGAAATCGTCAACCTGCGGTTTAACTGTTTCGCCGTGACAGGAGACAGCAACCAGTTCGCTCTTGCGGGAATGAAGGATGACATTAATATCGTTTCTTTTAAGATATATAATATTGTGCAGTGCCGCCTCCGCGGGGAGGTCTTCTCCATTCAGCGCTTTGCCGGTTTGAATGTCCACGGCAACGGGCTTTTTACTTTCGTCCGATATGCTGAGAATAAAATTGCCTTCATCCCGGCAGCTGGTGTATTCGGCTGTCTGCGAAAATTCAATGCCATTTGCGCCGATTGCTTTTTCGGCCATTCCCACAGCAAATTGACCCATGTCGCTTATTTCAACACCGTATTCATTTTTATACCGCTCAAAAATATACCGGTCACAAATCTGTTCCAGCAGCAGTGCTGTTTCAAATGCGCTGCTGCTATCCTTGCCGAAGCACAGTGTGCCGTGATGCGCCATGATCAGCGCCTTTGAATTCGAGCGCTCAAGGGCGTCAGCGACACCTTTCATCAGTGTTTTTGTGCCGGGCAGCCCGTACTTAGCTAATGGGATGTCTTTGCCGATAAGTTCGGCCGCTTCCGGAGATAAATTTTTAATATCATTGCCCAAAGCGCTGATAACGGAGGCGCTTTTTTGATGTGTGTGTATGACAAAGTTCATATCGGGATGCGTTTTGTATACTTCAGCGTGCACACCCTTTTCGGATGAGGGTTTTACCTCTCCGTCATATTCAAGCGTATCAATCCTGACCAAAACAATTTGCTCCGGTGTCAGCATTTCATAAGGTTTTCCGCTCGGCGTTATAACAAAGCTTTTACCGTCAATGCGGCAACTGACATTTCCCCATGTGCGGGAAATGAGCCCTTGATTCACTAACCGTTTGCCTGCGTCGATAACCTGCTGTTTTGCTTTATTGATATCCATTTGCGCCCCTTCGTTTCATACGGTTAATTTTTTATTCCGACATTTGCGAAAACTCTGTCAAAACTCGCAAGTGCCTCGTCTATCATTTCCTCGGTATATGCCGCACTTGTATATAAGCGGCTGCCGGCAAGTGTCACAAGACCTTCCGCCATATAAGCCGCACCCATATGCTCCATCTCTTTTTTACGCTCCGATGTTATCTTTATTACCTTTGGTATTGTCCAAGGCTTTTTCCAATTAATCGAAAAATGCATAGTGCCCACCGTTTCAAGGTGGCAAATTGAACCTTGGTTGAAAGCAACGAAAGGAAGGTTATATTTTTTAATCAGTTCCTTTAGTCCGGCAGTCAGGCGATCGCCCATGAGTCCGGCTTTTTCGCAAGCGTTTTGCTTTTCCATTTCACATAGCGTATGGTAGCCCGCCACACAGCTGATCGGGGTTGCCGCCATGGTTCCGCCGACAAGAGCCTTCTTGTGTTTGTCGCCGCCCGAAATCCCGGCCGCCAGATATTTCATATATTCCTGTTTACCGCCGATACCGCCGGCACCAGGATATCCGCCCGCAACTACTTTGCCGAAAACCGTCAAATCCGGCGAAACGCCGAAATACCCCTGCGCCCCGCCCATACCGATACGAAAGGCTGTAACAACCTCATCAAATATTAAAAGTGCGCCATACTTTCGGCAAAGCGCTTCAACACCCTTGTTAAAGTTGAAGTCAAGCGGCCTTGTTCCGCTCTCGGGACCGACGGGCTCTATAAAAACAGCCGCTGTTCCGCCTTTGAACCGGTTTGCTCTTAGTTTACGCTCCAAATCTTTGAGATCATTCGGAAAAAACTCCTGCGTATGTTTGAAGATGTAGTGCGGCACTCCGCTTGCCTGTGTCCATTTTGAACCGGGTATACGAATTCCGTAAGCAAGCTGATCACTCCAGCCATGATAGGCCCCGCCCATTTTTATGATATTCTTATTCTTTGTCGCAAGGCGGGCGACTCTGATAGCGACCATACAGCCTTCTGTCCCCGAACCGAGCATTCTGAACATTTCGACAGTTTTAATGCAGTCATGTATCTTTTTTGCGAGTTTATACTCATATTCGTGAAAGAGACCGGTCGAAGGGCCGCAGGTGTTAAGCAGTTCGATTACCTTTTCCCTGATCTCCGGCGGATTGCTTCCTAAAACAGTCGGGCCGCCGGCCTGAATAAAATCAAGGTAGCGGTTGCCGTCGACATCATACAAGTATGCTCCTTCCGCTTTTGTGAAAACAAGCGGGAACGGATAGTTGAAGGCAAGATTATGCTGGACTCCGCCGGGGATAATCTGTTTTGCCTGCTCAATCATTTCCTTTGATTTTAGGCACTTTTTACCGTAATATTCATCCTCATAAACTTTTAATGCATCTGGTTTAATGGTGTAAATAGGTTTTTTTATAAGCTCGTCCAGTTCCTTTGTAACCTGTGCCGCGTCGTGATACTTTGTTATTGAATACTTTGCTTCCATCATAAAACTCCTTAAAATATTGTTTGTTCTCACCTGCTAATATGCCGTTATGTTATCCCCAGCTTTTTTGCCATCTCTGCGGTTTTTAATTCAAGCAGTTTGGAAACGCCCTCCTCCTGCATTGTAACACCGTATAGAACATCCGCTTCCTCCATGGTTCCGCGCCGATGTGTGATAAGAATGAATTGTGTGTTTTTTGTCATACGCCTTACATATTTTGCAAAAAGATCAACATTGTTTTCATCAAGCGCGGCTTCAACCTCGTCAAAAATGCAGAACGGGGAGGGTGTAACCTTTAGAATCGCAAACAGCAGGGCAATCGCCGAAAGGCCTTTTTCTCCGCCGGAAAGCAAATCGATATTCTGAACATTTTTACCGGGCGGCTGTACCTTAATGTCAATATTGCACTCTAAAACATCAACATGATTTTCCAACACAAGTTCTGCTTTACCGCCGTTAAAGAGCTCTGCGAAGGTCTCGCCGAAATGGCTGTTGATTTTCGAGAACTGTTCTCTGAAACGCTCTGCCATTTTGCCGGTTAACTCCCCGATAAGCCGGTAAAGCTCATCTCTTGACTGCTCAATATCCTTAATTTGCACGCCAAGGTACTCGTAACGTTCGGAAACCTCTTTATATTCTTCCACAGCACCAACATTTACACTCCCGAGTGCGCGGATTTTATTTCGGATTTCCATAAGGGTACGCTGAGCCTTCGCCGGTTCTTCAATGACTATCTTTAAATCTTCCGCCTCGCGGCGGGTTAACTGATATTCGTCATAAAGCTTATTTTGAGATTCATCAAGCTCCCTCTCGAGAGCCGCTTTGCGTTCCTCAAGCCTTGCGAGTTCTCCGCCTAATTTTTCTTTTTCGTCGTTCTTCGTTCTCTCCCGTGCGCGAAGCGCCGAGTTTTTTGCCTCCAGTTCACTGCGGTTCTCAACAAGCTTGCCGACCTGCTCCTTCGAAACACTGCTCTGCTTTCTTAATGAGGCAGTCTGTTCAAACATTTTCGCGATTTTTTCTTTTATTTCCAGATTATTTTGTGCAATTGCGCTTATCTCATCATTTAAGTTGCCGAGTCTTCCTTCATGTGAGGCTCTCCGGCGGTTAAGTAACGCGACAGCTTCTTCCTTTGCTTCCATGTCCTTTTGTGCGGCCAGTATTTCCATATTGATTTTTGATTCTGCCTCAACAAACTCATCGCGGCGGGATTCTATTTTTTCCCGTACTTGCTTGAGGGCATTCATTTCATCCTGCAAACCTTCAATTCCGGCGTCAAGCTTGGCAATTATTTCTTGTGACTTCTCTATTGAAACCGATAAACTTTCAATTCGTTTGTACGCAGTAACCTTTTCATTTTCAAGTTCCGAAACGGCCATATTCGCTGTTTCGATACGTCCGCTGATCAATTCAAATTCGCTTTCCTTGCGAATGGTTTCCTCCTGCGCCCTTGCCAAATCAGCCTGAGCCCCGTCCAATTCAGCTTCGGCTCCGGATAATTCTATGCTGACTGCTTTGTACTCGTCCTGCATTTGCTCAAACTTTTTTTGAAGGCCGGCAACGGTTTCTTTAATCTTTTCAATTTCGTTTGCACGGCTTAAAATACCCGCGTTTTGTCCTCTTGACCCGCCCGTCATTGAACCGCCGGCATTGATGACCTGTCCGTCAAGCGTAACAATTCTTACTCTGTAGTCATATTTTTTTGCAATGGCAATTGCATTGTCCATATTGTCAGCAACCGCGGTTCGCGCCAAAAGTGATTTGATGACATCTGTATACTTCGGATCATATTCTAAAAGCTTGTGCGCGATATTTACAAACCCCGGGCAGCTTTCAAGACCTTTTTCGGTCATGTCCTTTACGCGTATAGAAGTAAGCGGCAGAAAGGTTGCACGGCCTTCCCTGCTTTCTTTCAAAAAGTTTATTGCCCTCTTCGCATCGTTTTCATTATCCGTTATTATATTTTGAACAGCGGGGCCGAGCGCTGTTTCGATTGCTATCGAATATTCGTCCTTAACCGAAACAAGCTGGGATACGGTGCCATGAATCCCGCGAAGGGTTCCCCGTTTTGACTCCCGTATGACGGCCTTTACACTGCCCGAATACCCTTCCATATTCTTTTCCAAATCATCAAGCATTTTTGCTCTTGCGTTTTTCTGATGAATATCCAAGTTGAAATTGTCAAGTTCTTTTTTTAGCTTTTCGGCCTTTTCATGGCGCGATTGCACCCTGAGATTATAGCCGGAAACGGAATTCATCAGACCTTTGACATTTTCCCGGCACTTCTCAAGTTCTGCTTTGCAGACTGTGCTGTTTTTTGTAAGCTCATCAAGCAGTCCCAAGCGGGATGAAATAACCTCGTCAACCGTACCGATTCTTGCCGAAACCTCTTCCTTAGAAGATACAGCTGTGGATAATTCGATTCTGTTGTTTGAAGCTTCTGCAGTCAATTCGGCTATTTTGTGTGAAAGCGCTGCGGCTTTATCGGCAAATTCAAGGTTTTCCTGTTTAACTCCGCTGATGTTTTCCGAAGCATTTTCCAAATCAAGCCTTTTTAGCCTGATTTTTTCTATAAGGGCGTCAATCTCGCAGACAGCTTCTTTTATCTGATTGTCAAGATGCTGCTCCGTTCCTGCTGCCTGCTCCATATCGCGCGTTATCCGCTCAATGGCTTGATTGTTATGCTCGATTGTATTGTTCTCAACCGCAATCAGCCCTTCTATTTGAACAGCTTCCTCTTCAAGGGATGCCGAGCTTTGGCGAATTTCTTCAATATGAAGGGTGATTTTCTGCCCGCCCGCGATAAGCTCCTCAATTTCCTGTTCAATATTTTCGAGCTCGGTATGTGTTTCCTCATATTGAGTTGAGGCAAGAGAGAGTTTATGCTCCTGTTCCTTTAACCCGAGTTTGGATTTTTCAATTGAATGCAGCCATAGGCCGATTTCAAGATCCTTTTTATCCTGCGAAAGAACAAGGAATTTTTGAGCCTTTTCGCTTTGTGTTTTCAAGGGGCCTACTCTGCTCTCAAGTTCACTGAAAATATCACGCAGGCGGATTAAGTTTTCTTCCGCTTGAGTTAATCGTCTTGTCGCATCGTTACGGCGGTAACGAAAATGCGAAATTCCCGCCGCTTCCTCAAGCATTTCACGGCGCTGAGCGGATTTGGCTGAAATCAGATCGGCAATACGTCCCTGGCTGACGAGCGAATAGCCGTCCTTGCCAAGCCCCGTATCCATAAAAAGCTCAAAAACATCTTTAAGCCTTACGATATCTCCATTTAAAACATATTCACTCTCGCCCGATCGATAATAGCGGCGGGTTACCGCAACCTCATCCGTATCGCAGTGAAGGGTTTTATCCGTATTATCAAGGCGCAGCGTCACCTCGGCAAATCCGAGCGCTTTACGAACACCCGTACCGCTGAAAACAACATCCTCCATTTTTGCACCGCGCAGATTTTTTGTGGACTGCTCGCCCAAAACCCATCTTACAGCATCGGAAATGTTGCTTTTCCCTGACCCGTTGGGTCCGATGACGGATGTTATTCCTTTCCCGAACAGTAAAATCGTTTTATCCGGGAAGGATTTAAACCCCTGCATTTCAAGTGCCTTTAATGTCATTTTTTATTTTCCTTGCTTTCAGTTTTTGGTTGCCCATTTTGAACGTATATTATATACTTGCGGATACCTGATATTTTTTATAACCGCAAAAGGGGATAACGCTGCATTCGTAGCCTTCCGTTCTTAGAATATCAAGATTTACGCGTTTTTGTCCTGTCATTTGCGAAACGGCGTTTTCGGCCACATAAAGATGTGCGGCACCACAGTTTATCATTGCCGCCCGCAACGCAGTTCTGGCTTTTTTCAAATATATTTCACCCTCACAAAGCTCCCGGAACGCCGGATGATAAGGCCCCGCAAGATAACCATTCTCGACATCTCCGCCGGAATGAAGCCCCAGGCGGATAACCTCGATGCCTTTATCAAAGAACATTTCCAATAATTCTCCGCAAAGCGAAACCGCCTCATCAAGCGGCTGCGGTGCGTACTCACCGGCAGCTAAAAGTTCAGCAAGGGGAGTTCCTTTTAAAACAACCGTGGGGTATATTCTTACCGTTTTCGGCTTCAACTCAATAATTTTACGCGCTGTTGCAGTGCTTTCCTCCGGTGAGGATCCGTTAAGCCCTGTCATCATCTGCAGTCCCAGTTCGAACCCCCAGCGTGCAACGAGTTCCGAGGAATAAACAATGTCCTTCACCGTATGGCCTCTGCGGTTAAGCGCAAGAACTCTGTCGTCCATACTCTGCGCGCCAAGTTCGACTGCGCTGACACCGTATTTTTTTAGTAAATCACATATCTCTGTATTTATTGCATCCGGTCTTGTGGAAATACGGATACCCGTAAAATGTTTTCCGTCTATATAAACAGCCGCAGCTTTCAAAAGCTCCAGCATATATTCCTTCCCGATTGCCGTAAAGCTTCCTCCGAAAAACGCAATCTCCCTTTTCATTCCCGAATTCGGACTTTTATAACAGCAAGCGGTTTTAACCGCTTGCTCAATATCCTTGGCGGTAAGCCTTCGGTTTTGTCCGGAAATACTTCGCTGGTTGCAAAAGCTGCATTGCTGCGGGCATCCTTCATGGGGAACGAATAATGCGACATTCATATGTTTCAAAGTTTTCATAACACCCGATTTCAATATTTCCGTGTTTTAAAGTCCCATCAAGGAAAGAGCTTCCTTTGCAGCTTCTTGCTCGGCAATCTTTTTGCTTTTTCCGGTGCCTTTTCCTATTATATTGCTGTTTAAATGAACCTCAACAAGAAAACTTTTATTGTGATCGGGACCGCTCTCGGCAGTTAAAACATACTCCACACTTTCTTCGGGATTTTTCTGGATGACCTCTTGCAGGATAGTCTTGTAATCTTTGAAGGAATCAGATTTTTTTGCAGCGTCTTTTATGAACCTGAGGACAAACCGCCTTGCTTCGTCAATTCCGCCGTCAAGGTAAATTGCGGCCAAAACAGCTTCAAAAGCATCCGCAAGAATTGACGGCCGTTCCATCCCTCCCGTAACAAGTTCACCCCGTCCAAGAAATAAATAAACTCCTAAATCAAGTTCCTTTGCAAAGCAGCAAAGGGATGCTTCACAAACCGTTGCCGCCCGAAGTTTTGTCAGTTCGCCTTCGGGCATACCGGTATAGTGTAAAAAATAGTGTTCAGCGGCAATAAAGCCCAACACCGAGTCTCCTAAAAATTCAAGCCGTTCATTGCTTTCACCACCGTTTTGCCGCTCATTGACAAAAGAGGAGTGGGAGAGAGCCCTTTCAAGCAATGCTTTATTCTTAAATTTATAATCGATTATTTTTTGAAAGCTTTTTAAATCGGGTTGCATCTTAACCTCCGGCCAACCATTTCTGAAGACCATCTTCTGTATTATTCCGCCAATGCAATCGCAGTTTCGATAATGCTGACCAAATCCGAAACATCGGAAATTCTGATAATTTCGTCTTCGTGCAGTTTAATTTCAAATTCGCCTTCAACGGCGTGGACAAGTTCATTGATATCATCTTCGTCGGCGCCGAGTTCATCAAATGTCGTATCTTCGCTGACATTTTCTTCTTCAATCAAAAACTGCTCCGAAATAAAGGTAATTACTTTTTCTAAAACCATATAAGATCCTCCGGTTCAAGTTGATATTTTTCAGGTATATTAATAATTTAATTGATACTGTCCGTGATTGCTTTAACCACATCCTGCTCGGCGAAAATTTTCGCCTGCCTCACCGCATTTTTAATCGCTTTCGCGTTTGAGGAGCCATGCGCTTTTATAACCGCGCCGTTAACACCCATAAGCGGTGCTCCCCCAAATTCGGTGTAATCCATTTTATTTTTAAATTCCGTCAGTCCTCCTTTTATAATAAGCGCCGAAAATTTGGTAAATATATTTTTTTTGTAGATTGTCTTGAGATTCGCCATTATCGCGCCGGCAACCCCTTCAAACATTTTCAGAATTATATTACCCGTAAATCCGTCCGCTACAATTACCTCGCAGCCGCCGAAGGGAATTTCTCTTGCCTCCACGTTGCCGATAAAATTGTAGCTTGCGTTTTTCATCAGTTCATAAGCTTCCAGCTGCAGCTTTCCTCCCTTGGTTTCTTCTGTCCCGATATTGGCAAGCCCTATTCTCGGTGAAGGAAAGCCCATAACCTTTTTCATATAAATATCTCCCATTACAGCGAATTGATGGAGATACTCCGCAGCACAGTCTACATTCGCACCCATGTCTATCAGCATAACAGGTCCGCTGTTGGCAGGCATGATGGCGGCGATGGCTGCCCGTTTTATCCCTTTGATACGTTTGACAATAAATGTGGCGCCCATAACAAGCGCTCCGGTTGAACCCGCGCTTACAAACGCGGAGCCTTCATGCCCGGCAAGCGCTTTGAGCCCGACCGCCAATGAAGTATTGCCTTTTCCTTTTAGTATATCGGCAGGATGGTCTGTCATCAGCATAATATCAGGCGCTTCTTTAATAAACATAGAAGCAAGGCTTATTCCGTTTGCCGCAGCGCACTTTTTTATTTCTTTTTCGCTGCCGGTCAGCAGTATCTCAACCCCGAGTTCTTTTACGGCCAGCTCGCAGCCCTTTAATATTTCAAGCGGGGCGTTATCCCCTCCGAAAGCGTCAACGATGATCCGCATTTTTTATTCCCTCCGCAACCATGTTTAACCCCCGTTTTGCCAATGCTTCGTACCGCTGCTTTTTATCTCTGATATTTTCTTCGAGAGGCGGCAGAATTCCGAAATTAGCACCCATTGGCTGAAAGTCCCTGACATCCTCGGAGCTTATATAAGCCGAAAGAGCGCCGAGCATGGTTTCCTTTGGCATGATAAACGGTTCTTTGCGGTTAATTTTTTTTGCTGCGTTTATTCCCGCTAAAATGCCCGAAGCGGCGGATTCCATATAACCCTCGACACCGGTTATCTGTCCTGCAAAAAACAGATTCGCTCTTTGCTTGAACCTGAAATCCGCATTTAAGAGCCGGGGTGAATCAATAAAAGTGTTTCGGTGCATAACTCCATACCTGATAAATTCCGCTTTTTTAAGTGCGGGGATCATCGAAAAAACTCTTTTTTGTTCGCTGAATTTAAGATTTGTCTGAAAACCGACAAGATTGAGCAGCGTTCCCGCATAATTTTCGCGTCTCAGCTGCATAACCGCCCAAGGACGGTGCCCTGTTCCCGGATCCCGCAGTCCTACCGGGCGAAGCGGGCCGAAACGGATTGTATCGAGCCCTCTGGCTGCCATAACCTCAATGGGCATACATCCCTCGTAAACATCCTTTTTCTTGTCAAACTCATGCATTTCTGCACTCTCCGCCTGAACAAGCGCCTCATGGAACGCTTCATATTCCTCTTTGTTCAGGGGGCAGTTTATATAATCATCGCCGCCTCTGTCGTAACGCGACTGACTGAAGGCACAGCTCATATCTATACTTTCCGCTGTAACAATAGGTGCCGCCGCATCAAAAAAACTCAGTGCCCCGCCGCAAAGAGAGCTTATGTTTTTCGCTAAAGAATCAGACGCGAGAGGACCCGCAGCCACAATAACAATCCCTTCTGCCGGGATTTGTGTAACCTCACGCCTTACAAGCGTTATCAGCGGTTCACTTTCGATTTTTTCGGTAACCTTACAGGTGAATACATCTCTGTCGACAGCAAGGGCTCCGCCTGCCGGTACGGCACATTCTTTTGCACACTCAACGCACAGAGACCCCAGAAGTTCCATTTCCGCCTTCAGCATTCCGGCCGCGGAAGCAATTCTTAAGGCTTTGAATGAGTTTGAGCAAACAAGCTCCGCTAAGCCTTCCGACTTGTGCGCGGGGGAAAATTTATATGGCTTCATTTCGGCCAAAGTAACGCTGATGCCTGCTTTTGCCACCTGCCAGGCTGCCTCAACACCCGCAAACCCGCCGCCTATAACCAGGACTTCGCTCATTTCTCTTCCTGCCCGTCGCCCGATTTCTTTGACTTGCGCTCTGCTTTAGTTTCATAGCCGCAGCCCTCGTTCAGGCAAACAACCATTCCGCCTTTTCTTGAAAACAGCGACTTGCCGCATTTGGGACAGACTTCTTTGGTTGGTTTATCCCATGTTATAAACTTGCATTCCGGCCAGCTTTCGCAACCATAAAAAGTATAACCCTTCTTTGATTTTTTTTCAACAACCTTCGAACCGCACATCGGGCATCCGGCGCCCGTTTCAAGTATAAGAGGCTTGGCATTTTTGCATTCGGGGTAGCCGGGACAAGCGAGGAACCGCCCGAAACGGCCAATTTTTACCACCATCATCTTTCCGCATTTTTCACAGGGAATGTCTGTAACATCCTGTTCCAGTTGAATTTTTTCCCCGCTCATATCTTCTCTGGCTTTTTTTAGAGTGGTTTCAAAATCATCATAGAACTCATGCAGCATTTTTATGTAATCTTCATTGCCCTTTTCAACTTCGTCAAGAGAGGTTTCCATCTGAGCTGTAAACTTGGTATTCACTATTTTCTCAAAATGATCCTTTAATAAACCGGTTGTTTTTTCGCCGAGTTCTGTCGGATTTAAAAGCTTTGCATTGCGCAGAACATATTCCCGCTTAATGATTGTTGTTATAATAGCAGCGTATGTACTCGGCCGGCCAATTCCGTTTTCCTCGAGTTCCTTAATCAGCGTTGCTTCGGTGAAGCGTGAAGGCGGCTGTGTAAAATGCTGGTTCGCGAGCAGTTCTTTGAGTTTTAAAGCGTCCTTCTCTTTAAGCTCCGGCAGTTTATCGCCTTCTTTTTCATCGTCATCGGTCATCTCTTCATAAAGCTTTGTAAAGCCGTCGAAAACCACCGAATAACCGGATGCGTTGAAAATACAAAAGCGGCCTTTCGCTGCATCGGCTTTTACCGCCGCTTCGATTTCGGCCTTTACGGTTGCCTGAAGGCAGTCTGCCATAAGGCTTGCCATGAAACGTTTC
Organism: uncultured Eubacteriales bacterium; assembly: GCA_964627535.1. GTDB lineage: Bacteria > Bacillota > Clostridia > Oscillospirales > Acutalibacteraceae > UBA1447. The sequence goes on from CAZVJW010000005.1 coordinate 25,023, forward strand.
CATATCAAATTATAAAGTTTGTACTGATCCGAGGTCAGGCTGGCTTTTGCCTGTTCGGGTGTAATCGAAGGTATCGACGGACGGATGGCCTCGTGTGCGTCCTGCGCATTCGAGCGGGATTTATAGTAGCGCGGTTTCTCCGGCAGATAATCGGAGCCGAATGTTCCGGTTATATATTCGTTGCCTTGCGTTCTCGACTCATCGGAAATACGAAGCGAGTCGGTTCTCATGTATGTAATCAAACCCGTTGTGCCTATACCGGCGATGTCAACGCCCTCATACAATTCCTGTGCCGCTTTCATTGTTCTTTGTGCCTGAAAACCCAATCTTCTGGATGCTTCCTGCTGAAGCGTCGATGTTATAAATGGCGGAGCAGGGCTTTTCTTCCGTGTTCCTTTTTTAACGGATTTAACACTGTAATCCGCACCTTCCAAGCGGGCAAGATACCCATCTGCTTGTGTCTTGTTTACAACCTTAACCTTACCTGTTTCATCACCGAAAAATGCTGCGGAAAAAACATTCCCTGTCTTTGTTGTCAGTTTGGCATCCAAACTCCAATATTCATCGGGAACAAATGCTCTTATTTCGTTTTCTCTGTCAACAATGAGCCTTACCGCGACGCTTTGAACGCGTCCGGCAGAAAGACCTCTTCGAATTTTTTGTGAAATAAAAGGGCTTAGCCGGTAACCGACAAGACGGTCGAGTATACGGCGGGCCTGTTGCGCATTTACCAAATCCATATCCACCAAGTGAGGATTTTTCATTCCGTTGCCGATACCAGTTTTTGTTATTTCGTTAAAAGTTACCCGGTTGGCGATTTTTAAATCCAGCCCCAGCAGTTCGGCAAGATGCCATGATATTGCTTCTCCCTCCCGGTCGGGGTCGGTGGCAAGAATAACTTGATCGCTTTTGCTTACTTTCTCCTTCAATTCTTTTACGAGTTTTTCCTTACCCTTGACAATCGCATATTTGGGCGCGAAGTCATTGTTAACGTCAATACTGAGCTTTGCCGCGGGCAAATCGCGCACATGACCCATAGAAGCGGTTACTTCGTAACCGGAACCTAAATACTTTTTAATTGTTTTTGCCTTTGCGGGAGATTCCACAATAACTAATTTTGACATTTCAAGCTCCTAAATAAAAATTTACCCTGTCTTTGAATACTGTAAACAGTATTACATTAATACATATCTTTTGCCGGATGTCAAGGCTATAAAGCCGTAAATCTCAAGTTCTGTCAGCGCGGTGAATACCCCGGCCGGTTCAAGTCCCGATGCCCGGACTATATCATCGATGTGAATCGGCTCCGTTGAAAACTTTGAATAAACAAGCCGGGTGTTTTCGCTTGTGCTTTCCGGCAAAGTCCTTTTTTGCATATGAGGCGCTGCTTTTTGTGAGGGGAACTGCGCAGAAGCCTTTTTTGGCACCGGCGCCGGCAGTGATTTTATAACATTGACGGCGGAAGATCTTTTTTTACTTCGAACGCCGTCAACAAAATAGGGAACATCTTCAAGAGTTCTTTCAAGTAATTCAATATCAACCATTTCGGGATATCTGAAAGCATATTCTTCAAGAACATCCGCCGCGGAAAACACCGGTTTCGCGCCGTCCCGTATCAGTTTGTTTGTCCCTGTGCAGGAGGAGTTGATAATGTTGCCCGGAACAGCAAAAACGTCCCGACCCTGCTCAAGGGCATAACTTGCCGTAATAAGCGAACCGCTTCTTTCACCGGCCTCAATAACAACCGTACCATAACTTAAACCCGAAATCAACCGATTGCGAATGGGGAAATTTTGACCCAGTGCTTGCGTATCCGGAGGATATTCGCTTACCACGGCGCCGTTTTCGGCAATTTGAGACCGCATGGCAAAGTTGCGCATTAGGTAATCCGCTCCAAGCCCGCAGCCCAAAACGGCAACGGTTTTTCCGTTGGCATACAATGCACCGGTATGGGCCGCGCTGTCAACCCCGAGCGCGCCCCCGCTTACGACAACCGCGCCTGCTCTTGCGAGGGAAGCGCTGAGCCTGCCCGCGACTTCAACACTGTAGGGGGAAGCGGAACGCGTTCCGACAACCGCTATGGCCATTTTACCGGTCAAACAACTCAAATCGCCCCAGGTGTACAAAACAACAGGGTAATTTTTTAATTTAAAAAGCATTTGCGGATAATCACTGCAGTCAGGTGTAATAAGTTTCCAGCTATTTTTGTCGCATTGTTTCACAATATTATCTGCCTGCTCCGGTGAATAGCTTTGAAGGCGCTGGATTTGTTTGTTTGTAACCGCACCCGTAAGCCGCCATTCGGTCGGACCAGCCTCATACATTTCTTTCGGCGAGCTGAAAGAAGCAACAATTTCATCTGCTCTGCCCTGAATACCGAGACCGGCTTGCAGCCAGACCCAATAACCGCGCATGTCAATATTCATCTTAAAAGCTCCCACATTATTATCGCCGCACCGGCGGAAGCGTTAAGCGACTCTGCTTTGCCCCTCATAGGGATTGTTACCTTTTCCGAGCAGGCATCGAGGGTTTCTTTTGATATTCCGGAGCCTTCATTGCCTATAACACAGATGACACCGCTCCTGACTTTGAGCTTGCTTATATCCATTGCTTCTTTCGAAATTACAGAAGCTATTGTTAGCATACCCTTTTGTACCGCAAAAATCAATAGTGCCGGCAAATCATCCGTTTCAACAATATGAAGGCGGAGCGAGGAGCCCATTGCCGCCCGTAATGCTTTGGGGTTGTATCTGTCGCATCCTTCGCTGACAATGAGTCCTGAAATTCCGACCGCTTCCGCAGTTCTGCATATTGCTCCGAAATTGGATGGATCCTGTATTTTTTCCAAGGCAATATATTTTCCGTTGAAGTCTATTTTATTACCGTTTTCGTCTTTGTCAAGTGTTTTGCAAACACAAAATACGCCTTGCGGTGACTTGGTATCCGAAAGGCGGCAGCTGATTTCTTCCGTTATTTCATAACATTCCGGTGAAGATTTTGCGATAATATTAATATAACCGCCATATTTTTTGATTGCTTCCCCGGTAAAAAAAGCTTGTGAGATCTCTATCCCGCATTCGGCCGCATCGCTGCAAAGCCGCGCGCCTTCGAGCAGAAAACGGCCGGTTTCGCATCTTGTCTTCGCGCTTTCTTTCAGCAGTGATGCAAACTTGATTTTATCATTTGAACGGCTTTCTATTTTATCCATAAATACCTGCCTTTGCCTGTTTCTATTTGGAAGAAGTGGATTAGTACTGGAAGGAGGTTGAGAAGTGCGGCTGCGCCGCGGGAAGATGTGGAGAAGAATAGGGTTACGGTCCTTGTTAATTCGCCCTTTTCATTTTCGTACGATGCTCTACCGCATTGCTATCGGCTCCAACTGCTTCTCTGTCGAACTCCAACTTCTTCTCAATTGCTTCTCATGGCGAAGCCATATTTCGCAATCGCTTCCCGGCGGGGGCAAGCCCCGCCCGCTAACCACTCATATAGTATTATTAAATATGTAAAAAATCAACAACAAATAATAAAAGGGGCAGACCGTTAAGTCTGCCCATGCGGAGTTTTATTGTTAAAAGCCTGTTAAGCTGCTTTCGGCTTTTTCTGTCTTCTCCAATAAAATAATTATCAGGCACTCACTGTTTTAACCTTTTCGACCAACGCCTTAAATGCTGCAGGGTCCGCAATGGCGATTTCAGAAAGCATTTTGCGGTTTAAGCTGATATCGGCTTTCTTGAGGCCATTGATAAAGGTTGAGTAGTTCATACCGTTTAACTTCGCGGCTGCGGATATGCGGGTAATCCAAAGGCGGCGGAAGTTGCGTTTGTTTTGCTTGCGTCCGATATATGCATACTGGCCGGATTTCATAACTGCCTGTTTTGCGGTTTTGAAGAGTCTGCTTTTTGAACCGTAATAACCCTTGGCGAGTTTTAATACTTTATTTCTTCTCTTGCGAGTCATCATCGCACCTTTTACACGAGCCATGGTGATTTACCTCCATTATTTTGACAATTTCGCGATATTTGCTTATTTGTACGGAATTAAACGCTTAATTTGCTTTTTATTGGTCGCATCGGCCACTGCGGTCTTGCGCAAATTCCTCTTGCGTTTTGTGCTCTTTTTGGTCAGGATATGTGACATATAAGCATGTGAACGGATAGGCTTGCCGGTTTTGGACATTTTAAAACGCTTTTTTGCCCCGCTGTGGGTTTTAATTTTGGGCATTGTTTTTTTCCTCCTTGTGGTTTTTCTATTTTATTTCTATTTGACAGCCTTCGGTGCAAGGAACATCAGCATTTGGCGGCCTTCAAGCTTTGCCGGTTTCTCAATGTTTGCGATATCGGCACAGGCTTCGGCAAACCGGTTCATGTTGGTAATGCCTATACCCGGATGGGCCATTTCGCGCCCCCTGAAGCGTATTGAAGCCTTAACTTTGTCCCCGCCGAGAAGGAACTTTCTCGCGTGATCAACCTTTGTATCAAAATCATGGACATCGATTTTAAGTGAAAGCCGTATCTCCTTAATCTCCACAATTCGCTGGTTTTTCTTTGCTTCTTTTTCCCTTTTTGACTGTTCAAAACGATACTTGCCGTAATCCATGATTTTGCAGACAGGCGGAACAGCCTGAGGCGCGATTTTGACCAAATCAAGGTTTTTTTCTTCCGCCAGTTTTAGCGCTTGCGCGGAAGACATTATCCCCAACTGTTCTCCGTCGTCCGTAACGACCCTAATCTCTTTGTCACGGATGTCCTCGTTTAGTTGTATTTCCTTATTACTGATACTAAAGCACCTCCAAATGCATTTTCAAACAAATCAAAGCGGGGGCAGCTGTTAACCGTCCCCGCATAAATCAACACAGTAAACAAAGCAATTTACACTTTGTTAAGTATTGACCTGCGGCGGACATAACCCCGAAGGTGAGAACAAAAGGCGGTTGCCTTAACTGCTCTGCTTTGTTGTAGGTGTATTTTAACAGCGAAAATCTGAAATGTCAAGTGTTATTTTTGAGAAGCAGTAGAGAAGTGCGACTGCGTCGCGGGAAGAAGTTGAGAAGAAGTTGGGGTTAAGGTTATGGCTTAGAAATCGTCTCTTTTCGTTTTCCTACTTCTTTTCCACTTCTTTTCAAGCGTCTTCAACTTCTTCTCCGTCAAAGCCGTCTGTACTTTTTCAGCGCAATCACGTTCAGTACGAAGAGCACGAGAATAAACGCCAGCAGCATGTAGATATATTTCTGTATTTCCGCAATGCCAAAGCCGCGAACCAGCACATGCTGAAGCCCTGAACAACCGTAGTATACAGGCATAATATAAGCAAGCTTGCCCAACCCGTAAGGGAAAGTTTCGATGGGGACAATGCCGGAGAAAAACATTTGAGGAATAATGACTATGGGTATAAACTGCATAACCTGAAACTCGTTATTGGCAAAGATGGAAACAAAGGCACCCAACGATACCGCTGTAAAGGCTAAAAGGACCATCAGCATAACGGCAAGTAAAACGGAACCGGCAAAATCCATCCCCAAAACATATTTTGTAAAAACGGTAACAAGCAAGCTTTGCAGCGCTGCGAATATCCCAAACCCGAGTGTATAACCCGCCACCACCTCCCAGCGCCGGACAGGGGTTGTCATCAGCCTTTCCAGTGTTCCGTTCTCCCGCTCACGGACAAATGATATCCCGGAAATGATAAACACGAAGAAAAACGAGATGACGCCAAGCAGCACATAACCAAAGCTGTCAAATGAAGTCTTACTGCTGTTACCGTATAAATAGGTTATTTCGATACTGCCCGTCGGATTAATACCTTCCATTGCCGCTTTGAAGGCTTTGGTGATCCCGGCCGACTTGGTATTGCCTGCGTCGAGCATTTTGATGTGCACACCGCTTTTGTCCATTGTAACAACCGCATCGGCCTCATCGTTTTTTAGAAGGCTGTCAATATCTGCTTCGCTGCTTATTGCCGTGACGGTCACCTTCTGTTTTTTTAACTCTGCCGTAACTGCCGAAGGAAAGTTTGTATCAACTGCAATCTTTGGCATATATGAACTTTCACCCAGCAGAAGGTAAATAAACCCTATGATTGCTAACGGCGCTATAAGTATCAGCGCTAAAGTACGCTTGTCGTTTCCCATCTGCCTGACAATTCTGATAATAAGACCCTTCATTGAGCATCACCTGCTTTCCGCGCGTTAAAAAAGAGTTCCTCAAGGCTGCCGTTTTTTGTTTTTGCTTTCAGGTTTTCCAGGCTGTCATTTTCTATCAAGTTGCCGTTATAGATTAACGCCGCCCTTTGGCATCTTGCCGCCTCATCCATCACATGGGTGGAAACGACAATTGTTTTGCCTGCCAGACGCAAAGCCTCGAATTGGTCCCAAATCACTTTGCGAAGCACCGGGTCAATGCCCACTGTCGGCTCATCCAGCAGCAAAATGTTGGGGTCGTGCAGCAGCGCAATTGCCAGCGAAAGCCTCTTTTTCATACCGCCGGAGTAATTTGCCACCAACAGGTTTTGATCGTCCTGCAGGTCTACAAGCTTCAATGTTTCTTCAACCCGCTGCTTCAGCCGATTCTTGGGCAGCTTGAACAGCCTGCCGAAGAACATCAGGTTGTCTCTGCCGGTCAAATCGGTATATACAGCGTCGAACTGCGGCATAAACCCGACACTTTTGATAACGGATATATTCGGAACCCGCTTGTTCTCAATTCTTATCTCCCCCTCATCGGGTTCGATAGCGCCGGTAATCAGCCGGATAAGCGTTGTTTTGCCGGAACCGGAAGGCCCCAGCAGACACAATATCTCACCGGCCTGCGCTGTGAGTGAAACATTCTTTAACACATTTTTTTTACCGAAGCTTTTACTGACATTTACCAGCTCAATGCTCTTTGCCATAAGCACACTCCTAACCGAAATTCCGATATGTGCATAGTACCACAAACCGTAATAATTATCTATATCTTAATGCCGAAATTATTAACCGCGGCCGATGATGCCGAAAATAATACCGGTTTGCTATTGAAAAGCTGATTCATTCAACGTATAATACTTATCATAATTAACTTGCGCCGAAAGGGGAAAATTATATGCCGGACACAAACAGTAAAGAAACGAAAAAATCCTCTAAAAATCGTCTCATAGTTTTTGCGGTTGCTGTTCTTTTAATCGTTGCGCTGATTGCGGGGATATTTATATGGGGCAAACATGTTAAGAATAAAGCCGAATCGTCTGTTCCGACAACACAGCAGACAACGGAGACGCCGGCAACCGAACCACCGACAACACAAGCTGTCTTGGTACGAAACATTAACCCGCTGACCGGGCTTCCCGGGTTTAACGAAGCCGCTTTCGGTAAAAGACCTATTGCCGTTGTAGTGGAAAATTCTCCGGACGCAAGGCCGCAGTGGGGGCTTTGCTCGCCGGATATCGTTATTGAAGGCGTTGTTGAAGGCGGCATAACCCGCATGCTTTGGCTTTATGCGGATGTCAATACAATGCCGAAAGTCGGTCCTGTTCGCAGCGCCAGGCATGATTTTGTTGAGATGGCAGAGGGCCTAAATGCGACATATATTCACTGGGGCGGAAGTCAAAATGCTTATGATGCTATTGCAATCAGAAAAATTGATCATATAGATGGTATGGATTATTCGGGTAAATATTTCTTCCGTGACAATTCGCGGAATGTCGCTTCCGAACATACCGGATACACAAAAGGGGAAAGCATTGCCAAGGGACTTAGCGATCTGAACATAAACACAGAATTAAACTCTGCCTATTATTCGCCGTTTAAATTTTCTGCCCAGGGTACACCGGTAACCCTCTCCGGAGGAACCTGCCAAAGTATTGCCCTTGCTTTCTCTTCAAATTATAAGCATACATTCAAATTCAACTCAGCAGACAAACTATATTACAACTATATAAACTCAAAGTCGATGGTTGAAGATGGCGGCAAACAGATGTCTGTGACAAACGTGATTGTTCTATATTGCCTCGTTACTCCTTTGAATGATTACTTACACCATATAGAAATGGATCTCACTGGCGGCAACGGTGTTCTTGCTGCCAATGGCGGTTATGAAAATATAACATGGAAAAAAGGCGCTCCAAACGATATGTTAAAGCTTTATTCAGCTGACGGAAGCGAGCTTAAACTTAACGCCGGCAAATCATTCATCGGATTTGTACCGACATCGCAGGCGGATAATACGGTAATCAACTGAATTGAAAAATAAACATCCTTAATCAAAACCACGCGTTGAACGCGTGGTATGCACAAGCCCTAAAAGGGCATATTACTGGCGAAGCGTCTCAAGATGCACTGAAAAGATTGTCAGTTGCATTACTAGCCCAACCGCCCGTAAACGGGCAAGATTTCTGAACTCGGTTCTAATATAACTATTAAAACTCATTGGTTTCTTCGCTTCGCTTTGAAGAAGCGAAATCCCTCAAAGGGTTCTATACCACCAGCAAAGCTGGTGGTTGAAGGAACTAACGTTCCAATTCAAAGAGGCAGGCAGATTGTTTCTGCTTGCCTCTTTTATCATATGCTAAGGTGTGATTATAAGCGAATTACAGCATCTGATACTAATTCACGATTAAAAATCCTCTAAAAAATCAAGCAAAAGCTTTGATTTATGCTGTTTTTCGCGGATTTTTTAGTTAGGTTTTTATGAGTAATCAGTATGACTATTTATATAATGCATTAATTGCTTCATAATAATCCACCCGGTACCGGAACAAACCGACAGCTCTCATCTGTTTATAGTCATTGCACCTTAACAATTCTTAATTTTCGGATTTTTTACCCTTATCACTGGTCGTCGTCTTGGGTAAATATATTTTTTTCGCTGCCAAGGCAACCCCCAAAATCATCATGAAGTATTGCAAAATCTTCGGCCCGTACAACACATAATCGGTAATGCCGCAGGTTAAAAAGCCCGCAAAGCTTGCCAACAAGGCGACGCCGAGCGGCCTGCCCTCTTTTGAACGAATACACAGCTTCATTAAACCGGCAATAACCCATATGATTAACGCGAAAAAAACAGATACGCCGAATATTCCGCCTTCAAGAAAAAGCTGTAAAAATATATTGTGGGCATGAGGCTGATAAATTGGCGGATTAAGGTTGTATAAGATTTCCCGGACATTTTCCACCCCGGGTCCCATACCGAAAACCCACTTTTTCTTTAACGTTTCGATGCAGATATCCCAGACAGACGTGCGGGTAGTTATTGATACATCGTTCGTGTTTAATAGCGTCAGTAACCGTCTGTAGACACCGGACGGCAGTAAAAACAGCAGCACCGGCGTTGTCGCAAGTATTTTAAACGCTTGCTTTCTGCCCATAAACAAAAGAACAAATGCCGTTATCCCCAATGCCAGATAAGGCGCTCTGGAATATGACAATGCCAGCCCGCATACAATAACAAGCGTACATGCGAGGCTGATCCATTTTTTTCGCTTATCTTTCAGGTAAAAGAAACAATAAACGGCAAACGGCAGCACCATTATCATGAAACAGGCGAAGAACACCGGATTTGAAAATGTTGCATTTGCCCGGTTATCGGTATAAAAAGGCAGTTGCTGCGGCAATATTTCAACTATATTTGCCGGTAATATTTTATAAACACAAAGCTTTGCAAGGAATAAATCCAAGCTGCGCCAAAAGGGATTCAGTCCGGTTTTAAGCGGTGCGGCTATAATCTCGCCATAGTGAAAAAGTATCATTTGACCGATGCCTGCCGCACCGGCAACCCCTCCGCATAAGGTTGAGGCAAATAAAACTTCCTCCAGCCTTTCTTTGCTGTTAATCAAATTTGATACAAACAGAAACCCGAAAAACATTAAAACCCAAATAAGAGAAACCGAAATGCTGTTGAATTTGTGGCCTGACCACAACACACCGACAAACTGCCACCCCATAAAAACAAGCATCAGAATTTGCTCTTTTTCAAGGCTAAGGTGTTTATTGACACTGCGCAAGGCTTTCATAAAAAAGCAAAATGCGATAAACGTAACTGCAGGGGCAAGGTACTCCGGCAGCAGAGGCGCAAACAAAAACGCAAATATTGTCCAGTGCCATGCTTTTTTATCAATGCTTAAAGGTTCCACAAGCCTATTTATTGTACACCCCTCCTTAAATATTCAACTGAGTGGTATTATATATCACAAACCGTTTTCTTGCAACTATTGTTGCCGATTGCAATGTTGTGCAAATTGTTTCGTAATTCGTAATTCGTAATTCGTAATTGTTTGCTTTTGCGATGGTGTCAATTTGTTGCTTTTTAAAATAAGATGTTGTATACTATATAAAATTTTGTTTTATTGGTCTTTAGATTTAAATAACTTGTTGATGGTGTTTATAATTTATGAAAGCTTTTTTTGATGTCGTGTTCTGCGCAACAGCTATTCTTGGTTTTTTCCAATTATGTTGCTCATCAGCATCGTTGACTCAACTTCGAAATAGCTAATGTTTCGTTAGGATTTTTATACGGCTGTTTCATTTGTTGGGAAGAATAATGCCGTTTTTGCAGCATTATTATTTAACGGTTAGATTAAATCGAATTAAAGTTTTACCAAAATTTGACACTACATCGTAGGTTTAAAGCAATTATTACAAACTTTATTGTAACATGCAGGTGTTCGTGGGACAATAAAAGAAAATTACTATATTGATTGGCTTAAAGGGTATAAATTTGAAAAAAATAATTTCTAAACTACTGCGCAAAGAAATAATAACATATCTGATTTTTGGCGTATTGACAACAGCGGTCAATTATGTGTCTTTCGCGTTGGCATACAGATGGCTTGGTCAAAACTCGCATCTTATTGCTAATGTTATTTCCTTTGTCTTTGCCACTATATTTGCATATGTAACCAATAAGTGCTTTGTGTTTGAAAGCCGTTCATGGGCGTTTTCTGTTTTTGTAAAAGAGATTATGTCCTTTTTTGGAGCGCGCATTTCAACTTTTGCCTTTGAGGAGGCAGGCTTATTTTTATTTGTTGACATATTGGGTGCGAACCGAATAAGATGGTTTGGCATAAGCGGTACTATGACAGCAAAAATCGCATTGTCCTTTATAGCTGTTATTTTTAATTATGTTTTGAGCAAAAATTATATTTTTAAAAAAGATAAAATTCAAGACTAAAGCGAAGGTGAACCTATTGAAAGTATTGTTAATTATTCCGGCATATAACGAAGCGGAAAATATAGCGCGAGTATGCGATAATGTAACTGATTTTTCAAATATCGTTACGACGTATCATCTTGATTACATTGTTGTTAATGACGGTTCCACAGATGCCACAAGGGATATATGTGAACAAAAAGGAATAAGGGCAATTCATCTTGTTCAGAATCTGGGAATAGGCGGGGCTGTGCAGACCGGATATATTTATGCAAAAATGCAGAAATATGATATCGCTGTACAGTTCGATGGCGATGGTCAGCATGATATACAGTCACTTAATGATTTATTGTTGCCTGTAATTAATGGAACCTGTGACTTTTCAATTGGTTCCCGTTTTCTGAAAAATACGAGCACATTTAAGTCCACTTTTTTGCGTCGTGTCGGCATAAAATATCTTTCATTTATAATACATATTTTTTCGGGTGTGCACGTAACCGATCCAACATCCGGATACCGAGCGGCAAACAAAAAGGCTCTCGAATTCCTATCATTGAATTATCCTGTCGATTATCCCGAGCCGGAATCAATTGTCGAACTGTCAAAAAACTCTTTCCGGATAAATGAGGTGCAGGTTAATATGCTGGAGCGTATGGGTGGTAAATCTTCAATTAACAGTTGGAAATCTTTTTACTACATGTTTAAGGTGTCCCTTACTGTTATTTGTACGAGTTTTCAAAGAAAGGGTCGGTGTTAGAATGACGACGATGCTTAGAGTGGAAATGATTATTGTCGCCTTTGCCTTTGTTACGATCGTTTTTTGGGCAATAAATAAAAAAAAGTTGTTGTTGAAATATTCGCTGATCTGGCTGGCAATTTCATTTGCAACTGTTGTTATTGCTATATTTCCACAAATAGCATACTGGTTTTCCAACCTTGTCGGTATTGAAACCGTTTCAAATTTGATTTACTTTTTAGGCATTATTTCTCTTCTTATTATAACCTTTTCCCTGACAGTAATTGTTTCACGTCAGTCAAATAGAATAAAGCATTTGGTGCAGATGGTATCTATTAACCAGTATATGAAAGAATCAGAGCATTTGGAGAAGGAGGCTCAAGACAGTGAAATTCTCAGCTAAAGTTAAAGGAGATTTTATTTCCTCATATAAAGAAAACAAATTTGCATGGGCAATTATGCTTTCGCTGCTTGTAGTAATGCTTGTTGCTCTCTGTGAACTTGGAATAACATATTCGCTGAACAGTGATGATTTATCTTACGTTAATGCTGGAATAACTTTTGCAAAAACAGGCGCCATTACCATGCATGGATCTTTGAGTGCCCAGATTATGCCCGGTATGCCTGTATTTATTGGCATTATATCAATGATATTCGGCGAGGGAAAGCTTCTTTGGCTTGTACTGAAACTTATTTGGATTGGAATGGGGGTTCTTACACCTTATTTCGCATATAAAAGCGTTTCATTGTTCGTACCGAAATGGTGTGGTCTCGTCGTAATGACGTTTTTCTTCGCGCCTGATTTTATCTGGATGAACAATCTTATTCTTACCGAAACACCTTTTATGCTATTCTTTACAGCAGCAATCTACTATACTTTTATGTTGGGAAAAACCTTTAAGAAAAAGTATTTTTGGCTGTGTCTCGTGTCATTTATGCTGGCACTAATGTTAAAAGCGAATATAGGTATTTACCCTGTATTTGCTTTTATATACTTGTTGTTGGTAAAATATAATTTTATTCAACTGCTTAAGCACGGCTTGATTGTGGCCTGTGCCGTTCTCTGTTTTGTAATCCCATGGAGCATCCGTAATTATGTTCGTTTTGAAGCCTTTGTTCCGCTTACCTACGGTTCGGGAAATCCCCTGCTAATGGGTACATACCAAGGAGAGGGCTATCCATTAGACGAATCGCTGGATTATGAAACAAATGTGGAAAAAGTGGCGGAACAAAAGTTTCAAAAATATTATAATTTAGATGGTACGTTAAAAAATGACTATATGTCAAAATATATACTACTGGAAAAAGACGGCATAAAGGCAAAATACAGGATTTCCGAGTGGATTAAAACCGATCCGCTCAGCTTTATTATATCAAACGGAATAGCCAAGCCCGTTATTATGGTTAAAAGCGTTTTTTATTGGTATAGTATTACCAATTGGGATACTGTCTTTGCTGTTTCAAACAATGAGATTACTTCCTGGAGGAGTATTGAGTTTTATTTGTGCTGTATGGCACTTCTATCATCGTTTTTTCTAAAAAAATACAGGAAGCTGATGTTGTTCTTGGGAGCCCTGTATATAACCAACATTTACATATATGCGATAACTTTTGCTTTCGACAGATATGCGGCACCTCTTTTACCAATTCGATATATAATGGTTGGAGTAGGACTTTGCCTATTTACAGAGGTCTTATTAAAAACAGTTGAGTCAGTTAGACGGCATAATGAAAATTTACCGCAGGAAAATAAATAGTGCAATATCTTACAGCTGCATTCGGATCGGAAATTTTAACCAATTCACTCCACATGGGAAATGAGCCTTTAAGTGTGTATACATAGAGTATAACATTCAATATTTGAAAGTTTTATTTCGTTGGTTTTTAATTTAAATAGCAAATTAGTGTGAACAGAATGGAGCAATCAATGGGGATCCCTAAAAAAATACATTATGTTTGGATAGGCGGAAAAGAAAAATCAAAAGACATCCGCAGATGCATGGAAACATGGAAAAAACACCTTGGCGGTTATGAAATTTTTGAATGGAACGAAAGTAATTTCGATGTTGATTCAAATAAATTCGTAAAACAAGCATATGAACAAAAAAAATGGGCATATGTGAGTGATTATATCAGGGCATATGCTGTCTATAACTTTGGCGGTATTTATCTTGACACTGATGTTGTTGTTTTGGATGATTTAACACAGTTTTTAGATAACAAGGCTTTTGTGGGATTTGAAAATTCCTTTTATCCTTTTACTGCCGTTTTTGGTGCCGAAGCAGGGCATCCATTTGTTAAAGATATGCTTGACTATTATAATAACCGTGATTTTGATTTTGACTCAAAAAACCAGCTCGCAAAGGTTAATTCCAAAACCGTATCTGATATTTTAATTCAAAAGTATCATTGTAATGTTAACAATAAAGAGCAGTTATTGGAAACCGGAATAAAAGTTTATCCCGATTACATTTTATGCAATCCTTCTTTTGAATCATCTGCAATACATATATTCACCGGGACTTGGATGGAAGGCAAAAAAGATATCAAACGTAAACTAATTAAATGGGTTAAGCTTCGCATAAAAACAAAAAAGGTTGCAGGTTTGTACAAAATATTAGTTCGCAAGGGAAATAATTAATATGGAAAAAATTACATTTTTGGCTTTGCATCTGGGGTTTGGCGGAGTTGAAAAGGCCATCTGCAACCAGGCAAATATTTTATGCGAGAGTTATAAAGTGGAAATAGTCAGCACATACAAACTTTATGACACCCCCCCATTTTATTTGAACCCCCGTGTTAAAGTTACCTATTTAATTGATGATCTCAAACCTAACAAAGAAGAGTTTTTTAAGGCGTTCAACAGCAAAAACATTCCTGCTATATTTAAACAAACATATATCAGCTTGCGCGTGCTATATCTAAGAAAAAGCAGAATGAAAAAAGCTGTCCGCAACTTGAGTTCCGATATTATTATCTCAACCAGAGTTTTATATAACAAACTGCTGACAAAAAACAGACCGGAAGACTCTGTTATTATCGCACAAGAACATGTTCATCATAATAACAATGAGAAATATATTCGCAAGATAACATCTTCTGTTAAATACATGGACTACTTTATGCCTGTTTCTATTGAATTGAAAGAATTCTATGAAGACAAATTGGACTGTGGAAAAGCAAAATGTGTTTATATCCCGCATAATCTCGACTTCTGGCCTGAGAATCCGTCCTCCTGTAAAAGTAAAAATTTAATATCGGTCGGGCGTCTTTCGGCTGAAAAAGGGTATTTGGACTTAATTGAAATTTTTAACAAAATCACGCAAATTCATGAAGACTGGTGCTTGCATATAATAGGCGACGGAGACCAACGACCGTTACTTGAAGAAAAAATTGCTTCATATAATCTTCAAGACAAGGTTATTCTTCATGGATATAAGGAAAATAAATATGTAAAAGAAATGTTGAGTCTGTCGTCTATTTATGTGATGACTTCCTTTGAGGAATCTTTCGGGATTGTTCTAATTGAGGCGCAGTCCTTCGGGTTGCCTTGTGTCGCATTCGACAGTGCCAAAGGCGCAACTGAAATTATTACCGATAGCGACAATGGATATTTGGTTGCCGGTAGAGATCTTAAGAAGTTTGAAAATAAAGTTAGATATTTGATAGAAGATGAGGACACTCGAATTTTATTGGGTCGAAACGGAAGATTAAATGCTATTCAATATAAAGAGAATACTATTGCAAATAAATGGATTGAATTTTTCAATTCTATTATATGTAACAAAAAAATGCAAAAGAGGTGATTAATCATGCGGAGATATCTAGAAAAAACTTATAAAGGTACGAAAGATGAGTTTTATGAGTTGATAGATTGCCTTTTAATAACAAATAAAAAAACATTTGTTGTTACCGCAAATACGGAAACCTTTGTTACCGCAATTGAAAACAAAGAGTTCGATAGTATTTTGTCTGATGTAAATACAACAATAATATCGGATGGTATCGGTGTTATAAAAGCATTAAATATCTGCGGCTATCCAACAAAAGAAAGAATTACCGGAGTCGAACTTTCCTCTTATTTGTTTTCAAAGGCCAATGAATATAACAAGTCAATATATCTCTATGGCGCAAAACAGAATGTTCTTGACGCACTTATGAAAAAGATTAAATTAGATTATCCTTGTGCCGTGATTTGCGGATGTAAAAACGGTTATGATTATGACAGTCAAGCCGTCTTTTCCGAAATGATTGCTATAAAGCCTGATATTGTACTGGTTGCTTTTGGAATCCCGGCACAGGAAATATTGATTCACAAGTATTACGATAAGTTCGATAAGGGGATTTTTGTCGGCGTCGGCGGATCCTTGGATGTTATTAGCGGAATAAAAAAAAGGGCACCGAACATATTTATAAATATGAAGGTAGAATGGCTTTATCGTATAGTAAAAGAGCCAAAAAGATTGAAGCGTTTTTGCAAAAGCAGTTTAATATTCATCAAACAATTACGAAAAATACGGTGAACAAATGAAGATTAGAGTACTGTCCGTTTTCGGCACAAGACCGGAAACAATTAAAATGGCACCTCTTGTTAAAGAGCTCGATAGCAGAGATGAAATTGAAAGTATTGTCTGCGTGACCGCACAGCACCGACAAATGCTTGACCAAGTGTTGAGAGCATTTCAAATTACACCAGATTATGATTTAAACATCATGCAACAAGGACAAACCCTTTCTGATATTACCTCCCGTATTTTGTATGGGCTTGAAAAGGTTATAAAAGAAACAAAACCTGACATCGTCCTTGTTCACGGCGACACTACGACCACTTTTGCAAGCGCACTTGCTGCCTATTACCAGAAGGTTGCAATAGGCCATGTTGAGGCTGGCCTGCGCACCTTTAACAAATATTCACCATACCCAGAGGAAATGAACCGCCAGATGGTTGGTGTAATGGCTGATATGCATTTTGCGCCTACAGAATTAAGTCGTGAAAACCTGTTAGCAGAGGGTAAAAAGGATGATACAATTATAATTACAGGAAACACAGCTATTGATGCACTTAGCACTACTGTTCGTGATGATTATTCAAGTGAGCTTACAAAATGGGCAGATGGTAGCCGCCTTGTTATTTTAACCGCTCACCGCCGTGAAAACTTAGGCGAACCTATGCGTCATATGTTCAGTGCAATCAAGCGAATTGTTGAAAAGTATGAGGATGTCAAAATTGTATATCCTGTTCACCTTAACCCTATAGTTGTAACCACAGCGAAAGAGATTTTAGGTGATTGCGACAGAGTTAAGCTTATTGATCCTATGGAGGTTGTTGATTTCCATAATCTACTCAACTCATCTTACCTTATTTTAACAGACAGTGGTGGAATTCAAGAAGAAGCTCCCTCACTTGGCAAGCCGGTTGTTGTAATGCGTGACACAACCGAACGACCTGAAGGCATTAAAGCTGGTACTTTAAAACTTGTAGGGACAAATGAGGAGACAATTTATTCAGTGATTGACGAACTACTTAGCAACCGTGAAGAATATGATAAAATGAGTAAAGCTTCAAACCCATATGGTGATGGTTTTGCAAGCAAGAGAATTGTTGATGCTATTATAGAAAACTTCACTAAAAGATAACGAAATAGAGGATTCTGATATGCCGAATACAGCTGTTAAAAATGGCTTCTACCAAAAATCTTATATCAAGCAATTTGGACTATATATAATGCTCTTTCTTTGTATATTTATCCCTTTTAGAAGCCCACTTGCAGACCTAACGATTGATTCAATAAAGATAATACCTGATTTAATGATACTATCCTTATTCTGTTGGTATATTGTAAGTGAAAAATTTCATGTAAAAATCCTCTTGCAGGATTGGTTGTTTGCAGGTTTTCTAACTATTGGTCTTATTAGTAATGTTGTGAATGGCGTGGGTATTGCACCATACATTTTTCAAGTTCGCAGTATTTCCACATATTATGTGCTCTATTTTGTTCTAAGAAATCTTAATTTTGGCAAGAGTGAGTTTATACGGATTACAAACACCCTACAATTTTCAACAGTAACACTCTTCGTTTTTGCCATTATTGAAAAAATAACTTTAAAAACAGTATTGTTTCCCGTAAGTCAAGCTGAAAATATTATATATCCCAGTAATTTTGCCCGAGTATACAGCATGTTTTACAACCCAAACACCTTTGGAGCATTTTTGATTTTTGTCTTTATTTTCAGTATAGCAAAATACTGCTATTACAATTCTAAAACCCCAGCATATATTTATATAATTTTAGTTGTATCACTTCTATTAAGCATGTCAAGGAGCACCATGATTGCCTTTGTTGCAAGTCTAATAATTTTCATCATCCTGTTTATTTGCAATAAAGGAATTAGAATTAACTGGAAAAGCATGCTTTCAAAAGTTGCAATAATTATTCTATCTTCTTTGATTGTTTTTACAACAGCAAACAAGTCTATGGAATTGTATTATAATAATGTAATTAGCATTGTTAATGCAAATCCTGACCAAACTTCGGAAGCAGTAACTGATAATGCAAATCCTGACCCAACTTCGGAAGCGGATACTGATAATGCAAATCCTGACCCAACTTCGGAAGCGGATACTGATAATGCAAATCCTGACCAAACTTCGGAAGCCGGAACTGTTGCATTTAATTCAATGGAATTTTCTATAGTTGACCGAATGAAAGAGACGGGCGATTCTTCTATGTATGATAGAAGCTCTTCTAATGGGAGGTTATATTCAATAAAAAAAGGACTTGAAGTATTTCAGGACCATCTTCTTTTAGGTAGCGGGTTTGGGACTTTTGGATCAGCAGCAAGCCTTAACTGGACACCTAAAATATATGAAAAATATGATATCTCTAAAGGTTTTTATTCGGACAATGAATACATTAAAGTCGTAGCAGAAACAGGAGCAATTGGCACACTTCTTTTTGGAGGGTTTTTACTTTATATTCTTTATCGATATCGCAAAGATTGGTTAAAAATCCTGATTTGTATTCTCGTTGGCTGGCTTGGTATGTTTTATAATGTATTTGAAGTTCAGATTGTTGCAATGTTACTATGGGTGTTTTTATCCTTTAAGGACTTAGATATTAAAGCTATCTTAAGAGAATAGTAAATATCGTACTGTTATAACCTAATTAGTTTTTAAGGTTCTTTGGTAATCAAACTTCTTAATTTAATTAAGTTGTTTTGAATGATTACCCATTAAATTTGTGATTATATTCTATACCCTGTGGAAGACCGTTTTCTTGAACAAGACTATGATGCACGGTGGAAAGATGGCTTTGAGCCTAATAAGGAGTACTCCAATACATGGACAGTGCAAAACGATTTATTAAATCCTCCGCTATATATTTTGTTGGCAGTGTACTGACAAAAATAATCCCCTTCCTTTTGTTGCCGTTATACACATCCAGAATTTTAACTCAGGATATGGGATACTACGACCTCTCAACCTCCTACCTTAACATGCTGGTACCGATTTTCGGGATGGAAATTTGGATTGCAGTAATGCGCTATATGTTTGATTATGAAATTGCGCAGCAGAAATACAAAGTAATTCTTAACGGACTTACAGTTATAAGTTTTTCTCTTATTCTTTATTCTGCCCTTTTTGCTTCAATCGGAATTTTCACCGATATAAAATACCCGTTGTTCATATTCATATTCGGCTTGTTAACAATAGTCAATAATGTATATTCTTATATTGCACGGGGCTTAGGCTATAACACCGTTTTTGCTGTTTCCGGAATTGTCGGCAGCCTTGTGAACTCCATATCCAATGTTGTTATGATACTGGTTTTCGACATGACAATCACCTCGCTGTATCTCGCTATGATATTCAGCTTTTTAGTGCAGATAATAATATTGGAATTCAAAGTTCATTTGATTAAAAACATATCATTTCGTATGTTCGACAAATCTCTGATTAAAAGTATGGTCAGGTTTTCCTTGCCGCTTGCTTTAAACTCTGTGAGTTTTTGGTTCTTATACAGTTACAACAGGGTTGGAATTGCAAACATACTGGGGCTCAGCGCAAACGGCATCTATAGCATCGCTTCAAAGTTTACACTCGTTCTCGGCTTGGTAGCTACTTGCTTTTCTATGGCGTGGCAGGAACTTGCGTTTTCCAAAGGTAACGAAAGAGATAACTCATTCTTTTATACAAAAGCTTCGAATTACTATATTAAATTTCTAATGATTACAATTTTGTTGTTTTTACCTGCAATTTATTTGGTTTTTCCTTATTTCATAGACTCACAATATAGGGAAGCATACGGATTAATACCAATATATTTATTGGCAATAGCCATAAGTATTTTTAGTAATTTCTTAACCAACATTTTCGCTGCGGAAAAAAAGACGAAAATCATTTTTATGTCAACAGCCGTCTCGGCCGCAGTCAATGTGGCGTTATTCCACTTGCTTGTAGGTCCAATTGGCATACAAGCCGCAAATATAGCTTTATTATGTGGATTTATCGTAAACGTCATTATTGGGTTGATTCTTTTAAATAAATCCAGCAAAATAGCTTTAGATTATAGATTTATCATATTATCACTTCTTTGGTTTGGAGTGGCATATTTTATTTATATGCATGGGAATTTAATTACGAACATAGCTTTTGCCGGAATTACCTCCGCTTTGTCATTATTCATTTTTAGAGCGTTAGTTAAAACGTTAATAACCACATTAAAATCAAAATGTCGATCTTCCGAAAATAAAAAGAGTAAGGATTAGACAAATGAAATATGATTATTTAATAGTCGGGAGCGGACTTTTCGGTTCTACCTTTGCCTTTGAGGCAACAAAAAGAAATAAAACATGTCTGATTGTTGAGAAACGTTCGCATATCGGCGGCAACCTTTATTGCGACTGCCGGGATGACATAAACATCCATCAGTATGGCGCGCATATTTTTCACACAAACAACCGGCAGGTATGGGACTACATCAGGAATTTCGCTGATTTTAATCATTATGTTAATTCACCCGTCGCCAATTACAACGGCGAAATTTATAATCTTCCTTTTAATATGAACACTTTTAATAAAATGTGGGGTGTCATTACCCCGGAGCAGGCAAAAAACAAGATTGAAGAACAAAAAGGGGAAATAACCGGCGAACCCGCCAACCTTGAGGAGCAGGCTATTTCTTTAATCGGCAAGGATTTGTATAGCAAACTGATTAAAGGATATACGGAAAAGCAATGGGGGAGAGACTGCAAAGAACTTCCGGCATTTATCATAAAAAGGCTGCCTGTCCGTTATACCTACGACAACAATTATTTCAACGATCCGTATCAGGGCATTCCAATCGGCGGGTATAACGGAATAATTACAAAAATGCTTGAGAATTGTGAAATTCTGCTTAACACCGATTTTAATGAAAACAGAAGCGCCTATATGCAGATGGCGGAAAGAATTGTTTATACCGGCCCTCTTGACGCTTATTTTGATTACTGTTACGGAAAACTTGAATACCGCAGTCTGCGTTTTGAAACAGAAAAGTTTGAAACCGATAATTACCAGGGCGTTGCGGTAATGAACTTTACCGACAGAGAAACTCCGTATACAAGGATAATAGAACACAAGCATTTCGAATTCGGCAGCCAACCGGTGACCTATGTCACGAAGGAATATCCTCTTGAATGGGAAGAAGGATGCGAGCCTTATTACGCGGTAAACGATGAGAAAAATCAAAAGATTTATGAACAATACCTGCAGACAGCGCAAAACGCATCAAACGTATCTTTTGGCGGAAGACTGGCAGAATATAAGTACTACGACATGGATAAAACAATAGCATCCGCACTGGAACTCGCAAATAAAGAACTCGGAGTGTGAAAAGCGGTGGAAAACATAAAAATCAGCGTTATTATGCCGGTTTACAAGGTTGAGAAATTTGTTGGCAAAGCAATCGAAAGCATATTATCGCAAACCCTGACTGAGTTTGAGATGATCGCCGTTGATGACGGAACCCCTGACAACAGCGGAAAGATTTGCGACGACTATGCCCTGAAAGACAGCCGCATAAAGGTAATCCACAAAGAAAACGGCGGCGCGCCAAGCGCACGCAATATGGCCATGGACATCGCGCGCGGGAAATATTTTTATTTTATGGACTCCGATGACTGGGCTGAACCGACCATGCTTGCGGATATGTATGCATTGGCGGAAGAGAACGAGGCGCAATATGTTGTAACAGGATATTACATTGATACCTACTACAGCGACACCGAGTATTTGACGTTGGACATATCTCAACCTGACGCTGTGTACCGGGACAAAGAGTCCTTCCGCCGCGCCGCATATATCCTGTTTGATAAGAATCTGCTTTATACCCCTTGGAACAAACTTTATTCGGCGGCATACCTCAAGGAAAAAAATCTCAAATTTCCCCAGACATTTTGGGACGATTTCCCATTCAATCTCAGTGTATTAAGGGATGTTGAGCGTGTTGTTGTCTCTTCAAAGCAATATTACCATTTTATGCGCGCGCGCGCGGAATCCGAAACTGCAAAATATATGCCCGCCATGTACCAAAAAAGAGAGGAAGAGCATGCTTGGATGCTTGACCTGTATAATTACTGGGGAATTCATGATGCCAAAAGCCGGGAATTTCTTGCAAGAAGATATATTGAGCGTGTAGTCGGCTGTATAGAAAACATTACGAATAAAAAGTGCACGCTTTTGAAAAATGAAAAAAAGCAGCAGATTAAAAAAATAATTTCCGACCCGAAGGTTGCTGAAAATTTGAAAATCACCAGGCCAAAGACTTTGATGATGCGCGGGGTTCTATTCCCTATTAGGTTAAAAAATGCGGTGTTAACCTATTATGAAAGCATTATTATTTCAAAAGTCAAAACCCGCAATCCTAAACTTTTTGCCACTCTTAAATCAAGGAGATAGCGGTTTATGACAAAAGAACCTTTTTTTAGCATTGTAATGCCGGTTTATAATACCCAGGATTATTTACGCGAAGCTGCGGCAAGTGTAACGGCTCAGACATATCTGAATTTTGAACTGATTTTAGTGGATGACTGTTCCCCTGACAGCAGCCCTGCGATATGTGATGAATTGGCAGCGGCTGATTCCCGTATCCGCGTACTTCATAAACCAAAAAACGAAGGGCTTAGCGCGGCCCGCAATTCAGGCATCGATGAAGCTGCCGGCGATTATATCAGTTTTATGGATTCCGACGATACTGTCGACAGCACACTGTTAGCTGATGTGGCAGCGTCTTTAATAGAAAACCCCTCACAGAGTGTTTTGTTCGGTATGACCGAGGAATACTATAATGAATCCGGGGAGATGAGGGAAACTTTTATTGTCAGCTACCCGGCCAAAGTGTTAAAAGATCAGATAAATTTACACGGTGAAGTTATATATATCGAAAACTCCACCCTGTATGGCTATTCCGCCAATAAATTTTACGACTTAAAATATATTAAGCAGAAAAATCTCCGGTTTCAAAATATCACCCTGATTGAAGATATTCGTTTTAATGTTGATTTTTTTATGGATGCCGCTTCGCTGAATATTCTCGGCACCGCGCCCTATCATTACAAAAAACGCGGCAAAGGCAGCCTTACCGACCGTTTTGTACCGGATTATTTTGACCTTCATGCCGGGCGCGTGCAGTTAATGAAGGACCAATATCTTTACTGGAAACTGTACACGCCCGAAGTACAGCAGATTTTGGGGAATATTTACTGCCGCTATATTTTTTCCGCTCTTCAACGCAACTTCGACAAACGCTCCGGTATGGATAATAAAGAGCGTAAAGCATGGGTTTGGAATTTGTTTTCGGCCGATCTTTACAAAGAAATTGTTCCGGCTGCAAAACCGGACAGCCGGATGTTCAAGATTCTGGTTCGTTTGCTTCAAGTTAAAAATGTTTTTTTAATCTTGTTTTGCAGCCGGACAATATATGTTGTAAAAACAAAACTGCCCATGCTCTTTGCAAAAGCAAAACAGAAACGATGATAGGAGAGAACCGGTTGGAACAGATACACATACTAATCGTTGGAATGTCGCCTGAAACCGGCGGCATTGAAAACTTTATTATACAAAACATCCGGGGAATGGATGCGGCACGGTTTCGTTTTGACATCCTGACCTTCTGCACCCGCTGCGCGTATGAGGATGAACTTGAGTCTCTTGGCTGCCATATTTTTCATGCTGCACGTAGGGGAAAAAATCCGGTAAAAAACTATTTGGATCAGCGCCGTTTTTTCTCTGAAAATTTGAATACATATAAATTTGTCTGGCTTCATCTTTCCTCGGCAAGCGATTTGAAAACAATACTATTAGCCAAAAAATATACCGGCGCAAAGATTGTCTGCCACTGCCATGGCACGGATTTTGAAAGCAAAGAAGGCTTGGTTCGCAAACTGCATCTGTTTCTGCATATCAAGAACCGCTCCCGCCTTGTCGCGAAAACAGATTTGCATCTCGCCTGTTCCGTCAAAGCCGGGGAATGGCTGTACGGGGATATCGGCGATAAATTGATTGTTATACCAAACGGAATAAATATCCCCGCATATCGCTATAATACCGGGATAAGGGAACAAATGCGCCAAACCCTTGGTATTCAGAATAAAATTGTTGTCGGCCACGTCGGCCGGCTGACTAAGGTTAAAAACCAGGCATATCTTATTGATGTATTTTCTGCGTTTTGTAAAAAGCATCCGGAATCCGTTTTAATCTTTGCCGGTGCCGGAGAACTTGAAGCGGATTTGCGAGAAAAGGTCAATCAACTCGCGCTTAACAGTCAGGTTTTGTTTTTGGGGTTCCGTCAGGACATACCTGATCTTCTGCAGGCTTTTGATGTTTTTTTGCTGCCTTCATTTTCCGAGGGGCTGCCAATCACCATAATCGAAGCACAGGCCTGCGGGCTGCCCTGCGTCATTTCGGACACAATAACCGCAGAGGTTGCTATAACTGATTTGGTTCATTTTATGCCCATTACACAACCGCCCGGGAAGTGGGCTGATGAAATTGAGGTTTCGCTCAAACATCCGCGCCTTTCCGGGGATTATGAGAAAAAAATAACAGAATCCGGTTATTCCGCGCAGACAACGGTTGACCGGCTCAGCAATATATTCGGAGGTTAAAAAGTGATTAAAAATTATTCTTTTTTCGACAAGGTGTTTTCCGGTACGGTTTTTAAAATACTGTATCTTTCGTTAGCGTTATTGTCTTTTAACGCTTTTGCATATTATCAGCCATGGATGAAATATCTGGTTTGGGCGGTAACTCTATTCGGAGCCGCAAACTGTTTATACCGGCTTGTAAATTACAAACGGTTTATAAAAACCCCGTATTTGATTCTTGGCTGTCTGTTTATCGGAAGCTATTTGCTGACTGTGATTATTAACATAAAATATGGCATTACGGAGAGTGTGCAGGGACTTATTTGGATGATTTTCCAGGTGTTTCTGCTGTATTGCTGTGATATTGAAAAACCCCTCGCGGCGCTGAAAAACGAGTTCAAACGGGTTGGTTTGGTGTTTGTTGCCTATATTACATCCGCTTGTGTCGTCAGCCTTGTTATGCTTTTGAAAAACTTTGGCGAAATGTTTGTTTTGGACAAAGAAACGCTTATTCCGAGAGGTTTTGTTTGGGGACGGCTTTGGGGTGTTTTTTCCGACCCTAATTACGGTTCCGCATCCGTTTGCATCAGCGGTATGCTATGCCTGTTTTTTCTTCATACAGCAACGAAGCGGCATCAAAAAGCTGCTGCTGTTTTATCGCTGATTATTTCATTCCTTTACATCGTATTTTCGGATTCGCGCACCGGGTTTGTTGCTTTGCTTTGTTCCCTGTTTGTCTGGTTATATGTTAGATTCTCCGTTAAGAACAAGTTATCAGAAAAAAAAGCCGGCAGGAGTTTGCTTTTTCGCCGGGTTACCGCGTTGACAATATCCATATTCATTTCGGCGGGAACCATCGGCGCTATTTATGCAACCAAAGAAGTTTACAACCTTGCTATTTCTATACAACAGGCTAACTCCCCGTCGGAAGGGCCTAACATGCAAATTAAACGTTATTCAACCGTTGAGGAATCCGACCCTTCCAACAGGCGGATAGAAATATGGGGAAGCGGTCTGGAGATTTTTAAAACCTCGCCTGTTGCCGGAGTAGGTTTTCGCAATATTCTCGCGGCAGCGGCTGATAAAACCCCCGATACTTACATCATAAACAACACCTATACCGACTTCGACGCTTTCCACAACATGTGGATGGATGTACTTGTTTCTCAAGGTATTTTGGGATTTCTTCTGTTTTTTACCTTTACCGTTTTATGCGCTTTGTCTGCATTTCATTTGCTGCTGCTGTTGTTGGCAAAAAAATCCGCCGATTCCATATGGTTCGGTACCCTTTTGGCTGTCGTTGTGACTTCATTGGTGTCTTCCTTGTTCGTATCTGACACTTTATATGTAAATTCCCCCAATGCTGTCATGTTTTGGGTAGTTCTCGGTTATCTTATGCGTTTCGTCAGCGATGAAAAGACAAGAATAAAAACGTTGCGATCAAACAAATCTGCTGAAACTGAAGCCTTTCAAAAACAGCTTGACTGACAACCGGATTCTACAATGAGGGGATGAGTAATATTTGAGTAATAATAAATCCATCACCGTGAACGCTTTTGCCCGGATTATCATGTATACGCTTAACTTGCTTGTTCCTCTGTTTGTGGGGCCATATCTGGCCAGGATATTGGACGTTGGCCTGTACGCGGAATACAACGCCGCTTTGTCAATTGTGCAGTGGTTTTTGCCCTTCGCTGTCTTTGGCATTTATACATATGGAATTCGCCAAGCAAGCCGAGTGCGTGACAATTTGGACAAAACCCGCAGTGTCTTTACTCAGTTGTTTTTTTTCGGTGTCATCAGCACAACTGTTGTATGGCTGTTTTATATGGGGTTTGTTTTTGTCTTCAATAAGGAGTACTTTTGGTTGTATACACTGCTGGGCATAAATATTGTGGCCAATTATTTCGCAATTGAATGGATCAACGAAGCATTTGAAAACTATAAGTTCATTCTCTATAAAACCCTTGTTGTAAGAATAGGATATATTGTTGCTATTTTTGTTTTTGTAAGAAAGCCGGATGATATACTGCCCTTCACCGCAATTGCCTCAATGGTTGTATTCTTTAATAATCTGTTGGGTTATTTGTACATCAAGCGCAGAATTCGTTTTGTCCGTATTCCGCTTAAAGAGCTTACGGTATTGGCTAAGCCGCTGTTTCTGATCATGCTCCTTTCAAACACAAACATGCTGTTTCTGATGCTGGATCGCCTGTACCTCTCTGTTTTTTCCGAAACAGCGATCTTTGTAACATATTATTCGCTGCCAATGCTGATCATGATGGCTATTATGAATGTGGTCAGCTCTATTATGTTTGTAACCGTTCCCCGTCTTTCCAATTATCTTTCCAATATGAACCGTGATGCATATAATAGTTTGCTGCGTATTTCATCACATTGCTTTTTTCTTGTCGCAATGCCTATTTTCGGAGGAATCGCAGCGTTGGGACGGGAAATCATGTATCTATACGGCGGTCCGAAATATGTGGGCGCCGGCAGCACGCTGGTGGTCTTTGGAATTATGTTCATTATCTATGCCGTTGACATAACCCTTTCCAATCAAGTCTTGTTTATTAACGGGATGGAGAAATTGCTCCTTAAGATTTATATGGTGGGCGGATGTATCAACATTCTGTTTAACACCACCCTTTTACTGACGAAACATCTGACGCCCACCCTGCTTATCACCACAACCGCTGTCAGCGATATTATTGTGGTTATGATGCAGCATTTAACGATCCGCCGTCAATTCGGTAAAGGCGTTTCACCGTTGGATAGAACAACATTAAAATATATTTGCCTTTCATTATGCTTTTTGCCGATTGCAGCGGCAATTCGCGCTTTCATGAAAGTTGAACTTGCTTTAAGCACAAACTTTGTTCTGTTTATAGGCATCGTTATCGTTTTTTGCATGGGTTTCTATTTTGCATTGCTGTTTTTATCAAGAGACTTGTATTTGACCATGTTCCGGAAAAAGATACAAAGCCGGGCAAATCAACTGTTGAAGAGGAATAATGCATAAAGCGACGGAGGGCATATCATGCCAGAAAACACAGTTGTTCGCAACCGGCATATTGATTTTCTGAATATCGCGGCATGCTTCAGCGTGGTCGTTTTGCACAACACCGGCGAGGTCTTTAATTTTTCTTTTTCGGGAACTTGGTTTGCTGCTTTATTTTTGCAGACACTGTGTCATTTTTCTATTCCGGTTTTCTTTATGCTCAGCGGCGCAAATCTTTTTGAGTACCGTAAACGCTATACAACCCGCGAATATTTTCAAAAACGCTGGCAAAGGATTGGAATACCCTTCATATTTTGGACTCTATTCTATATCGGATGGAATCAACTGGTACTTAAAGCAGCCCCTTTATCCGGTCCGCTTGATATTGTCAATATTTTTCTTGATAACGGAGCGTCCAATATATTTTGGTTCTTCTATGCTTTAATCCCGATATATTTACTCATTCCGGTATTATCGCTGATTGACTGGCAGAAAAAAAGACGCGTTCTTTTCTATTTGCTGCTGTTATGTTTCCTTTACAACCAGATCCTGCCGCTGCTGACCCATTTTTTTGATATTTCCATTACTCCGTTTGCTGATTTTCCGTTTCAATACAGCTATATAGACTATGCTTTGTTGGGTTATTTTCTGCAAACCACACCCTTAACCCCCCTATGGCGCCGCATTATTTATGCAGGCGGGCTTGCCGGATTTGCGGGTATGGCCGGCGGTACCTGGCTGCTCAGCAGCAAAGCGGGCACAACCGATGCTTTTTTTATGGACTATCATTCCCTGTTCTGCTACCTGTTGGCCGTTGCCGTGTTTGTTCTTGTTAAAAGTATTTGTGAGAATAGGCTGCTCCATAAAAACAATAACCATTCCAACAGCGGGAAATTAGTTCAATCAGTTTCGGGAGCAAGTTTCGGCGTATATTTAACTCATCTTTTGGTTATGACTTTACTCTATCGTTTTTTAAAATTTCCGCATCCCGTTTTATCGATGACTGCAGGCGCATTAATCGTTTATTTCATTGCTTTGGGGCTTACACTGCTGGTTAAAAAAATCCCTTTCCTTAAAAGGATCATCCCTTAATCCGGGTAATACTAATCCCGATTATAAAACCTCTATGAAATCAAGCAAAAACCTTTGACAAATGGGTTTTTGTGCCGAATTTTTAGCTATGTTTAAGAGGGATTAGTATAAATAACCATTTATTATATTGATTAGGGTGGGGGGCATTATTGCTTCCCGCTCTTTTTCAGAATTGAAAAATAACACATCTTGCCCTTATAATAAATAACAACAAAAAGTATTACATTATATTGCTTTTTAAAGGTTATTTATTGTTTTAGAATTAACCCTAATTTTTTATGTGTTATAATGTTTTAAATATGCAACACAAAAGAGGAGAATAACATATGGCTGACATTTACACTTGTCTTTCCGCTGTTCTTAAGGGAATGGAAGAGACGCTTTCCGCAAACGGTTTCGCAGCGGTTTACCCGCAGGGCGTTAAAAAGCCCGAACTTCCCGCCGTTACCGAAGGCGGCCGAATTTCTATTGACCTGAGAGGGGAAAAGGGTTCTTTACGCATAGAACATTTTGATAATAAAATCGCACTGCTTTTCTCCGACAAGGGTGAAGGCGATGTTGCGGAGTCGGACTTCGGTCAGCTTTCGCTCTCTTTGCTTAACACCGAGGCAGATGAAAAAGACTGTAAATACATAGCCGATGATTTTTCCGAGTCAATTAACAAGCGCTGCGGCAGCAAGGCAAAAGCAGGCGGCATGACCAGGCTGCCTGCTCCGGTTTCCAAAGCAGCGGCGAAAAGCGGAGCGCTTTCTTACGATACCAATACACTTGGCAGCAGGTTTACGGTGATGTTCCCGGAACTTCGCAACGCATATAAAGAAAATATTGATAAATACGGCGAGTTTCTGGCAGAAGATTTTTTTAATAATTACGGAACAGCCGCTGTTATTGATGTGATAAAGAAAAACGATAAACTGAAAATGAAAAAACTGTTCGGCCTGCTTAACGAAATATATGAAGACGGCACAAACGAAATTCAAAGCCTTATTGCTGTTTCAATATTAGGTTCGCTTAACAACGATCAGAGTCTTCTCGCGAACTGCGTGGATTACATGTGCAAGGATTTATGCAGTCCGGTTATACAGGTTAATAAAATCCTCGCATCAAACGGCGGCAAGGGCGCGAAAATGAGACTTGAAAACCCGCCGCCTTATAAGCCTAAAAAGGCAAAAAAGAAAAATCCGATAACATCCGCGCTCGGCATGTAAAGTTACGGAACTGTTATGCAAAAAGACCGATTGTCATTCTGAGGAGTTTGCGGCGAAGAATCTTAATCCTTGCCGTTGAAAAAGATTCTACACTGCGTTCAGAATGACAGCCATGCTTGGCATGTAAAAGGTTCCTGGCAATAGAATTCAATGAATAACGAAGGATACGGGAGGCTCTGCTTTGGATAATATGCAGAATAATACTAATATTGATGAACTTGACATTATGGATACCGCCGTTACCGAAAAGTACGATGCAAGCCAAATACAGGTTCTCGAAGGACTTGAAGCCGTCCGAAAAAGACCCGGCATGTATATCGGCTCAACGGGTCCGAGAGGATTGCATCATCTTGTCTATGAGATTGTTGACAATTCCATTGATGAAGCGCTGGCGGGCTTCTGTACACATATAGATGTAGAAATTCAACCGGGCAATATAATTTCTGTTAAAGATAACGGCAGAGGTATTCCTGTCGGTACAAGCGATAAACTGGGGATTCCCGCCGTTACGGTTGTTCTCACGGTTCTGCACGCAGGCGGCAAGTTCGGGGGCAGCGGCTATAAAGTTGCCGGCGGATTGCACGGGGTAGGATCCTCCGTCGTCAATGCTCTTTCCGAGTGGTTGGAGGTTGAGGTGTCCCAGGAAGGACACATTCACCAACAGCGCTTTATACGCGGGAATGTCGATACCGAACTAACCGTTATAGGAACTACAAATGACAGCGGCACGCTGATCAGATTCAAAGCCGATCCGGAGATATTTACGGAAACAACGGAGTATGATTTTGAAACTCTCGAGCGGCATTTAAGGGAATCTGCTTTTCTCAATGCCGGTCTGTGCATTAACCTGACCGATTTAAGGGACAGCGAAAATATTATTGAAGAGACTTTTTGCTATGAGGGCGGTATATCGAGTTTTGTCGAATACCTTAACCGGAGCAGGGGATTAACTCCTCTGCATGACCCGCCGATTCATATCTGCACGGTTAACGGCGACCGTTGTGCGGAAATCTCTATGCAGTATAACGACAGTTATAATGATATGGTTCTTTCGTATGCCAACAATGTCCATACGGTTGATGGCGGCACACACGAAACCGGGTTTAAAAATGCTCTGACAAGGGTATTTAACGACTACGGGCGCAAATATTCGATATTGAAAGACGCTGACAAAAACCTTTCGGGTGATGATGTCCGTGAAGGCCTGACAGCCGTTGTCAGCGTCAAGCTGACCGATGCGCAGTTTGAAGGGCAGACAAAGGGAAAACTTGGCAATACCGATATAACGCAGCTTGTTTCCTCCACACTTTATGATAAACTGATGACCTATTTTGAAGAAAACCCGTCCATCGCCAAAGCAATTTTCAGCAAGGCGCTCGACGCTTCAAGGGCGAGAGAGGCCGCACGCAAAGCAAGGGATTTGGCAAGGCGGAAATCCGCGCTTGAAAACAACTCTCTTCCCGGCAAACTTGCCGACTGTACGGAAAAAGATCCTACTCTGACAGAGCTTTATATCGTCGAGGGAGATTCTGCAGGCGGTTCCGCAAAGGCAGGCAGGGACAGGCGCTATCAGGCAATTTTGCCGCTTTGGGGCAAAATGCTGAATGTCGAAAAGGCGAGGCTTGATAAGGTCATAGGCAACGAAAAGCTTATGCCCGTTGTTACGGCGCTCGGCGCAGGTATTGATGAGGACTTTGACATTACTAAGCTTCGCTATGCTAAAATTGTTATTATGGCCGATGCCGACGTCGACGGCGCGCATATCCGTACACTTCTTTTGACATTTTTCTTCCGCTATATGCGCCCTCTGATTGATTTTAACCATATATACATCGCCCAGCCGCCCCTTTTCAAGGTTAGTAAGGGCAAAAAGCACTTTTACGCTTTTTCCGATCAGGAGAGGGACCGTTACATGGAGGAATTGGGCGGTGGCTGCGATATTCAGCGCTACAAGGGCCTTGGCGAAATGGATGCCCAGCAGCTTTGGGAAACAACGATGGACCCCGAGTTCCGCATTATGCTGATGGTCACATTGGAAGATGCGATGCAGGCGGATGAAACCTTCTCGATACTGATGGGGGACAAGGTCGAACCACGGAGAGAGTTTATTGAGAAAAACGCTAAATATGTCCAGAACTTGGATGTTTAAATAGGAGCATGAAATCATTACTATTTCAGGATTTAGAAGGGACATGAATATATGGGATTTGACGATCTTTCGGTTGCCAATCAAAAAATAATAGATGTGGATATCAGCAAGGAGATGCGCAAGTCATTTCTGGATTATTCGATGTCCGTTATAGTGGCGCGCGCGCTTCCCGATGTGCGTGACGGTTTGAAACCCGTTCACCGCCGCATACTCTACACCATGTTTGAAAACAATTTAACACCGGACAAAGCCTATCGAAAATGCGCGGATACGGTCGGTTCGGTTCTGGGACGTTATCACCCGCACGGCGATGCGTCCGTGTATGACGCAATGGTCCGTCTCGCGCAGGATTTTTCAATGCGCTACATGCTTGTTGACGGCCATGGCAATTTTGGTTCTGTTGATGGTGACCCGCCTGCGGCTTACCGTTATACGGAGTCGAGGATGAGCAAAATTTCTCAGGAAATGCTGACGGATATCGAAAAAGAAACAGTCAGTTTTTCTTCTAACTATGACGACAGGCTTAAAGAGCCCGATGTACTGCCGTCCCGTTTCCCGAATCTTTTGGTAAACGGCTCCACAGGCATTGCCGTCGGTATGGCAACAAATATTCCTCCCCACAACATGCGTGAGGTTATTGACGGCATGTGCTGTCTCATAGACAATCCCGACGCGAGCCTGGAAGATTTGATGGAGCATATAAAAGGCCCGGATTTCCCGACCGCAGGCATTATTATGGGCAGGGCGGGTATCCGCTCGGCCTACGGCACAGGCAGAGGCAAAATTACCGTGCGGGCAAAAGCCGAAATAATTGAAAACAAGAACGGCCGCTACTCTATTGCCGTTTCGGAACTTCCGTATCAGGTAAACAAGGCAAGGCTTATTGAAAGCATTGCGGACCTTGTTAAGGATAAAAGAATTGAAGGTATTTCAGATGTCAACGACTATTCCTCAAGAGAGGGTATGCACATGGTCGTTGACCTGAAAAGAGATGCCAATCCCCAGGTGGTGTTAAATCAGCTTTATTCATTTACTCAGCTGCAAACCACCTTCGGCGTGATTATGATCGCGTTGGTAAACGGTGAGCCGAAGGTTTTGACCTTAAAAGAAGTTTTGCAGCATTACATCAGATTCCAGTGCGAAGTCATCACCCGCCGTACGCGTTTCGATTTACGCAAGGCGCAGGAGCGGGCACATATATTGGATGGCTTAATGATAGCGCTTGACTTTATCGACGAGGTTATTGCCATGCTCAGAGCCTCAAAGAGCATCCCCGAAGGGAAAGCGGCGCTGATGGAACGGTTCGGGCTTGACGATCTTCAGGCACAAGCAATTGTTCAGATGCGCCTTGGGCAGTTAACCGGTCTTGAAAGAGTTAAAATTGAAGAAGAACTGGCTGCGCTGAAGCTTAGAATCGCCGAATACCTCGAGATCCTTGGCGACGAAAGCAGGGTGCTTACAATCATTAAAGAAGAAGTTAAAGCCATCAGGGATAAGTTCGGCGATAACCGCCGCACAGAAATTATTAATGTCAGCGGCGAGGTTGATATTGAGGATTTAATCCCCGAGGAAACATGTGTTATCACAATGACCGACATGGGCTATATTAAGCGTTTGCCCATGGATACCTACCGCAGCCAGCACAGAGGCGGCCGCGGAGTGATGGGTTTGACACGCCGCGAAGAAGATGTTGTTCAAACTATGTTTACCTGTTCCACACATGACTATGTCATGTTCTTCACCACAAAGGGCAGAACATACCGCATAAAGGGCTACGAAATTCCCGAGGGTTCGCGTACAAGCAAGGGCATGAACATCGTTAACCTGCTTCCAGTTGAAGGCGAGGAAAAAATATCTGCATTAATAAGGGCGCCGAGGGTTGAGGAAGGCCAATACCTCTGCATGGTCACCCGCAAGGGTATCATAAAACGTACGGCTTTGGATGCCTATAAAAATGTAAGGAAGAGCGGTGTTATCGCAATAAACCTTGACGATGACGATGAACTTGCCTGGGTCAGGCTTACAAGCGGCCATGATGATTTGATAGCCGCAACCCGCAAAGGCATGTGTATCCGTTTCAATGAAAATGATGCCCGTCCGCTGGGAAGAACGGCAAGGGGTGTTAAGGCGATAACGCTTAAGGCGGGCGACGAGGTCGTTGGCATGGATGTTTTGAAAGAGGACAAAACCGTGTTTACCGTAAGCGAAACAGGTTATGGACGACGCAGCGAAATCGATAATTTCCATCTGCAGGCCAGAGGCGGCAAGGGTGTAATCAATTACAAGGTCAAAGCTTACGGCGATGTTGCTTCCACCATCGTTATCAACGACGATGACGATTTGATTCTGATTTCATCGGACGGTATCGTGATCAGAATTCCCGCTGCGGATATAAGCGTTTTCGCAAGGCCTTCCAAGGGTGTAAGAGTTATGAAAGTCACGCAAGGCGAGCGGCTTGTAACCGTTACATCCGCCGAAGCGGAAGAGCCCGAACCGGAGGAATTTGAACCGGAGGACGAAAATATCCCGCAAACAGCTCAGCCGGCAGAAGACGAACAAGGCGGGGAATAATGCCTGAACAGCGTCAAAACTCAAAATGTCTTGCCAATATACCGGATTTCTGTTAGAATTATTGATACCATAATAAACAGACACCTAATAAGGGGGTAATTATATGAATATAGCACTGATGGCGCATGATTCAAAAAAAGAACTGATGACGCAGTTCTGCATTGCATATTGCGGAATCCTGAGCCGGCACTCGCTTTGCGCCACAGGCACAACCGGCAAACTTGTGAGCGATGCCACCGGTTTAAGCATTCAATGCTTTTTAAGCGGAACACAAGGCGGCGACCAGCAAATATCGGCAAGAATCGGCTGCAATGAAATTGATGTTTTGCTGATGTTCCGCGACCCGAACGGGCCGAAACCCCATGAGCCGAACGAAGCAAACCTACTCAGGCTCTGTGATGTGTACAATGTGCCGGTTGCAACCAATATAGCAACTGCCGAGGCTTTGATACACAGCCTTGACCGTGGGGATTTAGACTGGCGTGATATTGTCAATCCAAAAAAATAACGAGGTAATTTACCATGGTTAGGGCAATCAAAGGCACTCAGGATGTTTTGCCTTCAGATATCTATAAAAATCAATATATTGAAAACACCATGCTTACTATAGCGGGGAAATTCGGTTTCAAAGAAATACGAACCCCCGTTTTTGAGTTTACCGAACTTTTTACCCGCTCTGTGGGGGACACCACAGATGTTGTACAGAAGGAAATGTATACCTTTGACGACAAGGGCGGGCGCTCGATTACTTTACGACCCGAGGGTACTGCCGGAGCAGTGCGCGCATTTTTGGAGCACGGTCTTTTTAATGAACCGTTCCCTCAAAAGCTTTGCTACCTTACTTCCTGTTACCGCTATGAAAAGCCGCAGACGGGCAGACTGCGTGAATTTCATCAGTTCGGGGTGGAATGTATGGGCACCGCGTCACCGGCTGCTGATGCCGAAGTAATATCTTTGGCCGATGAAATTTTTACCTTTATAGGCATTAAAAACCTGAAGCTTGAACTTAACTCCATTGGCTGCCCGGACTGCAGAAAAAAATACCATATCGCACTGAAAAGTTATTTTAAGGCGAATGAAAGCGAACTTTGCGCCACCTGCCTCGACAGACTGGTAAAAAATCCGATGCGGATATTGGACTGTAAAAGCCCTGTTTGCTCGAAAATCGCAATGGACGCTCCAATTATGCTTAATTATATATGCGAAGACTGCATGGAGCATTTTGAAGCAGTTAAAGAATATCTTGACATTATGCAAATCAGCTATTCGGTGAACCCGAGGATTGTCCGGGGGTTGGATTATTACACCCGTACGGTTTTTGAATATATTTCAGCCGAAATCGGTGCTCAAGGCACTGTTTG
This sequence comes from uncultured Eubacteriales bacterium, assembly GCA_964627535.1. GTDB lineage: Bacteria > Bacillota > Clostridia > Oscillospirales > Acutalibacteraceae > UBA1447. Next base: position 61,383 of record CAZVJW010000005.1, read on the forward strand.
CGGCGGCGGGCGCTATGACAGGCTCGTTGAGGAAATGGACGGTCCGTCCGTGCCGTCTCTCGGCTTTGGCATGGGAATTGAAAGGCTTTTACTTTTGATAAAAGCGCAGGGTGTCAAATTGCCGGAACCCGCACACTGCCAGCTTTATATCGCATCCATCGGTGAAAATGCTTCCGCACAGGCGGCAAAGCTTGCAAAGGAGCTGAGAGCTTCCGGCATAAGTGTTCAATTTGATGTTGTCGGACGCTCGGTAAAAGCTCAGATGAAATATGCGGATAAAACAGGTGCCGTATTTACGATTGTCTTAGGCGATGATGACCTCAATAAAGGGGAGGTCATCCTAAAAAATATGGACAGCGGCGAAACGCAGTTAATAAAACTTGAAAGCTTTGCGGACGATTTTATATCGGTAACGATAAAACAGGCGGAGAATAATTTACAGGAAGCTTTGACCTAATACTAATTCACAATTAAAAACCTCTTAAAAATCAAGCAAAAGCTTTGATTCATACGATTTTCCATTTTAATGCAGAATAGTATTATGAGGTTTTGTGAGGGTTTTTTTGTTAGGTTTTTACGAGTAATTAGTATAAGAAGAGAACAGTGATTGATGATTCGACGGTTGTGGGACGATTGTTCGACAGTAGCGCGGTACGATAAAAGTATGACGGTAAACTGTTGCAACCTTCCGGCAGCCGTTTGACTATTATTTAACCATTGTTTAACAAATGCTATTTAAAGAAAAAGGATGGGAATATAATGGATCTTATGGGTAAAACAAAAAGAACACATTATTGCGGAACGCTTCGAACCGCAGATATCGGAAAAGAGGTCATCGTTGCCGGCTGGGTGCAGCGGCAGCGCGATTTAGGTTCGCTTATTTTTATTGATTTGCGTGACCGTGAGGGCATCATTCAGCTTGCCTTTGACCAAAACAGCAATAAGGATATTTTCGAAAAGGCATTTAACGCCCGCAGCGAGTTTGTGCTGATGGCCACGGGCATTGTCCGCGAGCGTTCTTCGAAAAATAAAGACATTCCAACGGGCGACATAGAAATCGAGGTACATGAGTTGAAGGTGCTTGCTAAAAGCGAGACGCCGCCGTTCGAAATTATTGAGAACTGCCAAACCTCCGAACTTACCCGTTTAAAATACCGTTACCTTGACCTTCGCCGCCCTGATTTGCAAAAGAACATCATGATGCGGCACAAAATCAGCAAAATAACAAGAGACTATTTTGACGAGAATGGTTTCATTGAAATCGAAACACCGATATTGATAAGGTCCACACCGGAGGGCGCGAGGGATTTCCTTGTGCCCAGCCGTGTTCACAAGGGCAGCTTTTATGCCCTGCCGCAGTCACCGCAGCTGTATAAGCAGCTTTCCATGGTCGCCGGTTTTGACCGCTACATGCAAATCGCCCGCTGTTTCCGCGACGAGGATTTGAGGGCGGACCGCCAGCCGGAATTTACACAAATAGACCTTGAAATGTCTTTCGTTGAAATTGATGATGTGCTGTCGATGGTCGAAGGCTACATTCACAGGTTGTTCAAAGAAGTGCTTGGTGTCGAAATCCCAATGCCGATAAAACGGCTGACTTACAGCCAGGTGATGGAGCGTTTCGGCTCCGACAAGCCCGATACACGCTATGCTATGGAACTTTTCGATTTGAGCGAAATCGTTAAAACCTGCGATTTCAGCGTTTTCACCGGTGCTATTGAAGGCGGCGGCAGTGTCAGAGGCATCACGGCGAAAAACGCCGTCGCAATGCTGACGCGTAAAGAAATTGACAAGCTCACGGAGTTCGTCAGGGGCATCGGCGCGAAAGGGCTCGCATGGATCAGAATGAACGAGGACGGCACAAGCACATCCTCCTTCGCGAAATTTATGACAGATGAGGAAATGGATGCAATTCTTTCAGCCGCAGGGGCGGAAGCCGGTGATGTCGTGTTTATTATCGGAGACACCAACAACAATCATGTGCTTTTGACCTTAGGCGCGCTGCGCGCTGCGGTCGCGAAGCAATTGAGTATTATCCCGAAGACCGATTATAATTTCCTTTGGGTAGTTGAATTTCCGTTTTTCGACTGGGATGAAGAGGCGGGTAAGTTTGTCGCCATGCACCATCCGTTCACCTCGCCTATGGACGAGTGCCTGGAATACCTTGAAACCGACAAAGCGAAAGTCAGAGCGAAGGCATATGACTTGGTGCTCAACGGCATTGAGTTAAGCAGCGGTTCTATCAGAATAACCAACCCCGATTTGCAAAAGCGCATGTTCTCGCTCTTGGGATTAAGCGACGAGGAAGCCTATTCGAAATTCGGTTACCTGACCGATGCCTTCAAATACGGTGCGCCTCCCCACGGCGGTATGGGTTTGGGATTGGATAGATTGATTATGCAAATGCTCGGGTGCGAGAGCCTTCGCGATGTGGTCGCCTATCCCAAGGTGCAAAACGCTTCGGAGCCGATGACGGAATGCCCTGCAGGCGTGGATGAAATCCAGCTGAAGGACTTGGGGTTGAAGTTAGTATAACTATTTCCCGATTGCAATTCTTTTATTGAAAAAGCCTTGAAAGTGTGATAAAATACTTTCAAGGCTTTTGTATTCCGCAGTATACAAAAAATAAACCGGTTTTATTTTGGACTATAATACTAAAACACTCTTAAAAACCTAACTAAAAATTCCGCACAAAACCGCATAAATCAAGGCTTTTGCTTGATTTTTTTAGAGGTTTTTTAATCGTGTATTAGTATAACAAACGAAACCAATTGGATTTTGGGAGGGTATAGAAATGGATTTGCAAAAACCGGTCATTCAGATAATAAAAGAGAGAATATCCTGCAGGTCATTTGACAAAAAGAAAAACAATGATGCTGCGTTAAAAACGCTGAGTGATTTTATTGACGAAATAAATAAGGAGGCCAAGTCGAAAGTCAGGTTTATGCTGACCGGTAAGCAGAGCAACCACGATGATTCCGCCGAAAAGCTCGGAACTTACGGTGTCATATCGGGCGCTAATATATACATAATAGGTGTTGTGAACAAAACCGAAAAGGATGAAGTTGAATTCGGATATCTGTTTGAAAAAATCGTTCTCTTTGCGACAGCTCAAGGGCTTGGCACTTGTTGGCTCGGCGGAACTTTTAAAAGAAACGATTTTGAGCAAAAAGCAGCTTTGGAGGAAAATGAATTCATCCCGATTGTTTCTCCGGTAGGAAACAAGAGAGAAAAAACAAGGCTTTTGGATATGGCGATGAGGGCGGGCGCCGGTTCAAATAAAAGGAAACCATGGCATGAATTGTTTTTTGACAGAAATGAGGCCACACCGCTAACGGAGGAAGCCGCAGGCGAATACAAAACTGTTTTGGAAATGGTTCAGATTGCTCCTTCCGCCTCGAACAAACAGCCCTGGCGGATAATAAAGGATGGAAACAAATATATGTTCTATATTTGCCGGAACGACGGTTACGGCATGGCGAGTTACGATTTGCAGAAAAATGATTTGGGCATAGCAATGTGCCATTTTGAACTTGCGGCAAAAGAACTGGGGCTGAAAGGTGGTTGGGTAAAAGAGCAGCCCGATGACAAACCGGAAAAATGGGAATATGTCAGCACCTGGCTGGCGGACAGTGACTAAAAGAGATTTTTATAAAACAAATATATATGCGATAGCCATCGCCGCATTTTTAGCGAAAATGCGGCGAAGGTTTCCTTTTGAGCAATTTTCAGAAGTATTTGTTGTAAATATATAATAATGATGATATAATCAAATAAAATTAGTTGTTAATTACCAAATAAATGGCATTGACGATGTTTAAAATGAATAACTATGTAAACCGGAGTGTGAAAATATGTGGAAATATGTCCTTAAAAGGGTTGCGCTTGCAATATTTACAATATTTATTATTATTGCAATCACATTTTTTGTCATGAACGCCATTCCCGGCGGTCCTTTCCAAAAGGAAAAAGCTCCTCAACCCGAGGTTCAACGAATGCTTGAAGCACGTTTTAATTTGGACAAGCCCGTTTGGGAACAGTTTGTAATCTATTTAAACAACTTGTTTCACGGGGACTTTGGCATTTCTCTTAAAACAGGCAGAGAGATTTCCACTGTTATTTGGGAATCGTTTACAATATCGGCAAAAATCGGAGGGGCCGCAATCGTTGTCGCCCTTATCCCCGGGCTTGTTTTCGGCTCAATAGCCGCTCTTACGCGAAACAAGTGGCCCGATAGACTTATTATGTTTTCTTCCACCGTTTTTGTAGCCGTACCGAGTTTTGTGCTTGCAACGCTTCTGTTGCTGATTTTCAGCTTAAAATTGGGGCTGGTACCGGTTTGGAGCGTTAATAATCAAAGCTATATTTTACCGATAATCTCCCTCGCTCTCTATCCGATGTCCTATATTACCAGATTGACCAGGTCGAGTATGCTGGACGCTCTCGGTCAGGATTATATCAGAACCGCCCGCGCAAAGGGAGTATCGGAGACAAGGGTGATTTTTAAGCACGCACTTAGAAATGCGCTCATTCCCGTTGTCACCTACCTTGGCCCGATGACCGCATATATTATAACCGGCAGCCTTGTTGTGGAAACGGTTTTTACCATAGGCGGACTCGGCACAAAATTTGTCTCCTGCATTAACAACAGGGATTATCCGCTGATTATGGCAACGACTATTTTCCTTGCTATACTGCTTGTTATGCTGACATTGATAAGCGATCTATTTTATAGGCTGGTTGACCCGAGAATAAACTTTGATTAGAGAGGGTGAGAAGAATGAGCAAAAATGAAAACTTCCCGAAAAAGAAACCTTTCAGCATGCAGATTGACCTGTCCAAGTTTTCACCTGCTACGGATGAAGAAAAAACCCAAATTAACCAGATGCTGGAATCAACTACCTTTTTCAAAGACGGAATGAGGAAGCTTTTCAAAAATCCGCTCGCGGTGATAAGCATCGTTGTTCTTTTCATGATTATACTTACCATATTTATAGCTCCGATTATATCCCCCTACGGTTATGAAGAAATGATAACCGTTGACGGCGTCAGAGACAGAACCGCCAAAAATCTGCCTCCTTTTACTTATTCGGAAAATGAAAAGGCTGCTATTAAATCGGGGGAGAAAATTTTCCCTCATATATTCGGCACCGATCAACTCAACCGTGATTATTTCATCCGTGTTGTATATGGTACAAGAGTTTCGCTTACAGTCGGTCTTTTTGCCAGCATCATTGTGCTTATAATCGGTTTGATATACGGCTCAATAAGTGGTTATTTCGGCGGGAAGGTGGATCTGATATTGATGCGTATCGTCGATATCATATATGCCCTGCCGGATATGCTGATGATTATTCTGCTGGCCGTCGTGCTTGACTCAACGCTGTCAAAAGTTCTTGAAGGGACGGTGTTTGCAAGACTCGGAACCAATATGATAAGCATTTTTATCGTTTTCGGGCTTTTATATTGGGTTTCGATGGCACGGCTTGTCAGAGGACAAATACTTTCAATTAAAGAAAACGAATATATTCTTGCCGCAAAGGCTTTGGGCGCGAAACCTAACAGAATTATAAGAAAGCATATTCTGCCAAACTGCATAAGCGTTATTATAATAACGACAGCCCTTCAGATTCCTTCCGCCATTTTTACTGAAAGCTTTTTGAGCTTTGTTGGTTTAGGCGTCCAGGCTCCTATGCCAAGTCTCGGCTCACTTGCCAGCGCCGCCCGTGAAGGACTGCAAAGTTATCCCTACAAATTATTGTTCCCTGCGATGACAATTTGTCTGATAGTCCTGTCATTCAACCTTCTCGGAGACGGTTTACGGGATGCTTTTGATCCCAAACTGAGGAGGTAGAAAAATGAGTGATGCATTGCTTCAAGTAAAAGATTTAAAAACTTCTTTTTTTACCGGATCGGGAGAGGTTAAAGCCGTCAACGGTGTTTCCTTTGTACTCGAAGAGGGAAAAGTACTCGGAATCGTCGGTGAATCGGGCAGCGGAAAAAGCGTAACCGCCTATTCGATAATGCAGATACTTACCGACCCGGGTAAAATTGTGGGAGGCAGCATTTTATTTAAAGGCGCGGACCTTACAAAATTCTCAAAAAAGCAGATGCGTGAAGTGCGCGGAAGCAAAATCAGCATCATCTTTCAGGACCCGATGACCTCTTTAAACCCTGTTTACACCATCGGCAATCAAATTGAAGAAGCTATCCGGCTTCATACCGACAGAAGTAAAAAAGAAATAAAAGCAAGAGCAATAGAGATGCTGACCCTTGTCGGCGTCAATGAGCCTACACGCAGAGTTAAGCAATATCCATATGAGCTTTCGGGCGGTATGCGCCAGCGCGTCATGATTGCTATTGCCTTAGCATGCGAGCCGGATATTCTTATCGCCGATGAACCTACAACCGCTCTTGATGTGACCATACAGGCGCAGATTCTTGAACTGATGCAGGAACTTCAGAAAAAGTTGAGTATGGCTATCATTATGATTACTCATGACCTTGGTGTTATCGCGGATATGTGTGATGAAATCATCGTAATGTACGGCGGAAGGGTTTGCGAAAGAGGCAATGCAGAAGATATTTTCTACGACCCGAAGCACGAATATACCAAAGGTTTGCTCCATTCCATACCGAGCACGGTAAAGTCAAATGGACGGCTAATATCGATTGCGGGAACACCTATTGATATGATGAATTTGCCAAGCGGATGCCCGTTCTTTTCAAGGTGCGGCAGAGCAATGAAAATTTGCCTGAACGAACCGCCGGAGGAAATCCGTGTCAGCGAAACACATCTTGCCTCTTGCTGGGTAAATATCAAAGATTTGATTGATGCGGAAAAAGCAGAGGAGGCGAAATAATGAGCGAAGTTCTCGTTGAAGTGAAACATTTAAAACAGTATTTTATGGTTAAAACAGGTCTTTTTAAAAGCACTCCTCTCAAGGCTGTTGACGATGTTTCCTTCACAATCAATATGGGTGAGACGCTCGGCCTCGTAGGTGAATCGGGCTGCGGTAAAACCACCGTTGGCCGCTCTATGTTGAACCTTTATACGCCAACCGGGGGTGAAGTGTTTTTCAGAGGTGAAAAAATCGATACAAAAAGCATGAAACACTTATGCTGCGGCATGCAGATGGTTTTTCAGGACCCTTACTCCTCCTTGAACCCGAGAATGACAGTTTCGGACATTATCGGAGAGCCTCTCGATATTCACCATATGTGCGCCAACAAGGAGGAAAGAAAAAAAAGAATTACCGAGATTATGGAACTTGTCGGCCTTAACAGCGAGCATGCGCGCAGGTATGCCCACGAGTTCAGCGGAGGACAGCGGCAAAGGATAGGGATTGCCCGTGCCATTGCGCTTAACCCGAGTTTTATTGTCTGTGACGAATCCGTATCGGCGCTTGACGTTTCAATTCAAGCTCAGATTATCAACATGTTCAAGGACTTGCAGGCTAAGCTCGGGCTTTCTTACCTGTTTATCGCCCATGATATTCATGTTGTCAACCATATGAGCAACCGTGTTGCGGTTATGTATCTCGGAAAGATTATTGAAATGGGTGACACCGATGATATAAATGACAGCCCGACTCATCCTTACACGGTTTCTTTGCTTTCCGCGATACCTGTTGCGGACCCGAGAGAATCAAAAAAACGCAGGCGAATTATCCTTGAGGGCGATGTTCCAAGCCCTCTCCATGTCCCGAGCGGCTGCACCTTCAGAACAAGGTGCCGCTATGCAAGCGAAAAATGCGCTGAGGAATTTCCTCCGCTTGCGGATAGAGGTAAAAATCACTTTGTAGCTTGTTGGAACAAGTAATACTTGACAAAAATAGAAATTTATGGTAAAATTTTTTGTGAACTGTGTTTTATTCGACAACGAATAAAATGTAGAAATAAATATGGAGGTAATAGCATGAAAGTAAAAAGACTCATCGCAATGCTTATGGCGGCCACATTGTTCGTTACCTGTTTTGCAGCCTGCGCAAAAAGCGATACGGACAAAACAACAACCCAAGGAACCACGGCGAATACTGTTAGCGTAACCACAGACAACTGGTCGGAATATGACAGTCTTATCGCCAAAATAAAATCCTCAACCGATTTTACCGCACGTGAAGCGCTGATGCATCAAGCAGAAGATATTCTTATGGCTACCGGCGCAGTTTGCCCAATTTACTATTACAACGACAGCTACATGATGAAAACCGGCATGAACGGCTTCTTCGCAACACCAACGGGCTATAAGTTCTTTATGTACGCAACCTTACCGGGCGCAACAAAACTCAGAATTAACATCGCCAGCGAGCCGGACAAACTTGACCCGGCGCTCAACACGACGGTTGACGGCGCCATCCTTGCCGCAAACTCCTTTGCCGGGCTTTACACATATGGCTCCGACGGCAAAGTCATCCCGGCGCTTGCAAAAGGTTTTACAGTTACTGCCGACGGATTAACCTACACCTTTACAATGAAAGACAACTTGAAATGGTCAGACGGCTCCGCACTTACTGCCAAAGACCTCGAGTATTCCTGGAAACGCTCCGTTAATCCGGCAACAGCATCCGATTATTCTTATATGTTCAACGGTATTGCCGGCTTTGATGACAATAATATAAATGTCAAAGCATCCGAAGACGGCAAAATATTTACGGTTGTTCTTTCCGCTCCGTGTGCTTATTTCCTTGACCTTTGCGCTTTCCCGACATTTTTTGCCGTTAAACAGAGCGCTGTCGAGGCAGGAGCAACAGCGGAAAATCCGGGCGCATGGGCCACAGAGGCCGGTTTTGTTTCGAGCGGAGCCTATACACTTCAAAGCTGGAAACACGATGAAAGCATGGTTTATGTTAAAAATCCAAACTATTGGGATGCCGCCAATGTAAAAATGGATACGCTTGAATTTATGCTTTCCGCGGATGATACGGCAATATACGCCGCTTATAATGCAGGCAACCTTGACTTTATTGACACTATTCCAAATGATGAGATTGCAAAGCTTAAAACAAATCCGGAATTCTATACGGTTGACTCGCTGGGCACTTATTATGTTTGCTTCAATGTTAAAGCCGCTTTATTTGCTGGTAAAACCGCAGAACAGGCAGCCAACATGAGAAAAGGTCTCAGTCTGCTTATTGACAGAAGCTATATTGTCGAAACCGTCGGGCAGACCGGTCAAAAAATCGCAAATTCATTTATCCCCGAAAAGATGAAGGATGGTCACGGCGGGGTATATAAATCCAACGATACCGCTTATACTTATAAGGTTAAGGACGATGTCGGTTATTATCGGCTTGGAACCACTGAAGCCGATTATCAGGCAAATGTTACCGATGGAATCGCTTTGCTCAAAGAAGCGGGATTTAAATTCGATGCTTCGAACAAACTCGACGCGTCCACCCCGATTTCATTTGAATATCCTGTCAATGAAAACACCGGGCATGTAGCTATTGCACAATGCATGCAGCAGGATTTCGCAAGTTATGGCATAACCATGACAATTAAGACCGTTGACTGGGCCAATTTCGTTAATGAGAGAAAAGCAGGCAATTTCACAATCGCCCGCAACGGCTGGATTGCCGACTTTGATGACCCCATTAATATGCTTGAAATGTGGGGAACCACAAGCGGCAACAACGATTGCCAGTTCGGGAAATAATGTAACCCATCCGTAATAATTTTCAGGGGTTGCTTCAAATGAGGCAACCCCGAATTTTTCATAAAATACTAAATATTAAATTTATATCTTTCTTTGTAAGATATAAATAATATATAGTTGTGTTTTAATAGAAATGAAGGTATAATTTTTTTACGTAAGGCTTCGCGCTTTGCTATAACTCAAAAACTATTAATTTTATGAAAGAGGTAAAATTATGGAAAATCTATTGAGCAAATATGATTATGAGCAACTGACAGCGCAGACCAGGGACAAGCGTATGGAATGGTGGCGGGAAGCCCGTTTCGGTATGTTTGTGCATTTCGGGTTGTATTCGCATTACGGCCACCACGAGTGGGCAATGACGCAGGAAAACATCCCCATCAAAGAATATGAAAAGCTTGCCGACCAGTTCAACCCGAAGCCGGGCGCGCCGAGGGAATGGGCGGCTTTGGCAAAAAAAGCCGGCATGAAATATATGGTCATGACCTCCCGACATCATGAGGGGTTCAGCCTGTGGGATTCCAAGGCAAACCCGTATAATGCCGTCAACTTCGGGCCGAAGCGCGATATCGTGCGCGAATTTGTCGATGCTTGCCGCGAGTTTGGCTTGGGTATCGGCTTTTATTCATCCCTGATGGACTGGCATCATCCCGACGGCTGGCGCTGCGCGTTTGACACCGAAGCGAGAAGACGCTTTACAAAATATATCAGAGATTTAAACACCGAGCTGTTAACCAATTATGGCAAAATAGATATTTTGTGGTACGATGTTTCCGCGCCGATGGAATCCTGGGAAGGCTGGGATTCATTGGAACTGAACCAGCACATACGTTCCCTGCAACCGGATATTATCATCAATGACCGCAGCCATTTGCCGGAAGATTTCGGCACACCGGAAGAGCATATCACCGCCGCTGCCCGGGATTGGGAAGCCTGCATGACCTTTAACGGTTTAAGCTGGGGCTATGTCGACGCAGCACAGGCTGTGAATTACAGCTACAATGCCCAGCGTATTATCCGCATGCTGCAAACCTGCGCATCAGGCGGCGGCAACCTGCTGCTGAACATCGGTCCCGCGCCGGATGGTTCCGTCCCTGCAGATGCTGTCGAACCGCTGACTAAGGTCGGCAAGTGGCTGGAGCAAAACGGCAAAGCTGTTTACGGCAAGCTGGTTAAAAACAGCGGAGATAACGGAAGCTGGTTCGGCTCAAACGGATTAGCGAGTGCTTCTTCCGACGGCAAGTCGGTTTATCTTTGGACATGGATTTGGCCGACAACCGGTGAAATGGGTATCGGCGGTTACATGACCGCTCCGAAATCCGTTCGCTTTTTAAAGGATAACACCCCGATTGAGTTTGAGCACAAAGGTCACCGTATTCTGCTCAAAAATATGCCAAAAATATCTCCTGACGAAACAGCGGGGATTACGGTTATCGCGATGGATTTTGACGAAAAACCCGAGTATATGTTCGCCACCTATTATCCGCAGCTCCACGGCGGCCGCGATGTTGCGGGGGACAATAAGATATAATCAGTGGTTAGTGGATAGCAGAACGTGAGTATTCAAGACATGGGTAAGTCATTCTGAGGAGTTTACGACGAAGAATCTTGGCTAAACGATAAAATCCTTCGCATTGCTCAGGATGACAAACTTCGAAAATAAATAATTTAACGGAGGATTTTTATGATTGTAATCGTAGCGAAAAATTTCGTTGCCGATGGCAAAACAGATGAATTCAAAGCATTAACAAAATCATTAATTGCCGCGAGCAGAAAAGAAGAGGGCTGTATTTCCTACAGCCTGTTTGAGGATATTCATGACAAAAACATTCTGACCTTTATTGAGGAATGGAAGAGCGAAGAGGCTATCCAAATCCACAACAATACGCCTCATTTCACCTCAACAGTTCCCAAGCTTGGGCCCTTGACCGCAAAACCGACAGAGGTCAACCTCTATTTAGTAGTAAGTGATTAGTGGCAGGTTGACCCGGAGAAGAGTGACTGCGTCACGAGAAGAAGTCGAGAAGTATTGGAGAACGAGGGTTTTTCTAACAATTCCAAGCTCCTATTCTACTCAACCTCTTTCCGTGCCAAAGGCACACTTTTCAACTTCTTCTCAATACAGAAAGGATTTACACCATGAAAGTCATCGCATTTATCGGCAGCCCGAATAAACAGGGCAACACATATTATGCGTTAAAATTAGTATTAACCGAGCTCGAAAAAGAAGGCATCGAAACGGAAATAGTTCAGGTCGGCGGAAAGACAATCAAAGGTTGTCTCGGCTGCGGAAGCTGCGGGAGAAAAAAGGATGAAAAATGCGTCCTGCCGGGTGATGAAGTAAACGAGTGGATTCAGAAAATTAAACATGCAGACGGTGTACTTTTTGGCTCACCCGTACATTATTCGGCAATTGCGGCAGATATGAAAGCGTTTTTGGACAGAGCTTTCTTTGTTCAGGGCGGTAACGGCAGAATGTTCCGGCACAAGGTCGGGGCCGCACTTGTTGCCGTAAGGCGCTCCGGCGGGGTTGCCACCTTTGACCAGCTGAATAATTACCTGAATTGTTCGGAAATGCTGATGCCAACCTCAAACTATTGGAATGTTATCCACGGTGCGAGGCCGGGCGAGGTTTTGCAGGATACCGAGGGCGTACAGGTAATGAGTCTGCTCGGCAAGAACATGGCCTGGCTGATGAAGCTTGTCGAAAACGGAAAGAGCTCTATAAAAGAACCCGCAAAAGAAGACAAAATTTTTATGAATTTTATTCACTGAAACAAACAATAACTGCTATTTTGAGGAGGCTGCAAATGAAACTGACCGGCGGAGAAATTATTGTCAAATATCTTGTCAAAAAGGGTGTACCCTATATTATCGGTATCCCCGGGCATGGGGTGATGGGTCTTTTTGACGCTATCAGGAGAGAAGACAAAAACGGAAACATCAAATATATCCAGGTCAAACATGAACAAGCCGCAACAGCTATGGCAGACGGTTATTACCGCGTCAGCGGCAAAACGCTTGCTTCTTTTTCATCTATCGGCCCGGGCTCGCTCAACACCTGCATCGGTCTCGGCACGGCTTATGTTGATTCCACCGCATTTATTCAGCTTTGCGGAGACACGCATGTTCGCATGAAAGGTGTCGGCGTTTTGCAGGAAATTGAAAAATATCAGGACAGCAACATCCTCCGCACGCTGGAACCGCTTTCAAAGCGGAGCTGGCGCGTTGAACATGTGATGCAGCTTCCAAAAATAATGAAGCGCGCTTTCAACAATATGGAAACCGGCAGAATAGGACCCTGCGCCATTACGCTGCCGATGGATGTTCAGTGCGAATTTCTCGATGTTACGGAAGAACAGATGAAGGTTCAGGAGACGCAATCAAAACCGTGCGCCAACCCTGCACAGATTGAAAAAGCCGTACAAATGCTCAAAGCGGCGAAACGCCCGGTAATTCTTGCGGGCGGCGGCGCGCTCCGGGCAAAAGCAGGCGAAATGATTGAAAAGCTGGCGGAGTTTTCCGGCGCTGCTATTGTTACAACACTTTCGGGCAAGGGTACTGTTTCGGAAATTCACCCGAATTACGGCTTTCACACCGGCTCAAAAGGTACGCCTGTGGGCCTTGAACTCTGCAGAAAAGCCGATTTGGTTTTAGCTGTGGGCACAAGGTTCGCGGATGAAACAACCTGTTCCTACCGCAAAGGAGTTAGCTTCAATTTCCCGGACACAAAGCTTATCCATATCGATATGGACGCCGGTGAAGTTGGCAAAAACTACAGCGCCGATGTCGGCATAATAGCCGACTTAAACGATGCCCTGACACAAATCATTGCCGCTTTTGGCAGAAAACTCCCGGATAACTCAAAATATCTCGATGAAATTGCATCATTAAAAGAAGCGTGGGCGAAGCAGTTAAAAGCTATACGCAATGTAAAAACCGATAAAATCACAATCTCTCAGCTTATCGGCGAACTCAACGAACATCTGCCCGACAATACAATCATCTCAACTTCTTCTGGCAATACACAGGCGCAGTTATTTCAGGAATATTGCTACAAAAACCGCTATTGCAACCTGACAACCGGCGGCTTTTCAACGATGGGCTGGGCGGTTCCCGCCGCTTTCGGCGCGAAGCTCGCCTGTCCGGACCGGCCGGTAATTGCTTTGGTGGGTGATGGTGATTTTATGATGGTGATGCAGGAGCTTTCCACCATGGTGCAATATGACATTCCTGTAATTATCGTCTTGGCAAACAACTCCGGATGGATTGCGATAAAAGATTTGCAACAGGATGTTTTGGGCAGCAAAGGAACTTTCGGCAACGATTTTGAAAAAGGCGGCGAAATCTATTCGCCTGATTTTGTAAAGATTTCCGAAGCGTTCGGTGTTTATACGCAAAACGTAACCAAGCGGGAAGACATGAAACTCGCGTTGGATAATGCGGTTAAAGCCAACCGTCCCGCGCTCATTCATGTCGATGTCTGCAGGGAATACCCCTACAGCGGCGGTAAAGCCTTTGGTTGGTGGGATGTGCCCATCCCTGCTTATGACGAAACAAGGCGCAACGTGTATGAAAACAGCATAAAGGAAGAGACTCTTTAACATAACATTTAGGAGGATAATTTTATGTCTGCCGTTTCCGAAAAATTAAAAATAGTGCTTGTGGGCTGCGGAAGAATTTCCACGCTGCACACTCTTGGGTACGAAAACAATCCCGACGCTGAAATATACGGTGTTTATGATAAGGACAAAAAACACGCGCTGGATTTTGCCGAAAAATACGGCGTAAAAAAAGTTTTTGACAGTTATGAGCAGGTGCTCGAAGACCCTGCTGTTGTTGCGGTCGAGCTTTTGGTACCGCATTATCTGCACTGTGAAATGACAGTACAGGCGTGCGAAGCAAAAAAGCATGTTTCCGTTCAAAAACCGATGGCCATGAATCTTGCCGAATGCGACACGATGATTGAAGCGGCCAAAAAAAACGGCGTAAAGCTGAAGGTTTTCGAAAACTTTATATTTTATCCGCCTTATCAGCTTGCCAAAGAAATGCTGGAGAAAGGCGAAATCGGCGATCCGGTTTCTATCCGATATAAAATGAATACCGGCGATCTCGGCTCGATCAATGCGCCCGGAGCCGCGGCGAGAGCCAAATTGAGCGGCGTAGATCTGGAAGCCGCCGGACTGAAAGAAACCGGCTGGAAGGTGGACCCGAAATCGTGGGTGTGGCGCATGAATGACACCCTCTCCGGGGGCGGCCCGCTTGTTTTTGATGACGGTTACCACAAATTCTCCGTCATCATGTATATGTTCGGCGATGTGGAAAAGGTTTCCGCCTGGATAGACAGCACCGCCGTGCTGCCCGGTATTTTTCAGGACTGCCCCGCAACGGTTATGTGGAAGCATAAAAGCGGCAAACAATACGGTGTGATGGATATAGTCTCTTCCAAGGATATGTATATCGGCAGCAAATATTACTGCTGTGACGAACGCATGGAAATTACCGGCTCGCGCGGCATTATTTGGGTTACCCGCTGCACGGCAGAAATGATGCCGACCGTTGCCCCGGTAGTGATGTACAAAGACGGCAAGCTAACCGAATATTGGGATATGCCGGCCGATTGGGGCGATTCGTTTAAAAATTCCACCCTTGATTTTATTGATGCGTTAAAAAATGACCGCGAACCGGTTTTAAGCGGCGAAAGAGCCCGCGAGGTGCTTAAATTTTCGCTTGCTACAATAGATTCGGCCAACAAAAACACAGAGGTATATCTTGACAGTTACGAGGATAAAAAACTGCAGAAAAGAAAAGGCTTTTTCGGTGCGTTCGGAAAACATTGGTAATCTAGATTTTAGAGGTTAGATATTAGATTTTAGACAACAAATATGGGCATCTACTACTATTGTTCAACTACTGCTCAACGATTGTTAAATTACCGTTAAAAATTGTATTAGGAATATAGGAGGTCAACAATGAAAATAGCGGTCATCAACGAGGTGTCCACCCGCGCGAAAAACAAGGATATTTTAGCGGGACTAAAAAAACTTGATTTAGAGGTAATAAACATCGGCATGTCGGATGACCCGGCAGAACCGGAACTGTCCTACATCCATACCGGTTTTATGGCGGGTGCTGTGTTAAATCTGGGGCTGGCCGATATGGTCATCGGCGGCTGCGGTACCGGACAGGGGTTTTTAATCTCCGCCATGCAGTACCCCAATGTTTACTGCGGCCTGATTATCGACCCGGTGGATGCTTTTTTGTTTTCGCAGATTAACGCCGGCAACTGCGTTTCCCTTCCCATGAACAAGGGGTACGGCTGGGCGGGGGAACTTAATTTGGCATATATCTTTGAAAAGCTTTTTATAAAAAAACCCGGTTCGGGTTATCCGCCCGAGCGAGCGGAATTCCAGAATATCAGCCGCAATCTTTTAAAAGGTGTGAACCAGGCCACCCATAAAACCTTTCCGGAAACGCTGGGAGTGTTGGACAAATCGATTATTAAAACGGCTCTTTCGCACAAGCCGTTTTATGACCTTGTTAAATCGCATAACCCGGCGGGGCTGGAGAATTTAATCAGAGGATTATAATGATTATTATATTCAGCACAGGCGCGGAAAACCAAAATAACGGGAGGGTAATGACATGACATTTGTTCAAATCATCTCCAGCGTACTCGCTCTTCTTCAGTTCGTGGGCATTTCCCTGAATGTGGTTCCGTTCGAAAAGAAAGTCAATTACGGCGGCACCCCGACTGTCGAGACAGTAGTCACCGAATGGCTGAAGCTAATCGAAAACAATAACAGTGATTATGTTATCGTTCACGGTTCTTCGGCGAGCGCTTCCGAAGTAACGGCGGCAACCGAATTGCAAAGCTACTTGGCGCAAATCAGCGGCGAAACCTTGCAAATCTTCACCGACGACAGAGCCCCGCAGCCAAAAGAAATAATTGTCGGCAAAACAAAAAGAGAAGACGCCAAAAGCTACACCATTGACCGCGCGGCTCTCGGTGACGATGGCTTTAGGCTTTTAGTCGTCGGTGAAAAACTTGTTATCGCCGGCGGTGAGCTGAGAGGTACGCTCTACGGGGTTTATACCTTCCTTGAAGAACAGTTGGGCTGCCGATGGTTCACAAGCGATTTAAACGTTATCCCTGATTTGAAAACAGTTCAAATTAACGCCAAGCTTGACGATACGCAGAAACCCGCTTTCGCGGCGCGCAACTGCGGCTCCGGCACCGCGGCATGGAATGCGAAGCAAAAGGGCAATGTTTTCATAAGCAGCGAAGCCTATGGCGGTGGATACAATCATATTACATGGGACGTCAGCATGGATAAATTCGTGCCGGACAGTCTCTTTGCGCTGCACCCCAAATATTTTACTTACCGTGAGGATACAAAGTTAAACACAATAGCCCATGTGTGCCTTTCCAACCCCGAAGTTTTACAGGTTGCTCTGCAAAACGCTGAAACATTAATTCAAAACGCCGCACCGGGGCAAACTATTCTGCATATAGGTCAAAAGGATAACCAGGACTATTGCCAGTGTCCTACCTGCAAGGCGCTTTATGAAAAATATGGCAGCCTTTCAGCGACAATTGTGCTGTTCACAAACGCGTTGTCGAATGCTTTAGCGAAGGACCACTCGAATATCACCTACACGTTTTTTGCCTATCTTGACACCGAAGTGCCGCCGGTCGGCCTAAAGTGCAATGCCAATGTAACACCGGTATTTTGCCCGATAAACCTCTGTTATGCGCATCCGATAACGGAGTGCGGTAACGAGGACGGTTCTCAGAATGAGACCTTTGATTACAGATTTTCCAAGCACGAACCCCGTTATGCGGAATACTTAAAGGGATGGGGGGACTCGAGCGAAAAGATTTATGTTTATAACTATACCGTCAATTTCCTGAATTATCTTCAGTTTGCCGCTAACCTGCAGACTTTAGCTCCGGACTTTCAATTCTACAGCCAAAACAAGGTGACGGGTATTTACTACAACTGCGGTGGCGGGCACAGCACGGCTGCCTTCAATGACCTGCGCAACTATCTTATTGCGAAGGTGATGTGGAACCCGAATTGCGATGTGGAGCATTGCATGGATGAATTTATGGCAGCATACTATGGGGATGCCGCGCCGTTTATTAAAGAATATATAAACTATGTTACAGCAAAAGTCATCGCAACAACCCACGATTTCATTATGGAATGGCACTACCAAACCGCGGTTATGACCAACAAAGAAGTACGCACCCTTGACAGCCTTTGGGATAAGGCAGAAGCGGCGAACCTGACAGACAACCAGCGCTTCAGAGTGGAAACCGGCAGGCTCTCCTTCCAATACTACAAGGCCAATCTGTTCCGCGGCGAATTCAACATCTTGAATCCTTTCCGCGGTGTGCTCAACGAGAAGCTGTATGATGACTTGAAAACTCACGGCATCACCATGATCTGCGGCTTTACCCCAATGCCTGCCAAAGAGGACATCAACTTTTTTACATCTAATCCGGTTGATTGGAGATAGCATTTCCGAGAATTAGATTCGAAACAAAAGGAGAGGTTTGCTATGTTTAAATTACCAAAACTTGTCACGGGGATCTTTTCACTCATTACCGCGCTGTTTATCTTCATCAGCGATGTAAATGACGGAGATCCAAAGCCCAACTATCTTGAGCCGGTCAGCACAACATCCTATACGCTCATTGACACAGCAATACGTGCACAGGGCATGGCCAATGACGGCAAGAGCTTCTACTTCAGTTTCAATTATGGGCTTATCAAAACCGCGCTTGACGGCGTAACCATGCAGGCGGCGAATTATCTTGCCATTCCCCCAAAACTGCTGCTGGAAGGCTGCAAGCATATCGGCGGCATCACCTATTACAACGGCAAAATATACGCCCCCATTGAGGACAGCAAGGTGTTCCAGCATCTCTATATCTGCACCTATGACGCTGCAACGCTCAAGTTTATTGCCGCCTACCCGCTGCCTCTTGACAAGCATGAGTTTGGTGTGCCGTGGTGCGTTGCCGACCCGGATAAGGGGGTTATCTATTCCGCAAGGCGCGATCAAATCACCACCATCAATGTTTATGATGCCGAAACAATGGCGTTCTTGAAGAACATCGAAATCAACTCTCCGGTTCATAAGGTTCAGGGCGGCGACATGTATAAGGGTATTCTATATTTATCTATCAGCAGGGACGACCAAGCGGTTTTTGCCGTCAACCTTGATACAGGGGAAGTGCAAAAAGCGTTTGCCCGCAACCTTGTCGACGGGGCCGAGGGGGAGGGAATGACCATCCTCCCGATGCCGGACGGTTCTCTTTTCCATGTGCAGGACCTTGCGAAAAACTACCTGGGTTCTCATGTGAGACATTATGCTTTTGATGTGAACTCTATTGATTGGCAGCTTTCATAACAAGGTCAATTTGACGAACATAACCATCACCCCGCGGCATGTATTTGCCTGCGGGGTGATTTTTTGGTAACAATTATTCATGCATCTTTCAGGATTACTTCATACATAAAACACAATCCGGGGTTATACTGGTTCTATAAGAACGCGGAGGGGATGACGCCTATATACACCGGAAAAGGATAATAAAACGAATTTAATTTTGCTATATCTCTACTGTTAGTCTGCCGAATGGCCGGAATCCCGGTTCGGCAGACGGGACAGACAAAAAAATTAAGCCCGATGAAATGCGGGCATAACATAGATAAAATCCTCGGGGTGCCAATCAGGGCACCCCGAATCGTTTGACATCCCCCATGCAATGTGGTAATCTTTCAAGCGTAATATATATTAAAAACAAGAGGAGAAAATGATATGCCCGACATGCTCGTGAGACTATGGAAACTCGATTACAACGGCTTTCGCAAAAAGGAAGAGGAGATTACAAAAACAACCGGCATCCGTTTTTTGCGCGTGCTTTCCCCGAGCTTTAAAAAGGTCGAATCTTTTATTCTCAAAGAATTCGGCGAGGGCTGGGCAAGCGAAACAACGGCGGCCTTCTATAATGACCCCGTCAGTTGCTTCATCGCCGTGGACGCGAAAAACGAAGTTTTAGGTTTCGCCTGCTACAACGCC
The DNA here is from genome assembly GCA_964627535.1 of uncultured Eubacteriales bacterium. Taxonomy (GTDB): domain Bacteria; phylum Bacillota; class Clostridia; order Oscillospirales; family Acutalibacteraceae; genus UBA1447. The sequence goes on from CAZVJW010000005.1 coordinate 81,136, forward strand.
ACAGGCAAAGGCTTTTTCGGCCCGACGGGCGTCAAGAAAAAGATGAGAGGGCAGGGCATCGGCTCGGTGCTTTTGTGGCGCTGCCTCGAATCCCAGTGGGAGCAGGGTTATGCCTACTCGATAATCGGCGGAGCGGGTCCGGTGGATTATTACGCGAAAGCGGTCGGCGCGACGGTGATTGAAGACAGCAGCCCCGGGATATACACCAGGAATATTTAGACTTTCAGATAAATAATATTTGAATCCAAGAGGGCAAATAAAATGAATAACACAAAACCGAATGTAGTCATCATCAACTGCGACGATTTGGGTTACGGTGACCTGGGCTGCTACGGCAGTAAAGTAAATAAAACCCCTTATCTTGACAAGTTCGCGAAGGAGAGCATGGTATTCACCTCCTGCTACGCAGCTTCTCCCGTATGCTCGCCGTCAAGAGCCGCACTGCTCACCGGCTGTTACCCGCCGAGAGTTGGCATTGACAGGGTGCTGTATCCGGTCGACCCGCTGGGGCTCAGCACAAATGAATTCACCATGTCCCAAATGTTTAAAAACGCGGGCTACGCCACTTCGATTGTCGGCAAATGGCACTGCGGAGACCAAAAGGAGTTTCTGCCCTGCAACTTCGGGTTTGACAGCTATTATGGTCTACCCTACAGCAACGATATGGGCATGATGGAAAAGCGGGAGGATAAACTCAGGTTCCCGCCTCTGCCGCTTATCGCGGATAATGATATTATCGAAGAGCAGCCGGACCAGCGCTCACTGACAGAACGGTATGTGGAAAAATGCGTTGATTTTATCAGAGAAAACCAAAGCAAGAATTTCTTTCTCTATTTTGCCCAGATGCATGTGCATATGCCGCATTACGCCGCGGACAGATTCGTGCGGGAATCCGAGAACGGCGACTTCGGCGCCTGCGTCGCTTCCGCCGACTGGGCGAGCGGTGCGGTGATTTTCGAGTTGGAAAAACTGAATCTGCTGGATAACACCATTGTTATTTTCACATCGGACAACGGCTCCAGAGGTGACCGGGGGGCGAGCAATTACCCGCTGAAGGGCGGGAAATTCACCACTTGGGAAGGCGGCCAGCGCATTCCGTTCATTATGTACTGGAAGGATAAACTCGCGCCGTCGCTCAACGGTAAAATGATCAGCCAGATGGACCTTCTGCCGACCTTTGCTTCCATTTTGGGTGAAAACCTCAGTGATAATAAAATCGACGGACTTGATGTGTCTGATATGCTTTTACGCGGCGCGGAATCCGCGCGCGACGAATTCGTTTATTATGCCTCCGATTCCAGGCTGGAAGCGGTCAGGAAAAAGAACTGGAAACTGCATTTATACAAAAAGGGTGAACCGGTTCAGCTCCTTTTTGACCTTGAAAAGGATGTTTCAGAGGATAACAACCTTTATGAGGATTATCCCGAAATTGTGGAAGATCTTACAAGAATTTATCTGGATTACAGAGAAAAACTCGGCGATACAGTGACTCAAATAACGGGTTGTGAAAAACGCCCGTGCGGGGTTGCCGAAAACCCGGTGGCCTTAACCGTCTATGACTCCGACCATCCGTATTATATTGCTGAGTACGACAAAAATGAAGTCGGATAAATGCCGAAACAGGATTTGTATGAAAAACCTTAAGTTGATATATTTTCAAATCAGTCAATCAGAAACAGAGGTGCGCTAAAATGTTTGATGAAATAAGTTCCATCTTAAGTCCGCCGTTGCTGAGCGGCATAAAGAAAGCTCTGTTTATTCAGCCGCACCCTGACGACAACGAAATCGGAGCGGGCGGCACGATGGCCTATCTGATCGAACAGGGCGCCGAGGTATATGAGCTCACCGTAACGGATGACCGCTTCAGCTCCGATTCGATGAGCGGCGATGAGCTGATTGAACTGCGAAAGAATGAAGCGCTGGCGGCCATGAAGGTTTTAAGTGTCAAAAACGCCGGCTTCCTCGGGTTTTCGGATAAAACAAGCGCAAGTATTGAAGAACTCGCGGCGGCAATTCTGCCCGTTATCCGTGCCATTCAGCCGGATGCGGTTTTTTCCGTTGACCCGAACCTGCCGGACGAATGCCATTCCGACCATGTCAAGGTCGGAACCGCAGTGAAATACTGCATCATGGATGCCGAGATAAAACATTACCCCGAGCAGGAGGATAATTCCGGCCACAAGGATGCTTGCAGCATTGATGTTTACGGCCAGTATTTTACAAACAGGCCGAACACCGTTGTTGACATTGAACCTTTCAGAGAGAAAAAGTTTGAGGCGGTAAGGTGCCACGCTTCGCAATGCAGCCCCGGGCTGCTGATGGCGCTTGAAGCGCAAAGCAGTATTTTGGCTGAGGGCTCGGAGTATGATTATGTGGAAAGGCTGCGGTTGCTGTCAGCTATCCACAAGCATTGCTTTGTTCTGCCGGTTTAAAAACGGCAAAATGCATCAGACGATGTTATAAAGTCAAAGCGTATTGAATTCGTTTATAATATACAGTATTTACCGTGGCAATTACTTATATTCTATTATTTTACCATTGACTTGAATTGCGCGGTTGCCTTATAATTTAGGTAATTTATGTTTCGTGAAAAACGAAACATTCCAGCAGTCCCAAAATATAATTGGAGGTAGAAAAAATGTCAAGAGTATTCAATTTCTCAGCAGGTCCGTCTATGTTGCCGGAGAGTGTGCTCAACAGAGCCGCCGCCGAAATGCTCGACTACAAAGGCAGCGGACAGTCGGTCATGGAGATGTCGCACCGTTCAAAGGTTTATGAAGATATCATTTTCGGCGCGGAAGCTCTTTTCCGCGAGGTCTTGAGCGTTCCCGACAATTACAAAATCCTTTTTTTGCAAGGCGGAGCTTCGCTTCAATTTGCCGCAATCCCGATGAATTTGATGAACGGCTCCGGCAAGGCGGATTATGTTTTAACCGGCCAGTTCGCCACAAAAGCATATGAAGAAGCAAAGAAATACGGCGACATCAAGGTTGTCGCTTCTTCAAAGGATAAAACTTTTTCCTACATCCCGGAACTGAAAAAGGAAGATTTCAGACCCGATGCCGACTACGTTTATATCTGCATGAACAACACCATCTTCGGCACCTGCTACAAGGAGTTCCCGGATACCGGTGACATTCCGTTGGTTGCCGATGTTTCGTCATGCTTCCTTTCAGAGCCTTTGGATGTTTCCAAGTTCGGCCTGATTTACGGCGGTGCGCAGAAGAATGTCGCCCCGGCAGGTTTGACTGTTGTTATTGTCCGCGAGGATTTAATGGGTCACGCAAGGGATTACACCCCAACCGTTATGGACTACAAAACCATGGCAGATAATGATTCGATGTATAACACTCCTCCCTGCTGGTCTATTTATATGTGCAAACTTATGCTTGAATGGATTAAAAGCATCGGCGGCCTTGAAGGAATGCAGCTTCATAACAGGAAGAAAGCCCAGATTCTCTATGACTTCCTTGACCAAAGCAATATGTTCAGCAATCCCGTTGTTCCGAAAGACCGTTCTATGATGAATGTTACCTTTGTGGCAACCACAGACGAGTTAAACGACAAATTTGTCAAAGCGGCATCCGCCGCAGGTTTTGTTAACCTGAAAGGCCATCGCTCTGTCGGCGGAATGAGAGCATCCATTTACAACGCTATGCCTATTGAAGGCGTGGAAAAACTGGTTGAGTTCATGAAGGAATTCGAGGCAAATAATTAATAACGGGATGTCGAGGTGCAATTCCCCTACTTCTTCTCCACTGCTTCCCGCGGCGCAGCCGCACTTCTCAATTGCTTTTCGGGCGAATGAAGTTCGCCCCTACGCTGACCACCGGCCAATGACCATTGAAAAGAAAGGATTGAATAATATTATGTTTAATATTTTAACACTTAATAAAATATCTCCGTTTGGTGTTGAGAAATTCGACACTGGCAAGTACGCTTGCGGGGAAACGGTAACCGATCCCTCCGCCGTCATGGTCCGCTCCGCGTCTATGTTTGATATGGAAATTCCGGCAAGTGTTCTTGCCATAGCCAGAGCCGGCGCCGGTACAAACAATATTCCTATTGATGTTTGCACTGAAAAAGGTATTTGTGTTTTCAACACCCCGGGCGCGAATGCAAATGCCGTAAAAGAACTTGTCCTTTGCGCTCTTTTGGTTTCGTCGCGCAAAGTTCCGGAGGCGCTTGAATGGTGCAAAACGCTTAAAGGCGAGGGCGAGCAAGTCGGCAAACTGGTTGAAAAAGGCAAATCGGCTTTTACCGGTCAGGAAGTCAGCGGTAAAACTCTCGGTGTAATCGGCCTCGGTGCCATCGGAATCCTTGTTGCCAACACGGCGCTTGCGCTCGGAATGGATGTCATCGGGTATGATCCGTTCCTTTCCGTTCATAACGCTTTGAGCGTTGACCCGAAAGTCAAGGTTGTGGGCAATACGGATGAAGTATTTGCGGTTTCCGATTACCTTACGCTTCACACGCCGCTTAACGACTCGACAAGGGACCTTGTAAACGCCAAAAGTATTGCCGCAATGAAAAACGGCGTACGTATTCTCAACTTTGCGCGCGGTGAACTTGTCAATTCCGCGGATATCTTAGATGCGCTTGAATGCGATAAGGTCGCCGCATATGCCACCGATTTCCCGACAGACGATCAAATCTGCAGCAAAGGAGTTATCGCTATCCCTCATTTGGGCGCATCAACCCCCGAGAGTGAGGACAACTGTGCTGTTATGGCCGCCAATCAGCTTATTGCCTACCTTGAAAGAGGCGAGATCGTTAACTCGGTCAACCTTCCTTACATGCAGCTGCCGATGACCTTCTCAAACAGAGTCTGTATTATTCACAAGGATGTTGAAGGTGCTCAGGCAAATATTACCGCGGCGCTTGCGGGCTGCCAGATTGCGTCGCTGACAAGCAGCGCAAAAAAAGGCTGGGCGTATACAGTCGCCGATATAACCGGTACCGCCGACAAAGAAAGAATCGAAAAGGTTAACGGAGTAATCAAGGTCAGAATAATATAGTACAATTAATTGCAGACCGGCTCAAATATAACATGAGCCGGTCTGTTTTTAATTTGATTTTTACAGTGACATAAATTTATAGCCTTGTTCTCTTGCCCAATCAATAATATCTCCGAGTGCGGCAGCGTTGTCGGATGAAACGGCATGTAAAAGAATAACCGCGCCGGGGTGCAGGCGGGATGTAACGGTATCAAAAGCAAATTGCTTGCCTTTTTGGTTTGTCTGGTCCCAATCCGTATAAGCGACAGACCAAAAAACAGCCTTATAGCCAAGGGACTGCACTAAATCAAGCGAGCTTATTGAATAACTGCCCTCCGGAAAACGGAAGAAAGGCGCAGTATACCCGAAATGCTGCCTTAAATAATTATCGCAGTCCTGAATTTCCTGCGCCATTTTTGTACGGCTTATCGTCGGAAAAGCAGGGTGAGTACTTGAATGGTTGCCGAGTATATGCCCTTCCGTAATCATTCGCGCTGCAAGCTCCGGCTCCGACTTTATGAAAGAAAGCGTACAGAAAAAGGCCGCCTGAACATGCTTATCCTTGAGTGTATCCAGAATTTTTCCGGTCCAGCCGTTTTCATAACCGCAGTCAAAAGTAAGGTGTAAAACTTTTCCGGTTGATTTTGTGTCAAGAGCAAGAGCGTTATATTGATCAAATAAAGCTTGGTTTCTTAAGGATTCTGAAGGCTGTGCACCGTTTTTTCCTATGCCAAACCCGAAGCCGGCAGCTTTTTCGGAAAGACCTCTGCTGTTATCCGGATCAGGGGCGGTAAGCTGAATCTGATGAAGCGGTTCATAGCCCGTATAGGTCCCTGCGGAGGGGTTTGGAGCGCCTGTTATTACAGCGGGGTTAAACGTTGCCGGTTCATAATAGACCGTCGTTCGCGCTTTTGTGGCAACAACGGTTGACGTTTCGGTGTGTTTTACTGTTGTTGCAGCCGGTATTTCGCTTTTTGCAGTTTCGGCAGTCGTGAGTTTTTCGGTTGTTGTCTCCGTGCCGGCGCCATTCTTGATAAAATAAGCGGCTATCATTATTGCAATAAATAACACAACTATTACAGCTAAAAATTTTTTCATATATTCATTCCTTTCAAATGTAATACTAATCAGCGATGAAAAGCGTTGTTAGATTTGCGGTGATTTTTTGTGCAGCACAAGACGGACGACGATGCTTTGCTGTCGCAAGGCAAGGAGGAAAACACAGTACGGCGCAAAAAAGACCGCAAAGATTCAATGCGTTTTATCGGTGGTTAGTATAACAATAATATACTGAAAAATCGCAATGCGGGTACCTACGCGGCAATTTTCAGCACGAGCTCTTTATGCTAATTGCTCATAAAAGCCTGTCTAAAATCCGCACAAAACCTCATAAATCAAAGTTTTTGCTTAATTTTTTAGAGGTTTTTAATCGCGAATTAGTATTCCCTGTTTTCATTGATTCATAAATTGTTCGGCAGACATTATAAATTTATGATACAATAACATTATAGCATGATACTCTGTAAACCTGAAAGAGAAAATAATAAATATTTTTAGCTTTTATGCAACACTTTGCCCAAAATAATACACTTAAGTAATGAGGGCAGGAAAGAGGGTAAACGATGGACGCAAAAGGGACTCTTTTGGTAAGACTCGCTTGCGGCGGTGACGCGGAGGCTTTCGGAGAACTGTATGGCTTGTTTTCGAATGATCTCTACCGTTACGCCTGTTATGTGCTTGGCTCCCGGCAATTGGCGCAGGACGCTGTGCAGGATGCTGTTTTTGCTGCTTTCTCGCAAATATCCTCGTTACGCAACCAAGATGCTTTTAAAGCTTGGCTGTTTAAAATCCTGTCAACTGTATGTAAAAAGTATATTTCCGAAAAAACCCGCCAAAGGGGCACTGTTCCTTTTGATGATTTAATGGAAGAAACCCTTGAAGCCCAACCCTCAACACAAGAACCCGCATTCGAATTGGAGGACGTTTTATTGTGCCTGGCAAATGACGAGCGTGAGATTGTTCTGCTCAGTGTTTTACAAGGTTACAAAAGCGGAGAAATTTCAACGATACTTGATTGTCCCGCAGGGACTGTCCGCTCCAAACTTTCCCGATCGCTTAAAAAACTGCGCATTGAACTGGAAAAATAACTGGGAGGTAAAGTAATATGAAAAGGGAAGATCGAAAAATCTCTGAAACCATAAAAACCAAACTGCAGAATTTTGATGCCGGAAACCCGCTGCCCCCGGAATTGTCAAAAGAAACCATAACAGAATCTTTAAAGCAACAACCCGCTCCTGCCAAGAAGAGAGGAAATATTGTCGAGATAAGACGATTTGCATCTTTTGCGGCAGCTTTAATAATCGTTATTGGGTCAGTTACTGCCTTTCATCTGTTTGGCGGAACATCGGGGATAAAACTTGCGATAGAGAATTTGCAGGGAGATACTTCATTAAACCCGGCTGCCGGAATATCCACCGCCCGTGATGAGGAACAAATCATTGATATTTTTAAAAATCTGAGCAAGGATGCTGTTGAAACTCAGCGAACTCAGGACTTGTATAATGCGAAATACTCGGACGAAAAGGGCGTGGACGGTGCTCTTGCCGCCGCGGATGAAAGCACTGCTACAAACGAGTCCGCGCAAGGCGGCGGCGGAGACGGAAGTTACGGTGAAACCAATGTACAGGTTAAGGGTGTTGATGAACCGGATGTCATGAAGAATGACGGCAAATACCTGTATACGGTTTCAAACGAAAGCGAGGTAGATATTTACAGTTTGCTGCCCGCGGACAATATTTCGCTCGTTTCCGCAATCAAATTCGGCGAAAGCATAGGAAGGTCCGAATACGCAACCTCGCTTTTTGTCAAAGGTGACTTGCTTGTGGTTTTCGGTAATGAGAATACTTACACCGTATATGAACAAACACCCGTTCAGCCGGACGAAACAGCGACCGGTGCAACACTCAGCGAAAGCGCTTCTAATGTTGCCGAGCCTTCACAAGGCAGCAGCCCTGGCAGTTCAGGCGTGGACAGCGCGGACCCCGCAGCAGCGGGAGAAGCACCCGATGCCCAGGGCAAAATCAGTGAACCCTCCGTTGACTATACCCGGGGCTATTATGACCGGAGCGTAAGCGTTTGCACCGTATATGACATCAGCAACAGAGCGGTACCGAAAGAAATTAAGAGAATTTCACAAGACGGCAGCTTTATTTCCGCAAGACTTATCGGCAGCGAATTATACATTTTAAGTTCATATTATGTCGATATCTATGTAACCGGCGGTTTGGAAGACATCTGTATCCCCGCTGTTGCAATTGACGGAAAAAATGAAAACATCCCCGCGGAGGATATCAGTATTACAAAGAATCCGGAACCCAGTTATTTAGTGGTTTGCGGTGTGAATCTTGATGATTTAAACAGCGAACCGAATATGAAAGCGGTCCTCGGCGGCGGTTCGGAAGCCTATTGCACGGAAGACAGTCTGTTTGTTTCAAGAGCGGTCTATACCGGCAGTGTACTGAGGCGGTACTGGGGCGAAAACGCGGCCGTTGACACCTCAAACAATACATCCAGCACGGAGATTTACCGTTTCGCTATCGGCGGTGGTAAAGTTGAGTTCAAATATTCCGGCAAGGTTGCCGGACAGATTCTCAACCAGTTTTCCATGGACGAATACAAAGGATATTTCAGGATAGCCACTACGCATGGTGATTGGGAAAACACCAGCAGCAATGTTTTTGTTTTGAATGAGAAACTTGAAGTTGTCGGAAAAGTGGAAAAAATTGCGCCGAAAGAACGGATATATGCTGTGCGTTTTATGGGCGAAACCGGTTATGTTGTAACTTTTGAACAAACAGACCCGCTGTTTGTGCTGGACCTTTCGGACCCGAAGGCTCCGAAAATCGCAGGAGAATTAAAATTACCCGGCTTTTCAAGTTATCTGCATCCGATTACGGACACCTTACTGTTAGGAATCGGACAGAACGGCAATGACAAAGGAACCGTCCAAGGGATCAAGCTTTCGCTGTTTGATGTGAGCGACCCGGCTAATCCGAAAGAAATCGACAAGTACATCATTGAAGGAAACTGCTATACGGAAGCAATGAATACCCATAAAGCATTTATGTTCTACCCTGAAAAATCGCTTTTTGGAATTCCGGTAACCTGCTACAATTACACAACATACTATGATGAAAGCACTTCCGTTGACAGCGCATCAGCTAAAATATCGTCAAGCTCGTCTGCTTCAATCGATTCCAATAATAACGGCACAACTTCATTTTTTAATACTTATATGGTTAAAGACAATAAGATTGTTCCCGTCAGAAACTACAATCCGGTCTTTGAACAATCCGGATATTATACCTACTACGGCGGCATTTACAGAGGAACATATGTTGATGAAACACTTTATACCCTTTCCAGCTCGGCGCTTACATCATTCTCAATGGAAACCGGTAATGTTTTGGACACCATAAAAATATCCCAGCCCATTTATAATTATTACGACTACGGCATTAAAGAGCCCATGCCGGCTGATTAAATTGTTGATAATAAAATTTTTGATTCATTAAAGAAGGACGCGCCTGAAAAGACACGTCCTTCTTTATTATTTAAAATCGTTCCTCTTTTTTGCCAAAACCGCATTTACCGCCTTGCTTAACCGGCACTTGAAACGGCTTTTATATCTGTTGCGCTGATAGAGGTAACGGTCAGCCGGTATTGGTTGTTTTCGGAAGCGGCTGCCTTAACCTTCATTTCGCCGGATATGACTGTCCCGTCATTATAGTCGACACGAACGGAATAGATCAGTGTATCGTTCATCGATGGGTTTTCTGCACCGGTGTAGGCAACAGCAGCCTTTGGCGCGTCAAGCACCGGCACATAATAAGCGTGTGCGTTGAAAATGAGGAGATTGTTGTCGGTAAGAATATCGGCTGTTGTAAAATTGCTGCCGAATACAATGTCAAGCAATTGTGTAACATCATCCTCCGGGAAAGAAACATATTTGACACCTTTTTCAAGCCCGTCATATTCCTCGGCATCGAATGAATAAAACATAGCGCCGAGATAGGCAAGATAATTTACGGCATCTTCGTTTTTAACACTGCCGGTGGTATAGTTCAACCCTTTGTCGGGCTCGGCAAGCGCGGTATAGATTGCGGCCAGCGGTTCGCATAACCCTTGGAGCTGCTTTTCACCAATGGTTTCGGCTATAGTGGTTTCCTGTGCTTCGGCAGTTGCTGTCGGCGCAGCAGTTGCATTCGGTGCTGTAGTTGCATTCGTTGCGGCATTTTCAGTCTTGTTGCCGCATGCGCAAAGCACGGTCAGCAGCAGACAGACCACCATAATAAGTTCAAGAGTTCTTTTCATTTTGTTTTCCTCCGTTTTTACCTGTAACAGGTTTTCGTACCCGAATATTTTATCATTTAATATGACCACAGTCAAACTGTGTTTTTCAGCAGCTAATACTATTCCCAATAATATTCATTGTAATTTACAACAATATAAGCTTGTGGGTTTGCCTGGCAATATAATCTGTCCCTTCCCGCTTCAACTTACCTATAATATACCTGCCCGTAATTATTTGTGAACTGTTAATATGGATTCGTATAAAACACTGAGATATATTGTGTTGACAAGCATTGCCTTAATCTGTAAAATCGAAACAGGAGCAATTCACCGCTTTTCCGGCATCCTCTGAACCCAGGGAAATACTACCCTCGAATTTATATATATGAAGGAATAATTATTATGTTTTATGACTTTACAAATCTATCCATCTCGGCAGCAGGTGAAGCCTGTAAAAAGGCTGCGGTTCTTTTTGCAGAGGAACTCGAATTAAGAACCGGAACGAAACCTGAAAATTCAATCCGGGGAATCCCTTCGGTTCGGTTTGAACTTTGTGATGAAGGATGTTTGCCGAATAAAGACAGTTACCTCCTTGCGCTTGAGGGAACGCTACTGAAGATTTCAGCCCGGGGACTCAGAGGGCTGGTTTTCGGGTACTCTTATTTTTTGCGTAAAACGGTTTATGAAAACGGCAGGATTACATTAATCAAAGATATTTCGGGCAAATATATCCCTTCCATGCAAGTCAGGGGGCACCATTACGGCTACTGCTCCATGGCGAACTCCTATGAGGCATGGGACTATGAGCAGCACAGCCGTTATTTCCGTGATATGATGTTTTTCGGCTGCAACACCAACGAGCAGGTTTCGTTCAGGGGACTCAATCAAAAGAGAAACAGGTTAATGAAGTACGATACGGATGAGTTTTTAATTGAGGCCTCCCGGCTTGCGGATGAGCTCGATTTGGATTACTCCGTCTGGTATTATAACGACAATGAGGAAATAACCGCTGCAGTTGCCCGCCGTAAAAAAGTCTTTGAGCAGATACCGCGGCTGGATGCTGTCTTTCCGCCCGGCGGGGATCCCGGCGACTACCCTGCGGATGAGTTTGTGGAGCGCTGTATTGCCATTTCAAAGGTGCTTAAAGAAGTGCATCCAAACGCCGAAATGTGGCCATCCGCGCAAAAACCCAGGATATTCCCGGACTGGGGCGAAGAATTCATTGAGTGCATGGAAAAACTGCCAGATGAAATCGACGGTGTCATCACCGGCCCGAACCGGGCATTTACACTGGATGAGCTTCGCCGCCGGTTGCCGATGAAGTATCCGATCCGGCTTTTCCCGGATTTAACGCATAACGTAAGGTGCGAGTATCCGGTGCATTTCAACCGGGACGACTGGCACTATGCGCTTACCACCGCGTTGAGCCGGGAATGTATCAATCCGCGCCCGACGGAATTCCGCACAATTCACCGGCTTACCCGCCGGTATATCATCGGCAGCGCCAGCTATTCCGAGGGTGTGAATGACGATATCAACAAAATGGTTTGGAGCGATATGGATTTCTTCCCCGATTTTGCGCTCTATGACACTTTGCTCGATTATTCCCGTGTATTTTTTTACGGCGTACCTGCCGAAAAAGCCGCGGACGGTATCCTCTGCTTAGAAATAAACTGGCAGGGGGACCCTGCCGAAAATCCGCATATCGAAAGCACACTCAACATTTGGACAGGCTTGCTGGCGGACCACCCGGCGTTGATGGATAATTGGCGTTTCGTCCAATGCCTTTTCCGCGCGAAGTGCGATGCGCTCATACGCCGGCGCAGATGCTTTGAATTGGATTTACTCGAAAACGCAAAGTCTGAATTGAACAAACAAAATTTCGGCAAAGCAATTGAGATTCTTTCAACCGGGTTTGATTCGGAATATGCAGCTCTTCATGATGATATTTGGGCGCTTGCGGACAGGCTGTTTCACCAAATCGGGCTGCAGCTTGATGTGGAGCATTACTGCGCGGACTCTTGGGAACGGGGCGCGACGCTTGAGACTATTGACTTGCCGGTCACAGACCGGCCATGGCTGTTAAACAAACTGAAACAGGCGGAAGCGATGCCGGAGCAGGAGAGAAACGGCTTCGTTAAAAGGGTGCTTGACAGAACAACGGTTGACAGGGACGAATTCTACTTTTCGCTTGCCGAGCACGGGTTTGATGTGCTTGGTGTACCGCAGCAGGGCGAGTTTTATATCGATTACCAGGGCGACAGGCCCAATGTGAACAACGGTCAACTCCCGATGTCTATGCTCAAGCTGTATGACCATTACTCGTTTAACTGCAAGCTCGGCGGATTCACCGCCGGCACAGATTATAAGCTCAGGATTACGTACAGCTCCAAAAAGCTTCCGGTAATCATTCACCATCGTATCACGGCGAACGGAACATTGATTTATGACGGCCCCCAGTATGGCGGGGAAAGGAACGAAACATTTGATGCTGAATTGCTTGCCCCTGGTTTTGAAACCGCAACCTATGTTTTGCCGGCATCCGTATTTGTAAACGGTTGTCTCGACTTGGAAATAACAGAACCGATTGCCGGCTTTATGCTGAGTGAATTCTGGATAATAAAAGCATAAAGAAACAAGGCTAAAAACACGGTAAAACTATATGGAGCATTATCAGTGTATACTCCATAAAGACAGGCAGACAAAAAAAGACCATGAAACTATTTATTGACATACATCGGTATTGTCTGTAGAATCGAATTGCCAATAAATTTTACCGATAAAGAGAGGGTGCCAGTCAATGAATTTTATATTGAGTCTTTTTAACACCTCCACACGTAGCACTATCGTGAAAGTATTGTCTTATATCATGGTAGCAAGCACACTGCTTGGTTTTGTAAACCCCGCAGCGCCGCCCGCTTTTACGCCTGCACCAATCACAGCTCAGACAGAACCTTCAGAGAAAATGACGCTGATCAGCGGCGGTGAAAGCCAATATGTCATTGTGAAGGGTGCCGACGCATCACCCTCCGAGAATACTGCCGCGTTGAAGCTTCAGTCTTATCTCAAGCAAATCAGCGGCGTTGAACTTTCGATTATTACGGATGCGTCAGCCGCCATCCCGACCGACAAAGAAATTATTGTGGGCAAAACAAACCGTGAAGGTGCCGCCTATACCATGGACCGCGCTGCGCTCGGGGACGACGGGTTTATCATTAAAACTGTCGGTCAGAACATCGTCATCGTGGGCGGGGAACTCCGGGGTACACTGTACGGCGTTTTTGATTTTCTTCAAAAGTTTTTGGGCTGTAAGTGGCTGTCATCAACAGCCGTTATTATCCCAGAAAATGAGGTTGTTGCGGTTCCCGCCGCAATTGATGTGCGGGAAATTCCGGCTTTCGTCTTCAGGGCACCAACGGTTGTTTACAACATGACATCCATCAACCCGGATTATGCGTTGGCGAATAAAATCAACGGGCTTGTGCCGTCTGTCCGGTCGGCTGAATACGGCGGGATGATAGCGAATTATCCGGGTCACACCGCGGCGCTAATTGTGCCGCCGGAAGTATATTTCGCCGATCACAAAGACTATTACGCGAAAACGGAAACAGGCGAAAGAATTTCGGACAACCCGTGCCTTTCCAACGAAGAGGTTATCCAAATCTATATTGACTATGCAAAAAATCGCATTCAAACAAACCCGAATTTGATTTCAATCACAATGGGTTTAAACGACAGCGATGTAACCTGCCATTGCGACGCATGCGAAGCAATTTATGCCGAAGAAGGCGCGAATGCCGGTACCTTAATCCGTTTACTTAATCGAGTAGCCGAGGAGATCAGGCCGCTAAGCCCGGATGTTAAACTGCTGACTTTTGCCTATGCCGGTACTGTAGAAGCGCCGAAAACGGTTTGCGATGAAAATATCATCATTTATTATTGTCCAATTGGCATGTGCTACGCGCACCCGCTGCAGGAATGTGATTATGACATATCAAAGGATACCTGCAGGCAGCTGGTGGATTGGGGAAAAGTTACCAATAATATTTATATCTTTGAATATCCGATGAATTACAGCGAACAGGCGCTGCCGTATGCGAAATATGACGCGGTTCAGAAAAATATTAAGTTTTATTATGAAAATCATGCGAGCGGACTGTTTAACTGCGCTGTTTCCAACTGCGACCCGAACTTCTTCGTCTTGGATAACTATATTTACGCGAAACTGCTTTGGGACCCTTACGCGGATATGGAAAAAATTATGACCGAATTCATGACCGATTATTTCGGCGACGGCTGGCAGTATGTGAGGGAATATCTCCGCATGGTTTCCGAGGAATGTAACGGCAAATCATTTTTAGGTGTTCAGATGCATGCGGTTTGCGTGTCCGGTGCGACCGAAGCCGGCAATATTTCCATGGGTAAAGATCAGGTTGCTTATTGTAATCAGCTTTGGGCAACCGCGAAAGCCTTGGCTAAAAAAGACTGGCAAGTTACAAACTTGAGAAGCTGTGAAATTTCGTGGCGCACCTGGAAGTCGGACAATTTCGCGGGGGAGTATACGCTCTTCCAATTTCCGTCAAAACGTTATGCCGAAAACGACAGGCTTTTTGCCGACATCTATGAACTGGGCGTCACCCAGCATGACGAAGGCAGTGTATTCGTTTCGAAAGAAGAGTTTGAAAAGCTGGACTTGGACAGGTTAAATCCGACTTTCTGGACATGGCGAAGGCTTGGACGGGAAAAGCAAAACACCGCCGAGAACTTCTGGGATATTATTGCCGGCTGGTTTTAATAAACAGCCCTTCAGAATAGACTAAAAATGACATCCGTGAAGGGTGTCTTTTTAGTTGTTGAAAAACGGTGTGTTTTCAAGACAGAAACACTTGCCGCATATCTATACAACAACAGTCTTTTTGTGATACAATCAAATCGGCTCAAAACAAATCTGCCATATGCGTTGGAGGTTCTTGAATGAAAAACGATTTATCTTATTGGGAAAACCCGATGATGATCGGCGAAAACAAAGAAGACGGGCATAACCTTGCTCTCCCTTACGACAGTATGGAAGAAGCAGCGGCTCAGGGCGAAAACCCGACTAAAAAAAGCCTGAACGGCGTGTGGAAATTCTACTGGCAGCTTGGGCTTTCCGCCCGCCGCTGCGATTACCGCCGGGCTGATTTTGACGATAACTTATGGGATAATATCGAAGTACCCTCGGTTTGGCAACTGAAGGGTTACGGAAAACCGATATACCTCTGCGCGTCTTACCCGAAAGCGATATCCGTCAAAAAAAGCCAAATCCCGTCCATCGATCAAAATCAAAATGAGGTCGGTGTTTACCGCCGGCACTTTTCGGTGCCGAAAAACTGGAACGGCAAAGAGATATTTTTGCACTTTGGCGCTGTCAAAGCAGGCTTTTTTGTTTATTTGAACGGGAATCAAATCGGTTATTCCCAGGGCTCCATGACACCGGCGGAATTCAGGATTACGGATTTTCTGATAGACGGAGAAAACCAGATAACCGTCGAGGTTTTCCGTTATACGGACGGAACATACCTGGAGGACCAGGATATGTGGTTCCTTTCCGGCATCTACCGCGAGGTTTACATCTATGCCGAAAACAAGGTTTACATCAAAGACTTTTTCGCTCAAGCATCTTTGGTTGAGGAATACATCGACGGTCTGCTGAATATTGATATCACCGTGCGAAACTGCGGCGAAAAAACGGAAAGTGTTCAGCTTGAGGCATGGCTGCTGGACGGCGAAAACAAACAGCAAATCGAGACAGCTCCGCTTGAAGCGGTTGCCGGCCAAAACGATATGCAGCTGTCGCACTTTGAGAGAAAGGTTCGGCAGTGGTCGGCGGAGGACCCGAATTTGTATAAGCTTGTGCTTGTTTTAAAGCAGGGAGATAACATTCTTTCTTGCAAAAGTGTAAGAATCGGGTTTAAAACCGTTGAGATAAAAGGAAATGTGCTGACCGTCAACGGCCGCAGAGTCATCGTAAAGGGTATGAACCGTCATGATTTTGACCCGGATAACGGCTGGGCGGTGCCGCGCGAGCGGTATTATGAGGACCTTTATTTGATGAAGCGCGCGAACATTAACGCGGTGCGTACAAGCCATTATCCGGATGACCTTATTTTTTATGACCTTTGCGACGAACTCGGGCTTTATGTCATGGATGAGTGTGACATGGAAACGCACGGCGTCCGCCGCAAAAATGTGCCGGGTGATGACCCCCGCTGGAAAACGGCCGTGGTTGACCGTATGCAGCGTATGGTTCTGCGCGACCGCAGCCGTGCCTGCGTGTGCTTCTGGTCGTTGGGCAACGAAGCGGGTGACGGCGAAAATTTTATGCATATGCGAAACGCCGCGCTTGCACTTGACAAAACCCGACCCATCCACTATGAGGGTGATTTCGACCTGACAAAATCCGACTTTATCAGCAGGATGTACCCCACCGAAAGAATCGTGGAAAAACTTGTGAATCAGCAGGCGATTAAGGAAAGCCTTTTTGACAGCGTTGCGAATGCCCTGGCGGCGGACAACAAGGCGGTTCCGGCCGAAAAGTTCAAAACAAAACCGGTTATTTACTGCGAATATGCCCATGCGATGGAAAACAGCCTCGGTAATTTCCGGGAGTATGTGGAAGATTTTGAAAAGTACGAGCACATGTGCGGCGGATTTATTTGGGACTATGTCGACCAGGCTATCCGGGTAAAGGAAAACGGCGTTGAAAAATGGCTGTACGGCGGCGATTTCGACGAAGGCGCATCAAGCTATTATTTCTGCGCGAACGGAATTATCGGGGCGGACAGGGAACCGCACCCATCCTATTTTGAAGTAAAAAAAGTGTATGCCAACCTGAAGGCGCACGCGGTTGATTTATCGAAGGGCATCCTATCAATCCAAAACAAAAATCTGTTCGTTTCGCTCGACGGGTATTCGCTTCAATGGATTGTTTCTGTCAACGGCGAAACGGCAGAGGAAGGGTTGGCAGAAACATTAAATGTTCCGGCGTTGACATCCAAAGAAATAACCTTGCCGTATCATCTTGATGATTTGCCGGAAGGTGAGGCGATTCTAACCGTATCGTTTCTTACAAAGAACGATAAACCCTGGGCGATGGCAGGCTATGAGCAGACCTTTGACCAATTCAGCTTAAAACCGGCACCGCAGAGACAGCAAGCACCGGCGCAGGGCAAGGTTGAATTTTCGCAGAGCGGGGATACTGTCAGTGTCAGCGGCAGCGGTTTCTCCGCAGTGATAAATAACGGTGCGCTTGCCTCCTTAAAATACGGCGGCAGGGAAATGCTCAATGCTTCTCAGCCGATGATGCCAAACTTCTTCAGGCCGCTGACCGATAACGACAGGGGATATTTAAACTTTGTGCCGAAACTCGTCGGGATTAATCCGCTTTACCAATGGAAGCGGACAAGCAATCAGGTAAAAGCGGTCAGTATAAAGTCTGCAAGACTTTCCGGCGGCGAAGTCGAGGTGAAGGTCAAGTGGTTCGCTCCCTTCACAAGCGGTGTGCAAACCGTTTATAAATTCACGGGAGACGGCAGCATAACCGTTCGGCACTGTGCTTCGGGCGTCTTGCTGCCGGTTCTTAAAATCGGCCTTAGAACAGGGATTGACCTGACGCTGAAAAACGCTAAATGGTATGGCAGAGGCCCGCATGAGAGCTATTGCGACCGCTTAACCGGCGCAAAAATAGCCACCCACGAAATGAAGGTGGCAGAGCTTGAGCACAAATATATGAGGCCGCAGGAAAACGGCAACCGCACGGATGTTCGGCTGCTGGAATTAACCGACGACAAAGGCGCCGGCCTCAAAATCGAAGCGCCGGCGGGGCAAAGCTTCAACTTCGGCGCAGGGTTCTATTCGCAGGAAAAGATTGAAGAAGCAAAGCATCTTTTTGAGCTGAAACCGGACTCTTTTATTACGCTTAACTTAGATGCGGCGCAGCGTGGCGTCGGCGGGGATATGCCCGGCAACGCATTATTGCATGAGCCCTATAAAATGCACAGCGGCAAAAAGTTTTACTTTGAGTTTGCCATATCCCCAAAAACATAAAGCAATTTCCGGCTGATTACAAGTTTTAGCAAGCTGATGAACGGCAACCTGGGAAATATGGACGTTGTCACCTTTATCGATGCCACCATCCCGAGCCATAAAATATTATGGCGGCGGGTGGAGTCACGGCATAATGGGGGCGTACCGGTTGAGGTTGGCAGTTTTTTGCAGGAGGGTTGAAAGGGGTAAAATGATTATGAAAAACAAGGAGCGCAGGAGCGCGAACATCAGTTTATTCATCATGTTTATCGGCATATTGGCCGCAGTGTTCCCCTTTGCATTAAATGTCGGTATAGACGAGGGTTGGGGGATTGCTCTTGCTTTTGCCGGCACATTCATTGCAATTACCTGTTTTTTCGTCTTTCTAATGTACAACAGCAGAGCCAAAGTCAGAGCCAAAATGTTTAACAATGAAAACATTCTGGCCCATTGGCAGTATTCAAAAGAGTTTTGGGATCAGGTAACCAAAGAGGATATAAAGGATTCCGGCTTAGGCAAGGTTTTCGGCTTTTTCTTTGGCGGGTTGTTTGCCTTAATCGGCATAATCGTGTTTTTACTCAATACAGATGACAACGGCGTTTTTTTACTAATCATGCTTGGTGCCGCGGTTTTCTTTGTTATCATCGGCTTTATTGCGGCAAGTGTTGAAAAAAAGAGAGCGGCAAACTCTTTACCAGAAGCAATTATTGCGCAGGAAGGCCTTTTCTTTAAGGATACCCTTCATACCTGGAACGCGAAAGCCATCTCACGACTTGAAAGCGTTTCGATGCATCCCACCGAACCAAACACCTTATTGTTTGTTACCAGGCAATTGAGCGGCGGCGGACTTAACAGAATTCATTATCCACCCGTGCCGCTTTCGATACCGATACCGCCCGGGCAGGAGCAATCGGCTTTCAGCGTAATGAGTTTTTTCAACATGCCGCTTGCTCCCGGGCGTTTCGAAGAAATGCAAAAAGATGATTAGTTGTTATACAAATAGAAACAATCACCGCGGGCGGTCATGTAGAAGGCGACATGCGGTTGATTACAAGCTTTATTAAACTGTTAACCGGTACACCGGAAAACAAAGAGGATGTCACCTTTATTGATGCCACCATCCCGAGCCACAGGATTATTATGGCGGCGGAGGAGTCAAAGCATAATGGCGGGGCGACGGTGGAGGTGACTACCTTCATACAAAACTAATCTTGTAAGCATTATTGCCTGCTGTGTCACTTTAAAAGAGTTGAAAAAACTGTGTTTCTGTGTTAATCTATTTAGAAATATATAAAAACATACTTTTAAACTAGTAATTCAATAGCTTGCGCCAGTTATAAATAAATAGTATTGAGGTGAATGTTGTGAAAAATAATATTGTTAGGGGCGGTATTATTGCATTTGTACTTTTATATGTTTTATCTCCAATCGATGCTGCTTTGGGACCGATAGATGATATCATAGTTGCCCTTTTAGGTGTTGCTGGGACTGCGGCGGTTTCAAGAAAGCGCTAGTAAACCAAAAGATGTCTTTACTGAATCTGAGATAAGGTTACTGTGTTGATATTGAGACATGGGGGTCGATTCGCCTGTCTTGGTATAATATGTTAACTAGATTTACAGATGTTATAACATTAGTTGTTTGTTTTTAAAATCAATGATTATACTGTCAAAAGAACCCTGCAAGCATTTTTTAGCTTGTAGGGTTCTAAATTTCTTCTTATAATGCTAAAAGCCTCTTGCCGTGCACAAATTATCAATTTCTCTCCAAGACATTCCTCGCATGAAGTTTGCAGCTGTTGAAATATCCATATGCTCCTTTAACAGCATATGGATACCCAATCTTTTATTCTTTCCCAAGTTTTGTGTGCTCTTTTTTTTTCCTCTGCAATCATGGCCATATATAGGATGGAAAATATTTTATCCATTTCAAGTTGATCTTCTTCATTGTATTTCAATATTGTTTTGTAACAGTCTGCCGTCCCCATGACACTTTTCAAAAGGTTGTAAGCTATATGAGGTTGCTGAGTTCCGCGCAAAAGTGTGTGTAGTCTAGGGTGTGCATGTCTTTTGTTTAATTGTTTTTATCAAACATTCAACCCCAACAAAATTTGATTGAGGGCAGGAACTTACATCAGTTCCCGCCCTCTCTGTAATGCAATATATTAATACTTTTATACTAAATAATCATTATTCTTGCAATATTTTTTTAATCCTTGCTTAAACTCTAATAAACACTCTCTATGTTCTGGATGCTTGGTAATTAATGATCTTACACTCATTTCATTGCAGATAAGAAGTTCGCTTACAGATAGATTAAAATTCTGTACCATCTGCTCAAGTATGAAATCGTTCAAGTTAGAATAATCATTATACTCGCCTTTACAATACTGAGCAAGAAGATTAATGAACCAATTCCGTATTTGTCCATCCATACGATTGTGAATGTTACTCATAAAAGATAGTATGGTACTAGCTTCATTATCAAACGCATCTTCATTTGGAATTTCCGAGTTGTTGGTTGCATGAGCAATATCATTACGTGTCTCAACAAGACCTCTGATTTTTCCTATTTGCCCATCATCCAAACCAATAATTTTAAAAATTTTTGGCAGTTCTTTTTCGGGGATATGGCTATAGTCGAAAACAGAATTTATTGCCAACTTGCTTAACTCACGCCCATCGTATGTTTTTGCAAATGCTATTACAGTTGCATACTCTTTTGGGCTTATTAGGTTTATTTTCCATACGCTTATATAAATATATATCATACAAAGCAAATGCAATCCTAAATAAGAAAATGTATATTGTTCATGAAAATAATTCAACACAATAAAATCGGTAGTATTTTTTAGATAAACAGAAATATCCTCTTCGCTTGAATCAAGCGGTAAGAAATTTAATATTTCCATGAGATGTGGTACGTTTGCAAAATCCATTGTTTCGATCAAACTATTCCCCCCAAATCTCGATGATTCTATTTAAAATCTTTTTTGTAAATACATCCAAAAGTTGCTTGGATGATTCGACAAGCAACCTCTCTGCTTCCATTTCATCTAATATCCGCTTCTGAGCTACCAAATTAGGCACAACAACGGAATAATTCTGTACATAATCTATGTTTACACGTTGTTGACCTGCGGTACCAGTCATATGCCCTTTACCTTGATTAATAAACTCTTCTGAATTAATGTGGTAGTAAATCCATTCTGGATAAACAAAATTTTTATTAGCTCGAATAACGATATATTCTGTAGACCCAAATCCTATCCCGTTCTTCAAATTACGAGCTATTCCAGCTTTTCCATTTTCAAAACAAGGCGTGATTTTTGCGAGAAGAACATCATTGTCTTCAAAGTAAGTAAATCCGTTTAAAACTTCATGAAGTTGCTTCTCCACTTTAGCCTCAAAAAACGCATTATGTGAATTCAAATCTGCCATTGGCACGAATGAAACAATTGTATCACCAGAAAGTGATTTCAGCTCATTCTTTGATGGCCTAAAGGAAGCTATCTCACTCATTAATTTATTTTCACCATCAATATGGCTGTGAATAAATGGTCTATAATTTTCTATAATTGATTTTGCACCATCAACAATACTCTGATAACCGTCAAGTTCATTGGCAATTTTACGTTGCATCTCAATAGAAGGTACAGGTATTGTAAAATTTTCAACATCCAACTTTGTAATGGCCTCAAAAGTGCTGCCTGTTGAGTGTTTGCGAAGCTCTTCCGAGCCACCCCTTAAAATGTAAAATAAGAAATGTGAATCAATAGTATCTGTTTTTGGACGCAATGCCATCAGTCCTCTGCCAATACAAACATCACTATTACATATATTAACATCACCAACGGGGGCTCTTACTGACAATAAAACATCTCCTTCAATGGCTTTCTTGGTTAGTTGCGTAGTCCACTTCTTTGGAGCGCCAAGATAAATGCTACCAAAATCGGCATTGCCTTGGTAAAACGCTATACCATCATGAGTCGTGTTATAATAAACTCCGTCCGGAGATTGGCCAGCAATAATATCAACCACTTCTTTTAATGGAATAAAACGGAATTTGCTGTTTGTGGGTGCTGTAATCCTATACCTACTTCCAACCAATACGAATGCATTCTCTTTTACCTTATCAAAGGGTACAAGTTCAAAACCTACATCAAGCATCTCTTGGCATTGGTCTTCTTCAAGTTTACGATATTCTTGCGGCTTCTCCAAATCACTACCGATATCTAATTTGCGTCTGTGATTATCAAGGGTATAACCGTCATTTTTCACTTCAAAATACCAAAAGTCTTTACGCTTTTTGGTGGTCTTCTGCTTTTGGTTTACTTTTGTAGCAAAAATAATATTTGTTTTTACACCTGTGTATGGTAAAAAGACTCCCTGCGGGAGAGAAATTATGCTTTGTAGATTGCTGCTTTTTAAAAGCAACTCTCTTGTCTTAGATAAATCCTTACGGAATAAAAAGCCTTCGGGCACAACAAGAGCCATTCGACCATTTTCAGCAGTTGAATTAATTGCCTTCATACAATGTTGCACACATATGCTATCACCATTATTGGATGGCAAATCATATAGATTCCCATATTTAGATTTTTGTGAGTATGGCATGTTTGTTATGACTATGTCATATCCCTCTTGCTTTGAACCATCAACAGGTTGTGCTAGACTATCCTGCATATGAATATTGCTGTGACCATCACCAGCTAATATCATATTCATTTTCGTAATTCTTGCAGTATTTGTGATTTCGTTTCCATAAATTGTTTCTTCTCTGAGTTTGCGTTTATTATTGTCATTTCTTGCCATTGTATTCCAAATATGACGGAAACTTTCAATTAGAAAGCCACCTGTACCGCAGAATGGATCGTATATTTTTTCGCCGATTTGTGGGTTGACTAATTTCACCATCGTTTTAACTATATGACGAGGGGTAAAATATTCGCCTAAATCATTTTTTGTAGCAGCAGATTCTTTCAAAAAATACTCAAACGCATCACCTTTAACATCAGAATCCACATCAGTTAACATCAACGGATCGAGTTTGTCCATGATTTCCTTCAGGATGGTATCGCTACGAATGGTTAGAGATGTAAAAATCATAGTTTTATATAAATCGTTTAAACGTTTATAAACTGTGTTATTGATATAATCTATACGTGCAGTGACGGGGATATTCTTTATTTCATTCCAATGGCAAGCCGAATCAAAATCGGACTGAAACCCAGATTCCTTCTTTATTTGTTCAGTCTCACTAATTAACTTCAGAAAAAGAATATTCGCGAATTCGCCAAATCTTTCTATTCCAGCACGAAGCCCATCTCCACGAAGCATATTGTTTGCCTCGTCGAAAATCTTAATAAGTTCTTTTCGGTCATATTGAACCTTGGGCGAGATGGTATTTACTTCCCAAGAAGCTAAATATTTCAAAGCTAAAGCTTCACGGAGAAATTCATCTACTTCTTCGCCATTTAGAAGAGGTGTTCTATTGAATTTTGTATGATATGATTTACAAAATAAACCATCCGTGGCGAAAACTATCGGTGCATCAAGTTGCTTAGCATAGTGTATCCCTTGCTCAAGAGCTAAATCTAATCGTTCTCCTTTTTTCTTTGCTTCTATTACAATAAGCGGTTTATCATTTGTGTTTTTGTCAGACGAATATAAAACATAGTCTGGTCGTTTCCCACCTAAGTCTTTGATTTCTTTTTCAGTTTTTGCGCGCTCAAAAAAGACATTCTGTTGTTTGCCCTTAAAAACCCAACCCAAATTTTCTAGACTTTTGTCAATCAAATACCTTGTATCTGCTTCTAAAGGCATTGTATTCATAAGTATACTCCTTTATGATGCAATCAATAAAAATGTGAATTGCGGTATATCATTTCTTTTGATAATCGCAGGTCTTAGAGAGTTATTTAGGTATGCCCATACAGCACCAGATTATATTACAGCTTGAAGAAAGCTGCTTTAATCTGCATTTTAGCTTTTGAACCGAATACTCAAGAGTGCTACTTAAGACAGTATTGAAAGATTATTATGAAAATAAAGCCCGAATATCGACAGGCTATATATATACAGTTTAGATTATATCTTTCAAACGATGTATTGTCAATGAGTCTATTATTATGATAGTGAATAATGTTTTGCGTTGTTGAAAAATCATTTAAATAAATATAGCGAAAAATATATATTATAACATTCTAAATATTCGTCACAACATACCCGCAAAGCACATAATCCGTTACATTGCCGTCATCATCTGTGACGGCTTTCATGATTTTGTAATACAAAAACTCCGCGGGTTCCTTCCCGCACCTTGTCTGCCAGGCAAGTAGCCGGACGGATGTTTTAAACAGCGCCTTCACTTCGCCGTCCCCGTCAATAAAGCTTTGCGTCAGCTCAAAATCCGCTTCGGGTAGCCGGAAACTTTCCAAAAAATCAGCCGCGCCCGGACGAAGACACGGGGTCGGTTCATCTGCCTTGACACTCCAAGCAAAGTATCATTTAGTCTGATATCTCTGATTCTTGCTTTTTGGCGTCTCGGGCTTCGTCATTTTTATTGCATCGCTTTTTATAAGCGGAGTAATGTTTCGCATTGCATATGACATGCTGCCTAACCCTAAATATTTTGCAATTTCTTCCCTGCTTTTTGGTGTTTTGCAAAACCCCAGTATTTTCTCCGTCGTCAACGATTCTTCTGCTTCCGGGTATGCTAATTCACTGTTGAAAAGCGTGACCTTGAAAACACCTCTGGTATTTTCAAACAGCGGGGGCAATAGCCCCGCTTTTTTCATTTCGTTTCGTATGGTTGGAATCCCGGAAAAACGATTCTCCGTGTTGATTAAAATTTCAAGGTTAGATGCAATAAAGGGGTTCCGTGTATCTGCGCCGACTTTGCCAAGGTTGTCAATCGTGATTCGTCCGTATAATCCGCCCGGGTTTTCAACCTCTAGTCTATCGCTGAACAGCATAATCCTAACCGGTGAATTCTCGGTATTCATGCTGTAATCTCTATGGACAACTGCGTTGATAATAATCTCTCTGACCGCTTTGAGCGGATATTCCGATTTGTCCGCACGCTTACCTTCATCATCAATGATTGTTTTGCTTTTCATGTTTCTTTTCACGAAATTTATTGCACCGTCAATCATTTGAGGGATTGTACCTTCAATTTTTTTATTATCAAGGAATCGGTCGTTTTCCTCCCCGATATCGCCGATTTCTTTCCCCGGAACAACAACCGCGGTAATACAAAGCTGAGGAAAAAGCCCTTGCGGATAAAGCCCGAAAAGCATCAGCCCCGCAATGGTCAGCTCATTATCGACAAGTATTCCGCTTAACGCAAGGTTTTCTTCGTCCGAAAGGTTTGCAAGGTTTGGCTTTTCGCTCTTCAGCTTTGCCAAGAACACGGTTAATTCATTCTTGTTAATTGCAGAAATTGAACTGTTTAGAACCGTCCTGATTTCATCATGGATTTTCCTTTTATATGCTTCAAAACTATATATCTCGTATTCCGTCATTGGCAAATCGGCTTCGCCAACACGGACAAACGAACCTCTCAGTTTCCCGGTGCCTTTGTAATAACAAGGCTTGTCAATGATCTCACATTCCGAAATTTCCGTACTGACCACAACAGCTTCTCCAACTTTACCGACAGTAAATAACGGCCTGACAACCGGCATCATTTGCAGCGCTTGCTCGGTAACTTTTTTTTGCAAATCCTGCGGATCATATACGCCGCATACTTTATACCCATCATCCTCATCAATACCAAAAATGATGATTCCTCCGCCATTTTGGTTTGAAAAAGATGAAAGGGTGTTGTATAGCCGTTCCGGCGTACCTCCGGCGGCTTTCTTCAGTTCAATGTTTTGCTTTTCGCACTTGAGGTTTACAATATCTGCAACAAGATTAACGAGTTCTTCCGGCAACATTTATATGCCCCCTCTCTTTGAAGGTATATTATCATATTTTACGCAAATTATCAAGCATTTCTCGTAAATTATTTCACTAATTTTTGATTTTACTGAAACCTTAGACAATTTTAGTGAAATTTTACTTAAATTACGAAAAATTTACGGAAATTTGCATTTGTTGTGTTGCGTCTTTTAACGAGAGCAACCGCCCAATGCAAGCAATTTAAAGGTATGAGTATGTCATCCTGAGGAGCGCACGACGAAGGATCTTATCTCTTATAAAACACAGGGGAAACACAGGGAGATGGTTCTGTCGCGTTTACACGCAAGGACCGTCCCCTTCTAATAATCAGTTTTGATTTCACCATCTACATCTAAGTTTATCTTGCGTCGTTTTTGAATTCTTCTCATTTTAAGCATCATACCTATCCAAAGACATGCGGAAGTTAGAAATGCGGAAAAAGGAAAGACAACGAATAAAACAATATAATACGGGTCGATATGAACTCCGGGGAAATTATAAAACAAGAATCGAAATGAATTGCCGATAGGGTTCATATAAACGAATAAAAACTGTGTGTCGTCCGCGACCTTATCTATCGTGCCATATATCGCATTTAGAAAGCTTATGAATATTAAGACAATACTTAACATCCAAACAGAAATAAAATTAGATCTCTTCTCTTCAATCGGTTTAAGGAAAAGTCTTCCTGCAATAACATACAATAAATATGTAAATACGATTGTTGAAATTAACCATACAACGATGCCCGTGCTGCTGGTGTTAATTTCAATTTCGGGATTTATAGGTTTTTCAATATAATACATTAAAGAACTTATTGCATACATTGATGGATAATATAAAAGAGAAATGGCAATGTGCCCTATAAAAGTAATCAAAATATTTCTTTTCATAATTATCTCCTTTGTTCTTCGTATATGTCAATCCTTACTTTCCAAACCAAACCGAAAAACTTGCTTCACCGCCGTTGATGAAACCCTCAATAGTTTTCGTATCCCGCAAAAATTTGATATCTTTTATATCTTCGACCTGTTCTTCAAACAGCGTTTCACCGTCACTTGCGACGGTGATTTTATTTTTTTCGACTGTTACAAACGGGTCGCTGTCCGTCAAAAGAAACTGCGCTTCTTCAACCGGGAAAACGGTCAGTTTACCGTCCGTCATTTTAACTTCTCTCGGGATGGAAAGCGCCCCGGCATAATCGGCGCCCTTGTCCAGTTTTTTGCCCCAGTGATACAGCCACCCGATCATAATATGGCGGCCCTTGCCGTCCAAAAAAGTCTGCGGTGCGTAAAATTCCGGCCCTGCTTCCGGCCTGTGGACAGTTAGCGGGGTGAACTTGCTGCCGTCGAAATCGCCGGTCAGCATTACGGTCGAATGGGTCTTTAACCCCATCTGCGAAAACATCAGGATATATTTACCGTTCAACTGGAAGAAATCCGGGCATTCAAAAACAGACCCGTATTCGGCGCTTTCAAAAAGTACGCCCGCGTATGCCCAGTCAAAAAGTTTTTTAGATTTATAGAGCAAAATCTTGCCTGTTTTGTCTTTGCCGGAGCCGACAACCATCAGATATTCGTCGCCGAATTTACTAACCTTCGGGTCCCGGAAATCCCGGCTGCCGTCTTCGGGGTAATGGGGGATAATCGGATTGTTTTCGTGTTTTACGAAGTTGATGCCGTCGTCACTGACCGCCATGGATTGTGTCTGCCCCAGTTCTTCACAAGCGGATGTATAAAACAAATACAGTTTATCGTCCTTCACTACCGCGCTGCCGGACCAGCAGCCGGCGTCCTCGTCATAAGGCTGGTCAGGATAAAGGGCGATCGGCATTTCCTCCCAGTGAATCAAATCCTCGCTGACGGTGTGCCCCCAATGCATCGGGCCCCACATCGGCGCGTGCGGGAAATGCTGAAAAAACGCATGGTATTTACCTCTGAAAAAAACCAAACCGTTCGGGTCGTTCATCCAGCCGATTTTGGGTTCAAAATGGTATTTAAGTCTTTCGGGCATCATATTATCAACCTTTCACAATAAGATGTTTACTTTTGTTTGACAAGCAGCAGAACCCAGTCATTGGCATCCGGCTTGCCGCCGACGCGGTAATTGCCGAACAGGTTCGGCTTGATTACTTTTTCACCGCCCTCATATTCGCCGGTACGCGGGTTGAACCACTGAACGGTATAGTAAGATGCTTTGTCCATGTTTTTGATAACGCCGGTATAGGTCGATTGGTTGTAAAACTCAGCCACATATACGGTATCACCGTTGGTTGCCAAGGAGTAGTACGGCTTTCCGTTTCCGATTTTTATCAGGTTGAGAAATTTTTCAAAGAGAGAGCCGTTACCTTTCATTACAGAGCGGATTTTATCTATTATATTGTAAAATACATCCGGTGAAGACCAGTCGCGGTCATCAAAACGCGGTGTCAGGTTCCACCAGGCGACGCTGTCTAAAAATTCGCGCATGTACCCCAACTGATACGCCGTTTCAAATTCCAGGCTTTCGGACCACCAGGTTGCCTTGTCCGCCGGGGTGATGATGTCTATCCCGTCGTTGGAGGTCGTGTCCGTATCGTAAGTGCTGTTATAAAGCCAGATGTCCGCGCAGCCGTAACCGTAGCCGTACAACCCGTTCAAATAGGATGTCCACCCCTGCACCCTCGCGCCGAAGTGTTTGGTCCAAAGGTAGTCGTACCGGCCCTCATAATTGACGGTCACCTTGCCGTCCCCGTTTTCCCAATAATCCTTCGGCGCGGTGAAATCAAGCTGACCGTTTAACTTCGGTGACCACTGCGCAGCAAACCAGGTATGCCCCGGCACGCCGCGAAACGCGGAGTTTGAGGCAGCTGTTTGCCCTGTACCTTCCTGATGCGCGGAAACCGGATGCCTGTAGGCGTCATTTTTATAGATATATTCGCAGACCGATTTATAGGGGTTGGTTTCGGTATTGAAAACTCCGTAAAAATCGTTATCAACTTCCTGCCCCAGTGTCCACAAAACCGGATAAGCGGAATAGCGCGCAACCCAGAAGCGGGTAATCTTCTCCAAATAGGTTTTGTCCGCAAAAATTGCATCTGTCATAGAGTAAGGGTAAAAAAAGCAGGCGTTCGCGTGGACCAGCCCGGCTTTGGCGATAGTTGCAAACTGCCTGTCCAGATAATCAAATCCGGTTATATCCGCTTCGCTTATGCCGTCGCTCAGATTATAGGTCGCGCCAATGGGTTCGGACTGGTAAACGGTAAAGCCCTGTTCGGCGCGTTTATCGACAATATATTTGAAGTGGGATGTTGTGTTGATATCCCCCGCGTGCCCGCCGGCACTGTCGAGTTCCTCGCTCGCCATACCCCAGTGTGTATCACCCAAATAGAAAAACGGCGTTTTATCGCTGTAAGTAAAATAGCGTGTACCAGCCGTTGCGGTGACAAAGCCGTGTTTGTAGATATCCAAATTGCCGGTATACGGCGTTGCGAGAACCGTACCCGTTTGGTTATTAAGGCCTGTGTCCGAAGCGTTGGAGCAAACGGTTTTGTATGTCCAAAGCCCCAAGCTTGTCAAGGCGAAACGCACTCGCCAACTGTCGCCGCCGTCCCAAAAACCGGGTACGGTTAAAACGGTGCCGTCGACGGTGTTTGTCAGCACGATATCCAGCGCCGTGTCATCAAACGGGTTCGCATATTGTACGGCGGCGGTAAACGTTCGCTCATTGGCAACCCACAGTTCGCTTCTGTCAATTTTATCCTTGGCCGCGGTATTTACACTTGCCGGCATATTTGTCTTTGCGGCATAAGCCGTAAGTGCCGGCAGCCAAAAGATGAACGCTAAAGCGATTGAAATTATTTTTATAAGCTTCTTCATTTTATTCATAACCTTTCAAGGGTACTTTCGTTTGTAAATTATATCAAAAAAAGAAAGCCGCCGCAATGATTATAATGTATAATCAATTCCCATTTGCAGCATAATCCTTGAAACCGGGCATATCCACGCTCGGTTGATATGTATCAAAAGCGCGTACCTTGATAATATTTTTGGTTGTTGATATAATAACCTGGATTTGAGAGGAGTGCAGTACATGGATAACGCGAAAATTGGTTTGTTTATTAATTCCCGCAGAAAAGAACTGGGGATGACTCAACAGGAGTTGGCCGACAAACTGCAAATAACCAACAGAGCTGTTTCAAAATGGGAAAATGGCGACGGATTGCCCGATATTTCCATGTTAGAACCGTTAGCTGCTGAACTGGCGGTTACAGTTGATGAAATATTATACGGTGAAGCTATTCGGAAAGGTAATGTATCATCGGAACTTTTAAAGACCGGTGAATCCCTACAACAGGAAAAGATTGTATATAGTGAAAAAGATATGCCTTCGAAAAAGGTGTTCGTCGCGGTTCTGGTTTCCTTGATAATAACGGTAACATTTTCATATAGTGGTATTTTGAGAGCAGCTTCAAATATTTCACAATTTATTATTGTAGATTCATACAGACCAAACGGTTTGATATCGGCATTATTTTCCCTTGCCGATACGGTATTTTGGTGCTGCATTTCCATAACAACATATTGTTCGCTTTGCAGATTGTTTGGATATAAAAAAACAAGCGATCGAAAATCTTCTGTTATAGCACTGATTTTTGGAATTGGATTGATCCTGTTAAGCGGGTCTGATGATTTACAAATTGATACACCCTTTTTTAATCTTTTCCTTGGGCTTTGTGCTGTGTTGAGTGTATATCGTGGATATAAGACGCCTTTCATCGTATTCTACTCACTGAGCTTTTTAAGTGTTATTGTCGGGTATGGTATAGAAATATCCAGATTGATTTCAAGCATCGGTCTGAACGACGGTCCGCGTATTTATTCATTGGCTAATGTTATCATATACAGCATTGTTTCTGTTTTCTTTTTGTTTATATACGGGTTATCGGTTAAGGCAACGGCAAAGAGGAAAGAAATTATAGCAGAGTAACATTTGTTGTCTGGGAATTGAAAGCAGAGGGGTCCTCACGGAGCCCTCTGCTGTTTTTATATTGTCTTGCTTAATTGATTATTTTTTGATATACCACCACATCAAGCCACCGGCCGAACTTTTTTCCGACCTCCTTGTAATGCGCGCATTTTTCATATCCGTTTTTTTCAAAAACTTTTATGCTTTGCGTATTTTCCCCGCATATCAGCGCCAATAAACCATGAAAACCTTGCGTTAGAGCATACTCTTCAATGAATTTTACAGCCAGGCTGCCGATACCTTTGCCGGCATATTCCGGTTTTAAATAAACAGTAACTTCGGCCGTTCCGTCATACGCCTCTCTTTTTTTGAATTGAGATGCTATGGCATATCCGCAAATAATTCCGTCGCAAAGAATAACAAAGGTTTTAAACTTTGAATTGTCAAAAAAGACCAGTCCGCTCATTTCATCCAAAGTAAGCGGATTTGTATGAAAAGTCGCGGTGGTATTAAGCACATAATAATTGTAGATGTCCAGAGCCTCTGACAGAACAACGGGGGTCATTGCCGCAAACTCAATATTGTTAATCACCCAAACCACATCCTCTGCCTTGAATTTCCGTTCATTTGTTATCCTGTTAATTTTACCACCCGGTCTTCTGAATGGCAATACAAATAAACAAAGAACATCTTCTGCTGCAAATCAAGAATCAGAATTTTTTACTGTAATTTTTTGTCCGGCGGTGGTATAATATAAAGAACTCCAATCCGAAATATACGGAGGTGTTTCTTTGGATAATTGGGTGAAGCATTCGCTCAACGGCGAATGGAATCTGTTCTGGATTGAAAACAGCGCATTCAACGCGATGACTCAGCCGTGCAATACAATATCTGCTTTGAAAAGTGCCGGCATGAACACCGTCCGCGCCGCGGTGCCGGGCAACTTTGAGCTTGACCTGTTAAAGGCAGGTGTCATCGGCGACCCGTATTACAGCACAAACATTTTGGCAATGCAAAAGTTCGAATGCATGCAACTGTTTTACTGCCGTGTATTTGATTTTGAGGGGTTAAATAATGGCAGGCTGTATTTGCATTTTGACGGTGTCGATACCATTGCCGACGTGTATCTTGACGGTGCTCTCGTCTTAAGCTGCGATAATATGTTCATTGCCCATGAAATCCCGCTGATAGAAATGAAATCCGGGCGGCACGAGCTTGTTGTGCATATCAAACCCGTCACGATTGAGGCGAGAAAATATGAAATTGCTGCCGGAAGCGGAGCGCTCAAATATAACTATGATTCCCTGCATATCCGCAAAGCGGCCTCTATGTACGGGTGGGACATCATGCCGCGGCTAGTTTCCGGCGGAATATGGCGGGATGTGTATTTGCTGGAAAAACCCGAAGAGCGCATTGAGGATGTATTCGCTTACACGCGGAACATCAACAAAGCCGCCGGGACGGCAATTATCCTTTTTCATTATAATCTAAAAATTGACTGCGACTTGTTAAAAGACTATAAAATCAAAGTCATGGGCGTATGCGGCGACAGCAAATTCAGCGCGGAAAGCGATTTGTGGTTTACCTCGGGCAAACTGCAGGTAAATGTTGCCGGCTGCAAGCTGTGGCATCCGCATAATTACGGGCTGCCGTATCTTTATGAAACAGTTTTTGAACTGTATTTTGGCGATGAGCTGATTGACGCCCGCAGCTTAAAAATCGGTATCCGCACAGTCAGTCTTGACCGTACAAGCACGACGGACGAGGACGGCAGCGGAGAGTTTTGCATCCATATAAACGACGAAAAGATTTTTGCGATGGGTACCAACTGGGTGCCGCTTGACGCGCTTCATTCCAACGATGTCAAACGGCTGCCGCAGGTGCTGCCGATGCTTACGGACTTGGGCTGCAACATCGTGCGTTGCTGGGGCGGCAATGTATATGAGCATGAGGATTTTTATAATTTCTGCGATGAAAACGGTATCATGGTTTGGCAGGATTTTGCTATGGGCTGCGGCCGTTATCCGCAGGACAGAACGTTTTGTGACGCACTTGAAAAAGAAGCCGTTTCCATCGTAAAAAAATACCGCAATCACGCGTCATTGGTACTTTGGGCGGGCGATAATGAATGCGACCAAGGGTACAGCAAGAATGACCCGCTCACAGGCAACCCGAACGATAATATTTTAACACGCCATATCCTTCCCGAAGTTCTCAGGGCTCACGATTTTACGCGGCCGTATCTGCCGTCCTCGCCGTATATGGACGAACAGGCCTTTGAATCGGGTAAACCGCTTTCCGAGGAGCATCTTTGGGGGCCTCGCGATTATTTTAAAGGTGACTTTTATGGCCGTTCGGCTTGCCATTTCGCGAGCGAAACGGGTTACCACGGCTGCCCTTCACCCGAATCCTTAAAAAAATTTATTTCGCCCGAATGCCTCTGGCCATGGTTCGACAAAGAAAAAACCCGGGCGAACGACGATTGGCTAGCGCATGCCGCCTCACCGGAACTCAGCGCGGACGGCCCCTATGCTTATCGGATAAAACTGATGAACGACCAGGTGATTACGCTTTTTGGTTCCGAGCCGGACAATCTCGCCGATTATTCGTTGGCAAGTCAAATCTCCCAGGCGGAGGCAAAGAAATATTTTATCGAGCGTTTCAGAATATCAAAATGGCGCAGAACAGGCATCATTTGGTGGAACCTCCTTGACGGATGGCCGCAAATATCCGATGCGGTTGTCGATTATTATTTTGATAAAAAGCTGGCATATTACTATATAAAACGTTCCCAGCAGCCGTTTTGCCTGATGTTTGACGAGCCCAAAAACAATTCTCTGCCGCTGTATGCCGTCAACGACACGGGCGGAGATATTACCGTTTCCTACAGCGTGACCGATATTACCGCCGGCAAAGAAATCCTCCGAAGCAAATGCACCGCAAAAGCGAATTCGAGCGTTCCTATAGGGGATAAGCCTTATGCACCGGATGAACAGCATTTTTATCTCATTGAATGGGACGGCGCACAAAAAGGCAAAAATCACTATATGACCGGACTTCTCAATATAAGCTTTGCGGATTATGTTGCGGCTTCGAAAACCTGCGGGTTTGAAGTGCGGTAAAACAGAAAAACAACTGACTTGGAAGGCGGTGGTGAAGTTGACCGATATACAAAAGCTGATTGAGACAATATTGTCTGATAAAAAGCTTGCAAATTATAAAAATATATCGTCCGATATGTATCGGGACGAACCTATACTCAAAACCGCGGCACAAATTGTCAATTTTACCCCGTCAACGTACCGGGAAATGAGAAAACTCGCGAAAGATTTCTATGCTTACTACCAATCCGACGCTAAGATTTTTTATAATCAGGGAAAGTTTATGGAAAACTTCGAAGATGATTTTGATTATCATGGAGTGTTTTCACAGTATTACCCGACCTATCAATCCATGAATGATTTACAGCTTCGCGGATATTTTTCCTGGCGGACAAAGGTACGACGCGGGATAATAGAGAAAACTTCTCTATCCTTTGTTTTTGTATACATCTATGAATTGCTTCATCAAATCGGCGTGAATTCACCGGAGGAAGGCTTCTTAACACTAAAAAACTTTTGGTTGGTATACCGGGAGATTGACGATCAGATTACCCGCTATGTAAAGCTGTGGCTTAAAGATTATGTTGTGTATAACAATCTGGATAAGTCTTTGCTTGAAGATCTTGCTGATATTAAATTTGATGAAGCGGTATTAACTTTGCTTCATTATGAATTGCACAGCGCGGACGAAGTCTTTTTTGCGCTGACCTCCTTGTCATCGTATAATCCGGAAAATTCCCGGTTATACAAACAATTCCCCGATGACATGAAAACTGTTATTCATAACGTTTTTGCTGTACTTTCCGATTATTACAACAAGAACCGCAAAAACGGACTATGTGAAAAATACTTTGGAAGAATATATACAAACAGCTATACGATGTTCCGGTTTGCTGTATTTTATCATCAAACGAAGGGTAAAGACTTTGCATATGAAGTGAATGATATTTATAAATACCGGTGCAAAAACGGAAGCTGGAGCTGCGAGAGATTTTTTTATTACAGCGGAAAAAACCAGCAAATCGGTGCATTGCTGAAAACAGTTGACTTTCTCATGCGTCAAAAATACGGATTCAAGTCCACTTTAAAAACAGGAAAAACAACCAAACTCATTACAGATATCATCAATAAAGAAATAGAAAAATATCTGGAGACCAAAAGAAAACGCACGTTGCCCAAAATTGATATTGATGTTTCTAAGCTTCACCATATAAGAAAAACTGCCCTTGAAACACAAAGCAAATTGATTGTTGAAGAGGCCCCGGAAGAAACAACCGCTCCTGCGGCGGCGGAAGAAGACGAAAGCAGCCTAAGCAGTGTGGAATACCGGTTTATGGAATGTCTGTTATACGGGAATGCTTATGATGAACTTGTTCGGTCAAAGGGTCTGATGCTGTCGGTGTTAGTTGATACTATCAATGAAAAACTTTTCGACAAATTCAACGACACAGTGATTGTTTTTAACGGGGACAAGCCGGAATTAATAGAAGATTATATCGACGAATTGAAAGGAATCATCCGGGAATGAAAATACCTAAACGAATATCTACCGTTATTTTGAATTCTTTGAAGGGCGGAGTAGTGCCAAGAATAGGGCTGCCGTACATAACAGTCGGACGGGAAACGGAAATCAATGCCTTTTTGCATGATGTGGATATTATTGCGGACGGCGGAGCGTCTTTCCGTTTTATTGTGGGCAAATATGGAAGCGGTAAAAGTTTTTTACTGCAAACGATACGAAACTATGCTATGGATAAAAACTTTGTGGTTGTGGACGCCGACCTTTCTCCCGAGAGGCGTTTGCACGGAACAAAAGGGCAGGGGCTTGCCACATACAAGGAGCTTATTCAGAATATGTCCACAAAAACAAGACCGGAAGGCG
This sequence comes from uncultured Eubacteriales bacterium, assembly GCA_964627535.1. Lineage (GTDB taxonomy): Bacteria > Bacillota > Clostridia > Oscillospirales > Acutalibacteraceae > UBA1447. The sequence continues at coordinate 117,422 of CAZVJW010000005.1, forward strand.
GCGCGCTTACACTGATATTGGACAGATGGATAAGCAGCATTCAAAGTGAAGCCGCAGCGGAAAGCGGGCTTGGTTTTAGTGACAGCGGTTTCGGCAAGGAAGTAGAAAAAAGAATTTATGCCGTCATAACCTCATTAAACGAAATGGTCCACGGCTTTGATTTCGCCAAGTTGTTAATTATATATTATCAATCAACCGTTGAGGGTAACGATGAGAACAAGGCAAAGGTTGTCAAATGGTTTCGCGGTGAGTACGCGACCAAAACAGAAGCCAAAGCGGACATTGGGGTTAATATCATCATCACGGATGACGACTGGTACGAATATATTAAGCTGTTTGCCATGTTCCTGAAAAAAGCGGGGTACAACGGGCTTCTGATTTTGATTGATGAGCTCGTCAATATTTATAAAATACCCAACAGCATCACAAGACAGTATAATTATGAAAAAATTCTAACTATGTACAACGATACGCTGCAGGGAAAAGCCCGATATTTAGGCTTTATTATGGGCAGCACCCCTCAAAGTATTGAAGACACACGGCGCGGTGTTTTCAGCTATGAAGCCTTGAAATCCCGTTTGGAAGAAGGACGCTTCGGCCGTGAAGATATTAAGGACGTGTTGGCTCCGGTCATTAAGCTGTCACCGCTGACTTATGAGGAACTGCTGGTGCTTATTGAAAAGCTTGCCGACATACACGCCGATCTTTATGAGTATAAGCAAACTCTGAGCCAGGAGGATATGATAAACTTTATTAAAATTGAATTCAGCCGGATCGGAGCAGATACCAATATTACTCCGCGTGAGGTGATTCGTGATTTTATTAAGTTGTTAAATATTGTGGTTCAAAACCCGAAAATCAATGTGGCAGAACTTTTGGGCTCGGAAAAATTCGAGTATGCGAAAACAGAAATTAATGACGAAGTGCTTGAAAAAGAATTTGACGAATTCGAAATTTGACACGGGACATGATTTAAAAGAAATACTTTCAACCATAAGAAAGGACATCATTTCAGGATGAATGTTTTCAACCGTTACGCACCGTTTATTCAGGATTTTATATATCAGAACAACTGGGAAGCTTTGCGTGCCATTCAGGTGGCGGCAGGCGATGCGGTGTTCAATACGGACGATAATATTCTGCTTTCCGCCTCAACCGCTTCGGGGAAAACGGAAGCAGCCTTTTTCCCGATATTGACTTTATTCACCGAAGATATGCCGAAATCAATAGGCGCCATCTATATCGGTCCTTTAAAAGCCCTTATCAATGACCAGTTTATGCGCCTGAACGATTTATGCAGGGAAGCCGATATTCCGGTATGGCATTGGCACGGGGATGTTGCGCAATCGCATAAAAACAAGCTCTTGAAAAACCCTTCGGGCATTTTGCAGATTACACCGGAATCGTTGGAAGCCTTGCTTCTTCATAAACATGCCTACATTACCCGGATGTTTTTTGACCTGCGGTTCATTGTGATTGACGAAGTTCATTCGCTCATGCGCGGCGACCGCGGCGGCCAGACTCTGTGCCTGATTGAAAGGCTTTCCAAACTGGCGGGCGTCAACCCCAGAAGAATCGGCCTTTCCGCCACCATCGGCGATTTGGAAAGCACGGGGATATTCTTATCCTCCGGTACCGGCAGAAAGACCTTTATCCCGAAGATTGAGGCCAAGGGTATTAAATGGCGGCTTTCCATGGAGCATTTTTATGTTCAGGGCACGCAGTCGGCGGAGGACAAGGAATTTCCGGAAGCCCTGCCGGTTTTAGATATGGAAACCGATCGGGCGCCCCGGAACGCAGACCCCGGTATGGGCTATATCTTTGAACATACCAGAGGAAAAAAATGCTTAATATTCGTCAATTCCAGAGAAGACTGTGAAGCGGTTACCACGACGCTCCGTCAATATTGCGAAGCGAATCACGAACCCGACCGGTTTTTAATTCACCACGGCAACCTGTCGGCTTCGTACAGGGAAACAGCGGAAGCCGTCATGAAAGATGAAGAGCAGTACCAAACCACCGTAACCACCGCTACGCTTGAACTGGGAATTGATATCGGCAGGCTGGAACGCGCTTTTCAGATCGACGCGCCATTCACCGTTTCCTCCTTCCTGCAAAGAATGGGCCGCACAGGACGGCGGGATTTGCCGCCCGAAATGTGGTTTGTGATGCGTGAGGAACAGCCGGAGGCAAGAGCTATGCTACCGGTCACGATTCCGTGGGAGCTGCTGCAGGGCATTGCGCTGGTTCAGCTTTATACGCAGGAACGCTGGGTTGAGCCGCCAAAGCTGGACAGGCTGCCATTCAGTCTGTTGTACCATCAAACAATGTGCATCCTGGCCTCCTGCGGTGAAATGACACCCGCAGGGCTTGCTTCACGTGTGCTTTCGTTAAGCTATTTCCATAGAATCACGCAGGATGATTATAAGCTTCTGTTAAAGCATCTCCTGTCCGCCGGCCATCTCCAAAAAACGGAGGAAGGCGGGCTTATTGTCGGACTGGCAGGAGAAAGACAGACAAATTCATACAAGTTTTATGCCGTATTCAAAGAAAACGAAGAATATACCGTTCGCAGTAAATCCCATGAACTGGGCACCATCGTATTGCCGCCGCCCGTGGGTGAAAAAATAGCGCTGGCCGGCCATGTTTGGATTGTGGAAGAAGTGGACCACAAGCGCCATCTGGTGTACTGTGATCAAGTTAAGGGCAAAGTTCCGGCGTATTTCGGGCAATGCCCCGGTGACATTAACACTAAAATTCTTGAGCGAATGAAAATGGTATTGCGCGAAAATACAGTCTACCCGTATATGATGAAAAACGCTGTCGGAAGACTTGACGAAGCAAGACACACTGCCATCAATTCCGGCATGACAGAAGAACCGCTCATCTGCTTAGGCGGTGACATGTGGTGTTTGTTTCCGTGGCTGGGAACATATGCCTTCCTTGCCTTGGAGCGGTTTATTAAAATTAAATGCGCTCCGATGCTTGGCTTGTCTGCCGTAGACTCGTCAAGACCTTATTTTATACAATTCAAGATGAAGGCCGTCAAAGATGAATTCTTCCAAATTCTTGGCGATATGGAAAGACAGCCACTCGACCCGATGGATTTAATATACAAAGGGGAAGTCCCGCTGTTCGAAAAATACGATGAATTTCTGCCCGAAGAACTTGTTAAAAAGGGTTTTGCCTATGGTATTCTTGGTATTGATGAAATGAAAATGCGTATTCGAAGTTGGAATAAGAATGCTTCATCAGAAGGTTAGTGTTTAAAAAACCCTGATTATAAGTTCTTAATATTTACTTTAACCAAAGTACTGTCCTCTTAATTAAAAACACAAGTGGGGGAATTCCGTTGCAGACAACTTTTATGAAAACATTATCGCTGATATTCTCCATTTTAACGGCACTTCCGCAAGTCCCCAAGGCACTTTGCGATTATGTACAGAGCGTTTCAACTCAAAGCCTTATTCAATACGAGCGGCTTGAAGCCATGAGAAACGGTACTATCGACGTTGTTGATGAACAGTGTTTTGCCAATTTCGGCCTAAGCGACACGACTGTCAAATACAACGAGGTTCGTATGCTTACCACCCACAACAGCTATAAAAAAGCTTTGCCGGAAAGCCTTTATAATCTTTCAAAGGTTGTTTACGGGCCGGAAAAGTTTAAAAGTATTATGTATGAACATGACACCCCGGTTGCCCAGCTTAACAACGGCGTTCGGGGGTTAGAGCTTGATATCCGCTGGCAGCACGACGGGTTCAAGATCCATCATCAGCCCGCCCTCGACAATCTGAGCAATTCCCCTGACTGGGAGATGACGCTCGAAGAGCTGAAACTCTGGTCAAACGCCAACCCGAATCATGTACCGGTAACCATACTTGTTGAAGTGAAATATGACAACGAGTTCCGCAACCCGCTTTACGGTAAAATGAATGCGAAAAGATTTGTGCAGCTTGACGAAACCGTTAAAAAAGTTATGGGTGACGACAAGGTTCTTACGGCAACAGATTTAATGGGCAGCTGCCCGACCCTCGGCAGCATGATTGAAAACGATGCGTGGCCAACATTAATTTCTCTGAAAGGAAAATTTATTTTTCTTCTTCATCCGGACAACGAATATACGGACATGTATATCGATATGGATAAAACTTTAAAAACCCAAATGTTTGTCCCGGTGATTTCTGCCGGGGATATCGGGAACCATACCGATTATGCTGCGTTTATTCTCTATAATACGCCGGACACCGCGCCGGTACATGAACTGGTTGACCGGCACTACATCGTGCGCGTTTTTATTGACAGCGGCCAGGTATATGACGAAACGTATAAAGCAAACGCCCTTGCAAGCGGGGCGCAGATGCTTACCACGGACCTGGAGAAAGGGGTGATTCTGCCGAAGACGGATTACGCTGCAACGCTTGAAGGGAACTATACCATTATTGACAGTTGACTGAAATCAACATCACCATTTTCAAGACGTTTTTACAGTAATTTCATATTTTTTATATTGATTATATTAATAAATTAATATACAATAAGTATTTGAATTGATATGAAAGCGTTACCATGGAAAATTATAATATCGATGATAATTTACTGTTTTAAAAGCGAGGCGATCTTTGTGATAAAAAATATTTTGGAGCATCTTGAGCTTTCGGCATTAAATTATCCCGATAAACAGGCATTTATTGATGAATCGGAAACCGTGACATATAATGACGTTGTAAATACAGCCAAGGCTATCGGCAGCAGCCTTTTGTCTTTAAATGTGCGAAACAGCCCCATTGCTATCGTGATGAAAAAGAGCGTCGCATGCCTTGAGAGCATGCTTGGTGTTGCTTACAGCGGTAATTTCTATGTTGTGATTGACAGCGATACTCCGGCAGAACGGATAAGTACTATTTTTTCGACGCTTTCTCCCGTTGCTGTCCTTGCAGATAAAAATACAGGCAAAAATGTTGAATCGGTAAACACAAATGCAAAAATCTTTTATTATGAAAACATTAAATCATGTCCGGTCAGCCAAGAAGGTCTTACAAGGGTTAGAAAAAATCAAATTGATACGGACCCGCTTTATGTTCTGTTTACTTCAGGGTCAACCGGTATCCCGAAAGGGACTGTTATATGCCACCGCAGCGTAATTGACTATATTGAATGGGTAACCGAAACATTTGAAATTTCATCGAAAACTATTTTTGGAAATCAATCGCCGTTTTTTTTCAGTATGTCTGTGCTCGATATTTTCTGCACAATTAGAAATTCGGCAACATTATATATTCTGCCAAAAACATTGTTTTCTTTTCCCCTCAAGCTTTTGGGATTCATTGCCGAAAAAGAGATAAACACTTTATATTGGGTACCTTCGGCACTCTGTATAATTGCAAATTGGAAGGCACTTGACTATATTGAATTGCCCAAGCTTAACAAGGTTTTATTTGCAGGCGATGTAATGCCTGCAAAACAGCTGAATGTTTGGCGAAGGCATCTGCCTGACGCGGTGTTTGCAAATCTGTACGGACCGACTGAGGTTACGGATATTTGTACTTATTATATTGTTAACAGGGATTTTGACGACTCCGAAACCATCCCGATAGGCAACGCTTGCAACAACTGCGATGTTTTTGTTATGAAAGAAGACGGCAATCCGGCCGGACCAAAGGAAGAGGGCGAACTGTGCGTCAGAGGTTCATTTCTTGGTCTCGGATATTATAATAACAGCGAAAAAGCTCAAGAAGTCTTTGTGCAAAATCCGCTCAATGCAAATTATCCCGAACTGATTTATAAAACCGGTGATATTGTCAGATACAACGAATACGGAGAACTTATCTTTTTAGCAAGAAATGATTATCAAATAAAACGAATGGGTTACCGGATTGAACTTGGGGAAATTGAAGCCGCTATTAATTCAACGAAAAACGTGGATGCCTGCGTCTGTCTTTATGACAAAGAATCCGATTCGCTGATTTTGTATTATTCCGGAAGCAATGTTGATGAAGCGTTGATTTTTGCGAAAGCAACAGAAAAACTTCCGCTCTACATGCATCCGAACAAAGTGCTCTTCGTTGAAAAAATGCCCTATAATAAAAACGGAAAAATTGACCGGTTTGCATTAATAAACATAACCGGAAAATAACAAGGAGACAGTAACAGTGGACAAGTTGTTGAAAATTCTAAATAAAATAAAACCTGGTACCGATTTCGAGAAAAACAAGAATTTGATTGAAAGCGGCGTTTTGGATTCTTTTGCTATTATTTCTCTTGCATCTGAAATCAGTGAGGAATTTGATGTTGATGTTACCGTAAAGGATATTCAGCCGGAAAATTTTCATTCAATCGGTGCTATTATGAATATGATTGAACGTTTGCAGGACGAGGGCTGAAAATGAGCTATACGGCAATATCATTTCTTTTTTTTACCGCAACAATAGGAATTGTCTATTTCCTGGTCCCAAAAAAGTTCAGGTGGGTTGTTCTGCTTACTGGCAGTTATCTTTTTTATTATCTAAATTCCGGATGGCTTACAATTTTCATTTTCTTAACGACACTCTCTATTTATTTCTCGGGCCTTGCCATGACGAGAATAAACGATAACTTCGAGTTAAAAAAACCCGACTTGACAAAAGAAGCCCGCAAAAATTTTAAAGCAATAAATGAAAAACAAAAAAAATCGATTGTCTTTGTCGCACTGTTGATTAATTTCGGAATATTGTTTTTACTGAAATATTTAAATTTTTTCAACGAAAGTATGAATATAGCGTTTCACAGTCTTAATTTGCAGACAAGATTTTCAGTTACGGATTGGTTAATGCCATTGGGCATTTCATACTATACTTTGCAATCCGTTGGTTACGTTATCGATGTGTACAGAGGAAAGGTCAAGGCGGAAAGAAATTTCGGTAAGCTGGCGCTGTTTGTTTCGTTCTTTCCGCAGATTGTCGAGGGGCCTATCGGGCGTTATGACAGGCTTTCAGAAACCCTTTATGAAGGGCACAGCTTTGACTATGACCGTATCCGTAACAGCGGTTTGCTGATTCTTTGGGGTTTTTTCAAGAAAATGATCATTGCCGACAGAGCCGCACTGCTCGTCAGTACTGTTTTTTCGGATTCCTCAAAGTATTCCGGAATGGCTGTTGTCATTGCGGTTTTGCTCTTCACCCTTCAGATATATGCCGAGTTCTCGGGCTGTATTGATATCGTTACAGGCGTAGCTCAAGTATTTGGAGTAAAGATTGATGCAAATTTTATGCGGCCTTTCTTTTCGAAATCGATTTCCGAATTTTGGCGAAGATGGCATATTACCCTTGGAGCTTGGCTGCGCGATTATGTTTTCTATCCCGTTTCCATGTCAAAGCTTTTCAGAAAATTTTCAAAGAATATAAAAGAAACGCTCAATGATCACTTTGCAAAGATTATCCCAATGGCCGCCGCACTTTTCTTTGTCTGGTTCGGAATGGGAATCTGGCACGGTGCCAGTTTCAAATATATCTTGTACGGCATGTATTATTACATTATTATGACCCTTGGAGAAGCCTTCAAACCCTTGTCGGTAAAGATTCTTTTAAAACTTCGAATTAATATCGAATCAAAATCCTATCACCTGTATCAAATAATGAGAACCTTCATTATTGTGTATTTTGGAATGCTGTTATTCCGTTCGGAAAGCATTTCCGCTGCCTGGCGGTTGTTCAAGTCAATCTTTACAGGTTTCAGCCTAACCGCAATAACCGACGGTTCGCTTCTGAAACTCGGTTTAAGCAGCAGTGATTATCTTTTGCTGTTGGCAACGACCCTTATATTAGTAACAGTCGGGGTTTTGCAGGAAAGAGGCTGTAAAATCAGGGAACTCATTACACAAAGAAATATCTTTATACGCTGGAGTTTTTACCTTGCCGCAATATTCTCGATTGTAATCTTTGGTATATACGGAATCGGTTCTAATGCCGTCACCTTCATTTACGGAAATTTCTAACCGCACATTTATAGGGAGAATTATTAATAATTATGACAAATAGAAAGAAAAATGTTTTTGGTCTTTTTCGGGTACTGATCTTTTTGATTGTGTTCCTGCTTTTTTTTCAGTTTTTTTCTATGCTGTTTATTCCCAAAGACGGAAAGCATGACTTAATATGGACCGAGTATATAACAAAAGCTTATCGCGGTGAAAAAAAAGACTCCATTGATGTTGTGCTGATCGGAAACAGCGATCTTTATCGGGGATTTTCGCCGATAGATTGTTGGAAAGATTATTGGATTTCGAGTTGTGTCAGCGGAAAGCCGTGGCAAAACCCCAAAGGAGCATATAATATTCTTTGTGATACCTTGCGCTATCAAAATCCACGAGTCGTTATTCTTGAAACAGATATGTTTTATTCGGAAAAGCCAAGAACAAGTTTGAAAAAGCTTGTATTATATGAATTAAAATCATTTAAATCCGACTTTTTCAGCGGAAAAACAACCCTTGTTAAATCACTGAACACCCAAAAAGATTTCTTGTTTCGGGCTATGTCAAGATCAAGTTATTCCGGTGAAATTCATAACCTTGACGATGGACTCGAAACAAAGATTAATTACTACTTTCCCTTATTGCTTTATCATCAAAGGTGGAATTCACTAACGGTAAAAGATTTTACCGACATCAAGGCTGTTTGGCATTTTGCAAGCAAAGGCTATGTTAAGTCAAAAAAATGTACTCCGTATTTGAACGGGTATGATTATATGGCCGTAAAGTCAAACGAACCTCTTGTAATAGCAAAGCGTCCGTTGGAATATTTGAATAAAATTATTGAATTGTGCAACATTAACAATATCAAACTTATTTTCGTCAGTATTCCATCAGCTTACTCATGGTCCGGTCTGAAACACAATGCGGTCTCCGAATTCGCGCAAGCAAACAATCTTGAGTTTTTCGATTACAATCTTCCGGAAACAAATACGGGTTTTGATTGGCTCACCGACAGTGTTGATGGCGGCAGTCATTTGAATTATTCCGGTGCAATAAAAATAACTGCCGATTTAGGCAAGTATATGAAAGAAAATTTTTTGCTGACAGACCACCGGGGCAACCCTGATTACGCACAATGGGAAGAGGATATCAAAGTATTCACAGAATCATAGCACACATATTTTAAAAACAAGAGACAAAAAACCGCATGTGAAGCTGAGAAAGTCAGCATTCATGCGGTTTCTTTGATGGCAAATGACCAAACGATTGATACAATGCACCTGTTTTACATCGAATGCACCCGCTTTTTAGGGTACTTTTTGATGCTTACTGTTTGTGGCATAGCGGACAGAAAGGACTAAAGGGACAAAAAGCGACTCCTTACAGTTGAACAAACACCCAAATTGCGGAAGAGAATATGTCTCTTCTACTCGTTAACGGCAGGTGTTACATGGTTTGCTTCTACTTCTTGCTAGGGCGATGATTACCGATATGGTATCCTAATTTTTTTAAGGTAAAAGTCTTAGGATCAGACCGCTGATAGGAAGATGAAGCAGCATATC
>CAZVJW010000006.1:0-126275 GCA_964627535.1 uncultured Eubacteriales bacterium
TTTTTATGAGTAAATTAGTATATGATTCAATGCGTTTTATCGGTGGTTAGTATGAGTATTCAGCCTATTTCAGAAGTAACTGTGTTGGATTTGAAATATACGGTAACTTCAGAGCCATAATCAACTTCAGCAGCCGCATCCACATTCTGTTTGTAAGAAATAAGCTCTCCGATTTTTAAAATATTGCCTGTCACTTTAATATTTATCCCGGCGGATACCGCTGATTTATAAACTTGTGTTATATTCATATTGGTAAAATCAGGTACTTTTGTTTTAATGGTGTTAACACCCTCGTCGGTATAAAGGGCAACAATTCCGTTTTTCGGGAGGCTCCGGCCAAAAGCCGGCGTTTGAGAAATGACTTTTTCTCCTGTTCCGATAATCTTGACAGAAAGATGTAATTCTTTCACTTGTGCGGCAGCCTCATCAATTCCGATACCGGCCAGGTTTGGCGCGCTTGTGTTAAGCATCGTCAGTTCATCTTGATTATACACCGGTTCAACATTCATGTATTTTAAAGTACTCTCGACAATCTCGCCTGCAACAGGCGCGGCTATTTGTCCGCCGCCTATTTGATTAACGGACTCATCAACCATAATCAGTACTGCAATTTTCGGGTCATTGGCAGGAGCGAAGCATGAGAAGGATGCCACATAGGCATCTGCTTTGCCGAGTTTTTCGGATGTACCTGTTTTTCCCGCAACCCGGTAACCCGGAACATAGGCATTTTTTCCGCTGCCGCTGCTGACAACCGATTCCATCATTTTTGTGACGGTGGCGGATGTTGTTGCCGAAATAACCTGCCGCCTGACATACGGCTGCGTTGCCGAAACAACATTCCCCGCGGCATCAAGCTCCTTTGCAACAATAAACGGACGCATAAGCTTCCCGCCGTTCGCAATAGCCGCGGTCGCGGTGATCATTTGAATTGGCGTAACCTCAAATGACTGGCCGAATGATGAACTCGCAAGTTCAACTTTGCCCATACTGTCTTTGGCGTGATATGTTTCACCCTCAACCGGCGCTGTCTCGGCTGTATCAATACCGGTCTTTTCTGTAAAGCCGAACGCTTCAAAGTATTTAAAGAAAGTATTGACCCCCAGCCTTTGCCCAACCGTAATAAAAAACGGGTTGCATGAATGGCACAAAGCTTCCGAAATCGTTTGTGTTCCATGCCCGGGATGATAATGGCAGGCCATTGTCCTGTCCCCGATTATTATACTACCGTGGCATGTGTATGTCTCGGTCAAAGACCAAAGCTTTTCTTCAACAGCGGCAGATGATGTTACGATTTTAAAAACAGATCCCGGTTCATAGGTGCCCTGTGTGCAGAAGTTGTTCCATTGCCTATACTGCGCATTTTCCGTTTCGGTTTCCCGCAATGTGATATCCTCTATTTTATTTATCTCCTCGGAAAGTGCTTTGTCGGCTAATGAATACGGTGCGTTAAGGTCGTAATCCGGTTTGTTTGCCATTGCAAGGATCGCGCCTGTGTTGACATCCATCACAATGCCGTATGCGCCTTTTCCCTTGGAGACCGCATACACCTGCTCCAGTTCCTTTTCAAGGTTGCGCTGTATCACCTCATCAATTGTCAGCACAATATCCGTACCCTGCTTCGCATCATAAACGGTCTCCAGCTGAAAGGGTATCGCATCGTTTTCAGCGTTCTTTACCGTTAAAATCCTTCCCGGTGTTCCGGTTAAAATGCTGTTATAACTTTTTTCAATTCCGCTGCTTCCGCCGTTATCCCCGCAAAAACCGATAAGTGACGAAGCTAAATCGCCATAGGGGTAATATCTTTTTTCATCGGTTCGAATACCGACAACCAAATAGTAAGGTATCCCTTTTTCATTCTTGTCATTCGGGTCTTTTTTGTATTCTGTGTTTCTGAGCGCCGCAATACTTTCCTTCTCCGCATATTCAACCTTGCCTTTAACCTCAATATATTCAAGTTTATTCAAGTAAGTTGATTTCCGGACTTCTTCTGTGTCGACGCCTAAAATACCTGAGAGTTTGTTAATTAATTCCTCCCGCATACCCTCGTCATTGATTTCCGCAATTCTTTTCGGATTGATATATATTTTCCAGACTGAGGCGCTTTCGGCAAGCACCTTGCTGTTTGTGTCATAGATAATCCCCCTTTGTGCGGGAATACTTTCGTCAAGCAGCTGATTCAGTTCCGCCTTCGCCTTGTACTTTTCGCCCTGAACAAACTGGACTTTTACAAGTGCGGCTATACCTGCCCCAAAGCCAACTATTACAAGCAAACTTAAAACAACAGCCGAACGCATAAAAAACCTTTGCCTTGGCGACTTTACAGCCATTACAAACCCCCTGATTTAACAAAGGCGGGGACAAGCCCCGCCCCAACAAACATATTTATGACACACGAATCTACTCTGCCGGTTTGCCCGCGCAGATTAGAACCTTATCTTCCTTCTCTGTGTTGATATATGTTATTTTTTCGATCTTTTGCATCCTGTTAAGCTTTACGAAGGCTTGAACCTGATCATACGAGTACTTTTTTTCCATCACCGATTTAAGCCTTACGCTTTCACTTATTGCCGTTTCAAGCGAAGTCGTTTCTTTCGCCTGAATTACTGCAAGTTTCGAAATTTCAACTCTGCTCTGCAGCACCGAGCAGAAAAGGAAAAGCAACACGCCGCACACAAAAGACATTTTGATTAATTTTTGCCGCCTGTATTTCTTTTCGAGGTGAATTTCTTGAGCGGTTTTCGGTTTTGCTTTTACAAGTTCCGGTTTGGCGGCGGCTTTTCTGTTGTTTTGACCGGGAGCTTCTTTGACTTCACGGGGAGCAAATAAAGAAAGGTCGTATGCCTCGTTCTTATCAAAATTCGCCATTTTAGCAACTCCTCTCAAGTCTTTTCTATCACCCGAAGCCTCGCGCTTCTGCAGCGGGGATTTTGTTCCGTCTCCTGTTCAGACGGTTTTATTGCCTTAAACGGTAAAAATCCTTTTGCTTTGTTGCCGCATATACAAACCGGGAATTGCGGCGGGCAAGTGCAGCCCTCTGTAAACTTTGCAAACCGTTTTTTAACAATTCTGTCTTCAAGGGAATGAAAGGTTATAATGGCAAGCCTGCCGCCGGGTTTCAGGGATTGAAACATACTGTCAAGCGCCGCATCCAGCTTTTCCAATTCGCCGTTTATCTCAATCCGGAACGCCTGGAAGGTTCTGCGCGCAGGATGGCCGCCTTCCCTTCGTGCCGCTGCCGGAATAGCGGATTTTATAATATCAACAAGTTCAAAGGTTGTTACTATCGGTTTTGCTTCTCTTGCTTTTACAATTGCCCGCGCAATAGACGGGGCATATCTTTCTTCGCCGTAATCATATATTATTCTTTGCAAAGCGTTTTGCGAAAGGGTATTGACCAAATCGGCGGCACTCATACCCTGCATGCTCATTCTCATGTCAAGCGGCGCGTCGTGATGATATGAAAAGCCGCGTTCAGCTTTGTCGAGCTGATGGGAACTGACGCCCAAATCCGCCAGAATTCCGTCCGTGCAGTCAAGCCCGTTTGCCGCAAGGACGGCCTTCAGATTTATAAAATTATCCCGTACCACGATTACATTCTTATCTTTATCAAATCTTTCCCGAAGAATTTCAATCGCCTCGGGATCTTGGTCAATTGCGATTAAACGGCCTTCCGTTAATTTTTCGGCTATTGCGGCGGAATGTCCCCCGCCGCCTGCGGTACAGTCGGCATAAATACCGTTTTGTTTAATATTAAGAGCCTTGATTGTTTCGTCAAACAACACGGGTATGTGGTTAAAATCCATATCGGCTCCTTAGAATGCCAGGTTTACTTTTATGTCCTCATCTTGTACGCCGGCTTCTTCAATCAGCGCTTCTCTTTCATCAACCATCTCATCAAAAGCGGTGCGGTTCCAAATTTCAATTCGCCCGCCGATGCCTTGAATCACAACCTCTTTTTCAAGATTCGCGAATTTGCAAAAATCCGCTTTTATTGTGATCCGCCCCTGTTTATCGGTTTCGACTGTATCCAGGCGCAAATAGGTAAATCTCTGCTTGAGCGTCAGTTCTTTGCTTGCCGGCTGATTGTTCAGTTGATTGCTTAAATACTCCCAATCCTTCGTTGTGTAAACGAAAAGGCATTTGTCGCCGTTTTGGGGTTTGTAAAGCATAAAACTTTCGCCGAGATATTCGCGAAGTTTGGTTGGAATGAACAGCCTGTTTTTTTGGTCAAGGCTGTGGTAATATGTACCTGTGAAAACCGACATGATCATCCCTCCTTTTACTTCTTAATTTTCAAATTCCCTATTTCTGCCTATTTTCTCCTATTTATACCTTTTATTCCCTTTTATTATACCCTTAACTCCTATTTTGGCAAGTGTTTTTTTGAATATTTTTTCATTTTTGTTATCTTTATTTGAACAATTGTTATCTTTAGTGGTTTATATACAATATATTGTGGTTGAGGGATGAGAACCCGTTAAAACTTCGGCTTCATTCAAAGAAGAAGCGGAGGTGAAAAGCCATTATTGCGAATTATCGGCATATACTAATTCTCGATTAGAAAACCTCTAAGAAAATCAAGCAAAAGATTTGATTCATACTATTCGCCATTTTAATGCAGAATAGTATTATGCGGTTTTGTGCCGATTTTTAAGTTAGGTTTTATGAGTAATTAGCATTAATGTATGTTATTTCAAGAACGGCATGGATTCACTGCCGCATGACGGCTTTCAACCCCCGCGGATATAATAATAAAAACCAATCGGGCCGCCTTAAACGACTTAACATCGAAAAAGGCAGCCCGAAAAATAATATTTAAATTTAACCGGAGTTCTATGTTTTCATTTTTTCGTACGCTCGCATGTCATCCTGAGCAGCGCGAAGGATCTTTTAACGCGGCAAAGACTCTTCGTCGTTTCTCCTCAGAGTGACATACACGGCAAGCAACATCAAAGCGGGAGTTACAGCGGCAGCGAACCATCGTCTAACGGGGAGGATTATCCGTCCTATTTAAATCAATGCAGCAATATCCCCATGATGACGGGTTGTATTCCGTTTTGCCTATGTTGCCTCACCCGTGCGCTGGTCAAGTGTTAACGCATAATTTTGCACATCCTTTAAAACAACACAGTCGTTTTCGTCAATCACACCGTCCCGGAAGAGGTCACATGCTTTGATAAAGGCGTCCTCCGTTTCGGGGTCCCATTGCGGCAAGGCGTAATTCCCAATATCAACAATCGTGTCAGAATCGGCGGTGTCGATTACACCGTCGCCGTTCACATCGCCGAAGATGACGACTTTGTAAGTTTCCGCAACAACCCCACAGAAGAGAACATTTATTGTTGAACCGGTACCGCAAACCGTTCCATTCGAGTATACTGTCTGGAAAGCTGCGCCTCCTATTGTTTGAATAAGTCCATCAAGCGATGTTATGCTCTTGTCTAAGCCATAAATAAGACCATTTATACTGTCAACAACAGTATTCGTACCGATGACTGCCTTAATATCCGGATTTAAATAATTTATTCCATTTTTTATTGCATATGTTTCAGCAGGTGAACCTTTCAGGCAATTAATCACAAGGTTTTCACAGCCGGAAAAAGCATAAAGTGAAATGCTGCTGACGTTGTCCGGAATGGTGATGTTTGCAGCATTGGCGCAATCGGAAAACGCAAACATCGAAATATTTGAAACACTGTCCGGAATAGTAACGCTTGTCAGGCTTGTGCAATTATAAAATGCTTTTTCAGCAATAGTTACAAGCGAACCGGGCAAATCATTTACAACAAGCTTCGTACAGTTGCAGAAAGCGGACTCTCCAATACGGACAATACTGTCAGGCATATTTATGCTTGCCAATTCACTGCAATCATAAAACGCCCAGTCCTGTATTTCGGTCATGCCGTTTGGCAATGATATTGAAATAATCATTGTTCCGCTGAAATCAACCTTTGTCAATGCGCTGAAATTCGTTAAATCAATAGAACCGGTAACCGGTAACCCACCCATGGATATTTCCTCGGCTCTGTATTCACCGTTTACCATAACCCAAGTTACACCCTGCCATTCGCCCGGTTTGGTTAAATCCCAACCAAGCAAAGTTAAATTATCACCGGTTTGGGCGAATGCCGAAAGCACACCGTATTCGGTCGAATTGAAAGCGCTTGCATCCGCCAATATCCTTTGCGGCTCAAAGACAACACTGTCGCTACCGGAAGCGGACATAGAATCGATGCTGCCTCTGAGAACAGTGCCTTCCGAAACATCAAGATAGTTGTTTTCGCAATTTAAGGCAGAAAGGTTTGCGCAGCTTGAAATGTTCAGGCTTTCCGTTTTTGAATTACGGCAGTCCAAATATTCTAACTTTGGGCAATTTGAAACATTAATATTTGACAATTGATTGCCGCTGCAGTTCAACAAAGTCAGGTTAGCCAACCCGGAGACGTCTAATGTCCCCACCAAGCCAAGATTGGGAACTTCTATTCTTTCAGCGCAATATTCATCATTGACTTCCATCCACTTAACGCCATACCATTCTTGAGGTTTGGATAAATCCCATTTTATTTTTGAAAGATTGCCGTTTTGGTTGGCAAAATCAGTCAGTTTGGTTATGTCGCTTGTGTTAAAAACAGGGTTTGCCGGCATTTTTTGAGGGTCGAACATTACCCAGGTTCCGGATTTTTGCGTGAACTGCTCAACGGCTGTCATCATAGCGGAACCGCTTTGAATATCAATGCAGTTCTCCTCGCAGCTAAAATTAATCAATTGGCTGTTTAATGAAAAATCAATCGCCGTTAAGTTGTTCCATACGCAATATAGATCGGTAAGTGCCGGGTTCGTTCCAATGGTCAACTCATTTAATTCATTATTGTTGCATTGCAGCCTAACCAATGAAGTACAGCCTTCAATATTTAAAGTTTCAAGTGTATTCCAACTGCAGTCAAGCGAGGTAATGCTTGTGTTGCCTTCAACCGAAAGCGCAGACAGCAAATTATTCGCACATTTCAAAACCTGCAATGAAGTGCAGCCGGACAAAACAATGCTTGTTAAACCGTTACCGCTGCAATTAAGATTTGTTAACGAAGTAAAATCTGCTAAATCCAAAGTGCCTGACAGTTCCAAAAAGCCAATATCAATATTGCATATCCTATTTTCGGTTTCGGTATCCCATGTTACACCTTGCCAAGTAGAACAATCCTCTATGTCCCAGCCTAATTTGGCTAAATTATCACCTTGTTGAACGAAGGTTATCAATTTTTGTAATTCTGTTTGATTTGGATTTGTTGGTGATGTGGTGCCGTCTGTAGAAGCAGTCTTTGCTATTGATTGAGTTTTCCAACTGCCACTGGCACCGCCACCAATCTGAAAACCGCCATTTTTCAACGCGGAATAATAGGTATCCATATTGTGTGTATCCTTAATAAATGTACCAGCAAACCCCGGAATCCCTTTATCCATGCCTTCAGCGAAATACGCAGCAATGTTTCTAAAAGGTGATGATATTTTTTTATAATAATCCTCGATAGTCTTAATATCCGTTTCCATCGCTGCGGGCGCAACAACATCTCTCATAAAGTTGTATAAAGATTTCATATCCGAATCATAATGATCATTATAATAGCTCTCCAGACTTTTCCATTTTGAGCCAATGTATTCCATAACACCTGAAGTTCTATTCTTGTCAAATCCGGGTTTTCTACCATATATATTCGCGTTCATTTCCTCTTTGAAACCATCGTTATTCTGATATAAGTCTTGTGCAACAGCTGTAAAAAGAAAACCATATTTGTCCCACCCCCATGATGAAAGAGACTTTGTAACAAAATCATCATTGAAACAGAAGTTGAAAATGTTGGTTTTAAAGGATTCAATTATATTGTTGTTAGTTGTATTCGGAGTTGCAAAAGTATATGCAAAAACATCACTTATTTTACCGCTGAGCTTATTTTCGGTTAGTTCATTTGCAAGCAGATTTGCCACTCCTGCTCCCCGGCTGAAGCCGGTTATCAAAAGCAGGGAGTTTGCACCATCCTGAAGGTATTCGCCGAGTTTCTCTCTAATATCGTTTTTCGCCTTTGTAAAGCTGCTGTGTTCCTCCGGATCGCCCGACAAACCTTCATTGCTACTAACATCCATATCCCCTTTCCATTGTACATCCAGCGTACCGCTGATAATAACAATCGTCAATGTTCTCGGTTCATTATTATATATTACACTTTTCTTCGCAAAGATAACACCGGCATTGTCTTCCGTAACATTATCGTAAAAGTTATATTTTCTCGGCATGCTGAACGGGTTGGAAAAACTGCTGCTCTCCTGCTGTGTTAACTTTTTATCTATTGACCCATCATCTAATGATATATTATATTCAGCACATCTTTCCGCCAGTTTTTGGCTGCACTCATCAGGGTTGTAATCAAAATTTTCACGCAATATTAAGTCCGCGGAGTTTAGCTTTAGTTTTAACGCAGGCCGGACGCCAAGAGAATTCTGACTAACACCGGTGTATGAATACTGGTTACTGTAAACTATGCCATCTTGACCGATATAACCGGCATTGCTTTGGAAGGAGCCTGGGGACCTAAGCCACCATAAACTATTCCCGGCATAGGGGCTTTCTTGACAAGTCCCAAGACCCCTGGATTTTGAATAGTAGGTTCCCTGTACCATTCGATTCAAATCGGTAGCACCCCAACTTGAATTGAATCCGTAAGCCGATGTGGCCGCTTCCCCGGAGGAAAGCAAAAATAGTTTGTCGTTTGTATTATTGGCGCCATTTTCAACATCATTGTTGATGACATCGCTTGTTAAAATTTGACTTTTTTCTGTTGTTGAAAAAGCCTCATTGTAAAAATCATTATTTAACCAACTGCGCATGCCGCATGTTTCCCATGTGACATTTGTTTGAACCTGATTATATGCTTTTGAATCCAGTATTTTATCTGCCATTATAAAAAGCTCGCCGTTTGTGTTTGACAAAACACGCCAAGTGATTGATTCAAATTTAGACCATGACCCATCGTTGAATTTGTATTTTTCGCCCTTATAAGTGACGGTATCATCTGCGGACTTCTTGCATTCGTTAAGCATTGAGATTAATTCCGGATAGAAGATAACCGAAGTTTGTGGGTAGGAACCAAAGGTTATCGTATCACCTGCTTCATAGTTTCCTATTTTGCCATCATTTATCATAACAAAAGATCGGTTAAATTTTAAAGCATATTCTTTTGCCGTGGAAGGATCGTAACCAATAATTTTTGTTTGGGCAGGAATTGTTTTAGAATCAAAACTTATTATTGTTATTGCCGATTCAAATATTATGCTTGTCAACCCGCTGCATTTTTCAAACATATAATACCCGATGCTCGTCACACTGTTACCGATTGTGACGCTTGTCAAACCGGAGCAATATTGAAAAGCACAGTAATTGATGCTTTTTACACTGCTCGGCATAATAACTACACCGATCTTTCCTTCAGGGCAGAAAATCAATTCCGTCTTTTTTTTGTTATAAAGTATCCCATCAGCGCTGGAGTAAACAGTATTCTCGGAACTGACATTTATATTTGACAAGCTTTTACAGTTTTGAAACGAATTATTGTAAAAGCTCGTTACGCTTGCAGGAATCGTCATACTTGTTAGGCTTGAGCAACAATAAAACGCGTGTTCACCGATACTTGCCACGGTATTTGAAATTGTAATATTGGCAAGGTTCCAACATGATTGAAATGCTCCATTTCCGATAATTGAAACACCAGCAGGAATGTCAACACTTGCCAAACTAGTGCAAACCGAAAACGCTGCTTCACCGATACTTGTCACGCTACTTGGAATGGTGATGTCCGTTAAATAATGACAATTGAAAAATGCAGAATCCCCAATGGACGTAACGCCAGTTCCTATAATTACATTTGTCAAATTGTAGCAATTTGAAAACGCACCTTCACTGATGATTGACACGCTGCCCGGGATGGATATACTTGACAAGTCATTACAATAAGAAAATGCATAATCACCGATAATCACTACGGTGTTTGAAATTGTAATATTGGTAAGTTTAAAACATGCTTCAAATGTATGATTTCCGATAATTGAAACACCGGTAGGGATGTCAAGACTTGTCAAACTGGTGCAACCGCAAAACGCCCAATCACCGATACTCGACACGCTGCTTGGAATGTTGATGTTCGTTAAACCACAGCACTCATCAAAAGCCCTATAATTGATGCTCTTTACGCTATCCGGGATGATGATGTTTGTCAAACCAATGCAATAGGAAAACGCATAATCTCCGATACTCGTCACGCTGACCGGGATAAAAACTGACCCTAATTTTCCTTTGGGACAGGTTATCAGTTTCGTTTTGTCTTTGCTAAACAGAATACCGTTTTCACTTGTGTATGTTGAGTTTCCGCTTTTGACTGCAATATCAATTAAAGCGGAGCAAGCGTTAAATACATAATCGCCAATATTGGTCACACTCTCCGGTATCTCTATACTTATAAGCCCACTGCAACCAGAAAAAGCAAAATTGCCAATACTCGTCACGCCGCTACCGATTGTCACACTCGTCAGGCTAGTGCATTCAGAAAACACATAATCGCCAATCACTTTTGTGTCCGATTTCAATACAATTACTGTATTTGGGGGCATATTGCCTTTATACCTATATGCTACTTTGCCCGCATAGACGAGTCCATCCGGTTGATTGTTATACCATGCTGTTCCATCAAACGCATCAACCCCGATTCTCATTACGTTGTCCGGGATATCTATGCTTGTCAACCCAGTGCAAAATCTAAACGCCTGCTCTCCGATACTAGTCACGCCGTTGCCGATGGTTAAACTCGTCAGACTGGTGCAAGAGGAAAAAGCGAAATCCCCGATTCTCGTTACATTGTTCGGGATATATATGCTTGTCAAGGCGCTGCACTCGTCAAATGCAGAATTTCCGATGTTCATCACGCCGCTACCAATGGTCACGCTCATCAAACTGCTTAAATCGGAAAACGCACGTTCTCCGATGCTCGTCACGCTGTTACCGATGGTCACGCTCATCAAACTGCTGCAATCGGAAAACACAGATTCTCCGATGCTTGTCACGCTGTCCGGGATAATTATAATTGTCAACCCGGTGCAACCACCGAACGCAGAATCCCCGATTCTCATAACACTGTTTGAAATAAATATGCTTGTCAGTCCGGTGCAAACCGCAAATGCACCGAATCCGATGCTCGTTACGCCATCCGGGATGGCATAGCCACCGGTTTTTCCTCGGGGATATTGGATAACCTGTGTCTTCTCAAAATTAAACAGCACACCGCCGCTGCTTGAATAAGAAGGATTACCAGAGTCAACGGTTATGCTTGTTAAATTTTCGCAAAAAATAAATGCTGCTAATCCGATGGTCGTCACGCCTGTTCCTAATGTTACACACGTCAAACCGCCACATTCAATAAACGCATAATCCCCGATGCATGTCACACTGTTCGGGATTGATATGCTAGTAATGTTTACACAATATTGAAACGCACCATAACCAATGCTCGTTACTGTACAATCTTCTATTTTTGATGGAATTGTTATCGCCCCGCTCGCAGTTGAAGTACAGCCTGTAATAGTCACTTCTCTATTTAAAATTTTGTATTGGTATATCCCGCTTGTTTTGGCGCTTGCTTCAGTTTTCAACCAATCAAAATTTAACCAATCAGGCAGTTTTAAATCAAGCCCGACAAAACCGGAAAGCGGCGCGCTTCCGAATATTATCACAAATGCAAGAAAGGCCCCGAGCAGCCTTTTAGAAATCTGTTTCATTGTTTTTGTCCTCCTGCTTACAATTTGTTGTTTCGGCGGAATTTATTTCTGTGGCAGCGAGCCACCGCCCTACACGGGGTTCATCTGCGCGTACATTGGGGCTTATCGGCGACGGCAAGCCATCGTCTTAAGGAGGATAATCCGTCCTATTTAAATCAATGCAGCAATATCCCCATGATGGCGGGTTGTATTCCGTTTTGACTAAGTTGCCTCGCCCGTATACTGGTCAAGCGTCAACGCTAAGTTTTGCACATCCTTTAAAACAACACAGTCGTTTTCATCAATCACGCCGTCCCGGAAGAGGTCACCGGCCTTGATATTGGCGGCATCCGTTACGGGGTCCCATTGCGGCAGCGCATAATTTCCGATATCAATAATCATATCCGAATCGGCGATGTCGATTACGCCGTCACCGTTTACGTCGCCGAAGATGACAACCGTGTATGTGGCGACTATACTGTTTGATGCGGCGTTCTTGGCAGTACTGACAGCATTGACAACGGTTCCGGTGCCGAAGCCTTTTGGTGTGGGGATATAAGTCATTTCATAACCGGATGCAACCGCAACCAAACCATCTAATGATGTTATTCCCGGTTGAAGACCAAAGATAAATCCGTTTTCGCTGTCAATTCTCGTTGATTTTCCGTATATCGTTGAAATAATTGACGCTTCAATATTAACATTAAAACTCGCCTGCGCGCCCATATATCTAACCGAAACCGTATTGCTGCCGATTGACAAAGGCGAAGAATTATGATGGTCATCCACAAATATATCGAAACCGTTAAAGACAGACCCATCCTTACTGTAACTCCATACGGCACTGGTTCCATTTGTATAATGGACTGTCAGCTCCATGCCGTTTCCAAGAATGGAATAGCAGAAAGTCGCCATATAGTTCTCGCCGTCCCATATACCCATGGCATCCCAATAACCGTCTACATTTTCGATGAATGTTGTTTTGTCCGGCAGTTTTGTGACTTCAATGCTTGACACGGGATTTTCTGTTCCGGTTATCTCGAAAGCCGTACTCTTTCCCATATATCTGACCGTTATTGTGTTGTCTCCCAACACAATGTCGCCATAATCAAAATTAAACCAATAGCCATTGAAATAACCCCGGTTATCATTATAACGCGATATGGTGCTTGTTCTATCTGTATAATGCACCGTTATTTCCATGCCATTGAGATTTATGCCATAATCCGCTCCGACTATATATTCCGTTTTGTCCGGCATTTTTGTGACTTCAATACTCGACACCGTCACTTCCGGGGCAACAAATTCTAAAGAAAAATCCATTGTTTCCGCAGGTGTATTATAAAAATTGCATGAAGGGTCCTGTCCTTCTGCCCACATATATACTGTTAATTCTTTAACTTCACCCGGTTCGGTAAACGTCAGCGGGATTTCGCCTGTGTTATCGGCAGTAACCATTGCGCCAAGGGAACCTTGAGGCGCTTCAGATTGATCGATTATAAAATTACTGTTTGCGTCATATGCTGTTAAGTTTGTATCGGCAATCGGATAATAAGAACGGTTACCGCCTTTGTTATATAGATAAAGATTCTCCCCGTCATCAACAGCCGAATAGAAAACGGCCGAATCGGCAGTAAGTTCAGGGTGAATATTAACTACTGTTGTTTCAGACGAGGAATACGGGAGCCTTGCAT
Organism: uncultured Eubacteriales bacterium; assembly: GCA_964627535.1. Taxonomy (GTDB): domain Bacteria; phylum Bacillota; class Clostridia; order Oscillospirales; family Acutalibacteraceae; genus UBA1447. The sequence continues at coordinate 13,488 of CAZVJW010000006.1, forward strand.
ATATCTTATAGGATATATACATCCCTTTCATCGACGGGAAGAATCTGAATATTTGATTGTCTTCAAATAAACATACGGAAAACCCTTGTGTGATTGGATTGAAAGAAACCGGCTGAATGAATTCAGGTGAAAAGCTGTTGCTTTGAACAGCCGAAAAATCTTCATTACCAAGCTCAGAGTTCCAATCTTGTCCGTCAGCGGAAAGCTCAATAGCGCCCTCAGAGGCAACATTTGTCAATACATTGGCACCCGTATCGTTCCCTCCGGCCTCCATTAGATAACCTGATATATTTATACTTGCGCCGGAAAAACCGGGATTTTCAATATGTGCGTCGTAGTTCTGAACTTCAGCCCACATGTAGACTTCAATTGCAGACGGAGCATTTGCGAGAAGACATAACGACATTTCGGAACAATAATTTGCGGTAACCACCGGTCCAAGACAACCGGCGCCGACAGCTTCGGCCGCATCCATGATCCCGTTATGATTTGTATCTGTTCCGGCAGCATCGGGGCTTATAACCGGGCAATATGATGCGGTGCCAAGCGTATTAAAAACTTGGGTACCGTTTATTGTTTTAACAGCGGCATATACGCAGCCCCTGGCACCCGTTAATTCCGGGTTAAGTATGACAATAGTATCAACAAAAGACTTTATATAAAAAGTAAATTTCACAAAACCGCTTGTTGCAGCCGCTGCGGAAAATTCTCCCGCCTCAGAACAAAACAAGTTCATAAAACTATTCGTTGAAGGATTATACGATACCGGTTCTAATATATCCGGCAACATATTGGAAGGCTGAATCATAAAATCATTAGAGATAAGGTTAGATTTCCAAACAATGCCATCCACTGAGATTTGCAAAAACGAAGGATCGTCGAATCCGTTGTTTGAAGCATTCATGCCGGATGGAATATCTACAATTGCTGATATATTGTTCACAACTACACTATGATTGTATACCATCCAGGCAAATGACTCCTGCATAAATCCGTTTGAAAAGATAATCAGAAAAGATAATATTATTGACAATAAGGTTTTCCCGATTTTTTTCATGTTTTCACCCTCCGTTATCCTTCAACGTGACAGTTTACATATAGACTTATTCCTCATTCTCCCAGTTATGCCAAACTTCCTGGACATCATCGTTTTCGTCAAACATTTCGAGCATTTTGCTCATGTTTTTAATATCGTCCTCATTGGTCAGGCTGACATAGTTTGCGGGAATATATTCGATTTCAGCCGAAAGGAAGGAATATCCTTTTGCTTCCAAATCATCCCTTATTGCCCCGAAATCGGAAGGCTCGGTGCGGACAACAAATACATCATCCTCGGTTAAAAGATCCGTTGCTCCGGCCTCAAGAACAGCTTCCATCAGCTTATCCTCGTCAACGCCCTCCCGCTCGATGGCCAGAACACCCTGGCGGCTGAACATAAAGGAAACGCAGCCCGACTGCCCCATGTTGCCGCCGTATTTGTCAAAATAGTGTCTGACATCCGCCGCGGTGCGGTTTCTGTTTTCCGTCAGTGTTTCGACTATCAGTGCAATTCCGGAAGGTCCGTAACCTTCATAGATGATATCCTCGTAAGTCTCGCCGTTGCCTTCACCGGCGGCTTTTTTGATAATACGCTCAAGATTTTCGTTCGGCACATTGTTAGCCTTACCTTTGGCGATTGCGTCCTTCAGCTTGGCGTTTACGGTCGGGTCTACCCCGCCTTCTTTGACAGCAACCGCAATTTCACGCCCGATTTTTGTAAAAATCTTCGCGCGCTGGTTATCTGTTTTTTCCTTTTTGCGTTTAATTGTACTCCATTTTGAATGCCCAGACATAATTAACTCCTCTTATAATAATATAGTATGCGTTTGGGAATTTTACCATTGCCGCATTTTTTTGTCAAGCAAGCTAAAAACTTGTGTTTAGACCGGCTCAATACTTGTTTTTAGCTTTGCTCAATACTTGTGTTTAGCTAAGCTGAAGTTCAGCCCGGAATGATGTAGCAAGGCAAATAGGTTAGATTTACCTCAAGGTTTCCGTTAACCGTGTGGTATTTTGCCGATACCGGTTCGGTTTGGCCTTCGGCATTTATGATGGTTTCCACAGCAGCAGAATTCCCGAGGCCTTGGATAACGGCGCCTTTAACAGGGACACTGTCCCCCGGCAAAACCAAATAATCGGGTTCATACCAGGCGATATAAAAGGATTCGCTTTTTTTCGTAACTTTATAAACATTAACACCGTTGCCGGCTGTGCTGATTTTCTCAATGGCAGTGTACCCTTTTATGTGTGAGGACAGCTGCTTAATTGCGTAAAACGACGGGCGGATTTCTTCTATACTGCGCTCATTGCCGAAAGCTTTTACGGAAGTAAGTGTCATCCCGCTCCATATTGCGTTGCCTGCGGCGGCGCCGAACAGCATCTTTTTAGATGGCGCAAACTCCTCCATATAGGCTGTATTAATTGCCATAACACCCTGCCCGGCTGAGATCACTGTTTTTTTGACCATGTCCGCCGCGCAGAAAGCATGAACCCATTCCACTGCGGTTTTATCGGCATTAATCAAACTTGTAAAGTATGCCTTCAGCCTTTCACGGTCGGTTTCCCTTGCGGGCGGTGAGAGTATTGAAAGCTGTGAGGGCTTGCCCTGCGTCACAAGAGCTGAACCGTAGCCCGAAAACGGATTCACTGCGGTGTCGCTGATTATTAAGGGCTTGCTGTAGTTTCTCTGCGACATTTCGTATTTGAGCCACTTGACGGTCTCTTCAATTTCACCGGGGTAACTCAACGCGTGGAAATTGACAACATCAAATATATCCGGCCGGTCCAGTATTTTCCTGATATCAGCGAGCGAATGCGTCATGATACGCTTATCAACAGCAGCGAAAGCCGCGTCATAATCCGCAGGGCCGGGGTCCGAAACAAATGCCAGACCGGCGAGAAACGCGGAATGCAAAACCTTGACGGTTTTCGATGCCCCATGTGCCGCTTTATAGGCATGTTCCAGCATATTGATATAATCTTCCGCGGGTTCCGGTTCATATGATGAGAACTCGACCCCGATTTCAATAATATTGACCGGATATTTCAGCCCTGCCATATCAGCTGAACCGTCCATATCATATCTTTCAACAACAGACGCTACCCAGTTTTCGTAAAAACCCATAAACTTGGGTTTCGGGGTGAAATTATTGATAACATTTACCGACGCCCAGTTGCTCGCGCTCTTTAATGAAAGCACAATATCCGTGAAACCCGCATTCTGATATTCTATAATAAATTTATCCAACGCGGTAAAATCAATTTTCGCGTTTTGAGAAGGCTGCATATTACCCCATTTATACTCTTCCGGGTAATATTTGACGCCGGAAATACCGAGGCAGCTGTAAGTTTCCGCCATACCGAGCGAAGCATATTCGACCCCGATAATGATATTGCCCGCATTGTTTTGGGGATTATCTGTATAAGTGTTTTCCGCAGTATCCGGCTGTGTGTTTGCCGAAGAACTTAAGGCTTCGCTTGTTTCGGCAGGCGTGTTTTCCACTGAGGATAAAACGGGTGTTGAAAATGCCGCGGATGCTGTTTCATCGGCAGTACTTGCTGAAACAATATTTGTTTGCCTCTCCGGCTTACCTGCCGAACAGGATGTAAAAGAGCTTATTAACACAAAAAAGACGAGGAGCACCGGTACAAACCGTGAAACCGGAAAACGAAGCATCTGTTTCACCCCCGCATTTTACAATTAATATTGCGAATTTTAACCGGGGTAATCTACCGTTAATTTTCTGTCAGTTTAAACCCTTCGCCTATGATTTCGCCCGCTTCCGATAAAATGATAAACGGATTTTCATCATATTGCCTTATTATTTTATTCAGTTTTGAAACCTCATTGCTTCGCACCGCGCAAATCAGCATGCTTTTATGATGCCCGGTATATCCGCCCTGTACAGGCAAAATCGTAACACCGCGCTTCAACTCGGTGGTTACGGCTTTGGAAATTTCGGTTGCGTGGTCGGTTACAACCATCAGCATTTTCCCGTTTCCCGTACCGTATAGCACATAATCAATCACACGGGAACTGATAAAAATTACAATTGCCGCATACAGCGCGCTTTCGGCGCTTTTGTAAACAACAGCGGCTGCCATAACAATAACGGCATCGGCTACCAAAATAACACGGCCCATAGAAATATGCGGCCATTTTTTGCGAAAAAGCCTGCCTAAAATATCCGTACCGCCGGTGGTCGCCCCTCGCATAAACACCAACGCAAGCCCTGTGCCCGTTATTGCGCCGCAAAACATAGCGGCAAGAAGTTTATCGCCGGTATATTGGTACTTATCAAGAAAAGGGCCGAACGCGTCAAGCATTACGGAAAGAATAACCGTGACCCAAAGCGTTTTTGCGACAAATTTCCATCCCAAAAATATCCATGCGGATACTATCAGCGGTATGTTGAGCACGAAGTAAGTTAAACCGACAGGCGTATGCAATAAATAATTAACGATGATTGCGAGGCCTGTAACACCGCTCTGCGCGATGCCGTTCGGCACCGCAAAAATTAAAACACCCGCCGCGTAAAGCGCACAGCCGATAAACCATATCAGATTATCCAAAAGGAGTTCTTTTATGGCGGAAGACGTTGGTTTCATTCTTTTTTTCGAAATTTTTGTCATTTTTCTCCCTTTTCCGGGAAGCGTCAACATCCGTTAATACTAATTCACGATTAAAAAACCTCTAAAATATCAAGCAAATGCTTTGATTTATACTATTCTCCATTTTAATGCAGAATAGTATTATGTTGTTTTGTACGGATTTTTTAGTTAGGTTTTTATGAGTAATTAGTATCTGTTGATTCATAAGCGCTTATTTTTTCAAATAATTCTTTGAGTCTTTCGCTTTCCCCGTTAAGATACAGCCAGCCGAAAAGAGCTTCAAGCCCGGTTGCGGCATGATAATCCGCCTCCGAGGCGTTTTTTGGTGTATGGTTTGAATGGGCATTTCTGCCCCTTTTGAATGTCGCCAATTCATCCGCGCTCAACTCTTTCGTCAAGCGCTCATATGCCCTTGCCTGCGCCCCGGCGCAGACGCGGGCGGCGGCAAGCGAATGAAGCTTCCCGACAGGGCGGTTCGCATCGTTAATCAGTTGTTCCCTTACCAGCAGATCGAACACCGTATCCCCTATAAAAGCAAGGGTTAACGGGCTTAAAAGATTGGGGTTGCAGTTTTCGTTAAGGGACATAATCGAATTCAAGGTCATAAATTGAAACAGTGTCTCCTTCCTTGATTCCTTTTTCAGCCAAAGCTTCTATGATGCCGCTTGAAATAAGTACGCGCTGAAAATACTGGAGAGATTCGTAATCGTCCAAATCGGTCTTATGTAAAATTTTAAGCAGCCAGTCGGCTTCGACAAAATAAACACCGTCGTTTTCAGTGACTGTAAAGCCGGTTTCCTTTTTCTTTTCAAACAGTTCAACGGGGATTTCTTCCGCTTCAAAACGTTTTATAGGCGGCAAAGTTTGAAGCATTGCCGCAATCGCGTCAACCACCTCTTTTGTTCCCTCGGAAATCGGCGCACACATGGTATAAAACGCATAACCTTTACCGGTTATATATGCCTTCAGCCGTTCAAGCTGCTCGGCGGACGCCAAGTCGGTTTTATTGGCTGCGACTATCTGCGGACGGTCGGCAAGCTCGGGGTTAAAGGCTTTCAGCTCTGTATTGATCTTTTCAAAATCTTCAACCGGGTCCCTGCCCTCACTGCCGGCCGCGTCAAGAATGTGCACCAGCATACGGCAGCGCTCGACATGGCGAAGAAACTCGTGCCCGAGCCCGACGCCTTCGCTTGCCCCTTCTATAAGCCCGGGGATGTCAGCCATAACAAAGGACTGCCTTTCGCCCATATAAACCACGCCAAGCACAGGCGTTATGGTTGTGAAATGGTAGTCCGCTATAATTGGTTTTGCTTCGCTGACTACCGATATAAAGGTGGATTTTCCGACATTCGGGAAACCTAAAAGCCCGACATCGGCCATCAGTTTCAGTTCAAGCACGATTTCCCATTCCTCACCCGGCGTTCCGCTTTTAGCGAAACGCGGCGCCTGCCGGGTCGGTGTTGCGAAATGACTGTTGCCCCAGCCGCCACGGCCGCCCTTAGCCGCAACAAAAGGTTCAAAGGATGACATATCGGCCATGACGGAACCGCTTTCCACCTCGCGGATAATAGTTCCGCGCGGAATGCGGATAATCAAATCATCGCCTTTTTTGCCGTTGCGCCGGCTCGCGTCGCCTTTGAGGCCGTTGTGAGCCGTATATTTGCGTTTATAATTGAAATCCGCAAGCGTTGCGAGATTTTCATCCACCTGAAAAACGATGTTGCCGCCTTTGCCGCCATCTCCGCCGTCCGGGCCCCCGGCCGCGACGAATTTTTCACGGTGGAACGAGACCTTGCCGTCTCCGCCGTTGCCTGCCTTAATTTTAATGGTTGCTTTGTCTACGAACATTTTTGCTCCTTAATTTTTGCACAATCCAAAAACCTGCGGTTACAATCGAAACCGGTTTCAGCTAAACGCAAGTTATCCGGTAAATTCAAATATTTATTTTTGTTCTCTGGCTTTTTTAATATTTTCGACAAACTGTTTTGCAGTTTTCGTTATCAAGGCGTAATCGCCTGTTTTTGCGCCCGATGTGAGCGCGCTGCCCGCTCCGACAGCAACGGCGCCTGCTTTAATCCATTCACCGACATTGCTGACATCGACACCGCCCGTAGGCATCATTTTTGCATAAGGTATCGGGCCTTTTATCGCCCTGATGATGCTTGGGCCGAACAACTCACCGGGGAAAATTTTTAAAATATCCGCGCCGGCTTCCATAGCCATGACAGCCTCGCGCACGCTCATGATACCCGGCATTACCGCAACCCGGTAGCGGTTGCACATTTTGACGGTGTCAAGGTCAAAATAGGGGCTGACGATGTATTGAGCGCCGGCGAGCATAGCTATTCTCGCTGTCGCGGCATCCATCACTGTGCCGGCTCCCAGTATGATTTGATCGGGTGTGTATTTTTTTGCCAGGCCTTCGATAACCTTGTCCGCATGGGGGACAGTGAAGGTAAGCTCTATGGCAGCTACCCCGCCTTCAATGCAGGCGTCCGTTATGCGTTCAGCTTGTTCGCAGGTTTCGGCGCGGACAACTGCGACAACACCGCATTCCTGGATTTTAGTTAGAATAATTTCTTTGTCCATATTTTTCCTCCTGAAACACAGGGGACGGTTCTCTGTGCTCACATATTAATAATTAACACAGAGAACCGTCCCCTGTGTTTCTACCTTTGAACTCTTGCACCGGTGCCTTTAATAAGTGCTTCAACCTCGCTTTTGCTTGCCATTGAGGTGTCACCGGGCGTGGTCATGGCAAGCGCGCCGTGAGCAACGCCGTAATTGACCGCCTGCTGTGCGTCACCGGTCGTCATCAGCCCGTAAATCAGCCCGGAGGCAAAACTGTCCCCGCCGCCGACACGGTCATATATTTCAAGGTTGTCAAGCTCTATGCCTTTACAGAGCTTGCCGTCCGCCCAGCAAATTGCGCTCCAATCGTTTACTGTCGCGGTTTTGACACTTCGCAAGGTGGTTGCCACAACCTTAAAGTTCGGGTAAATCTTCACGGCGTTTTCAATCATTTTGCTATAACCGTCTATACTTAAATCTTTGAGGTTCTCATCGTTACCTTCGACCTCAAGCCCGAGGCAGGCGGTGAAATCCTCTTCATTGCCTATCATCACATCAATATATTTTGCTATTTCTTTGTTGACCTGCTGCGCTCTTTCCTTGCCGCCGATACTTTTCCACAGAGAAGGACGGTAATTCAGGTCGTAAGAAACGACTGTACCGTGTTTTTTCGCAGCCTTAACAGCTTCGGCAACCACCTGTGCGGTCGTATCCGACAGGGCGGCAAATATACCGCCGGTATGAAGCCAGCGGACACCCAAGGTGCCGAAGATATATTCCCAGTCAATATCGCCCTGTTTAAGCTGCGAGGCGGCTGTGTTGCCTCTGTCGGAAACACCGACGGCACCCCGGATACCATAACCGCGCTCCGTGAAGTTCAGCCCATTGCGTACGGTCCTGCCTATGCCGTCGTACGGTACCCATTTTATTAAGGAAGTGTCAACACCGCCCTGTAAAATGAAGTCCTCAATCAGCCTGCCAACCTCGTTTTCGGCAAAGGCTGTGACAACTGCGGTGTTCAAACCGAAACAGCGGCGCAACCCGCGAGCGACATTGTATTCCCCGCCGCCTTCCCAAGCGCGGAAACTGCGGGCGGTTTTTATACGCATATCCTCCGGATCCAGGCGCAGCATAACCTCGCCCAGCGAAATCATGTCAAATGCACATTCATTTTTTGGTCTTAAGTTTAATATCATCATATCACTCCCGAAACAGGTGATTGGTTCTCTATGTTTTGCCAACCTCACTAAAAAATACTCATTTTAAAAATTAAATCGGGTGCGGGTTTCCCGCCCTCAATTTCTTCACTGAATGTGCTTAAGCACATTCCTTCATTTCTTCATTTCTTCATTTCTTCATTTCTTCATTTCTTCATTTTTTACTGTTATACGCCTGAAAAGGCCGAGAAGCCGCCGTCAACAGGCAGGATAACCCCTGTAATAAACCCGGAGTGCTCTTCATTGCAAAGGAACAGCAGTGCGCCTGTTAAATCAGAAGGGGTGCCGAAACGGCGAAGCGGCGTGTGCGCAATAATTTTATCGGACCTTGGCGTTAAAGAGCCGTCTTCCTTGTAAAGAAGCGTCTTATTTTGGTTTGTTGAAAAGAATCCCGGCGCCAAAGCATTGACACGGATGCCGACATCGGCAAAATGCACGGCCATAAACTGCGTAAAGTTTGATACGGCCGCTTTGGCTGCCGAATAAGCCGGGATTTTGGTCAGCGGTTTGTATGAGTTCATGGACGAAATGTTCAAAATGCAGGTGTTCGCCTTACCGACCATTTCGAGCGCAAAAGTCTGGGTTGTTAAGAGCGTTCCCAAAAAGTTGAGATTGAAAACAAATTCAATTCCCTTCGGGTCCAGGTCGAAAAAGGTCTTAATCCCCTCGGCTTTTTCCGTAACATCCTTTAACTCAAGCGTTTCCTTGGTTGTTGTGCCCAAAGGTGAATTGCCGCCGGCACCATTTATTAAAATATCGCAGGTGCCTAATTTCTCATTAACAGTTTCTTTAGCCTTTTCCAGGTTTTCTTTTTCAAGCACATTGCAAGCAACCGCAATAGCAGTGCCGCCCGCTGCTGTTATCTCATCGGCAACCGCCTGCGCGGCTTCAAGGCGAAGGTCGAGCACTGCGACTTTCACTCCGAAGGCAGCCAAGTCTTTTGCGAAACCGCTGCAAAGCACACCGCCGCCGCCCGTAACAACGGCGACTCGATTTTTAAGATTTTCATGGCTGATCATATTTATTCTCCTTGTTTTTTATTGTATTTTCACTTGGCAAAGATTCCTCGGGCTAAAGCCCTCGGAATGAACATAACGACGTGTTATTCAGAACGAAAGTGCAGAATCTTTTCCAATTGTTATATACCCTGACTAATTTCAATCCGTTCGCCCGATGCGCTTGATTTATAAATGCCAAGAACAATCTCAACCGCTTTACCGCCTTCATAAGCGTCGATTTCAAACGGTGTATTTTCGTTGATACACGAATAAAAATCACAAATCAATGCCTGATGTCCGGTTCCCCAGCATGCCTTGCCGGTATAATCTTTTTCCTCATATCCACGATAAGTCTCAATTCTTCCGTCACTGCAGATTTTGAATAGATTATCCCCTTCTATTCTGAAGGTTGCATGTTCGCACTTAATCTCGATAAACACCGGCGAGTCGCATGAATTAGCCAGCGTAGCATAAAATACACCGTTGACGCCGCCCGCAAATTCCAGCAAAGCGGTTGCGGTATCCTCCACCTCTATGAGCCCTCTCAAATGGTCATTTGATGTATGCCCGGTTACCGCCAACAGCTCGCCGGTTAGATATTGAAGCATGTCCAATGTGTGGATAGCCTGGTTAATCAGCACTCCGCCGCATTCTTTTTCAAGCGTCCCGTGCCAATCGTCCGAATAATAATCTTTTCCGCGCTCCCATGTCACAAAGCCTCTCGCACCCAAAATTTTACCATATCTTCCGGTTTCTTCCAGCAGGCTTTTCAGCTGCAGGGCAGAAAGGTTGTATCTGTTTTGAAAACAGGTGCCAACCTTCAAGCCGGTCCTGTTCTGCGCGTCTCTTAACATTTTAAGTTCTTCGAGTGTCACAGCGCACGGTTTTTCTATCAATACATTAATACCCATTTCAAGGGCTTTCAGTGCCATTGGCACATGCAGGTAATGCGGTGTGCAGATATGAAGAACATCCGGTTTTTCACCGCCGAGCAAATCGTCCAAACTTGCATATGCCTTCGCGTCTGTTTCCGATTCAACTTTTTTCGCCCGCTCAAAATTATTATCTGCCACTGAAATCAACTGTGCTTCATCAATATCTGTTATTACTTTTATGTGTGTTTTTGAAATGCCCCCGCAGCCGACTAACGATACTTTCATAAGTTACCCCTTAAAAATCGAATTCGTTTCAGAAGGAATCTGCCATATCATTGGCAACCGTTCCTTTTGCCTCTTCTTTTGCCTTTGAAGCCGCTATTTTTTGCTGAAGCAACTCATAAAAAAGGTCTTCGTCAACAGGCAATTCCACCGGTTTGCCGAGCCAGGAGGATAAATGGGCGGCATTTGAGATCATTAACCCGTTGATGCCTTCTTCTCCCCTGCCGACAAGCGGTTCGCCGCGTAAAATATTCGCCGCAAAAGCATTGAGAACGCCGACATGCTGAGGATTCCATCCATCGGTTTCCGCCTCGCTCCATTCACCCTTCGGTTTCCCGAACCCGTTCGGAGAAGTCGCGCAGTGCTCTTTTGTGGAAACATCCAGCTTGTAGACCTTCAGTTTGCCGTCTTCGCATACAACATGTCCCTTGTCCATGGTGATCTCCAGGCGGTTTGTGCCCGGAGCATCGCCGGTGGATGTGATAAACACACCGGTTGCGCCGTTGGGATACTCGGCGTAAATTGTCACATCGTCCTCCACTTCAATATTGTGCCATTTGCCTTCATGGCAAAACGCCTGAATTTTGGAAGGCATACCGCAAATCCACTGCCAAAGATCCAGATTGTGCGGACATTGGTTAAGAAGAACGCCGCCGCCTTCGCCGACCCAAGTCGCACGCCAGCCGCCGGAGTTGTAATAGGATTGGGTGCGGTACCAATTGGTGATAATCCAGTTTACGCGCTGTATCTCACCGAATTCTCCACCCTGAACAAGCTCGCGCAGCTTGCGGTAAAGACAATTGGTACGCTGGTTATACATGATTGCGTAAACCTTGTCGCTTTTCGCCGCGACTTCGTTTGCTTCTCTGACTTTTTTTGTGTAAACGCCCGCCGGCTTTTCGGTCATCACATGCAAATCTCTGTTAAGAGCGTACATCGTATATATCGGATGGAAATAGTGAGGCGTAGCGATGACGACTGCATCGCAGAAACCGCTGTCCATCAGTTCTTCGGCGGTGTTAAAGCATAACAGTTCAGGCATCTGCTCCAAAATATTTTCAAACCGGTCGGGGTTGATATCGGCAACGGCGACAAGCCGCATCTCCTGCAGCTGGCCTTGAAAATAATAATTAAAATGGCTCGACCCCATATTACCCAGGCCGATGATGCCGTAACGGATGGGCTGAACCTTTTCAACCAGCGCATGTGTTGCGGAGCAGGCAGCTGCGAAAGACGCCATGTTATCGGGATAAACGAATTTTTCCATTTTGGTCTGGCTTCTTTGATCTTTTTCAAGGTCTCCCAAACCGTGAAACACCTTCAGATGTGGCTCAACAGAGAGAATTCTCGCTCCGTCCTTTTTTGCGAAACGGCGCAGAATTGCTTCAACATTACCGTCGCCTTCGCCGGCGGGAACGACAAAGCCGGTTTCTTTTAAGGCATCTTTTATATGCATATATTCAATATATGGCTCAAGCATATCATATGCGGCCATGGTATCAACCCCGCACTGAACAAAGTTGGACGGGTCAAAAATCCCGCCGAGTTTGCCTTCAAACTTTGACAGCATCTCCAAACAGCGCTCGGGGATATCTCCGTATATGCCCTTTTCGTTTTCATGGCAGCAAAGAATGCCGTTTTTCTGCGCGTAATCTGCCATCTGTTCAATACGTGAAAAGACTTCTTCTTTAAAGTCCTCATAACTTTCATCTTCGGAAAAGTAGAAACTGAACATACGGATATATTCCGTTTCAAGAATTTTGGCAACATTTACAGTGTTTTTAAAGGCTTCGAAATGCTCTTCGAAATCATCGTCAATCGGAATTTTACCGTAATGCGAGCCGATGGAGGAAACCTGCATCCCACCCGCGTCTAAAGTCTTTTTGAGTTCCTTTGCCTCATCAACGCTGAAATCGGAAATATTCTTTCCGTTTACGCCGCGCAACTCCATGTGGGTGATGCCGTTTGCTTTGCACGCAGCGATTTGCTCGTTGATGTCCTTTGACGCTTCATCGGAGAATGCCGAGAAAATGAATCTTGCCATTATTACATTCCTCACTTTTCAGTTAAAATTTTGCACAATAACCTTAACACATATTAGTATAAAATAAAAGAGATAAAAGAAAAAAGACGCGGTATTTTCACCGTTTTTAATCATAACGATGTATTTTTTATTTATTTCTAATTCGAGTATAATTCAAACGCGTTTTTGTGGCAATATCATAATAGTTTGAAATGGAGGAAAATGTTATGAAAAGCTTGCTTGCAAAGGCTATCACTTATGACCGGCCGGAAACGCTGCCGGTATCCGTCGGCATGCTGCCCGCGGCATGGATGAAATACGGTGCAGAGCTTCAGCGCGTAATCAATGAATACCCCCAGTTTTTCGGCGAAGTGGAAGTTGATCTCGATGAAATCGGTATGCCCGAATCCTATCACAGCGGATCGTACACAGACGAATGGGGCTGTGTGTGGGAAAATATTGAGGAAGGTATGGAATCAATCGTCAAAGGTCATCCGATAAAAAGCGAGCAGGATATCTTTGATCTGGTAATTCCTCCCGGCCGCGGCGGAAACATCCCGCACGGCTTTATGTATCTGCGGCTATTGGATTTGTGCGGTTTCGAATTGGCGATGACACTGTTTGCCGAGGAAGGTTCGGCCATACAAACGCTTATTGATAAGGTGCTTGAATATAACTGTTACCAGGTGGAGGCCACACTTCACCGCAAAGGTGAGATAAAATATTTCGGTGACGATCTCGGCATGCAAAAGGGCCTCGCCATCGGGCCGGATAGATGGAGAAAATATATGAAACCCTGTTACAAAAAGCTCTACGGGCTGGTCAAATCCGCAAAGAAAGATACCCTTATTTATATGCACACGGATGGTTGTATTTGGGAAATAATGCCGGACCTTGTTGAGTGCGGAGCGGATATGATTAACCCGCAATACCGCGCGAACGGCCTTGACAATCTGGTTCGAGTCTGCAAGGGGAAAATACCGATAAACCTTGACCTTGACCGGCAGCTGTTCCCGTTTGCCTCCCGTTCGCAGATCTTTGACCATGTGGGTGAATGCGTGGAAGCGCTTTACCTGCCGCAGGGCGGTCTGGGGCTCAATGCCGAACTGAATTATGAAATCCCTTTAGATAATATAGCGGCTGTGCTGGACGCGCTTGAAAAATACAGGCATTACAAGGGTTAATGCATAATTGATTGCGGGGCGAAATATTAATGACCGACAGGGAGAATAAACTCAGGGCAATCCGCTTTGAACATCCGGATTATATCCCCATGAATTTCGGTATTGCAGGAGCATGTTGGCACTATTATGACCATGATGCTCTTTATGAACTGATCGAAAGCCACCCTCTGCTGTTTCCGGGATACACGCGCCCCAAAACAGCAAAAAAAGAGAACCGGGACGGCATGTATATTTCGCATACATTCACCGATGACTTCGGCTGTGTGTGGCAGGAGGCCATTGACGGCATCCGCGGCGTCATCATCAAGCGGCCGCTTGACACCTGGTCACATTTTGACAGCTACCAGTTACCCGCTCTGCCGAAAATCAACGTGAAAAAAGAGAAAATCAAAGTTGCCGCCGCCAAGACCGCCGGTTATTTTATGACAGCCTCGCTGGAACACGGGCACACCTTTCTGAGACTTTCCGATGTGTGCGGTTACGAAAAGCTGCTTTATGATATGGCCGACGAGGACAAAAACCTGATCAAACTCATCGGGATGCTCGAGGAGTACAACTATTATTTTGTGGATAAGTGGGCGCAAATCGGTTACGACATGATAGGCTATCCCGAGGATTTGGGGATGCAGGCCGGTCCGATGATTTCGCCGGAACTCCTTCGTAAATACCTCAAACCCTCTTATCAACGGCTAATGAAACCTGCCAGAGACAACGGAATCCTTGTCCATATGCATTCGGACGGGGATATCCGCACCCTCGCGGATGATCTTGTGGACGGCGGCGTGGATATTTTGAATTTACAGGATTTAGTCAACGGGATTGACTGGATTGCGGATAAATTCGCCGGAAAATATTGCATTGACCTGGATATTGACAGGCAAAATATTACCTTCGGCGGCACGCCAAAGCAAATTGACGCATTAATCCGAGAAGAGGTCAAAAAACTTTCCACCCCGAAGGGCGGGCTAATGATGATTTACGGGCTTTACCCCGGCGTTCCGCTTGTAAATATCAAAGCGCTGATGGATGCCATGGAAAAATATATGTTTTATTGGCAGTAATAAATTCAAATATGCCGCCCGATTTGAGATTCTCATTTCGGGCGGCATCATTTATGGCCGGTTTATAACTGTTGCGATTGCAGGTAACAACTATTAATAGTTGTTGCTTTTAACTTCAAAATACGCCTGCGGGTGGTTGCAGGTGGGGCATACGGTCGGGGCGCATTTGCCCACATGAAGGTGCCCGCAGTTGCGGCAAATCCAAACGACTTCTTCGGTGCTCTTGAAAACGATGCCTTCCTCCAGGTTTGCGAGCAGCTTGCGGTAACGCGCCTCATGGCTGTTTTCGATTTTTGAAACCAGCGTGAAAAGCGCGGCAATTCTCGTGAAGCCTTCCTCGGCTGCTTCATCCGCAAAGCTCTTGTACATCTCTGTCCACTCATAATGCTCGCCTTCAGCGGCCGCAAGCAGGTTTTCAGCCGTGCAAGGCACACTGCCGCCATGAAGCTCTTTGAACCAAAGTTTCGCATGCTCTCTTTCGTTTCCGGCTGTCTCCTCAAATATTGCCGCGATTTGTTCCAAACCCTCTTTTTTCGCCGCCGATGCAAAATAGGTGTATTTGTTGCGCGCCTGTGACTCGCCTGCGAAAGCCGCCGCTAAATTTGCTTCCGTTTTGCTGCCTTTAAATTCCATAATATTACCTCCAAAATAAATTTAAAATTTTGTGTTCATTCTCGGATATAATTATATCAAATACAGCACGGATAATCAAGCGTTATATTGTTTCGTGAATAGCCTTTAAATCCTATATAATGCTTGTTTTATGCAATGAAACTTTCCGCATTTTGCCTGATATAGTCCGCGGCAGGTTTATACAGTTCGATTCCGTTTCCGATTTGTGCGAATTTTGCATCCTGTTCGGCAATTACATCCGGTAAAAGCGAAACATCCTCATTGTCTTCATCAAAAGCCGCGTATTCATCATTGTAAAGCTCACTTGCTTTACATCCTAAAATCAACGCTACCGCATCAGCTGCGGTTGTCGTCAGCGGTTTACCGTTCCTCTTGAAGAATTCGCTCAGTTTTTCGGCGCCGTCAACCGAAACATAGTACATTGCATATATGTATTTCTGCGGTTGAGGAAGTTTTTCAAACGCCGCGTTCATATCGCTTTCTTTTTCGAGCCTTGCCTGAATGTTTAAGGCAACACCGTCAAAAAGTTTTTTCGGTTCAGCTGATATGATCAGTTCCTTTGTAAGGTTCGAGAACTCAACCCGGGTTTTGTTTTCATATTTTAACTGTGATATTATTTTATCCCGTTCTTCATTGTGTTTTTTTGATGCTTTATAAGCCTTTATGCAAACAAATACCGTTAAAACTGAAATTACAATAAAAGCCAGACTCAAATACTTGTATTCAATAATAGCATCCCAGACATTTCCGTGCATTTTTAATCCTCCCGTTGCAGCAATTTATAGATGTCACCTTTTTTGTGTCCGGTTTGTTTTGCTGTAACCTTAGCCGCTTCGTTTAAAGGCATACCATCAGCTATCTTTTCCTTTGCCATTTGCACTGCTTCCTCAAGCGGAACCTCTTCTGCTTTCGGTTCCGGCGCGCCTTCAATGATTAAAACAATTTCACCCTTAGGACCGGCTTCGCCAAACCTCTGCGCCGCTTCTTTTAATGAAGTATGTATTACCTCTTCATATATCTTGGTAAGCTCGCGGACAATCGCAATTTTTCTGTCTCCGAAAGCCGCGGCAAGGTCCTTTAAGGTTGACGGTAATTTATGAGGCGCCTCATAAAAAATCATGGTGCGCCTTTCATTGCGCAAGGATGCTATATGCTCCCTCCGGCTCAGTTTATTCACGCTTAAGAAGCCTTCAAACGTGAAGCGTCCCGCCGGCATACCCGAAACCGCAAGCGCCGAAACAAATGCGCAAGGGCCAGGTATGACCTCAACCTTGATGCCGAGCTTATGACAAAGAAGCACCAAATCTTCACCCGGGTCCGATACCGCAGGCATACCGGCGTCCGTAACCAAAGCGCAGATTTCTCCGCCGATAATTCTGGCTGCTATCTGCTCGCCTTTTTCAAACCGGTTATGCTCAAAATAGCTGATCATCGGTTTTTTCAACCCGAAATGATTCAATATTTTTACGGTTACACGCGTATCCTCGGCAGCTATAAAATCGCAGTCACTCAGGGCTTGAAGTGCCCTCGGCGAAAGATCCCCAAGGTTGCCTATCGGCGTGCCGACAATCATTAGTTTGCTCATTGCGTTCACATCCTTGCTGTAGGGGCGAACTGTGTTCGCCCGAATTTGCGTCGTATATCAACGGGCGAACTCAGTTCGCCCCTACAGAATATCAATTATTCGCATACTCCCCGTAAACCATCCGCATTTCGTCCGAATATTCGCCGTTATCTTTTTTAATAACCAGCTGCGGTTCGATTATCATTCCCGGTTTTCCGCCTTTTTTACCTTCAACCAGTATAAGCCACGGTGCTTTGTCCGAAGTCTGCGCCGCCGTTCTCATTCGCTTGGGTTCTATGCCCGCCATGCGCATGGCCGAGAACACATCGCAGAGCCTTTCCGGCCGGTGGCACAGGCAAAATCTTCCGCCGAATTTCAACAGACCCGCTGCCGCCGCCGCCGCTTCTTCCGGATTACACAGCACCTCATGGCGTGCAATAAGGTCCGTTTCGTTTTGACTTTTTATCCCGGTGTTTTCGGCTTTGTACGGCGGATTCATTGTAACTAAATCCCACGTGTTCATGGGTAAAACACCCTTTAAATGACGAATGTCCGCATTCACTATTTCAAGCTTTTCCTGAAGCGAGTTTTTTATTATTGAGGTTTTCACCTGTTCACAGGCATCTGGCTGGATTTCGATTGCTGTGATTTTTTCTGTTCTTTCCCGGCGGCACCAAAGCAAAGGAATAATGCCGCATCCGGTGCCGAAATCGCATACTTTTTCCTTCATTTTCGGTGCGGCAAAATATGCCAAAAGCAGAGCGTCCGTCCCGAAACCGTGTGCGGCGGAAACAACGGCGGAAATACCCGACCCTAAATATTCTAACTGTTTTCCGCTCATTGTACCGCCTCCGATTCTTCTGCTTCTCTGATTTATGTGTCCCTGCTAAAATATCAGCATGTAATACTAATCCCGATTATAAAATCTCTATGAAATCAAGCAAAAACCTTTGATTTATACTATTCTCTATTTTAATGCAGAATAGTATTATGGGTTTTTGTGCCGAATTTTTAACTATGTTTAAAGAGGGATTCGTATAATTTATGGTGTTGGACATAAGTTGTATTTTAATAATACAACCGGACATTTGCATATGTTTCGAAAATATTTATTTATTGCCGTTTACTTTGAAACAGCCTTGATAATTTCATCAAAAATAACATACAATCTTGTGCTCTTAACCGCAAACACGAAATCATTCCAAAGCCTTGTGAAATACGGATCTTCAATTTCCGGTACCGGCGCGCTGCCATCGTCAACTATAAATGCCTGTGTAAAACAAATCCCGCCCGGGCCGATGAGTTGTGCGCGGACATAACAGCTGATTTGGCTTTCATAAGCATTCAAATCAATGGTGTTTCCTGATGCAATAATCTCCCCTTTTGCGATCCATTGGATTGTGTCGTAACCAGCACCTTGAACGGTAATTTGATCGGTGCTGTCATCAACGGCAATACTGGTTACCGATGGGCAGGCACCGGTTCCGACAAAACCGCCGCCAAGCTCATTATCGGCGCGGTGCCCGCAAGCAAAGAATGTGCCGTTTTCCATTGCCGTACGAACCTGTGCGACCGTGTTTTCCGGCATCATAAATACTTCAAAACTGGTGTCGATACCATCCGTATTGTGCGCATCCGCATTTGAAAACCCCCAAACATTTCTGCCTGTCGGAATAACGCTTTCAAGAAGCCCGTCCCATAGAATACGGTCGTTTTTGGTCACCGAATCAACCCTGTTGAGCACTTCAATCCCCATACAGGAATCATATTTTTTCAATATATCCGCAAAAAATTTAATACTTTTCGGGTCTTTTGCAATACCGGCATCTTTTGCCGAATCAAGCCAGTCACCGGGGTGATTAATCTGTGAAAGACCGCCGAGAGCGTGTATGCCCGCAACCGCGGTTTCGTAATCGTTTTCCTTCCCCCACACATTTTGACCGTATTCAGCAAAAAATCCGTTAACATGACTTTTTGTGAGCGTTGCGGTGTTGTTTTCAATTCCAAACGGAACATCTGTCATCCCCCTACCCCCTCTGTCGGAGCCGGTCGTAATTTCCGCATAACGCTCATTTGTCAGGTATGTCGGTTTATTAAACCAAGTGTTATAGTTGAGTATAGGTACGGTTTGAGGCTTGACATTCCAGCCCCTGTTCACACTGCCGTGGTCCGTCATTGCCAAAACATCAAAACCTTGCGCATAATAAGCCTCAATCATGACCGAAAAATCGTCTTTACCGTCACTTACTGTTGAGTGGGTATGCAGGTTTGCTTTATAATGCCCCCAGGTGTTCCAGTCAACCGCCGCATAGGGGTTTGTGATGGCGTAGCTTTTCGCGCCGGTGATGTCATTAACGGCGGAAGCGCCGATACCGAAAGGAATAAGCATAGAAACAGAAAGAATAACTGCAAGTGCGGGTTTGGCAAATGGTTTTTTTGTCATACTTTTCGTTCTCCTTATTTCAACTTTTTTTCTTCGTTGACTACGCAATTATAATCCCAGCTTTTTGCAATGTCAATGAAATACGCTCTTATACTAATTACTCATAAAAACCTAACAAAAAAATCCGCACAAAACCTCATAATACTATTCTGCATTAAAATGGAGAATAGTATGAATCAAAGCTTTTGCTTGATTTTTTAGAGGTTTTTTAATCGTGAATTAGTATTAGCCAATCGTTCATCAGAACTTCGAATGTTCAGGAGCAGGTGATTGACAGCACAACCTTTTATGGTATAATATTTTGGTCAGTAAACAGTAACTATTCTTGTATAGGAGTGACAATCGATGAAGAAAAAAATCACTGCAATCCTGTCCCTGTTCCTTGCCCTGAGTTTTGTGCTCAGTGTAAACGCATTTGCCATTAACGACCAGACACCTGCGTATAAGGCGCATCTAACTTTCGGTACCGACGGCAAATTTACAATCCTCCAGTTGGCGGATATTCAGGATACTTTTCTGATGTTTCCTATCGTGAAGGATTACATTAAAGATGTTGTCCCGGCGACAAATCCTGACCTGATCGTCCTGACCGGTGATAATTTCTCGGGCGGTTCCTGCAACACCGGTATCCACGCCGTCGATAAACTGCTGGTCAAATCGGCCATCGACCAGTATATGTCCATATTTGAAGGTTACGGTATCCCTGTCGCTGTTGTTTTCGGCAACCATGACGCGGAAACGACCGTCAGCAAGGAAGAGCAGATGGCTATATACAGCACCTATGACTGCTGCATCGGCTTTGACGAAGGCAGCGATATTTATGGCTGCGGTAACTACAATGTACCCATATATTCTTCGAAGACCGCCGGCAAACTTGCTTATAACCTCTGGATGATGGATTCCAATATGTATGATACGGTAAACGACGGCTACGATTATGTCCATCAAAACCAGATTGAGTGGTATACAAATACCGCCAACGAACTGAAAGCCCAAAACGGCGGCGTTTCTGTTGCGTCGATGATGTTCCAGCATATCATTGTGCCGGAGATCTATGACGCTTTGTTACAGGTGGAGCAGGGAACTCCCGGTGCAATTCAATACAACGGCAAGTTTTATGTTCTTAACCCGGCAAACACCAACAGCGGTGTGATGCATGAACCCCCCTGCCCGTCCAACACCAACAGCGGTCAGTTTGAAGCGGTTTTCAATCAGGGTGATGTGGTGGCAATGGTGTTCGGCCATGACCATGTAAACACCTTTGATGTCGCTTACAAGGGCGTCAGCCTTATCAACACACCCGGCACCAATTTTGCTTCATACGGTGACGAGAACCGCGGCGGGCGCGTGATTACACTTGACGAAAATAACCCCTCGGTATATGAAACACACCTTGCTACATACAAATCTCTGTACAAGGATGATAAATCCTTCCCGCTTCGCTTCACGCTGTACGGCAGTGAATTCAGCGCCGGTGAAAGGCTGCTTGCCGCGATGGAGTACCTGCTTTGGAAAACCATACCGGCTATTATGAATTTATTCTGAGCACAGCAGGCGGGAAGCGCCGAAATTTTTTCGATAACAGCAGCCCGTTTGGAAATTTCATTTCCTGCGGGCTGATTATTTTAGCAACGCCCCTTCCGGCGATGCGGGCAAATGTTTAATTTTTCAAGCATAAAATTATACCGGAAAAGCCGATACATTAATAATTTTTCTGTTTCTTATTGTATGTGAAAAAACTCATCTATCATTATCATTGACACTGTTTCAGTTGATGATATAATTGATACTGTTATTTTATTTGCATGGGTAATTAT
This sequence comes from uncultured Eubacteriales bacterium, assembly GCA_964627535.1. Classification (GTDB taxonomy): domain Bacteria; phylum Bacillota; class Clostridia; order Oscillospirales; family Acutalibacteraceae; genus UBA1447. Next base: position 34,806 of record CAZVJW010000006.1, read on the forward strand.
CGTTATATTTATCCAAACCCGCTTAAAGAGGAGAGAATACTGATGAAAAGAAAAAGATTTTCCGGAAAAATCCTTTGCATTGTTTTGAGCTTTTCGCTATTGTTTTCAATGGAGACAGCTGTTTCCTATGCCTCCGGCAGCGCCGCCGTTTCTGCCGGCACTGATAAGGACTATCTCATTACAAACCCGTACGGAACTGTTGACTGGAATACTTGGAAAGCCTGCAAAACACAGCTTCACTGCCACACAAACGCCAGCGATGGAGTTCTTACTATCAAACAGTTTGTTCAGTTAAACTATGACCTCGGTTACGATATAGTCGCGCTTACCGACCACGGAACATTGAACAGGGGCTGGAACAAATCGCCTCAGCTTGTTCCGATAATCAGGCTTGTCAAATATGAGAGAACAAAGATGGCCCCTATTATTCCGCTTACCGATGCGGAATACAGCAGCTATATCAACGGTACCGCGGTGACGACAAACGGTACGGTACGCACAAACGGGATGCTTGATATACCGCTCGGTATTGAACTGAATACGGCCACTCCGGTTGCCGACTGCCATTTATCCGGTTATTTCGGTGATTACGGCCAGGGCAAAATCGGCGTTTTCGGCGACTATGAAACGCCGGCGGCAGGCGAAAAAGCGGCAGGCGGACTCTCCATGCTTTCGCATGTCGGCGAATATGTTTTTCTTGATAAGGATTGGGAAGCCCATACAGGCCAGCTTGTCGATAACTCTTATGCTAATAAATTCGCGAGACTCTTCCTTGACAATGCCGGTTCGTGCCTCGGGATGGGTATCAACAGCGGTGAGGACGATCACACAATGAATGACAGAATCCTTTACGACCAAATCCTTCAAAAAACTATTCCGGACGGTGTTGTTCCCTGGGCATTCACTTTTGCCGACGCGCACAGTTTCACGGATTTTGACAGAGCGTTTACAATGCAGCTGATGCCCGAGCTGACTCTTTCCGCTTTCAAAACGAGCATGATAAACGGAACCTTCTTCTCCGTTTCAAAATTTTCGAGTGGCGTTGAACTCAACGGCATGGCAGAGCTTCCCGAAGGCTATAAAGTTGATTATTCATTCAAAACGCCGGTGGTAACAAGCATTGCCGTCAACGAAGAAAATGACACCATTACCGTTAATGGCTCGGATTTCAATCAGATTACATGGGTTTCAAACGGCCAAGTTATCGCGAGAGGTATGGATAACACAACCATTGACCTTGACAGCTTTTCGGATCAAATCGGGAATTATGTCAGATTTTATATCACCGGCCCCGGCGGAATCTGCTATTCTCAGCCATTTGTGATTAATATCAAAGGTGTTACCATGGAACCTGTAACCGTTCCCAAGACACATGACCTCCCGGCTTTTCTGAGAGCGCTTGTCACTATTCTTGATAAGCTGATTTTCCAACACAGTATTGTGATAAAACTATTTAAAAAATTTGCTCTTGGTTATTAATTACCTCTATCAAGAAAAGGAGAATCTTCTATGAAAAACGCCTTAAAAAAAGCGATCTCCCTTGTATTGGCTCTCAGCCTGATCTTCGCTCTTTTTGTGCCGGCGACTGCTTCGGCACAAAAATCCGCTGAACAAAAGGCGCTTCGGTTCAAAAACGACGGCACCTTTAAAATCATGATGATCAGCGACGCGCAGGACACTGACTTCACAAGAAAAAAAATGATCAATTTTATCAGCAAAGCACTTGACACTGAAAAGCCCGATTTGGTTGTTTTTACCGGCGACAATGTTGCCGATTCATTTATCGGCGCGACCGAGAGCCGGGTCAGGAAAGCCATCAACAACCTGATTCAGCCTCTGGCTGTCAGGAATATCCCTTTTGCCGTTACTTTCGGAAACCATGATGCTCAAACCGGTGTTTCAAATGAAGCCCAGATGGCTATGTTCAAAGCATACACCAACTGCTATGCCGGTGATGAGAGCCAGGCCGGTTCGGGAGCCGGAACTTATAATGTACCTATACTCGGCAGCGGCGGTACAAAAACAGTTTTTAATGTCTATATGATGGACACACACAACAGAAGCGAAGCCGGTGGTTACGACGGGGTTCACGCGGACCAGATTGCGTGGTACGAAGCCACCGGCAACGCGCTGAAAACCGCTAACGGCGGAGAGGCTGTTCCCTCACTTTTATTCCAACATATCCCGGTCATTCAATTACTCGGGTTTTTAAAAGAAGTTCCGTTCGGAACAGAGGGGTCGATCCGCAGAGGAATGAAATGGTATGTTTTAAACGGGGATCTCGCGCAGGGCACGTTATTGGAAAGCCCCTGCAATTCGGTTGCAGATTCGGGCCAGTATGGCAGCTGGCTTAAGCAGGGCGACATCGCCGGCGCATTCTTCGGCCATGACCATGTCAACAACTTTGTCGGCAAAACCGCGGACGGCATTACCATGGGCTATAACGGCGGCGCGGGCTTCAGGGCATACGGCGACGGCGACAAGCGCTGCGTTCGTATTTTCAATATTAACGAGAATGATCCCCGGAACTATGAAACCCATTCGGTTTACTACGGAGATTTGATGAACGATCATTTTGATTTTCTTTTAACCGACATAACCTCGGTAAGATGGGTTGACATCCTTATACTGAAAGCATATAAATTGCTTGAAACCGCCTTTTCCGGAATTATCAAGTTTTAATTCTCCGAGTGGTATACCGATATTTTATTGAGCCCTTATACTAACCACCGATAAAACACATTGAATCTTTGCGGTCTTTTTTGCGCCGTACTGCGTTGTCCTCCTTGCCTTGCGTCAGCAAAGCATCGTCGTCCGCCTTGTGCAGCACAAAATATCATCGCAAATCTAACAACGCTTTTCATCGCCGATTAGTATTAAGAAAAATTGTACACCGAAATGATATTGACACAAAATGCCGAAACCTCCTGCCGAACTTTATTGCATCGGCAGGAGGCTTTTCTGTTAATGACCATTCTTGGGGCGAGGTATATGTAGCAGACTTTCGCATTTTATACCGATTAATTAAATATGCTTTTTCGACAGTAAAATCGACGGCTTCATCATCTCCCCCATCCTTAACCCGGAGATGCAATCCCTGTAGTCTGATCAAGATTCAACGTATAGTTTTGTACATCCTTTAAAACAACACAATCATTTTCATCAATAATGCCGTCCCGGAAGAGGTCACACGCCTTGATATAGGCTGCGTCCGTTACCGGGTCCCATTGCGGCAAAACATAATTACCGATATCAACAATCATATCCGAATCGGCGGTGTCGATAATGCCGTCGCCGTTAACATCGCCGTAAATGATGATTTTATATGTCTCAACAATTTCATCATCCATAATGACATTTAGAATAGTGTTCGTTCCAAACCCTTTAGATGTAACTTCATAATCAATTAAGCAGTCAGAGTTTGCTACAGTAATGTAGTCATCAACCGAATCAATACCCGTCGTTAATCCATAAATAACCTTGTTATCCATATCAATAACAGCAGAAGAGTTCTCCTTGACAACCAAGCCACTGACTTTAACGAGGCAATAATCTTTATAACCGCCGTCTTCAGTCTCAGCGATAACAACCGTTGCTCCAACACCCACAGCATTGACAAAACCATTTTCATCAACCGTTGCAATATTTGCATCTGTTGATGACCAAATAATATTCTTGTTTGCGGCATTAACAGGTATGACAACTGCGCTTAGCTGATATGCTCCGTCAATGAAAAGTTTGACCGAGTTCGTATTTAGCGTAATCCCATTAACATCCGACCCGGAAGAGCCGTTTTCAGTTACTTCGATTAAGCAATAATCCCAATTGCCATGCTTTGTTGTTGCCGTTACAATCGTTTCCCCTGCCGATATAGCGGTAATCAAGCCGGCTGAATCTACTGTGGCAACTCTTTCATCGAGGCTTTCCCATGTCAAATCGTTAAAGACGGCATCTGCCGGAGTTATAACTGCGACAAGAGAATATGTTGAGCCAATGCTCATTTTATATCCGGCAGTATTCAGTTTTACCGTTACGGGAACCACATCATAAACCATCACATTAAACGATACTGTCAATTCTTCATAGGATAAGATTACTGCGACCTGACCCGCTGAAACAGAGCTAAATCCGCTTATCGAATACTCTGTCAGTATTTCCGTGGCTCCATTCGAATATGTAGCTGTAACAACCATACCGGTGATATCAAGCTGATCACCAATTTCGTAGACTAACCTATTCGGTTGAGAGGCAATATTAATTGAAGTTGCATAATAAGTTGGTTCCTCAATCCCGTATTCAAAAGCGCGAAGATAAGGATAACCGGAGTTATGTGTGCTATCCTGTTGCCAAACCGAATCGAAATCCCAGCCATTAAAGTATGACGAAACCTTCATCTGATTTGTCGTCAAAGGGGTTCCTTTTCCCGTATCAAGCTTATCAGAGGTTGTTTTGTCGTAATATGAACTATCAACTATACCGCTAACATTTTTCCCAAGCAAGCCGCCGGAATCGCTTGACGAGGTCGTTATTTGCCCTGCTGCATAGCAACGCTTTATCTCACCCATGACATTACTGTTATAATATCCGTTATACCCGACCAGTCCACCTACATATGCAGAAGTACTGTTAGTCACTTTTACCGATACGGTTGAATAGCAATCGTATATCAACGGATTTTGAAAAAAACCATTGTCGCTACCGTTAATACCAACTAATCCGCCTAGCCTTCCACTTCCGGTGCTACTGCTTACAATACTTCCTGTAGAGTAACAATATTCTATTTTGCCTAAATTTGTCCCTGCAAGTGCTCCAATGTTGATTCCCGTAACTATGCTGCTAAAATTTGTCAAGCCAAGCTTCTGCACCTTCCCATTTGTGGCAATTGACGCAAAGAAACCGACATCACCATTTATTCCAAATGTATTCTGCTTTATGGTTAAGCTGTCGGCTTTATGCCCCTGGCCATCAAAGCTGCCATTGAAGTTTGTTATCGGTGTCCAGTACGGTGCTGTAATCGTAATATCGTTCGTCATAACATAATATGCCGTTTTGGCGTTGTTGAATTCCTCATCCTCAATTGCCACCAACTGGCGTTCATTTGTAACAACATAAGGACTTGCAATTGTACCGGAACCTTCTATTTCAGTTGTTTCTCTGTTTCCAATATATGACAAATACGGATAACCGTTGTTTACCGACGGTGATATTGCCCATACATTATCAAAGTCCCAGCCCGAGAATGTGGAAGCGGTTTTCATTTCAGATGTCGTTATGCTGAAACCTTTTCCCAAATCGCCCATCTTAGTCGTCGTGCAGTCATAGTAATTGAACCTGGTCAATCCGTCATTCTTGCCAACCACCCCACCCGCATAGCTTGACGATGTTGATGCTTGTCCAACTGCATAGCATCGCTTTATTTTGCCCATGACATTACTGTTATAATATCCGTTATACCCGACGAGTCCACCTACATATGCAGAAGTGCTGTTAGCCACTTTTACCGATACGGTTGAATAGCAATCGTATATCAACGGATTTTGGGAATAACCATTATCACTACCATTAAAGCCGACTAACCCACCCAGTTTTCCACTTCCGGTGCTACTGCTTACAATACTTCCTGTAGAGTAACAATATTCTATTTTGCCTAAATTTGTCCCTGCAAGTGCTCCAATGCTGTTTCCTGTAACTGCCACGCTTATATTTACATCTGTAATTCCCAGATTTTTAATTGTGGCAGAAGATAAAGTGTTACCAAACAAACCGCCATATGTTCCACCTAAAGATATTATCGTCAAACCGCTTATTGCATAACCCTTACCATCATAAAATCCGCCGAAATTCGCAATTGGCGCCCAATTCAAAGACGACATTGCGATGTCGTTCATCTGTTTATAATACTTACCTGCACTATCAATGGTATATTCGACCAAGTCATCTTTATTGTAGATTTTGTGCGGTGAATAGATGGTTCCGTCACCATTAGTAATATACTCTTGTATAATTATGGTACCATCAGCGTTTGTTGACATTGTTGACATTACGGGAGCAGCATAATTATTTGTCCCATTAAAAAAGCCGGCATACTCATCCCAATAGTTTTCAAGCCAGAATATCATCATATCCTGACAAAAATAAGCTTTAGAGTTGGCAATTTCATTTCTAAGACTATTAATAGCCTCGCTCCAATTTGCGAGTGCTTGAGCATTGTTATTTAAACCCAAAGGTCCAAATAGAGAACTCCAAAGATTTTCACTGTAAACTACATTGGCGAAATGGTCTGCGGAATTCATTCCATAATCTATTGTATCATAAACAAGGTTCGCACCAGCGATAACATTGTAAGCGTTTGCTAAAGTTGGTGTAGAACGATATGTATTATTAAAGTTATTTACAGTTGATCTTAATAAATCTTCAAATTCAGTTATAACGCACATGGTTTTATACTGGCTTATTGTTTCTTCGGTTGAAAACAGTAAATTGGCGGATATAGTACCTATGCTCTGACCGACCGAAAGAATCCACAATCCCATTGCGTCCAGAGAGTATTCGATCATTTTATCAAGAGTAAAAGATAATACCTGAACTGCTGTTGCTTCAATAGTTTCCGTAACACAATGAATTATAAAATCCTCATTGCTTCTGCAAGCATTTATAACTGAATCTAAAGCATAAACCATTTTAGTATTAGAGGTTCTATCCCTCATTTGTGAAAGAACTGCAATAGTATTGTCATTCGTTTTTTTAACTTTTACATATGCTGCCAAATGTTCCGCAAAATCTTTTGCATTATTAACAACGCCAACAGCATCGCCAATGCCGGTAATCACATTTTCATCAAGCACATATTTTTCAGCTAAGCTCTGATAGCAACTACTTGAAATGGCATCGGGAGCAATGTTAGCAAGGTCAGAGTAGCTTGTTTGTACCGACTCAGCAACTTCCTTACCAATTTCAACCGTTATACCCATAGCGTCATTGTTAAATTCTGTTGTTGCGCTATAACTTTGACTGCTCTTATTGAGAATATCTAATACTACTAATTCATAGTAATAGGCAGGATTAGCCTGCATTTCAGAAGGTGTCCATGAAAGAAAATTAAAAGCTGCTGCATTTCCGGTAAACCAAGGATCGTTCTTTAGTTCAACAGACATCGTTCGATATGGTCCCTCAAAACTGTTTAACATATATGTATAATTTCCAGCAGCGATACCGCTGCTAACTCTTCCCGTATACATATCTGCAAGCGCATTCACTTTCATATTATCCGTTAGCTCAGATTCATCGAAGTTTTCATCAACAGCGCTCGCTTCAACTTGACCGAATTTCAGCCAATCGGGCAGTTCAACTTTCGCTAGTTCCGCGAGCGGAGCCATGCCGAAAACTATAACTAATGCTAATACTAATGCGAGTATTCTTTTCATAATATTTTCCATTTTCTCCTCCAAAATACTAAATATATTTTAACTAATAACAATTATATCTTTACTATTATTTGTTGTCAAGAAATTATAAAATCATATGTTAATACTCATGATGTCGAGTAGACAATTTCACGACAAGACAACTGATAAGAAAAAAGGAGGCAATCAAGCCTCTTTATGGAATAAATTTATCAATACTCCGCCAAATAATCAAAATTAAAGCATGGTTATACTAATTACTCATAAAAACCTAACTAAATAATCCGCATAAAACCCCACAATACTATTCTGCACTAAAATGGCGAATAGTATAAATCAAAGCTTTTGCTTGGTTTTTTAGAGGTTTTTAATCGTGAATTAGTATTACTCAACTACAACAACCGTATGAATTTCAAGCTTTTCGACTTCAACCATAAGCGTTCCATTTGCGTATGAATATACCGGTTTCCGGTTTTCCGGCTGCAGCATAACAGATTCCGGATCTTTATCAAGCCTTAGGCTGACGGTAATACCATGAACAGCGGGGATGACATCGAAGGTTCGTACGGCGATATTGGCGTGCTCGCCGGCGGTGTTGAGCAAGATGACCATCAGTTTACCGTCTTTTTCCATCAGCGACGCGTCAACACATTTCGGCGCGTTAAGCGTCAGCCTCGGTTTGGAGATTTTCAGTGCCAGCGCCCCAATAAAATCCCGTAAAACCACCGAACGGGAAGCCAGGTATCCGTTCCCGTTTCTGAAATATATGCCGGCGATTTTCCCTTTTCCGTAAGACGTGACTGTCGCAGATGGATACGAAAGACTGTTTCTGTTATCCGCTGTGTACATTTTCCCAAAGACTTCCGCATGAACCGGTTCAACGGATGTATATACGGTATCCGACCCCGCGAGGGCGTTGTTATGCTCAATATAGATGACCGGCTCGTCTTTTTGCCCACCGATTTTAACACCCAGCTCCTCTTCAAATACTCTCACGATATTCGGACCGCCCGCTATTAAAGAGCCGCCGTTTTTGGCATATTCCATAAGTTCGGCTTTGAGTTCTTCTTCGATGATGAGCCAATCCGGCAGCACAAGGAGTTTATAATCGCTCATCCTGCCGAGAATCTGATGCGTCATGAGTATTTCGGTGGAAAAACCGCAGTCGCAAAGGTAATATGTCCATGTCCGCATATCCTCCACTGTTTTCCTGCCGTAGCAGGTGAATATGTCGTTTTTATCCGCATAGAAACCCTTCGTCGAATAAATGACGCCGACATCCGGCACAGCTTTGGCTTTAAAACACCATTCTTCCCTTTCACGGGCGAATTCGGCGACCGCTTTCATGTTTGGAATGATGAAATCCTGGATGGTGCCGGCGAGTTGTTTGTTGTATATCTGAAATCCTCCGCCGAGAGCGATAACAACCGCGCCTTCCTGCTTGAGCTGCTGAGCTGTTTTGCAGACATGAAAGCCATCCTGAATATTAAAGCCCCATGCCATCAAATCCCACGGTTTGTTTTGGTTCATGATGCAGCGCGCTTCAAACCGGGCGGTATTTACGGAATCGGACGGCGAATAATCACCCGATATAAAATCAACATTCACTTCGGCTTTTTCGGGTACGAAAGAGGTATACATCCAGTTGCTCGCCACCTGAAATTCGGGGGCGGCTTTTTTTGTTTCGGTTGCATAACGGTTTACATAATCACGGAAACCTTGGCGGAAAAACTCAAGCAATTCCGGGTAATCCGCTTCCTCCGGCTTAGGCATTGTTTCGGAGCCTGTCTTTTCTTTCCATTTTTTCATCGCCCAAACGCTGTAATCCGGCACGGTACCCCAGCAGTCCCCGTCCACCCAGATGCCGTCCATTTTATAGTCAAGGGCTAATTCTTTGAGCTGCGGGATCATCAGTTCATCAAGGTACGGCCCGAACACGGACATTTTTTCTTTGCTTGTCTCGCCCTTGCTGTTGACCGTGCACCATTCGGGGTGTTTTTTTGCCGCCGCGTTGTCCCATACGCCGGAATAATGCGAGTATAGCGCGACATCCTGTTTTTCGGTGCATTCCCGCCACATTTTGAGGATATCTGCCTTGATTTCCGGTGCCGGATTGCCGGCTTTGGTCGGATAGCTTGATATGCCGGGATGCCCCTTGGTGTCGCACTGAATATAGTCCGGTTTGACCTCGGCGATCAAATTTCTGATCAGATTTGGATCGCAGTTTTCGCCGATATTTTTTTGGTCGGGCTGTGCGTGAAAATCAAAATGAAGCCCGAAAAACGAATCTTCTCTTCTCTTTTTAGCCATGGCAGTCAGCCTCTTCTCATCATTATTTAATTATGATTTCGCCGTTTGCGGTGCCGGCTTTCAGTAAAACGGTTTTTTCAAATACCGCATCCCCGTTTTCAACATTGAAAGCTATTTCCGCACCGCCGGCAATAATGCTTTTCAGGGTTATAAACGGAAGCTTCAACCGGGAGATATTCAGTTCGCCGTAAAGAACTTTTATGCTTACGGTTTCACTATGCCTTTCAAACAACCCCCAGCCGGAATTCAGTGACCAGAAGAAGCTGCAATCGCCCTGTTCAATCGGGTTAAAACCGACTGTCAGGTTTGGCATGTCAAACATAAAACCGGAAAAAGCCAAAAGGGCGGCATAGCTTGCCATGGAACGGGCGTAATTGCTGCCGCATTCAATTTCGTTCCACGGGTTGCGGCGGTAACCGTCATAGCGGTCTCTTACGGCTTTGATTAATTCAACTCCCTGCTTCACCAATCCCTCCTGCAGCATGTGCACGGCTGCCTGATATTCAAAGCCGTGCATGGTCTCTTCGGAATAAGGCACGGGGATTACCGGTTTTTTTACCGGGTCCGGCCATTCGCATATAACCGTGCCCCGCTCATCGTTTAAGCAGTAAATCCGGCAGGGGTTGAAGTGGTTGCGCATATCCTTTTTGAAGTTGTATTGATAGATGGTTTCGAGCGATTTTTTCACCTTAGCCTTGTCAAAAATTTCACCTAACCCGCAAATGTTGGCGTGCCACTGCGCAAGCACCTGGTCGATGGCTGAACCTTCGCCGATTTGATATTTTATCTCTTTCGCCTCAAAGTTCCAATAATTGAGGACATTTTCATAGGGTTCAAGAACGGATTCGTCTTTAACATCAATTTTTTGATAATAAAAGCTTCCGTTAAAAAGGTTCTCTTCCACCCATGTTTTACCTTTTTTAAATAACCCGGCATATTCTTGAGCTGCGGCATGATCGCCGAGATAATTGCCCATTTCGGCCGCCGCCTTTAAGGCGGCAAGGTAGAAGCCGGTCAGCCAGGAGTTGGGGCCAAAAAGCTCCATATCAAGCGTATGGTGCTGCCTGCCGTGCAAAACGCCGGTTTTATCCGGGTCCCACTTATCGTAATTGCCTTCGGACCAGGCGTATTCGAGGTTCTTTTTTACCCCCGGCCACAAAGCGCTTAACCATTCTTTATCCCCGCATATCTTCCATTCACGGTACACTTTGATAATTCCGCCGAACTGTCCGTCCGCGCAAGGCCGGAAACTGCCGCGTTCCCTGCCGAGAGGCAACTGCATCCTGAAGGTCATCCCTCCGAATTCATTCATGTTATATCGATAGTCCATCTCGCGCATCGAGCGTTCCAGCGCCGGAAACAGGAATGGCAGCGCATACGCATAGTTCCAGACATGGGTACAGGAGCCCTCGCAGCAGCCTTCGGCGCAATGGCAGCCTTCAAAGCCGTAAAACGAACCGTCCGGCAACCTCAGGCATGTCGGTGTTTTCAAAACAGCTATGTTTGCGGTGACAGCATCCAGGACACTTTCCGGCAAGGCGGAAGAATAAAGCGCATCACTGAATAATTGCGATTGCTTTTTTAGCTTGTTAAAATTTTCAAACGAATACAATGCGCAGTCTTTAGCATGGTTAAACAGGGAAGCGTAATAGTTTTGCCAGGTCTGCGGTTCGCAGTCCCCGCCGCAGCCGCATTTTTCCGGGTTCCAATAATTAACACAATTGGGGTAATACCAGGAAACAATAAATTTGACCGTGACTTTCGAATTCGGCGCTGCTTTTACCCGGCCGGTCAGTGTTGCCGTGTCCTGCTTTTCGGTTTTATCACGGTAATCCCGGGCAGGAATATCACCCGATTTTGAAAAATCACGCCAATAAACACCGAGCGAATCAAACCATTCTCCCCTATACCAATAGTTCTGCGCGCCGGCATCGGCGCAGTCCGTCGAGACGCACATATTGCCGTATTCGGGTTTATCCGCTTCATCCCTTGCGTTATTCAAACTGATATAGCTGAACGTTCCTTCTTTGCCGGCAAGGTTCCTATTGCTGCTTTTTGCGGGGTTTGTTAAACTGAACGCTGCGGTATAGGTCAGTTCTTTATTTGTGCTGTTATTAAACTCAACTTCAAAAAACGCGGCGGGCAGGCTTGAATCCTTATTGTTAAGAGGGATAAACGGATTAAATGCCGTCAATTTTACAGTACCCGGAAAATGGCTGTCTTTAAAATCCACCGAGGCAAAAGGAAATTTTGCCGTAAACACAGACTCTTCAAAATGAGGCAGACCCGTCAAGGCAAAACGGGTAACGCCGAAACCGTAACCGCCGAAATTGCCGCCGTTCGGTTCGCCCATATAAGGCGGTTGAATATCACCGTTTAAAACGCGGGTATCCGCAACCCTGTCTTCATTTTCGGCTTTTACGGCTATATGGCTGAAACCGTTAAAGCTGTTTTTATTGGGTTTGTTAAAAATCTCAAAATCAATAAGCCTTCCGTTGCCGCCGAGGCCGATGCATCCCGCGCCGATGCCGCCCAAAGGGAATGAAATTTCCTTTGTATTTTGACCGGTATAAATGAATCCTTCCGAATTTTTCATTGATTAACCTCCCGAATATTGTAAAAAAAGCGCCTGAGCAATGCTCAAGCGCTTTTTTTGTTTCATTAGTCTTGGTTCGGTGCCGATACCGGACAGACGTCCGCGCAGTTGCCGCACTCTGTGCATTTCTCGGCATCGATAACGAATTTTCCGTCGCCCTCGGAAATGGCTTCAACGGGGCATTCGGACTCACATAAACCGCACGAAATGCAGTCGTCATTAATTGAAAATGCCATATCATTACCTCCTTCATAAATTTATAAGTTATTCTATCACAAACTTTAAAAAAAGCAAGCAAAATTTTGTATACTGAAAAAAATATCAACTATTCAATGTTTTTAAGCGCTTCCATTTCTTCGCGTGCAACACGGATAGGAACATCCCTGACAATTTTAACATCGTCACGGTGAAAATACTGCGGAGCCGCCTCATTGTAACGGTCAAGGCGGACCTTAAGCCTGCCGGTTAAAAGATTTACCTCTGTCACAACCCCTTTGCCTTCGGCTGTTTCGACAATCGCCCCCTGTTTCGGCGTAGTTTTCAGGAGATGCTCATAGGCGTTCTGTTCATATTTCAGGCAGCACATCAGCCTGCCGCAGGTTCCGCTGATTTTTACCGGGTTAAGAGACAGCCCCTGTTCTTTCGCCATTTTTATGGAAACCGGCTGAAAATCACTGAGAAATGTACTGCAGCAAAAAGGCCTGCCGCACATGCCGAGCCCTCCGATCATCTTCGACTCGTCCCGCACACCTATTTGCCTGAGTTCTATCCGGGTACGGAAAACGCCCGCCAAGTCTTTAACAAGCTCTCTGAAATCGATTCTTCCGTCGGCGGTAAAATAGAACAGCACCTTGCTGCCGTCAAATGTGAATTCAACATCGACAAGTTTCATGTCAAGTTTATGCTGAATTATTTTTTGATTGCAGACCTCAAAGGCTTCTTTTTCCTTGGCATCTATTTTTTCCGCCGTTTCCAAATCCTCCGGAGTCGCCTCCCTGATGAGTTTTTTAAGCGGTTTAATAATCTGGTCTTCCGGCACATCCCGGTTATCCATGGCGATCTCACCGCATTCAATACCCCTTACGGTTTCTACAATTACCTTGTCACCTTTTTTCAGCTTTCGACCCTCGGGGTCAAAATAGTATACCTTGCCGACTTCCTTAAATTTTACTCCGACTACCTCTGACATATATTTCTCCTTATCCGGCTGTTTATTCATAAAAGTATTATGCTTTCAGATTACTGCATAATCTTGTCATCAGCAAATTATTGTTCGCGCTTCTTTCCGTTGCTTCGTAAAGAAGCCTGATCTCGTCTATTAATTGTATAAGCTTATCCTTCGATAAGTCTCTGGCGAGTATGGCGGCTGACTGAGGCGAGCATGAACAGGTCTCGGCGTTCCCGAGTTTGATAATCAATGCGTCCCTGACAATCAGCTCAAGCTCGGGCAGGCACAGGCCGATCAGCTTTTTATCCTTTTCAAAAGGAGCTGTTTTCTTCAACAAATCATACTCGTACGGCGCTGTTATTGCCCCTGCAATTTCCGCAGCTGTCTGTCTGGCAAGTTCTTGTTTTTTGTTGCTTATCCCGTCATTCTGCTCGAGTTGCCCAAGGTTGAAACAGGTTGACCGCGAAAGAACGGTAGGCAACAGCACATTTTTACTTGTGCATTCAAGAATGAAGCAAACATATGACGGAGGTTCTTCCAAAATTTTTAAAAAAGCATTCTGAGCCTGAATGTTCATAAGGTGAGCATCTGACAAGATATATACCTTTACATCCGCTTCATTCGGTACAATGTATGCTTCATTTCTGATTGTCCGGATCGGATTAATACCGAATTGAACTTTGCCGGGCTCCTTGGTTACTTCACTTATATCGGGGTGTTTCAGCTTTTTATTTAAAAGTTTTTTATTTTCCGGCTTTTCACCAAAAGCTTTTATGCATGCCGGGCAAGTTTTGCATGGTCTGTTAACTTGCGAGGTGCACACTAATGCAGCTGCAAGCAGCCTGGCAAGACCGAGCCGGCTTTCCGAATTGCCGCCTTCGAGGATTATTGCATGCGGCAGTTTTCCGGAGTCAATCATATCCGAAAGACTCCGCTTTAATCTGCTATTTATTTCCAAACCATGAATATTCATTAAATTCTCCAGCAAACGGGTAAATCATAAATAATAAATATTAAAGCTTATAGAACTGGTCAACATCCAGCACAAATACCGTTGCGCCGCCAACAGTTACTTCAACGGGCACGGCCATAAACGATTCATTTGAAAACGAAGGGCTTGCTTCAACCATTTGCGTGCGTTTGCTGCTGAAACGCTTGATCAGGTCAATAACTTCGCTCACCTTTTCTTCATCCGCACCGATAAGCAAGGTTGCATTGCCGGCCCTTAAAAATCCCCCGGAGGTGGAAAGCTTGGTGGCACTAAACCCGCTTCTGGATATTTCGTTGAGAACTGCATGGCAATCATCACTGTTAACAATCGCTATTATAAGTTTCATATCTATCGCCTCCATCAACATATATTACAATTATAACGCAAATTAACTCATTTTACAACGTTTATGTTTAAAATCCCATATTCTGTTAATAAATCAGCAGCTTCGGCGGTTATCATTTCGCCCGGCATAACGATTGGGATTGCAGGCGGACACGGACAAATTACATAACCTGCCGTTCGACCTGCCGATTTCGCGGAAGGAATGATCATCTTTTCGGCCGTCAATGCCTGTCTCGGAGACATTATCACCTGCGGAAGTTCCCGCGGCACTTTGGCAAAAACGAGTTTTTTGCTTTTTTCCAAAATACCCGGCAGTTTGCTTAACGCGGACTGCAGCTGTTCAAAGTCCTTTTGAGTGTTAAAAGGCGAGGGAATCAGTATAACGCCTCCAATGCCGGTGTATTCGGATTCCACTCTATTTTGCCGCAGGAATTCCCCGGCTTTTGCGCCGCTTAATCCAAACGGTTCCGGATTGAACGCAATTCTCAACGGATCACATTCGCCTTGCGGCAAAATAAAACCGCGGTCCGCCATATGTTTTTTGATTTGTATAACCTCCGCTGCAAGTTTCTTCAGTTCATTTGACCCGTCTTCCGAAAGCCATGCTCTGCAAAGGTCGAGAGAAAGCATGATGAGGTAGGATGGGCTTGTCGAACCGAACAGCGAAAGCGCTGCGCGGGCACCGGATAAAAATTTTTCACCGGCAATATTAAGCCACGCACCGCCGGTGAGCACTGGCAATGTTTTGTGCGCCGAGTCCGCGCTGATTGCCGCGCCTCGGGTTAACGGGCTCAGAGAATTGTCTATGAATTTCAAATGCGCACCGTGCGCGTTATCCACAAGCACCGGCACCCCGTATTTTTCGGCTTCTTTTGAGAGTGCGGCGATATCACTCATCACGCCGAAATAATCCGGTGTTGTGATATAAACCGCTTTCGCGTCAGGATTTTCCTTCAGGGCCTGCGCCACGCCCTGTGCGGTTATTCTGCCGGCAAAGGCCTCCCCGGCGGAAGAATCGGGCAGTACCCAAACAGGGTCAAGACCGAGCAGCGCCATTGCATTTGAAGCAGAGCGGTGAATTACACGCCCGCATATAATTTTGCCGCCCTCCGGCGCCGCCAGGCGCAGCATAGCCTGAATGCAAAGCGTACAGCCGCCTGCGCTCATAAAGGTGCCTGCTGTGCCGAATAGTTTTGCCGCAAGTATTTCCGCTTCGGCTGTGGCACCCTCTCCGTCAAAAAGGCTGCCTGTGTCCGGTATTTCCGTCACATCCAATTTTAATGCTTCCGCCAAAGGCGCAAGGCATTCCGCCCCGCCCTTGTGGGCAGGCATATGGAAGGCGGAGCGGCCTTTTTTGTTGTGTTCGGTGATGGCGTTTAGGATTGGAGAGTTCATGTGTTTTTCCTTATTTCTTACTACCTCTACCTCTCGGCCGCCTTCAGCGCCTGCTCCACTGTATAAGAGAGCAAATAACGAAGACGGGAGCCGGGAACGAAGAACCGCCGTACTTGCCTCGCCTGCAACAGGAGAGGTGGCTGCGAAGCAGACGGAGAGGTCGTTCCCCGTAGGGTCATGGCATGCTGTGACCGGAATGAAAATCACGCCAATCACAACACTTTCTCAAACGCCAGCCGTTTCGCTCCGCTTGTCAGATATTCAACCCCGCAGTATTGAAACCCGTTGTTTTTAAGCACGGTTTGCATCGGCAGATTTTGCTCATGGGTATCCGCCCTTACGCTGCTCAGCTCCCGCTCCAGGCAAAGGTGTTCGGCCAGCTCCATAAAAGCGGAGGACAGCTGGCGTCCCTGATACTCTTTAGCAACAGCGACGCGGTGGATAACGGCATACCCGCCGCCGCTCAGCCATTGTCCTTCATAAATTCGGGTATACGCTTGTTCTTTTTGAAAAGAGACGACCCCCGTGGCGGTGATTTCGCCGTCCATTATCAACACATAGCTCTCTTCGTTATCAATGTCTTTGAGGATGCTTTCGCGGTTCGGGTAGCCGTCCTGCCATTGGTCGATGCCGGCTTTCTTGAAATTCGCCTGCGCCTGTTCGATAATTTTCATGATGGCACCGATATCATCAATGACTGATTTTCTGAGTTCCATGGGTTAACTCCTTGTTCTTAGTTCTGCGGGGGGTTGGGCGTCCGTCGTAGGGCTGCCATTCATGGCGGCCGCGATAGAACCGCAAAGCGGTTTATTTACGGTGGTGGAATTGCGTCTACTCGTACTTCCCTTCATCCTCCGCCGCTTGCTGCCTGTCCTGATAATCATTCATATCATAATAATTACTAATCTCGTTTGCCGTAACCGTCTCGTTATCCGTCCACAATTCGCATTGGCTGATAACCGTTGTCACGGCGAATTCCATGCCTTCCGGCGGGTATTTGTATTTTTTAAGCAGCCGCTTGACCAGCTTGCGCATGCCCGCTCTCGCGGTTTCTTTCTTTTGCCAGTCGATGGTTCGGTTTTTGCGCAGCAGGTCGGTCAGTTCTTTTGTAATCGCCACCAGCTCGTCATTTTTATAAAAATCCTTGATAGCCTCCGGTTTTGTCAGCGCGTCGTAAAAGGCAAGTTCCTCATCATTGAGCCCGAGGTCTTGACCTTCTTGGCTTGCCTTTGACATTTCTTCCGCGAGTTTCATCAGTTCAATAATAACTTCTTCATTCGTAAGCTGACCTTTTAGATATGAACTCATCACCCGGCTAATGATTTCCGAAAACTTTTCGGACTTGACGATATTAGTTCTTTTATACAGCCGGACTTGCTCCGCAATGAGCTTTTTCAGCAGTTCAACAGCGAAGTTTTTCTCCTTCATCCTGCCGATTTCTTCCAGAAATTTCGGGTCGAACAGTGAAAACTTTTTATCAACATCAACAAATAGATTGATAACGCCGTCACTCTTCACGCTCTGCCGGAGCAGTTCGTTGATTTGGGCGTTTATCTCGCGCGGGGTAATCGGCCCACCCCCGCCAAGGCGGGCGATGATGGTTCTGACCGATTCGAAAAACGCGGAATCGAACCGCTGCTGTGCGTTGACCAAACTGCGGCACAGGGATAAAGACTGCCGGAGCATCAGCGCCTCTTTGAGGAATTTGTCTTTTTCCTCCGCTTTGGCGGGTGCCAGTAAAAAGTTAACCCCACCGCTGATGGTTCTTGCCCGGTCAAGGTTTGTGCCGTTCATAAAGCGCGACAAATCAAACCCGTGGAAAAAGTCTTTGCAGACTTCGAGTTTTTCAAGGAATTTCGGCAGCGCCGCTTTCGCGATATCCTGCTCGCCGTATTTTGCCCGGTCCCTTGCGGTGTAATCGTTCATCGCCTGTTTTAAGGCGCGGGCAATGCCGACATAGTCCACCACCAAGCCGCCTTCTTTGTTGCCGAACACGCGGTTCACGCGCGCGATGGCCTGCATGAGGTTGTGCCCGGACATCGGCTTGTACACATACATCGTCGCCAAAGACGGCACATCAAACCCGCACAACCACATATCGACGACAATCGTGATTTTCATCGGGTCGTTATTATCTTTGAACTTTTTCGCAAGCTCATCCTTGTGCTGTTTGTTGCCGATGAGCTCGTGCCATTCCTCCGGGTCGTCATTGCTGCCGGACATAACCAAATTGACCTTGTCCTGCCACAGCGGGCGTTTTTTGAGAATGTCTTTATATATATCGATGCCGATTTTGCGGGAATAAGCGACAATCATCGCTTTGCCCGTCTGCTCGTACTGCCGGTTGTTTTCGTAATGGTCAATCACATCGTTCACAAGTGAATCGATGGTTTGCGGCGCGCCTAAAATGCTTTCCATCTTCGCGAGTCCACGCTTGTTTTTCTCGATTTCGCCGGCGTCGGCAATCTGCGCAAGCCGGTCATATTCTTTATCGATGAGCTCCAGCGTATGCTCGTCCAAATTCAGCTTGATAACCCGGCTCTCGTAATAAACCGGTCGCGTCGCGCCGTCTTCAACACTCTGCGTCATGTCATATATATCAATATAATTGCCGAAAATTTCCCTTGTGTTGCGGTCTTTGAGTTCAATAGGCGTTCCGGTAAAACCGATGAAGGTGGCGCCCGGCAGGGAATCCCTAATTATCCGTGCCGCGCCGATGCTGACCTTGCCTGTTTTCGGGTCTACTTTTTCTTCCAGCCCGTATTGGCCCCTGTGCGCCTCGTCCGCCATAACGATTATGTTCCGGCGCTCCGTCAGCGGCCCGTCCGATTCTTCAAACTTCTGCATGGTGGTAAAAATAATGCCGTTCGCCTGCCTACCCGCAAGCAATTCTTTCAGGTTTTCCCGGCTTGCCGCCTGCTGCGGTGTCTGCCGTAAAAACTCTTTACATCTAGCAAACTGGCCGAACAGCTGGTCGTCCAGGTCGTTGCGGTCGGTAATGACAACAATAGTCGGGCTATCCAGTGCCGATTGGAGCTGTTTGACATAAAACACCATGGACAGCGATTTGCCGCTGCCCTGCGTATGCCAGAACACGCCGCCTTTGCCGTCGGACTGTGTTGCTTTTTTGGTGGATTCCACCGCTTTTTTCACGGCAAAATACTGGTGGTAACCGGCGAGGATTTTCGCGTCCCCGGTGCTTTCTTTGGAAAAGCAGATGAAGTTTTTGATAATATCCAGGAACCGGCGTTTTCCAAACATGCCTTCAAAGAAGGTGTCAAACTGCGCGAACTGCGTGTTTTCGTAGCTGCCGTCGGTCGTTTTCCATTCCATAAACCGGTCTTCTGCCGCCGTGATTGTCCCCGCCTTTGAAACGGCGTGGTCGCTCATGACGCATATCGCGTTATAAATAAACATAGACGGTATTTCGTACATATAGTTTCGCAGCTGCCGGTATGCTTCCGAAGCGTCCGTTTCTTCCCTGGACGGCGATTTGAGTTCTATAATGACCAGCGGAAAACCGTTGACAAAAATCAGAATGTCCGGGCGCTTTTCGCTGTTTTCGATAATTGTCCATTGGTTGATTGCATAGAAGGAGTTGTTTTCGATGTTTTCGTAGTCGATTAAATAGACAAGAGAGGAACGCTCCTCACCCTTATAAAAATATTTGACCGGTACGCCGTTTTGCAGGTAGTCCATGAAGATGGTGTTTTTCTGCACGATGCTGCCGGTTTCAAAGTTTTTCAGTTTATATACGGCGTCGTTGATTGCTTCAACGGGCAGAGAGCTGTTGACCGCCGAAAGGCTGTCTTTCAACACATCTTCAAAGAGCGTGTCGCGGTAATCGCGTGAAATATCCGGGCCATAAAGATAATTATAGCCGAGATTTTCGCACAATAATTCAAGTACCGCTTCTTCAAAATGCGACTCTGTGTAGGGCATTTAATCAGCTCCTTTTGCAATCCGACCGCTCTAACTACAGCCGAGCTGTAGTTGATGCAGACAAGTTACGCAATCCCCCCACCACTGCGGTGGTCCCCCTCCCTTTAACAAGGTAGGTCAAGAAGATTCCGTTCTTTGTTTTACAGCTAAATCTATCTTTTCGCACACACCTGCAAAGTTTTCGTCAACCTCGCTGTTGCTGAACCGGATAACCTCAATGCCGTATGCGTTTATTGCTTCTGTGCGTGCTTCATCATAGGCTAAGCCTTCATCCATGTAATGCTGGCTGCCGTCGAGTTCAATCACGAGTTTTGCTTTGGCGCAGTAGAAATCGGCTATGAAATTGCCGATAACTTTTTGCTTCAACACCCTGACTGAATACTTGCTTAAAAAATGATACCATAACTGTTTTTCCTGCGGGGTCATGTTTTTCCGCAGAACACGCGCGGCAGGGGTTAGTATTTTGTTGTGTTTAAATTGTGGATTCATTATTTTTTAATCCTTCCACCACTGCCGATGGGAAACGCAATCTCTCATCACTGCCGATGGGAACGCAATCCCTCCACCACTGTCGATGGGAACGCAATCCCTCCACCGCCGCCGATGGGAACGCAATCCCTCCACCACTACTGATGGGAATGCAATCCCTCCACCGCCTCGGCGGTCCCCCTCCCTTTAACAAGGTAGGTCGGGAACGCGTAACTTCAAATTATTTTCTAAACGGAAAAATAACAGAAAAAATCAGCTTTTTTCAATATACGAGTTTGCAAGGTTGAGCCCCTCT
Source organism: uncultured Eubacteriales bacterium (assembly GCA_964627535.1). Classification (GTDB taxonomy): domain Bacteria; phylum Bacillota; class Clostridia; order Oscillospirales; family Acutalibacteraceae; genus UBA1447. The sequence continues at coordinate 55,740 of CAZVJW010000006.1, forward strand.
TTTTACGTCCCTTGTTAAAGTAATGTCATCAACTTAAGGTTTCCGAAAAGGAAACACCAAAAAGATGCACAAAACAATGGGATATCTCATGCAAAGATAGGGTAAAATACGAATTGACAAACGAAAAAATGTTCAAAAATTGAAATAGAAATATTTCGATTGGAGAACGTGATATGGGAACTTTAAAAACATTTGCCAACGCCCTTCAAATTGCCTACAATAGACTTCATGAACATGAATTTAAGGTAGGTGCATGCATGAGACCGGAGGATTTTTCGCGGGACAGAAAACTTAGCTTTATCAATACATTTTCGCTGATATTGCGAGGAACAAAAAAGAGTTTACAAGCAAATATCAATGCATTTTTACAAGAAATAAAACTGGAACAAGAGACATACAGTAAGCAAGCCTTTTCCAAGGGGCGTCAGCGGATCAATCCGGAGGCGTTTTTAGAACTTTTTACATCGGTTACTGAAAACTACTACAATACTGAAGACTTCAGGACATTAAGAGGCTATCGAGTAACTGCTATAGATGGAGTTTACTACAGTTTACCAAACACTGATGAGTTGTTCGAAGTTTACGGTGCATTGCATCACAAACTTGGAGCTCTGCAAGTGCAGGCGCAAGGTTCTTGCCTATATGATGTGTTGAATGGGGTTATGATGGACGTTAGCTTGTTTCCATATGCGGCAAGCGAAAGACATATTGCTGAACTTCATTTAAAAACGCTGCAAAAGTACAAGTTTGAAAAAGAACTGGTTTTAATGGATAGAGGGTATCCGTCCCTTGAAATGTTTGATAGTTTTAATGATAAGGGCTATAACTTTCTAATCAGATGCCCCAAAAATGGATTTATCAAAGAAATTCGACATCTTAAGAGCGAAGATGAAATGATAAGCCACGTGTATCGCCCAAAAGGCAGCAAAGATAAAAAGGAAATCTCATTGCGAGCAATTACAATAAAACTCGAAAACGGAGTGGAAGAGGTTCTGATTACCAACTTGTTTGATGAAGCCTTTACGGTACAAGACTTTAAAGAACTCTACCGGCTGCGTTGGAAAATTGAAACAAGATATGATGACATAAAGAACAAGTTGCAGATTGAAAACTTTTCAGGCAACACTCAAATTGCTATACAGCAGGACTTTTATGCAACGATGTTTCTAACGAACATGGCGGCCTTTGCTCAGATAGACTGTGAAAAAGAGTTGTCAAAGAAGCAGAAAAAAACAGATCAAAAATACGAGTACAAACCAAATGTCAGTATGCTGATATCTACATTGAAATTAGACTTTATCAAGATGTTTCTTGAACCTTCGGAGCGAAAACAAAAGAAGATTTTTAACCGGGTGATGAAACAATTACGACAATATGTTGTTCCTATTCGGCCTAACAGAAGTTACAAAAGACAGCACATCCACCCATCCCTCAAATTCCCTAATAATTGTAAAAACTTATGATTTCTTTATTAGAACTCTTAAGTTGATGACATTACCTTGTTAAAGGGAGGGGGACCGCCGAGGCGGTGGGGGGATTGCTCCTTGCGATACATCAATTTCACCAGACATTAGCTTCGGCAAAAGACTATCCCGCATAGCTTGCAAATGACAGTTTTCTTTGTGGTTGTTTTTAATCATTTCATCCAATGGTTTCACTATTGCCTCAAATTTCTTGAGCACTTCATTAGTTGGTATAATTACAGAAATAGTATTCAGTGAATCCTTGTTTATTGAGCCAAACACGGTACCTTCTCCATTAAATATATCAAGTCGGCTTTTCAAATTAAACATGGTATATAGAGCAAATGAGGAGTACCCAAATTTGCCTTGAATAGCTGCCAATCCACGACCAATACAACAGTTTTCGTCTGCAACATTTAAATCCCCAACCGGAGCGCGTACACTCATTAACACATCACCTATTGTTGCCAAGCGTTTTGATTCAGTGGTAAAAAGACGACGGGTAGGAAAACGCCAGCCAAATTCGGCTCTACCTTGATAGAATACCGTTCCGTCTCCATTTTCGTTATAACTGCTTCCGCTCGGAGACTGACCCATTGTAATATTTGCGACATCACCAAGCGTTCCAACCCGCCACCCCTTCGGTATCCTCCCCAGCTCGCTCTCCACGAACTCCCCGTCTTGAAACGGCTCAAAGTCCACAAACCAACTCTTGAAAATCGCCTGCGCCGTCTGCTCCAGATTGGCGTTTATTCTGTTGTTTAGTTCGATTTTGTTGTCAAGGCAGGAGAGGGTTTCGGCGATGGCTTTTTGTTCGGGGAGAGGCGGTAACATCAACTCCAAAGATTCAATATCTGAAGGTCTGATTGCAGGGTAAGTTGAAACAGTTTGTTCAGCAATCGCTTGAAGTCTTTCTATTACATCGCGTTGTGTTAGATAATAATATATATATTTTGAACATGCATTGTCTTTTGCTCTTATAGTGGTAAACCCTGTAGAAACTAGCATATTTTTGTATACAGAATTCAAATATCCATAGTGTTGTTGTATTGGTCTAACATTTGAAAACAAAACATCGCCTTGCATAACTTTCCTTTTTGCTCTGCTGGGTAATTTATCAACACTCAAATTTATTTTTTGAACAGTGTCTATTTTATTTTGGGTTATATTACCAGTATCAAGATAATTCACATATTTCCAATTCTCTTTATTTGAAAAAGAATCGGAATTTGTTTCAATTATTTCACCAAGAATGACCTCTCGCCACTCACCCATACCGCAACCCCTAACTCAAGCTCTTATTTATACGCAAAATACATACCAACCAAACCAATCAAATTAAGAATACCTGAAATATAAAAGTAAATTTTGTTCCTTGTCTTTTTTGTCAATAAAATACCGAGAAAAAACAGCAAAACAACAATAGCAATATATATTGACCAACCAATTACTTTATCACGCCCAAAATAATTTCAGAGAGGCTCCCAAGACTTTGAAAAAACTTTTCCCATTAACGCCCAAAATTTATTCCAACCCAACAAACTACTAAATATAAGAACAAAAAATATGGTCTGAAATAATAACCAAGTATCGCTTTTCTTTCCACTCATTCCTCCCCGCCGCCATCGCTGATTTCATCTTCCTGCTCGTAATAATAAGAGTAGTCCACACCCTTCATGAACACCTCACGGTCATTGATCTTGTCGGTCAGCGCATTTTTCAGCAGCAGTTTGATATTCTGAGGATTCGCCGTACTTTCAGTCATTGCCGCAAGATAGTCCTTTTTAGCAACTTGACTCCAATCCACGCATTGTTTCAGATTCTTTTTCAGTAACAGGTCAAGCCAAACACGGGTGCTTCTGCCGTTGCCTTCCATAAAAGGGTGAGCGACATTCATTTCGACATATTTATCAATAATCGCATCAAAACTATTTTCGGGCATTTTTTCAATTGTTTGCAGGGTGTTGGTTAAGAAACGAACCGGGGCGAAGCGAAAGCCGCCCTTCGCTATATTCAGCGTCCGGATTTGTCCCGCAAAATCATACAATCCACCGAAAAGGTATGCGTGAATCTGCTGCAAGCCTTTCACCGTGCCGACTTCAATCGTGTCAAGCAAGGTACTGTCAAACAGCGCGTATGCCTTGCTTTTACTTTTGCCGTCAATCGTATCATCGCTGTAAATAAACCATTTAATAAGCTCTGCCGCTTTTCTGCCCGGTACATTTTCAATGAGTGTAATAATATCATTATGCGGCAGGCAATCAGTTGCATATTTTTTACCGTCTTTTGCCATTAATTTCAGTTGGCTACAATTTGTAGTCAACTGCGAATTTTTTCTTTTTAGTCTTGTTTTTAAAACAGACCAATATTTTCGCGGGTCCATGCTACCGGTTAGCACACCGATAATATCAACCACAGAAAACAGCCATTCGGATTTCGCGTCGTCCCAAACGGCGCGCACTTCTTTATCGTTGAAAAATCGAATGGATACTTTTTGTGTTTTACCGTCAGATTTCAAACCCAATCGCCCCCAACCTCTTCTTTATCTCCCCCTGCAGCTCCGCCGACTTCGCGAACATTTCAGAAAGTTCCCCCGTCAGCCGCACCATCTTTTCCTCAAACGGCTCGCCGTCATCCTCAATTTCCTCTATCCCCACATACCGCCCCGGCGTCAAAATATAATCCTGTTTGGCGATTTCCGCCGTAGTCACCGCGGCGCAGAAGCCTTTGACATCCTCAAGCGTGTCCGCTTCAAAAGCATCGTAAGCATCGGATATTTGCTTGATATCCTCATCGGTCAATTCGCGGTTTTTGCGGGTGACCATGGTGCCGAGTTTACGCGCGTCGATAAACAGGGTTTTGCCCTTGTTCTTTTTGTTCCGGCTGATAAACCAAAGGGAAACGGGTATCGCCGTTGTGTAAAACAACTGCGTGGGCATGGCGACAATGCAGTCCACCAAATCGGCATCTACCATGGCTTTGCGGATAACACCTTCGTTGCTGGTGTTGGATGAAAGGGAGCCGTTGGCAAGCACGCAGCCCATTTTGCCGTGCGGTGCCAAGTGGTGAATCATGTGCTGCAACCACGCGAAGTTTGCGTTGTTGGCGGGCGGGATGCCGAATTTCCAACGTACATCGCCCAGCAGTTTGTTGGCGCCCCAGTCCGACAGGTTGAACGGCGGGTTCGCCATGACAAAATCCGCCTTGAGCTGCGGGTGGCAGTCATTAAAGAAAGTGTCCGCATTATAGCTGCCGAGGTCCGCATCAATGCCGCGGATAGCAAGGTTCATCATCGCCATTTTCCAGGTGGTCGGGTTTGAATCCTGCCCGTAAACGGAGATGTTGTTGATGTTCGCGCTGTGGTTTTCCAAAAACTTTGCGGACTGGACAAACATGCCGCCCGAACCGCAGCAGGGGTCGTACACCCTTCCGTTATAAGGCTTTAACACCTCAACGAGCGTTTTGACCACGCAGGCGGGTGTGTAAAATTCGCCGGCCAGCTTGCCTTCCTGCTCGGCAAACTTGGAAAGGCAATATTCATAGGTTCTGCCTAAAATATCTTTCCGGTTGGCGTGGTCAACCATTTGGATGTTGGTGAACAAGTCCACCACTTCGCCGAGGCGGCGCTTGTCCAGCTCCGGGCGGGCAAAGCTTTTGGGGAGAATGTCTTTTAAGCGTTTGTTCTCTTTTTCAATCGCCCGCATGGCATCGTCAATCACTGTGCCGATTTCGGCTGTGTGCGCTGCTTTAGCGATGGCTGCCCATCGTGCGCCGGCAGGCACAAAGAAAACGCCGTCGGCGGAATATTCGTCCGTATCCTCCTCAAAGCCCTCGCTCTCTTTAATGAGCTGGTTGTATTTTTCCTCAAATTTGTCGGAAATGTATTTTAAAAATATCAGCCCGAGCACCACATGCTTATATTCGCCGGCATCCATGTTGCCGCGCAGAATGCACGCCGCGTCCCAAATCTGTTTTTCAAAGCCGATATTTGCCGAGTGGTTGTTGTCCGCCATAAAGTTTGTTCCTCCCAAGACAGAATGCTCCCGATTATTGTTTGTCATTATATCATATTTTTAAATTGTTATCTATATTTCTGCAAGAAAATTTCATGGTTCAGGGTTTTGCAAGAATGGACAACGCAATCCCACCACCGCCCAAGCTAAAGCCGAGCTTTAGCCTCGGCGGTCCCCCCTACCCTTTAACAAGGGAGGCAAAGCAAGTACGACGAGGATTAATCACCCGTCAGGCTAACGCCTGCCGCCGCCGATAATAATCGTCGTGCCATCCTTGAAAAGGAGGGCTTTTCATCTGTAAAGCAATACGCCTTTACACATCTTATCCAAAAGAAACGGGCGCACAATGTGCGCCCCTACCGTTCTAATATAGCCAAATTCCGTTCAATAACCGCGCTGCCCCGCCAGGCGTAAGCTCTTCCCGTTATATCATCATCCGGATTTATATGTGTCCGGACATCATCTTTAAACTCTTCAATCGGCGTAACCTCGGCTGAATTATTCATCGGGCAAACAAGCTGGCAGATATCGCAGCCCCATACGCAACCCGTCAGCATGATAAGACTTTCCTGCTCAGGGGTCAGATCACCCTTGCTTTGGGTGATAGTCGAAATGCAGTGTGTTTTGTCGAACTTCTGCCTTCCGAGTACGCCTGCCGGGCAGGCGGCAATACATCTCCCGCAGCCTCTGCAGTTGTGAATTCCGGTATTTTTATAAACTTCAATTTTTAATGTAGTTACAATTTCCCCGATAAAAACCCATGAGCCGAAAGCCGGATTGATCAGCAGATTGTTTTCACCGATAACACCCAGACCCGCGTTCGCCGCAGCCATCACTTCCGGCACCGGGGAATTGTCGGTGAATGATACAAAACGTTCTGAAGGGTATTCTTTTTCTAAAAGTTTAACGGCGGAATCAAGGCGTTTCAGAACAGCATCATGATAATCCGGAACAGCCGCGTATCGCGAAATGTTCAAGTCTTCATATTTTTCTTCGCCCAAATAATACGGAAAAAGAGCGACAAGTACGCTCGCCGCTCCCTCAGGTATTTTGTTGGCACCGCCGCAGGACAGAGAATGATTTTCAAGCACGGAGGCATTACAGACACCCCATGCGGGCGATATGTTATCCATGATGTTTTTAATATTTCTTTCCATACTTCTCACTCAGCCGAAAAATAATTTTAAAGTACTTCGTAACATCTATAGTTTTAATATAGCAGCGAGGATTTTTTCGGGCAAGACAAGGCGGAGGATTGAGGAATACTTTGTGTATTCCGATTGACAACAACGCAGTATTGCACAAAAAAGACCACTGATATGCAGAAGGATTAGGTGTTGCGAAGTACAGCTACACCACGCTTGAAAGCGCTATCATAAATGGCATGGTTACAATTGATATCGCGCTGACAATCGCAACGGTTTTCGAGGCAAAAACCGAATCCCTGCCGTATTTCGCGGCGAAGATTACCGTGTTGTTGGCTGTGGGCGCGCTCGCGGAAATAATCAAAGCCGAAAGCAGTGTGCCCGAAAGGCCGAAGAGTTTAAATATTCCAAGCATAACCAGCGGCAAAGCAATGAGTTTAAAAAAAGCCACGCCTAAAATCTTGCCGTCGCTGAATATTTTTTTAATTTCGATTTTTGAAAGATAGGCGCCGAAAATCAGCATTGCCAGCGGCGTGTTCATGCTTGCGATATATTCCACCGGTTTAAAAACAATATCCGGCAGCGAAACCTTCAGCAGAAAAAGCGGCAGCCCGACCGCAACGGAAAGCACACCGGGATTGATGATCAGTTTTTTATAATCAAACTTCCTTTTTTCTTTATCCTTTGAACCGGACATGATGAATATGCCATGGGTAAACACAAACATCTGGAAGGCCATGATTACAGCGGAGCAGTAAAAAACGCCTTCCGCGCCCAAAACCGCGTTTGCCAGCGGCAACGCCATATAACCGCAATTGCCGTAGACACAGGCAAACTTCAGAACGCAGCCTTTATCTCTGTCCCCTTTGTTAAAAAACGGGATATTAATGACAGCAGCCACGAAATGAAGCAAAAGCCCGCAGCCGATAGCAATAAAAAGCCCTCTCGCGGTTTCCCTGTCATACTTGATTTCGAGGAAAGACTTGACGATGACCGCAGGGGTGATAATAAAAAACAGCAGGTTTGTGCAAAGCCTTGCTGTTTTTTCGGTGAAGAGATTGGTTTTATCGGCAATAATGCCTACCGCTACTATTATATAAAGGATTGCCACCTGTTCGGCGGCAACAAGCATGTTGTTGAAAAACATTTGGAAATCCAATAAACTACACCTGTTTCTTTCTCCCTGAAATATGTGTTTTACTTATCAGAAAAGCTACAATAAACAGCGCTATCGCAAAATCGCAGTATTCCGGCGGAGACTGGTCGGCTAAGAAGCTGCCCTTTCCCATAATAAGCATAGCCGCACGCGGAATAAAGCAAAGAAGACAAAACATGGCGGCAGGCAACCCGAACCCTGCAATTTTCCAATCAACACCATTTTGGTTAACCCTTGCTATCAATTGAGCAAAAGCCATAAAGAAAACCATCAGTAAAACCAGCATCAGCAATTCAAAAAACAAATCGGATACTTTCATAAAACTGATTGTCCGCATAAACCGGTGGAGAATCCGGCAGATACTCCAAGCGAGCGGAGTAACGGCCAGAAGCTTATATTCCGAACCGTTCGACTTTCCGTTAAAAAAACCCAAACCCAAAACGGTAAAAAACAATGCGGCAAGAACAGCAAAAACGGCTTCAAGCAGCATCGGAAGCATACCGGATTTCATCAGCCCGCTTGTTGCGCTGTTTATAATCACCTCATAATCGGAGTTTTGCTGCGGGCCGAAATAAAGTGCTGAAAAATCTCTCGATTGGATAACAGCATCTATAATCAAGGTTACTGCGGCAAATAATGACATAACGCCCAAAGCAGGTCTTTTCCTTCTGGAATCACTGTAGAATATTGTCTTTTTCTGTATAAGCGCAAACAGGAACATAGCTCCGCAGAATATTCCTAAAAGCAGATAAAGAAGCGGTACGCTGAAATTCGATTTTTCGTAAAAACCGGTTCCGGACTCAATTACCGTAAGATACTGGTAAGCTCTAAGCGGCAAAACAAGAATTATGCCGAGCGAAAAGATGCCAAGCAATAATTTTGCATTGACTTCAAGCTTTCTCTTCTCCATTTATTATCACCATTTCATATGTTTAGTTTAAATTAAATTCTTTCTTCTGTAGGCACATAATCTCCCGTATTATTGGAGAAGCTCTCGGCCCGTTCCACAATCGGGACATATTTGTGCGGCAAGGTTACACTCTTGTATGCAGGGCGCATAATACGGCCTCCGGTTAAAAGCTCTTCTATTCTGTGTGCGGACCAACCGGCAACCCTCGCTATTGTAAATAACGGTGTATATAAATCATCCGGAATTTTCAGCATTTTATATACAAGACCCGAATAAAGGTCAACATTCGCACAAATCCTCTTTTTATCTCCCTTTGCCTGGTAGAATATCTCCGGGGCGAGCCTTTCCACAAGTTCAATCAAGCGGAATTCATCCTCAAAGCCCTGTCCCTGCGCGAATTTCGAAGCATTTTCTTTTAATATGACAGCTCTCGGGTCCGAAAGTGTGTACACAGCGTGGCCCATACCATATACCTTGCCGGAACGGTCTCCGGCCTGTCTGTTCAACAGTTTGACAAGATAGTCCGCAACCTGGCCTTCATCGGTCGGGTTCGATATTTCTTCCTGCATGAACTTAATCATTTGAGCAACTTTTATATTCGCGCCGCCGTGGAGAGGGCCTTTAAGAGATCCGATTCCGGCGGCTATCGCGGAATAGGTGTCCGTGCCGCTTGAGGTGAGCACACGGGTCGCAAAAGTCGAATTGTTTCCGCCGCCATGCTCTGAATGAAGAATCAGGCAGAGATCTAAAAGACGTGATTCCTCGAGAGTAAACTGACGATCCGAACGAATCGAGTTAAGTACAGTTTCCGCCGTGCAATGCGTCGCTTTAATAGGATGAATATACATACTCTTGTGGTAATATGTACGGCGCTTCACCTGGTAAGCATATGTCATAATAGTAGGCAATTGTGCCAAAAGCTGAATAGACTGGCGCAGGACATTTTCAATTGAAGTATCATCCGGATTCTTATCATAGGAATAAAGTGCCATCACCGAACGTGCAAGTTTGTTCATAATATCGGGAGAAGGCGCCTTCATGATCATATCTTCAATAAAGTCTTCCGGCAGTTCTCTGCATTGGGCAAGCAAAGAACAAAAAGAGTCCAGCTGCTTCTGAGAAGGCAAGCTTCCGAAAAGCAGAAGCCACGCCACTTCCTCAAAACCGAAACGGTCTTCATTATGGCATCCTTCAACAATTTCATTCATGTTGATACCGCGGTAAATGAGTTTGCCTTCTTTCGGAACACGCTCTCCGTCGTTGATATAATATCCTTCAACACTGCATATTTTTGTAAGCCCCGCCATTACTCCGGTGCCGTCTGCATTACGCAAACCCCTTTTAACATTGAAACGTTCAAAATCGGAAGGGTTGATCTTATTTGCTTTTCCCAGTTCATCACACAGGCCTTTAAGATCTTCGTTCGAGATCGGAGAAATATATGTTGACATTTCTTCACCGCCTAAAAAAGATTATTTATTATATTACACCTAACAGATCAATTAAGTCAAGCTAATACTAATTACTGCTCATAAAAACCTAATTAAAAAATCCGCACAAAACAACATAAGTCAAAGCTTTTGCTTGATATTTTAGAGGTTTTTTAATCGTGAATTGGTATAAGCGAAATAAAAATACCCGGAATCGAAAATAAATTTATACGATTCCGGATATCGGATATCAATATGCTGCATTTGATAAAAGAAATCCGATTCTGTTATTGGCGGCCGATTAACCGGTTTTACGATTTATTGGCACTATTTATAACAGACATTATGCTGCTATGTTTGGCTTTCCAAACGATGAATAAACAGCCCGCTCATCAGTTTCGGTTCAAACCAAGTGGATTTCGGCGGCATTATTTTTCCGGAATCGGCTATTGCCATTAAATCCTCAATTGTGGTTGGAAACATTGAAAATGCCAAAACCATATCCGTTTTTACTCTTCGTTCCAATTCATTAAGACCCCTTATTCCGCCTACAAAATCAATCCGCTTATCTGTTCTCGGGTCGTTAATATCCAAAATCGGCGAAATAAGGTTGTTTTGCAGAATTGAAACATCCAGACGCGCTACCGGGTCCCCTTCATCGAATGTCCCGGCTTTAACCATAAGTTTATACCATTTGCCTTCAAGGTACATGCCGAAAGTATGTTTTTCGACAGGTTTGTATGGTTTGCCCGTTTCGGCTTTCTCCACCATAAATTTTTCGCCGATTTTATTTAACAGCTCATTAGGAGTCAGCCCGTTTAAATCCTTTATTAATCTGTTATAATCCATTATTTCTAGCTCGTTTTGCGGGAACGCGACAGCAAGGAAAAAGTTGAATTCCTCATCCCCCGAATATCCGGGATTTTCCGCTCTGCGCTTGAGCCCTACCTTTACAGCAGAAGCAGCCCTGTGATGACCGTCCGCAATGTAAAGATAATCGGTACCGGCAAATTTTTCGGTAATGACCGCAATTAAATCCGGGTCATTAATCACCCAGACAGTATTTGAAACACCTTCATCCGAAATAAAATCAACCACCGGTTTGTTACTTATTTTAAATTCATCCACCAATGCCGTGATAAAATCATTTCCCCTGTAAGTTAAAAATATAGGGCCGGTATTCGCATCACAGCAGTCCACATGGTTTGTCCTGTCAGCCTCTTTATCCGCCCTTGTCAGTTCATGTTTCCTGATAATATCATTCAAATAGTCATCAATGGAAACACAGCCGACAAGCCCGGTTTGGCTGCGGCCGTTCATTATCTGACGATAAATATAAAGACAGGATGATTTATCCTCGGTGCATATACCATCTGATACCAGTTTATCAAGATTTTTCTTTGCTTTTGAATAAACCTCCGCGGAATACAAATCGGTACCTTGCGGGAGGTCAATCTCGGCTTTGTCAACGTGCAAAAAAGAGTTTGGCTTGCCTATTACCGCTTCACGCGCCTCCTCGCTGTTCATAACATCATAGGGTAAAGCGGCGACCTCTGCGGCATATTCCGGCAGAGGCCTAACGGCATGAAAAGACCTGAAAATCGCCATCAGAACACTTCCTTTGATTTTTTTAACATTCGGACAAATAATACTAACCACCGATTAGTATAACACCAAAAGAAGTTTAACTTAAAATCGTCATTCTTTCAATAGGAATATTCAAAATAAAACCGGTTTATTCTCCTTTGCAAGTAAAGCAGAACAGCTTTTACTTTCACCGCTTTTTTACAACTTTGGTATAAGGTTTGCTCTTTATACTAATTACTCATAAAAACCTAACTAAAAAATCCGCACAAAACCTAATAAATCAAAGCTTTTGCTTGATTTTTTAGAGGTTTTTTAATCGTTAATTAGTATTAATCCTCTTCGACAATCCCTGTTCTTTGGTCAATATATAATATATTGTTTACCACATCAGTCACGACACAGGCATCATTTTCGTCAACAACACCGTCGCGGTAAAGATCACCCGCCTTGATAAACGCTGCATCCGCGTTTTGGTCCAATGCCGGATATTTATAATTTGAAAAATCAATGATCCAACCCTCATCATTTGTGTCAACAACCCCATCGCTGTTGACATCTCCAAATATGATTATTGTATAAGTTTCCACAATCTCTCCGTTAAATAACAAATTCACCTTTGATCCTGTTCCGAAAACCGAACCCCCGGAAGGAACAGATTCAAGCGCAAAGCCTTCACCTGCCTGAATAACCCCGTCAAGTGAAGTATATGCTTGCCAAAGACCGTATATATATTTATTCTGCTTGTCAAAGACAACGAATTTCCCGGCAACTGTAAAAATATTCGGAATAGGATCATGGCTATGGGTAATATATTTTGACAATGCATATGTTTCGGCATATGATCCTTCCATGCAATATACAGTAATATACCATGAAGCATAAAAAGCGTTTGTATCAATACTTGCCACAGAGTTCGGTATGCCTACATTCACAAGACTTGAACAGTATGCAAATGCTTGTATTCCTATGCTTGTTACTTTACCCGGGATTATCATACTTGTTAATCCGGAGCATCCTTTAAACACATATCCTTCGATTACAGTTACGCTGCTTGGTATAGTTAAACGCTTTAAGCTGGTACAATTCCAAAAAGCTGCCTCCTTGAGGGTTGTCAGGCTGCCCGGGATATTAACTTCCGTGAGCGCAGAGCAGCCGCCAAATGCGGATATGCCGATACTTGCGACACTGTCGGCAATGCTGACGCTGTACAGGTTCAAACAGTCTTTAAACGCGTAATTCCCAATTGCTTTTGCGCCGTTTAAAACAGTAACGTTTTTTAATCCCGAACAACCCGAAAAAGCATAATCCCCCATGCTAATCAAACTTCCGGGAAGTGTTATGTTTTCTAAACTTGTACATAGTGCAAAAGCACTTTTTGCTATGCTTGATATACTCGAGGAAATCGAAACATCTGAAAGGTTGCTACACCCATAAAACGCCCAGTTCCCGATGGATTGGACTCCCGCAGAAACGGTAACATCCGTAAGACCCGTGCAGCCGTAAAATGTTTGATCCCCAATGATTGAAACCCCTCCCGGAATAACCGCATTCGAAAGACTTGTGCATTTATAAAATGCATAACTTCCTATACTTACCACATATAACGGAATTGCAGCACTTGAAAGATTTGAGCAGTTTTCAAATGCTGAGTTGCCTATACTTGTTACACTGGCCGGGATATTAATGCTTTCCAGACCGGAGCAGCCGGAAAACGAACTGTTTCCTATACTCAACAAGTTACCGAGAACATTGACGCCGGTAATCTCTGTTAAATTATAAAACGCTTTATCTGAAATACTTGTGACGGTTGCAGGTATTGTTACGATTCCCGCTTTTTTTGTGGGGCAAAAAATCAGCTGTGTTTTCAATATGTTCAATAGCATACCGTCTTCGCTTGAGTAAACTGTATTTGAGCTGTCAACCAAAATCTCCATCATACTTGAGCAATTATTAAACGCCAATGTACCGATGCTCATAACACCGGCGGGTATAGTTATACTTTTCAGAGACGAACAATTTTCAAATGCAGAGTTTCCGATGCTCGTTATACATGCAGGAATAGTGATTCCATCCAAAGCCGCACAGCCCTTAAACGTATAGTTCGCAATATTTGTCACTCCGGCAGGAAATATAAAACTTTCAAGCGAGGAGCAATCCATAAATGCTCCTGCCGAGATACTTGTAACTCCGGCGGGAACAGTTATGTTTTCAAGGGATGAACAGCTGTCAAATGCATAGGTACCTATGCTGATTAAACCTGCCGGTAAGGTCACATTTTTTAATGATGTGCAATCAAGAAATGTATTTGTGTTTGTATCTGTTATATCAGCCAGTATTTCAGCATCGGTAAGGTTTGAGCATTTATCGAATACAGAGTAACCAAAACTTTTTACACTGCTCGGTATACTGATTGTTGCCAGCTTGCTGCAGCCTCTGAATGCTTCGTTTCCGATACTTAAAATGCCCATAGGAATATTCACGGCAGCCAATTGGGTGCAACCCTCAAAAGCATCTGCCCCGATGCTTTTAACGGTAGCCGGAATATTAATACCGGTCAACGCGGTGCAGCTTAAGAACAGACTGGCTCCTATTAACGTAATCCCTTCACCGAGAGTAATCTCTGCAAGTTTTGTGCAACGGGCGAATACACCGTCACCAATATTTAATACACTGCCCGGGATAACGGTGGCAGTCGTAATACCCGAACAGTCTTGAAACGCGTCATTGAAAATTTGTGTAACGCTTGGAGGAATTGTTATTTCCGTAAGCTTTGAACAATATCTAAATGCAGAACCGCCAATAGTTGTGAGGTTTGGCGGCAAAACAATACCGGTTAATGTGTTGCAGTTATAGAACGTGCCATAGCCGATAGTTACAAGGTTGTTTTGCATGTTGGCACTTGCCAGGGAAGTGCAATACCAAAAAGCCTGGTCTCCGATACCGGTTAAACTGTTTGGAAATGTAACACCGGTTAAACTTGTGTTCCCGTAAAAAACTTTTTTTGCGATGCTTGTCACACCTTCCGGAATAGCAATTTCACCGCCGGGTCCGGTATATGCAGTAAGCACACCGTCAACAACCGTAAATACATGCTCGCTTGCACGAACAGATACCGGTAAAGCAGCTGCGCCTGTTATTAATGCCAATGAAAGGATAATGCTGATTATTTTTTTCAGTCTCATACATTTCGCCTCTTTCATAAATAATGTCAAAACCGGCACCTCAACACCGAAAATAGTATTAGAATCATCGAATATGAATCAATAAACTATAAACCAGCATTAATGTACCGTTCTGAATTTTTTGGTCTCTTCACTTAAGCAAACATTTCAACAAAACAACTGTTAACTCAACACTTTAATACGCATTTGATCAGTTTTTGATATTATAATATTAATCCAACTTATCTGTCAATATTAGATTAACAGATAATAAAATCCACAATCATTCAAAAAAACACCGATATAGTTTATGAGCTATTAAATCAAAAAAGACGGGCAAACTGCCCGCCTTTTTAATAAATAATTTTTGCCGGTTGGGTATTAGTCAATACCCAGCATCCAGTTGACTGTTACGCCAAGCACTTCTGCAAGAGCCTTAAGTTCAAAGTCTGTTACATAACGTAATTGACCTTCGAGTTTGGAAAGACCTGATGCATTAAGATCGATACCTTTGATTTGAAGCTGAGTAAGCAAATCCTTTTGTTTCATGTTGATTGATTTTCTCTGCTGTTCGATCTTAGCACCTACGATATTGCGATCCCCCAATGCCTGCTTTCTGATTCTCATAATACTACCTCCTTCTTTTTAGTATGTGCCTGATTAAAACACATCTGTTGAATGCGGCGGACATTAATTCTACTGTGTGTATAATAATTTGTCCGCAAAGTTACTAAAGTACGATGAATCGTTCTTTAAATTGTGTTAATTGTATCACTTATTAGAAATAAAAGCAAGTATTATTCTAAAATTAAATTGGTAACGTGAAGTATTGTCACATATATGATAATTTTATTTTCCTTTGTTTATATATTAGTATACATAATATACAATATTTTACACCTTTTCACGTTATTTTTGAATTTAATTCCAAATTTTAAATTTTTCAAAGTTTATCTGCCTACTTGCAATCATGTACGAATTGTTAAATTTTACTAAATTTTCTGATAACACAACTTAAATTGACATTAATGACTGTCATAGAAATATGAAAAACAATCCACACAAAATGGCTTAAATGCCTCCTCTATATTAAAATAAGATCTTGCCGGCAAAGAATTTGTTACTGAATGTATAAAAATTTTGCGACAATTTTCATACCTAAATAAATGTTTAATTCAATTATAAATCGTGATATAATTAATATCTCCTTAATAAATCGCTTTGCGATTTATTGGTACGATTACACCGATGATCGTACTTCGGATGTTATAAAATACGGTTCGTTTTCTACAGAAAGGGATGTTTCTTTCATGAACAAAGAAAAAAACGCTTCAAGAAATCTGACAATGCTTGTCGATTTTTATGAACTTACTATGGCAAACGGTTATTTTTCAAGCGGGCTAAAAGATACAATCGCATATTTCGATATGTTTTTCCGCAGCACACCGGATGCCGGGGGTTTTGCTATAATGGCAGGCGTCGAACAACTGACGGAATATCTCGAGAATTTGCACTTCACGGACAGGGATATATCTTTTCTGCGCAGTAAAGGTTTTAAAGCCGAGTTTCTTGACTATCTTGCGGATTTTAAGTTTAATTGCGATGTTTGGGCGGTTCCCGAAGGCACACCGGTTTTTCCGGGAGAACCGATAGTCACCGTAAGAGGGCCCATTATTCAAGCACAGTTTATTGAAACAATGATTTTACTTTGCATCAATCATCAAAGCCTTATTGCAACCAAAGCCAACAGAGTGGTCAGAGCGGCTCAGGGAAGAACCGTTATGGAATTCGGCTCCCGCAGAGCCCAGGGATTTGATGCTGCCGAATATGGTGCAAGAGCAGCATATATCGGCGGATGTGCGGGTTCGGCCTGCACTTTAGCCGAGAGGGACTTAGGTATACCCGCCATGGGGACTATGGCGCATAGCTGGATACAGATGTTTGAAAGCGAACTTGACGCTTTTTGCGCTTATGCGCGGGAGTACCCCGGCAATTGCTCCCTGCTTGTTGATACATACAATACCTTGAAATCCGGAATACCCAACGCAATTGAGGCTTTTAATAAAGAGGTTGTCCCCAAGGGTTTTCGTCCCAAGTCAGTAAGAATTGACAGCGGCGACATTGCCTACCTTTCACGTAAGGTCCGCAAACTTTTGGATGAGGCCGGTTTTCCCGACTGCGAAATAATTGCATCCAATTCATTGGATGAATACATTATCCGGGATATGCTCAGTCAAGGCGCGAAAGTAGACACCTTCGGCGTCGGCGAACGTCTTATCACCTCGGCATCCTCACCGATTTTCGGCGGAGTGTATAAACTTAGCGCGATGGAGCGAAACGGTATTGTCGAGCCGAAAATTAAGCTGAGCGAGAATGTTACCAAAGTTACTACCCCTTGCTTTAAAAAGGTCTGGCGGCTTTTTGACAGGGACTCCGGCAAAGCAATAGCTGATTTAATTACACTTTCGAACGAGGAAATTGACGAGAATGAGCCTTATGAACTTTTCGATCCCGATTATACATGGAAGCGCAAAACCATTAAAAATTTTGTTGCCCGTCCCCTGTTGCAAAAACTGTTTGAAAAAGGCAGCTGTGTTTATGAGCGTCCGGCGCTTGACGAAATAAAAGCCTATTGTTCACAGCAGGTTGATACGCTTTGGGAGGAAGTTCTTCGTTTTGAAAACCCCCACAACTATTATGTTGACCTCTCTCAGGTGCTGTGGGATGAAAAAAAGAAAATGATAGACAACCTGAAATTTAAAGACATCTGATGCTAATTACTCATAAATACCTAACTAAATAATCCGCACAAAACCTAATAATACTATTCTGCATTAAAATGGCGAATAGTATGAATCAAAGCTTTTGCTTGATTTTTTAGAGGTTTTTTAATCGTTAATTAGTCTGAAAAACTCAAAAGGAGGCGAATTTAATTCGCCTCCTTAAATAAAAGGGCTCAAGAAAACCCAAGCTCCCCTTTTGCACATTAAGCTGTCAAGATACCCCAATCTGGGCACTCCTGCTCTAACGGTTTTTGCACAGACTGCTGAACAGCCAACGTAAAAGGAACCGGTTGTTCATGGTTCTGCTTTTCGGCTTC
The DNA here is from genome assembly GCA_964627535.1 of uncultured Eubacteriales bacterium. Classification (GTDB taxonomy): domain Bacteria; phylum Bacillota; class Clostridia; order Oscillospirales; family Acutalibacteraceae; genus UBA1447. The sequence continues at coordinate 73,705 of CAZVJW010000006.1, forward strand.
TGCGCGCTTTTGTTCGGCAATCTTGCGGTGCTGGTGGTTGAGAATATTTATAGCAATAGCCCGTGCAAGCTTATTCTCAAAAGCTATAAACTTCTTTTCATTGATGAAACCCCATATGAGTAATAATACTGCCGTGATTTCAAAAATTGACTGAACTGCAAAACCTGCTGACATATAAAACCCTCCTCAAAACAAGCTGAACATTTGTTCTTCTGTTTACAATTATAACACTCTTTTTTGGTTTGTCAACACAAATGTTCGATAATTTGAGATTTTCGGTACGAATAATGGTACTCCAATAATGACAGGTGTCTTTTTGCTTTCTATGTGATGATTATATCACAACATATGCGTATTGTCAACATTAAATGCACAACAACTTGTGTTTTCCTGTTTTATATTACTGTATGCAAGCCATTTATAATAATATTCTGCATAAAAAAGCAGCTACATTTTTAATCAGCAAGCAAGCTTGCTGCTGCGGCTAAAGCCGCTGGCAGATAGCATTGAACGGCATCTTCGGCAGCAATTTGCTGCCCCGCTGTCTAAAAACAGCATATTCAAAAGATAGATTTTATCTTTCTTTTGAATGGAGATTAGTATAAAACAAAAACCGGGAAATATTTTGGTTTTGAGCCAAATATTCCCGTTTATCTTTATCACTTGTACTAATTACTCATAAAAACCTAACTAAAAATTCCGCATAAATCAAAGCCTTTGCTTGATTTTTTAGAGGTTTTTTATTCGTGAATTAGTATGACAGAAACAATATAATTATTTTTCCGGATTTTCCTTGGATTCCGGTTCGTATTCATTTGAAACCATAAACTCATGAAGAATGCGTAAAGCAGTATCTCTGTCTTTGCACATTCTGAAAAGCAATACAACATTTTGCTCTTCACGGTCAAGATCGGAAAAAAGTTGGGGGGGGACATGCTCGGGTTTTGATAATTGCTCCGTATGTATCCTTGCTTTGCCAAGTTCGAAATGATTGTTAACCAAGGCGTCAAGCGTAACATAATAAATACGGGAAATTTTTATCAGCGTTTCCACATCGGGCTTGGTTTTGCCTGTTTCGTAATAGGAGTAGGTAGACCGGTCAATATTCAGCATATCGGCAATTCGCTGCTGAGTCAGCCCGCATGCATTACGAAGCATTTTTAAGTTCACATTAATCATTCCGGTCCATCTCCCGCTATAAACCCAAGCGTGATTAATACTGCCATCTTAACGTATATTTTACATCAAAATTAAAACATTGTCAAACAACACAAGTCAAATTGGCTTTTACTTTTTTTCACGCTGACTGTCATCGTGCGGACAGTAGATAACAGCATTCCGCACTTGTTTTTGAATAGTGTTTATGGTAAAATTACCGAAATAAACGAAGGGGACTGCATTAATGACGGATAAATCCATTTTCTCAAAAACCGGATATTTTATTATTGACATGGACGGCACATTTTACCTTGGCGGGAAGCTTATTGAAGGGTCGATTGCTTTTATTGAGCGTTTGAAAGAAACCGGAAGGGATTTTTATTTTTTTACAAACAACTCATCAAACAATATTGCGTCCTGCCAAGACAAGCTTGCCAAAATGGGTTTCTCCGTTGCAAGCGACAAGATTATCATCTCCTCGCATGTAACTATTGATTACCTGAAACAAAACCATCCGCAAAAAAGTGTATTTTTGCTTGGCAATGAGCTCTTAGAGGCGGATTTTGCGGCGGCAGGTATTCCTTTGGTTAAAAGCAACCCCGATATTGTTGTACTGGGATTCGACACCACACTAACCTACCAAAAAATGTGGGATGCCGTTAAATTCCTTGATGCAGGCGCCATATATATTGCCACACATCCTGACCTTAACTGCCCGACAGCCGAAGGTTATATGCCCGATACCGGTTCGATGATCGAAATGTTTGCCGCTTCAACAGGCAGGCGCCCCGTTGTTATGGGTAAGCCGATGACCTCTACGGTGGATTATATTACCCGCCTGCTCGGCTGTGAAAAAGAAGAGCTGGCTTTTGTCGGTGACCGTTTGGTTACGGATATTGCTATCGGCACAACCCACGGTATACCGGCAGCACTTGTTATGACAGGGGTAACATCAGCGGCGGATTATGCGGCTTCCGCTATTCGCGCGGATGTTGCGGTTGAAAGGCTGTCTTCACTCTGCGACTATCTTTAACCGTTGAACGAATTCTATCTGTACGACTCATGTTAAGAAAGGAACTGCGGACCATGAAAAATACACGCACGGTCTTTCTCGTAAGCAGCGCGCTTATTGCTGCTTTATACGCGGGGCTGACTTATTTTTCCGCTGTTTGGGGTCTTGCTTATGGTCCTGTTCAATTTCGCATTTCCGAAGCGCTTACCATTCTACCAATACTCACGCCGGCGGCAATTCCCGGTTTAACAATCGGTTGTTTTATAGGTAACCTTGGCAGTCCCTACGGTATTGTGGATATCATTTGCGGCACGCTGGCCACCGCCCTTGCAGCCGTTTCCACAAGATTGCTGCGCGGTGTCCGCTTCAAGAATATCCCTGCTCTTGCGCCGTTGGCGCCTGTTGTCTTCAATGCGCTGATTATCGGTGCGGAAATCACTTTTTTTCTGCCCGGCGGGGCAAGTATAACCGGCTTTTTGGTCTCCACCGGCTGGGTAGCGCTCGGCGAACTGGTTATTTGCTATGCGCTGGGCCTGCCGTTGGGGCTGGCACTGGAAAAGAACAAAGTGTTCAAAATCCCGAATTTTTAAAATCAGGATGATTATAAAATTGCAGCGGGGCAGGTCTTGCGATCTGCCCCGCTTATTAATTTGTTTGTTGCTGTTAAAACCAGCGGGCTTCGTTTTCCTTCCATTTATCGGCGCTTTGCAGCAGATTCGGCTTTTCCGGTTTGATACGCCGCTGCTCATGGATATACTCAATGCCAAGCTCGATCATGTCATAATACAGTTTTTGGTTTTCGCTGATTTTTCGGAAAAGATTCAAGTTGCTGAATTCCAACTTCCGCGCCATACTCTTATAGTAGCGCAGCTGAATGCGCGAACGCCGGATATTAAATAGCTGCGTTTCGCTGCCGGCTGAGGATTCCGCCGCGTCCCATAAAGCATCACAGTATATCAAATCGCCGTTTGTCAGCCCAACGGTGCGCAGCGCATCTCCGCCGTGCCAGTCCGAATTCGCCTTGCCGGCCGTGAAATCTATAAATTTCAGAATGTTCGTGTACCCGTCCCCGTAATAAGCCTGCATAAATTCACGGATGTGTTTATCAATATCGCAGTACGGGTCCCAAAGGATTTTTGCGGCAATATATGCTCGCAGCTCGCCGAATTCACCACCGATGTCATAGCCGTTGCCCTGCAGGAATATGCCTGTCGCGCCGTTTTCATAGAACCATTTGACGTTTTCGACTGCCACCTTAACGTTCGGATACAAAATGTTGAAATGGCCGTGATTCGTCGTATAATCCCAAACAAGCAGCTTGCTGTTTTTCGCAGACCAGCCCTCCAAATCGCTGACAAGACGCGGGCTGTTTTCTTTGTAAGGTTTCATATAATAACTGTCTTCGGCGGCGATTTGGATCACCACATTGTCCGCAGGCGTAATTGTTTTCGGGGGTGTGCGCGTATACATGTAAGCGAGCATGTTGATCGTTCTGCCGGGAAATTCATCTTTAACCGCATCGGCTATTCGGTTGACAAAGTTAAGTGTGGAAGCACAGTGGCTGCCCTCCTGCCCGTCAAGCGCCGCGCATTGGGGGCATTGGCAATAATTCGGGTTGTCGTTGGGGGTGATATAAAAGCAAGTCAGGTCCGGATTCTCGCTGAAACGCTTGCGTATCAATTCAAGCACGGTGTCATACAGCCCTTCGCTCGAAAAGCAAGCCTGGTCGGTAATACGTTCGCCATTATTATTCATTGCAAAGTACTCGGGATGTGAATCAAAGTATTCCTGACCGACATACTGAAAAATCGTTCCGCAAAAAAGTTGAATGGTATCAAAATTGACATTCAGCGGCCCGCTCATGTCAAACCCGGGCATCAGTTCACCGTTGAGGCGGAATTTGCCCCTTATCCCCGGGGAAAAGGTGCTCTTCCAAAGCGTATCGCGAAAATTCAAAAGCGGTTTTTCGGAAACATCGGCGGCTGCGTTCACGGCCAATGTGCTGATTTGCGGCACCGTTTCAAGCGAAGCTGTAAAGAAGCGGCATCCCAGGAAATCTTCCAGAAAATCGTAAACGCCAAACAGAGTGCCTCTGATTTCACCCCCGGCGATAATCAGTTTTTCATTGACTGCTTTTATAATAAATCCGTCCGTGCCGAGGGATTCCCGGTCAACAAAACTGTCTTGTACACGGTTTGTTTTGCCGACGAGTATCTCCCTGGCGGTCCCGGGGACGTCATCTGTCACAACAGCCAGGTCCGCACCGGTGGATTGTTTAATATATTTGGCAAGCTCGGCCGCGGCAAAAACTTCGCTGCGCCCGGCGTCTTTGCCCCTGACAATTGCATAAGCGTTCCTGCCGTTTTCGGCAATCACGATTTTCGGCGCTCCCGGCTGTGTATCCACCGGAACGGTACTCATTGGTTCCGCTGCCGGCTCCGTTGCATATTTTTTTAAAGCACAGCCGCTCATGGAAAGGATTAAGGTGAACGCCAATAGGGAAATAAGCACTTTTCGTATGAACATATTTTAATCATCCTTCTTCTTGCCGAGCGTTTGAGCCGTTCGACCGGACAGACTATGTTTGCACGGCATATATACGCATCTAAAAGTAAAATCTTCTTTATCCTTATTGTCTGCGTATGCGCACAAAGAGCATCCCGGCAACAAACAGCAGCTGCCCGATGTAGTAGGCAGGAACGGCAAATTTTTCAAAGTTATCGATTTTTCTGTTCAAATCGTAACGGTCTATTTTAACAAACGATTTGCATACGGCAAGATTGGCATATGCAAAAAGCACACAGCCGAAAATCAACAGCAGGCCAAGGGTTATGCTGTAAGATTCAACATCCAAGTAACGGATGCCGAGGGAAACGCCGAGCGACGCGGTGATGGATGCTGCAATCACATTCGGCAGCAATAAAAGGTTTTTAAGCGCGAAGCTCTTTTCACCCGCCAAAAAAGCAAGGCCGCCAAAATCCAAAAACACAACCAGTGCCGCAAAAAAGATGATGTTGAACGGCCCTGTTTCAAACTCGTCGGCAAGATTATTTTTAAACGCAAAAAAATAAAAAACATTCACAAAAATAAACGATGCGGCGCCCATACCCCGCAAGACGCTGCTTTTACGGGCGCCGAGCAGAATCAAGCCGACAGCGGAAAAAAGCAGTCCGCCCAAAATAAAATAGCTGAAACGGATAAAGTTCCTTTGGCAGCAAAGTGCAATGAACCCGGCAGCAAACAGAAAGGCGCTTGCCAATATTCTTTTCAGCCTTGTTGCTTTGCGCATTTGAAGGATAGTTACTACAACCGCCATTGCACAAGTTATATAAAAAGCCGCCGCAACCAAGAGTTCTTCCATCTGGTATCCCCCCATTTATCTGTATTTCAACCAACACAAATATAATTGATAATATTATACAGGAGCCTGACTACCATTACAACCTTTCATACCAACGCTATTATTTTTTGCAATAGCTGCGGTGCACTTTTCATTATAAAAAAGCGGCTGAAGTTTTACTTCAGCCGCTTTTGCGTATTGAATATTTTTTTGCAGTGACTATGCTTCGGGCTTAACTTGCTCTGCCGGTCTGTACATTTCTTTCACTCTTAAAAGATGCTCATACTTCTCCTTGGCATCCTCAGCCGAACGGTTTAACAGCGCCTCGGCACCTGCCGGCAGTGCGCGGAACAGCGAGCTGTAGCGCACTTCATTCATGATGAAGTCACGGTAACTTTCCGAAGGAGCTTTGCTGTCCAGGCTGAACGGGTTTTTGCCTTCTTCAACAAGTCTCGGGTCAAAGCGGAAATTGTGCCAATAACCTGCCGCGACAGCCGCTTTTTCTTCTGTCATGCTGATACCCATGCCGCCCTTGATGCCGTGGTTGATACAGGGAGCATACGCAATGATAATGGAGGGTCCGTCATAGCTTTCCGCTTCTTTAAAGGCTTTGATGCACTGCGCATAATCGGCGCCCATAGCGACCTGCGCGACATAAACATACCCATAGCTCATCGCTATCTGGGCTAAGTCCTTTTTCTTAACAGTCTTTCCTGCCGCCGCAAATTTCGCGATTGCTCCGACCGGTGTTGACTTTGAGGCTTGTCCACCGGTGTTTGAATATACCTCGGTGTCAAATACAAGAATATTGATATTTTCGTTTTGTGCAAGCACATGGTCCAAACCCCCGAAGCCGATATCATACGCCCAGCCGTCGCCGCCGAAGGCCCAAATGGATTTTTTAGCAAGATAATCGCTGTCGGTAAGAATTGTTTCAACCGCTTCTTTGCAGCAGTCCTTTTCGAACTTGGTTTCTTTGATAACCTTCAAAAGCGCATCGGAGGCTGCGCTGTTCAAATTGCCGTCATCCTTCGTTTCGAGCCAGGCTTTTGCAGCCTGAGCAATTTCGGAGGATTCGCAGCAGCTTGTCGAACATTCTGCAAGCGCGGCAACACTTGTTGCTATACGGTTGCGAATTTGATCATTAGCGAGCATCATACCGTAACCGTACTCTGCATTATCTTCAAAAAGGGAATTTGCCCACGCCGGGCCCTTGCCCTGTTTGTTGACGGTATATGGGGTGCTGGGAGCGGAACCGCCCCAGATGGAAGAACAGCCTGTGGCATTAGCAATATACATTCTTTCGCCGAAGAGCTGGGTAACAAGTTTGGCGTACGGTGTTTCGCCGCAACCCGCGCAGGCGCCCGAGAACTCGAGCAGCGGAGTTTTAAACTGGCTGCCCTTGACGGTGGAATCAGCAAACTTGGCATTGACTTCAGGTTTTTCAGGCAAAGCAAGCGCATAATTGAAGTTCAATTGTTCCGGCAGCTGGGTTGCCAATGGGTTCATCACAAGCGCCTTATTGCCCTTTGTACCCGGGCAGACATTTGCGCAGGAACCGCAGCCGTAGCAGTCAAGCGAAGAAACTGTCAAAGCGAACTGTAGGCCGGCAACACCGTTTAACGGCTTCATCTTCATACCTGCGGGAGCCTTAGAAGCTTCGTCTTCGGTCAGTGCGAACGGCCTGATAACCGCGTGCGGGCAGACATAGGAGCAGTAGTTGCACTGAATGCAGTTTTCGGGGATCCATGTCGGTACGTCTACCGCGATGCCGCGTTTTTCAAAGGCTGAGGAACCCTGCGGGAATGTACCGTCCGCGGTATTCGCGAAAGTCGAAACAGGAATTTTGTCGCCAAGCTGGGCGTTAACCGGATGGAGAACATCGGTAACAAACTTCTTTAAATCTGCGCGGTCGGTTTCAACGATTGTTTCAGTTGTAATATCCTTTGCCTTTGCCCACTCGGAAGATACTGCAACCTTAACGGCGCCGGTAAAGCCGCGGTCGATTGCTGCGTGGTTCATAGCTACAACCTTCTCGCCCTTTGCCGAGAAAGACTTGGTAGCGGCATCCTTCATCAACTGAACGATTTTATCACCCGGAATGATACCGGTAAGTTTAAAGAAAGCTGCTTGAAGAATGGTGTTAACCCTGCCGCCAAGCCCCAATTCAACTGCGATGTGTGTAGCATCAATGGTATATAAGTTAATCTTATTTTTTACAATATAGCGTTTCACGGAACCGGGAAGCATTTTGTCAAGTTCTTCCGTGGACCATGAACAGTTGAGCAGGAATATGCCGCCTTCTTTTAAATCCTCAACCATCCTGTATTTATCAACATAGGATGGGTTGTGACAGGCAACAAAGTCGGCTTTGTGAATATAATAAGTTGACTTAATCGGCTTTTTACCGAAACGCAAATGAGAAATTGTTATACCGCCCGACTTTTTGGAGTCATAAGCAAAATAGCCCTGCGCGTACATGTCGGTGTTGTCGCCGATAATCTTTATGGAGTTTTGATTCGCGCCAACAGTGCCGTCCGCACCGAGGCCCCAAAACTTGCAGGAGAAGGTGCCTTTTGGTGTGGTATCCGGATTCTCTTTATTTTTGAGAGAAAGGTTGGTTACATCGTCATCAATGGCAATAGTGAATCGTTTCTTGGGTTTGGCCGCTTCCATGTTGCGGTAAACCGAGATGATGCTGCTCGGATTGGTATCCTTGGAGCCAAGACCGTAGCGGCCGCCGTAAACGGGAACTTTTTCAAACTTGGTGTCTTTAAGCGAAGCAACAATATCAAGCCAGAGTGGTTCGCCAAGGGAACCGGGTTCTTTTGTGCGGTCAAGCACGGAAATGCTTTTAACCGTTGCGGGCATTGCGGCAAGCAGATGTTTCGCAGAGAACGGTCTGAACAGGCGAACCTTGATAAGGCCGACCTTTTCGCCATTGGCATTGAGATAATCGATTGTTTCTTCAATGGTATCGCATACAGAGCCCATCGCGATAATAATTTTTTCCGCATCACGGGCACCGTAGTAGTTGAACAGCTTATATTTTGTGCCGATCCTGCTGTTCACTTCATTCATGTAATTTTCTGTAACCTTAACAACTTCTTCATAATAAGGGTTGCAGGCTTCACGGGCCTGGAAGAAGATGTCCGGGTTTTGAGCGGAACCGCGAAGCACGGGATGCTCCGGATTCAGCGAACGGCGGCGGAACGCGTTAACAGCATCCATATCCACCATCCCCGCGAGTTCTTTATAGTCCCAAACATTGATCTTTTGGATTTCGTGGGATGTTCTGAAGCCATCGAAAAAATGAACAAAAGGCACACGGCTCTTGATGGTTGAAAGATGGGCTACAGCGCCTAAATCCATCACCTCCTGCACATTGGTTGAGCAAAGCATTGCATAACCTGTTTGACGGCAGGCATAAATATCCGAATGGTCACCGAAGATGTTAAGCGCATGGGTAGCGACGCAGCGAGCCGAAACATCAATCACATTCGGCAGCAGTTCGCCCGCTATTTTGTACATGTTCGGTATCATTAAAAGAAGCCCTTGAGAAGCGGTGTAGGTAGTTGTAAGCGCGCCTGCAGCCAGAGAGCCGTGAACAGCGCCTGCCGCACCTGCTTCGGACTGCATTTCGGCAACCTTAACGGTTTGACCGAAAATGTTTTTAACCCCCGCAGCCGACATTGCATCGGTTTCTTCTGCCATATCAGACGATGGGGTGATGGGATAGATTGCAGCAACTTCCGTAAACGCATAGGATACATATGCCGCTGCGGCGTTGCCTTTCATTGTTTTGGACTTTCTTGCCATTTTAAAAATTTCCTCCTTGAATTATGCAATATGCAATAATATTAGTTTACCACAATATATAGTACCATTTCGGGCGCACAATGTAAACTATTAATATGGTATAATATTGGGCAAAGATAGGCGGCAGGTACTTTAATAATTTGTATACATTGTAATATTATTTGAATTTTTCCCGTAATTGCCCATTTTTGACATCTGTGGGTCTTTGGGTGCTTAATTTTTTTAAATAATGCCCTCCGAATAATTCTTACGCCGTTTTATCGGATATTATCAGCTTTTTTGGGATTTGACAGTTGCAATAATTGTATGTATAATTAGTTATTATCTAAAAATGCAAATACTAAATTTTGAAAGGAGTTTATCCAAAATGGATGACCCCGACCCTGCTACAAGTCTTCTTTTTCAGCTGCTCATACTTTTTCTGTTGATTCTGATGAATGCGTTTTTCGCGATGAGCGAAATTGCTATCATTACCCTCAACGACAACAAGATTAACAGAATGGCCGAGGAAGGGCATAAAAGGGCAAAACAAGTTCTGAAACTGACCGGAAATTCAAGCAACTTTCTTTCCACAATTCAAATCGGCATAACCTTGGCGGGCTTTTTAACATCCGCTTCCGCGTCACGCGCTTTTGTCGATAAACTGACGGGGTTGATAACCAAAATACCTTATATCGGTGATTTGAGCCAAGGTATAATCAGCGGTTTTTCTATTGTAGTTATAACCGTTATCATGTCCTATTTTTCGCTGGTTTTGGGCGAGCTTGTTCCGAAGAGAATCGCTATGCAGATTCCGGAAAAGATATCGTTTAAAGTTATCGGAATTTTGCTCTTTGTTGCAAAAGCGGCAAAGCCTTTTGTGAAACTGCTGTCGTTTTCGACCAATATTTTTGTCCGTCTTTTCGGCTTTGACCCCAATGCAAGCCAAAAATCCGTAACCGAAGAAGAAATCCGCATGATGGTCGATGTCGGCGGCGAGCATGGCGTCATTGAAGAAGGCCAAAAAGAAATGATCAACAATATCTTTGAATTTGACGATATTGATGTCGGAGATATCATGACACACCGCACCAACATGAGCGCCGTAGAGGCGGATGACAGCCTTGAAGATATCATAAAAATCGCGATAGACGAAGGCTACTCCCGCATCCCTGTATACGAAGATGACCCGGACAATATTATCGGCATCGTTTATGTGAAAGATTTGCTGAAATATATCGGCACTGACCTGCCCCGCGATAAAGCACTCCGCAACATCATGCGCAAGGCATACTATATCCCCGAAACAAAACGCTGCGGGGAGCTGTTTAAAGAAATGACCGCCAGCCATGTTCAAATGGCAATTGTCGTTGATGAATACGGCGGCACTGCCGGAATTATAACGCTTGAGGATTTGCTTGAAGCTATCGTCGGCAATATCCAGGATGAGTACGACAATGAAGCGGTAGAGATTTCCCAGATTAACGATACAACCTTTACTATTGACGGTATTACCGCAATTGATGAAGTGGAAGAACTCCTCGGCACCGAAATGCCTGAGGGTGATTATGATACTTTGGCAGGTTTCATCATAAGTCTTTTAGGCTTTTTGCCTAAAGACGGTGAGATGAATGAAGTGGAATATGACAATCTCCGTTTTACTGTTTTAAGTGTTGAAGAAAGACGGATAGACAAGGTACGGGTTGAGATTTTGCCGAGAAACAGAACAGAAGAAAAAGAGGAGAAATCAGAGGAAGACTGATAAGAAACCCCCGGGGCGTAACAATAATATTTGTTACGCCCCTTCTAATACTAATCGGCGATGAAAAGCGTTGTTAGTTTTACGAAGATTTTTTATACCGCACAAGACGGACGACGATGCTTTGCTGTTGCAAGGCAAGGAGGACAACGCAGTGCGGTGAAAAAAAGACCTCAAGGAATCAATGCTTTTTGTCGGTGGTTAGTATAAATATGTTTGCTTTTACAGCATAAGTGCGGTACAATATACCCAACATAATGGAGGAGAAATGCCATGAAACGCTTGAATATTATACCATACTCGAACTATGTCAAATTTCTCGGCGGCACAATTCCCGTTGCCGATATTGACATCGGTTCCTCCTCAATTAACATTTCAGACGATATTTTCGGCCCGGAAGGTTACGAACTGGTAATATCGAAAGGTAAGATTAAAATAACCGCGGGCGGAAAGCCGGGGGCGTTTTACGCTAAACAAACTTTACGGCAACTTGTGGCAACAAGCGGAGACACGCTCCCCTGCCTTGATATCCGCGATGAGCCGGTGTTTGCTTACAGAGGCTTTATGCTCGACTCCGTGCGCCACATGACGAAGCTTGAAGATATCAAAAAACTTATTGACGCTGCCGCTTTGCTAAAATTAAACGTTATGCACTGGCACCTTACCGATGACCAGGGCTGGCGTATTGAAATTGAAAGCCATCCGCGTCTGGCAGAAATCGGCTCCATGCGCGCAAGCTCGGATTTTGGAAAAGTGCATAACGGTGACGCTTACGGCGGTTATTACACAAAGGCTGAACTCAATGAAATAGTTGCGTACTGCGCGAAGCGGTATATTGAAGTTATTCCCGAGATTGAAATGCCCGGACATATGGTTGCGGCTATAGCCTCCTACCCAGAAATTTCCTGCCGGGGGCTGCCTATTGCCGTAGAAACAAGACAGGGAATTTTCCCGGATATTCTCTGTGTCGGCAAGGATGCGGCTTTTGAGCTGATTTTCGATGTATTAAGCGAAGTGCTGAATATTTTCCCCTCAAAATATATTCATATCGGCGGAGATGAGGCTCCCAAAAAGCGTTGGGAAGAATGCCCCGACTGTCAGAATATGATGAATGAGCTTGGGCTTAACGACGAGGATGAACTGCAAGGCTGGTTTATGAACCGCGTTGCCGACTTTCTACGTGAAAATGGCCGTACGGCAATCACCTGGAATGAAAGCCTTAAAAGCGGCCTGCTTAACGAAGGTATACTGGTGCAGATGTGGATGGACCGCAAAAAACTCAGTGTTGATTTCGCCAATAAAGGCGGTCAAATTATTGTATCACCTTTTTATCATTATTATACCGATTACCCGTATAGCATGACACCCCTTAACAAAACCTATCGGTTTAACCCGATACTGAAAGGAATCCGCGAAGACACAAGCATCAATATAGCAGGTGTTGAAGCCCCGATTTGGACAGAACATGTACGGGATTTTGAACATATGTGCTATTTGACATATCCACGTTTTGCCGCTGTTGCCGAAACAGGCTGGACAAATCCGGAAAATAAAAATATCAAAGACTTTGCGCTGCGAATGGAGATGTTTATTCCTCAGCTTGAAGAACTCGGCATAAAACCAGCCGACCCTTCTGAGTGGAATCCCAACCCGTTGAAACGGGTGATTCAGACCATCAGGTTCTACAGCAGTATTTTAACCAAAGAAATGATAAAAGGCTACGAATAAACCCAAAGGAGCTAATAATGCAATACGAGACTCTTTCAAAAAAAGCCCTGAAACTGATGCGCATCACTTCGGCAATAGGGCTTATTTTTTTGTTTACCGCCGCCGCAATCCTGTTTGTCGCTAAGCTGTTATTAACGGGCAATGCGGAACCCGGCGCTGTTATTCTTATCTGTACCGCAATTTTTTGCTCGGTTTATTTTTTCATTGTGCCGCCGATTCGCTTCAGGCGGTATAAATATCTGATTGCGCAGGACAGAATTGAAATTATTGAAGGTATTTTATTTATAACAAGAACAATAGTGCCGATTGACAGAATTCACCAGATTGATATTAAGCGCGGTCCGCTTGACAATGCGGTCGGCGTGGCAAAAGTTATTGTCACGACCGCCGGCTCCGCCGCCGTATTCCGTTTTCTGGAGCCGGAAAGAGCCGAAGCTATTGCCCTTTACCTTAACGCCTCAATCAGCCGCAAGCTAAGCGCAAAAGGGGTTGCAGAAGATGTTCAATAAACCGACCCGTAACCATTTTTCAATAATTTTTGAGCGATTGGGCTTTGTATTTTTTTTGTTCATTATCATTGGTTCCAACAGCATACAAAACTCCATGACAAAAATATTTAAGCCGGAGTTTTGGCAGGATTTGACAGCCGAGGCTGCCAACGTAAATAATGCTATTGTAGTTTTCGGCGGGCTTGCTTTTTTGCTGCTTATAACCGCCGTACTTTTTATTTCATTCAGATTTTGGCTTAAAACTTTTTTTTACATTGAAGATCAGAATTTTATTTTTGAACGTAAAACAATTTTTAACAAACATTCTAAGCTTCCTATATCAAACATTGCCACAGTGAATTTGGAGCAAAATATCTTTGAAAGGCTTGTCGGCACAACAAAAGTTAAAATCGACTTGAATTCATCTCATACCGCAAACAGAACCGACTTCGCTTTCGTGCTGAAAACTCCGCTTGCACAGGATCTTCGCAATACGCTTTCTGCTATGAAAGCCGGCAGCACACAGAGGGACGGTTCTTCTGTGTTGCAGCACAAAGAAGAACCGTCCCTCTGTGTGCGCGAAAAAGTAATCTCCTTTTCAAACGCCGAGGTCATTCGGCACAAAATACTTTCTATCCCGATTTTGCAGGGCTTGGCGGCAATGTATTTTATCTTTGTCTCACCGAATGTTGGGCAGCAATCAGCATGGGATATGAAAAATGCTATAACCGTCGCGCTGTTCACACTCGCGGGCGGAATGGCTGTAATGATTTGGGGGATGATGAACCTTGCGGGTTACACTGTTGAAAAGGACGATAAAAATATCTACATCAACTGTGGTTTTATAAAAAAAATGAGCTATATCTTCGAGCACGAAAAGGTCAACGCCGTTTTTATCAAACAGCCGGTACTGGCAAGAATTTTCGGTCTTTATTCGATTGAGGTTGCTGTGGTCGGGCTCGGCAATGAAAAAGCGGAAACTCCCCGGCTTTGCCTTTTGGTCAGCAGAGAACAGATGGAAAGAGTCCTGTCGTTGTGCGCAGCTGATTTCGAATGCAAAGACGGTGCAATCCCCTCCCACAAAGCCGCGCTTATTCCCGCCGCCGCACAAACAGTATTGCTTTCACTGCTGCCGCTTTTATTTTTACTGAGTTATTATTCATATACTTACCTGACCTGTGTGCTTGTATTTATTTTTTCCGCTTTGGGAGGTTGGTTAGCATACAAAACAAAAACAATCGCATATGACGAAAGTGTTTTTCATTATTCAATGGGTATTTTTGCAAAGAAAAAAGTAATGTTTAAATACGGCGACATACAGGATACCCGGATAAAAACCAACTTCCTTCTGCGCGGGGTAAATGTCGGGAGGATGTCGCTTAATATTCTTTCCGGTTCGAAAATGAAAGCGCACAAAACCGGGTATTTTAAGCTGCCGAATTTCGAGACTATCAGCAGCAGAGTTGTTGAACATGAAGACAGTTCCGCGGGTCTATTCAACTAAACATCTATGAACAATTTGTTTATGGCATATAACCGTAAAGTGTATTTACTTTACAAGTTCCTATTATAAATATAGAACGTTATTCCACAATGTTTTACCATTTTACTATATATTCGTTTCCGTCTTTGTATTCAAGAGGGATAATATTAGGATTGTTTCGTCAACAAAACGGACTGTTTTGTTGAAATGGTAACCGATGCAAAATATATACCGTGGGCCTATGCCGATATGCGGTTACTCAATCAGAATATTAATAAATTGAAAGAGGTAATACACATGACCAAAAGAAGCGGTATGGATACCAACGCAGTGAAAGGTACGGGCAAAAAGACTCTCTGGGAATTTATTAAATTTATTTTCGTCAGTCTTTTAGCGACGGTTGTAAGTTACGGGACACTGAATATCCTAATATTGATGCCGTTCATCAAAGAACTGTTTGCGACACCTTTAAAATGGTTTGTATTTGATTATCCCGTTACTGTCAACGACGCGGGATTGATTGTTTCCGGCGCGCTGGGATATTTTATTGCTTTCAATACAGCAAATATATTGGCACAAATTGTCGCGTTCTTTGTCAACAAAGAAAAAACTTTCAAAAGCGGTGCGAATGTCGCCGTTACGCTGCCGATATATATAATTTTTACAGTTGCGCTTATCTGCTTTTCCGCTTGGCTTTCACCGATTTTAAACACATTTTTAATCGGCAAAGGTATTAGCGGGCAATTATCCGCCAATATCGCAACTGCTGTTTGCAGCTTTATACAGTTTACTGTTTATTTTCCGTTTGATAAGCTATTGTTTCATAAGCCGAAAGAAGCGAAAACAGAATAATAGCTGAACGATGCACAAAAACTTCCCGGTTGCGGTTAATTCCGCAACCGGGAAATTTTACAAATCAATGCTATTTCTGTCTTATTCATACTAATTCACGATTAAAAAATCTCTAAAATTTCAAGCAAAAGCTTTGATTTATGCTGTTTTTCGCGGAATTTTTAGTTAGGTTTTTATGAGTAATTAGTATCAACTATTTTGTAATACACTCTTGCCGTCAATGCATAAATGATTGCATAAAAAACCGCAAATACGAAGATTGTTCCAACCGTACACCAGGCGAAGAGCGCTTCATTGGTTAGATTCAAAACTGCAAGTAATCGCGTGAGCATCTTAAATGCGGCGGCAATATGTATGCCCGCAGCAATAAGGGGAAGGAAGAACACAGTCAAGACCTGTGAGCGAATGGCAGTTTTGACCTCATCATGGCTCATACCGACCTTTTGCATAATTTCAAAACGGCCTTTATCGTCGTACCCTTCCGAGATTTGTTTGTAGTACATAATCAATACCGTTGCCATGATGAAAAGCAGCCCTAAAAATATACCGAGGAAAAATAATCCTCCGTACATAGATAAGAACTCACCTTTATTCTGTTCGGCGCAGGTAACTGATACATATGTTTCCTTACTGTCGTCTTGTTGGTAGTCCGACAGCGCATCGGAAATCGTCTCAAAAAGTGTGATTTGTTCTTTATCAGTGCCGTCCACATCAAATCCGTAATAGTAGGATAGTCCGTTCCAATCACATTCTCCGCCGGTTACATGCGTATAGATTTCTTCAATTGACTCCTCATCCGGCAGAATAAAATAGACAACATCGGTCAGTCTCTTATAAGCAAATTCTTCAACATTTAACGCGCTTACAACGGTTTTTACCGTATACTCAACATCGTTGAATGAAGCCGTCGTATCTGTATATACTGTTTTTGGTGAATATACCAACATCTCATTTTCAGCAAGAGCTTCTGATGTTCCCTGCATTCTGTTATATTCCTCTATCGGTATTAAAAACACAAGTGTGCTTCCGGTTTTGGCGTAAATATTTTCGTCTGAAAAGGTAAAACGGCTGCCTTCACGTGTAAATGTATAATCGATATACCTATATTTAATTGTACTTTTTGTTTTTATGTCACTCCCCGCTATTGTCCGGTCTATCTTTGCTCCAACCGCTTCGCTGTCGGCTAAGGGGAGGTTGTATCCTGCAGCTTCAATATTGCGGGGATATTGATTGCGCAGGGCATCCTCCATCCCGAAATACAGCGAAGTAGTTGACGAAAGCATGACAAGCACAAAGGTTGAGAGTATACAAATATTCGCAAGCCCAACAGCATTTTGCTTCATACGGTACAGCATACCGGACACGGATGTAAAGTGCTTCGTTTTGTAATAAAAGGCGTTGCTTTTTTTCAGTCTTTTTAAAAACGCAATACTACCGGTTGTGAAGAGACAATAAGTACCGAAAATAACAAGTATAACCGCAATGAAAAACAAACGCAGCGCATCAATGGGAGACTTGGTAACAATTGCAATCGTATACCCCGCTGAAAGAGAAGCAAGGCCGATGATAGTGAGCAGCCATTTTGTTTTTGGTTCACGCTCACCCGTATTCCCTCCGCTAAGCAGCTCAATGGGTTTGGAAAGCTGAACCTGGCTTAGATTCTGAAAGAGCGTCAATAAAAAAATGACAGCAAACAGGATGAGCGTAACGATGAGGGCAAACGGTGATATTTCAAACCCGAACGGCACTTTAAAATCCAACAGTTTAAACAACAGCATCAGCATGAGTTTTGAAAACAATATTCCTCCGGACAAACCGACAACAAGCGCTATAACCGCAACATAAAAATTTTCAATAAACATAATTTTTGCAATGTGCTTTTTTTCCATACCGAGGATGTTGAAAAGCCCAAGCTCTTTTTTGCGCCGTTTGATTAAAAAGCTGTTCGTATACAGTAAAATAACAGCAGAAAAGATACCTATTACTATACTGCCTAGCCTCATGACAACGGTAAGATATTCCGCGCCTTTCATCGCGGCAAGTCCATCATTCTTTGCGATAAAAAGCAGTATATAAAACATCATAACAGTGCCGATACAAGCAAGAAGATAAGGAACATATATTCTTGCGTTCTTTTTGATGTTGACGGCAGCAAGACGGGAGTAGAAAAATTTATTCATGATATTATTACACCTTTCTTAGCTTGAATAGTTATTTCAAGCTTTCCCCCCCGCGATAATCGTTGTCAACGTGTCGGAAATTTTTCCGTACATCTCATCATCGGTCATGGATGCTTTGTAGAGTTGGTGAAAAACCTCGCCATCACGCAGAAAAAGCACTCGCTTTGCGTGGCTTGCCGCTTTTACCGAATGTGTCACCATTAAAATAGTCTGTCCGTCTTCATTGATTTCATGAAACATTTTCAACAGTCCGTCTGTGGCGTGGGAATCAAGCGCGCCCGTCGGTTCATCTGCCAGAATAAGTTGCGGATTTGTTATCAGCGCGCGCGCAACAGCGGTTCTCTGCTTTTGGCCCCCGGAAATCTCGTAGGGGAATTTTACAAGAATATCTGTTATGCTTAGCTTTTTCGCAATTGGTTTTAGCCGTTTATCCATTTCATTATACTGTTTTCCCGTCAGCACAAGCGGCAGAAAAATATTGTCTTGAACAGAAAATGTGTCAAGCAGATTAAAATCCTGAAAAACGAAACCGAGATTATCGCGGCGAAATGCCGAAATTTCTTTTTCCTTTATAGAAATAATGTTCTTTCCGTTCAGCAGCACTTCGCCGCT
Organism: uncultured Eubacteriales bacterium; assembly: GCA_964627535.1. Taxonomy (GTDB): domain Bacteria; phylum Bacillota; class Clostridia; order Oscillospirales; family Acutalibacteraceae; genus UBA1447. Next base: position 92,115 of record CAZVJW010000006.1, read on the forward strand.
GGTGGGTTTATCGAGAGAAGCGAGAATATTCAGCAGTGTTGTTTTACCGGAGCCGGATTCGCCCATAATAGCAACATATTCGCCCTGCTCAATGGAAAAGGAGATGTTTGACAGCGCAACAACTTGATTACCGCCAAAGCGTGTGGTATAGACTTTCTTTAAATTACTGACCTCTAATAATGGCATAATGATTTCCTCCGATTTATTTGATGCCCAAATTATAACAAAACAGGAGAATGCGCTGCCATAACTTTGGCTTACATTCTCCCGATTAACCTTACATTTTTGTAAGATTGTTTATTCGTGCCGGATACTGTTTTCCGGAAATCCAATTCTAACCTTTGTACCGGTACCCAATTCCGATTCAACAACCATTATATGCGAAAGTTTTTTCAGTATTTTTTTGCATAGATAGAGTCCGATTCCTGTAGACTTTTTATCTTCTCGCCCGTTGAATCCGGTAAATCCTTTTTCGCCTATTCGCGGTAAGTCTTCTGCCCGGATACCGATTCCGGTGTCTTCAATTACCAGTGTCACGGGCTGAGAGTTGTATGAATATATAGAGATTTTACCTTCGGCTGTGTATTTCAAGGAGTTTGACAATATCTGCTCAACAACGAAGCACAGCCATTTTTCGTCCGTAAGAACATCCAAATTTAAAGATGTGTATTCCAATGATATTTTTTTACGAATAAAAGACTTGGCGTATTTTTTGACAGCTTGCTTAATAATACTGTCAAGGGAGCAGGTTCTGATAACCAAATCGCCGGACATGCTCTCCGTGCGCAGATAACCGAGCACCATTTCGACATACTGCTCAATTTTAAACAGCTGTTCCGAAAGCTCATCGTTCTGTTCCTTCTGCTCCGATTGCAGCAGTAAACGCATGGCGGCAATCGGCGTCTTGATTTGATGTGCCCACATTGTGTAATAATCGGTCATCTCTGTAAGTGTTTTATCCTTTTGTGATATGAGACCTGCACGGCTTGATTCAAGTAATTCGACAAGTTCCTGATAATCCGATTCAATACGGCTTGCCGGTTCCGGAAATTCGGCCAAGGAAGCCGATATGCTTTTTTTAATGTTCTCCAGTGCTTTATGGCGCCTATAATAAGACATGAAACGAAAGATAAAGATGATCCCGAAAGAAACCAAGCACAGAACAGAAGCGTATAAAACAGCTTCCAAAGGGAGTGAGTACAGCGAAAATACAACAAAAAAGATACCGATTGCGATAATAACCGCAACGATAACAGCTAAATGCCGTTTTGCGTAAGACAGCAGCAGTCCAACGAAATTTTTCATTTAATCCACCATGTATCCGAATCCTTTTTTTGTTTTAATGAAATCGGAAAGCCCTGCGTCATCAAGTTTTTTACGAAGCCTTGTTATGTTGACTGTCAGTGTATTGTCATCAATAAAGCTGTCGCTTTCCCAAAGCTTTTCCATCATTTCCTCACGGGTGACAACGCGGCCGATATTTTCCATTAAAAGCTGCAGGATCCGGAAATCGTTTTTTGTCAGCTCTATTTTTTGATTATCATATAAGAGATTGGTATCATTTAAATTTAAAATGGCACTGTTGTGTTCAATGACGCTTACCTGCCCCGCAAAAGAGTATGTCCGGCGAATCAGCGCCTGCACCTTGGCGACAAGCACATTTAAATCAAACGGTTTTGCAATAAAGTCATCCCCGCCCATATTCATGGCCATCACAATGTTCATGGCATCGGAAGCGGAAGAGATAAATATAATCGGTGTTTTGGTTACTTTTCGTATTTCACCACACCAATAAAAACCGTTAAAAAACGGCAGCATCACATCCAGCAAAATCAATTGCGGTTCAAAATGAAGTATCTGTTCGGTGATATTTTTAAAGTCACTGATATATACGGCCTCATAATCCCATTTGCATAAATGCTCTTTTATTAATTTGGCAATGGTGATATCATCTTCGGCAATTAAAATTTTGTACATGATGGTTTCCTTCAATAAACAATATTCATAAATGATTACATAAAAACCGCAAACGCCAAAAGGAATCTGCGGTAAAATATCTTTTTTATCATTTTAAGGCTACTGGGTCGCCGTTGATTACGGTTTCGGATTTATCTTCATACAAATTTGTAAAGTTAACAAGAAACATTATAGTGTATACGCTGAGCATCGGCAGGCTTTCTATCACTCCGTTTTCCGCAAAAAGCTTAAGCAGTACAAGCATCAGCACAAGCACACCGGAGAGAAAAACCAACGTGTAAACATATCGATGGTTCGTATTAAGTTTGCTGACCAAAAAAAGGATAATAGCGGCGGCACTGAGCGCGCCGAAGGAAAGCGCGGCGCCCCAATGCAGATAACCTTTCCATCCGCCAATTGTGTGAGGGACAATAGCAGTCATCGCGACGCATAAAAAGCTTGCGTAAAGAAGTCTCTTCCCGATTTTACCCTCATAATCGTTATGTCGGTACATATATTTTACATTCAGGAACATTGATACAATTGTAATCAAAACCCAAAAATAAAAAAGAATTCTGTGATCAACCGCAATAACACTTGCTGTGTGGGTAAGCGGATTTTGTAAAAAACTAAACCAGGTGATATACACCGCGCCGAATATAAGCCAAGTCATACAGAACTTGCGGTTGTCAGCTATTTTTAGATATGCGCTTTTTTGTATTTCCATTTATTGCATTGTGTTTGAATATCAAACCGAATGCCTGCCTCCTGTCCGAACTTAAACATTTAACACTAATCCCTCTTTAAATCATCGCTATAAATTCGGCACACAAACCCCATTTGTCAAAGGTTTTTGCTTGATTTCATAGAGGTTTATAATCGGGATTAGTATAACCGGATTTTTCATTTAACTTCCTCACCTGTTTCGGCATTTACAATATGCTGAAACACAGCGATATGAGAACTTGAAATATGTTTATCGACATGCATTGAACCGAAAAACCAGCGTTTGAATTCACAGGAACTGCTGAGTTCTTCAAAATAAGTGTTAAGCCCTGTAACCCGCACTGCTTCTTTATCCTTAAGCTTTAAAAAACCTTTAATTTTAAGCGGAGGTTCGTGCGTAACAATAATATCCACAACGCAGCCGGCATCCTCCAAATTTTGGGCGCCTTCTAAAAGCTCGTCCCTGTTGGGTATCTCAAAGCGTGACCACCTGCTGTTGTCAAAGCGTATATCAATATCAGGACTCTCTCCGCCGCCCATCGTGAAAATTTTCATATCGTCAACAGTGAATATCTGTCCTCTCATCAAATGGTAGAGGTTGCCGGAAATATTGTGAGCCTTCCCGCCTTTCCATTCACATATCTTGTATTTATTAAGCAGATCAAAATTTTCGTGTGTTCCGTCAATAAAACAAACATCATACTTTTTCTTTCCAATTTTATGAAGAGTCTTTTGCTCTTCCTTTGTATTTTCCCAAATAAAACCGAAATCTCCGCATATGATAAGGGTATCACCTTTTTTCAATTTTTTGAGCTTTGGCTGCCTGAACCGGCTGTAATCTCCGTGGATGTCCCCGGTAACATAAACCATTTCAATGTATCCTCCGATATTATTGATAATATTTTCAAACCGGACTGTTATTTTTATCTTAAACTGTTATAATATATTTAATATTACTTAATTATAATACATCATTTGGCGGTGAGTGTCTATGAAAAAAGCTATAATATTTTTCTGTTGCCTGATGCTGATTGTATCTGCGGTTCAGGGAACGCCGGCGCAGGCTTCATATAACCAGGAACTTGAAACAATTAATCATTATTCCGACATAATTTTAATTGCCAGCCTTGATAACGGAAGTGTAATTTTCGACAAAAATGCAGATTTGGCAACCTCTCCCGCATCACTGACCAAAATCGTAACAGCGTCGATTGTTCTCGAAAAATGCCAGGATTTAAATGCTGTTATTACTGTCCCCGAGTACACAATACGCATGCTCGATGGCACCAACAGCTCCAATGCGGGTCTGAAACCGGGGGAAAACATTTCTGTTTTAGACCTTTTGTATTGTCTTTTATTAACAAGCGCCAACGACGCCGCAACCATACTGGCAGATTATGCTGCAGGCAGCATTGCAGGATTTGCGGAGCTTATGAATACATGCGTTAAAAATCTTGGTTGCGAAAATTCAGCGTTTGTTAACCCGCACGGCTTGGATGCCGAAGGGCAATACACAACCGCAAACGATATGCTGAAAATTGTTAAGCATGCGCTGACTTTTCCTTTGTTTGAACAAATTACATCAACCTCAAAATATACCGTTCCAAAAACAAACCTTAGCGCGGAACGCAATTTGACAAGCACGGTTTATTTGATGAACAAAGGCGTCGAAGATTATTATTATGAATATGCGACAGGGATCAAAACCGGTTCAACCGAAGAAGCTGGACGCTGTGTCATTTCAAAGGCAAGCAAGGACGGCTATACTTATCTTGCAGTTATTATGCGAGCGCCTTTTAAGGATATTGACAATGACAATGTTAATGAAAACTGCGCTTTTATTGACTGCAAGGCGCTTTTTAAATGGACCTTCGCCAACATTAAGCTCAGAACCGTTGCGTCACCTACACAGACAATTTCGGAGGTTCCCGTTAAGCTTTCGTGGACAGTTGACCATATTCAGCTTGTACCCAAGGAGGAAGTTTCGGCTTTGGTGCCATACGGAACAGGAGCCGGCAGTGTACTCATTGAAGCAATACCTGAAAGCTTGCCGCAAAGTGTTAACGCTCCTATCAAAAAAGGGCAAGAAATTGGTGAGGCACGAGTGCTTTATGCGGGAGCGGAAATTGCTCGAATTAAACTGGCAGCAAAAGAAGATGTCAGCAGAAATGCTGTTCTGTACATAGGTTCGCTTTTAAAAGCTGCGGCCTCAACACTATTATTTAAGATAATCGTTGCATTTCTGTTTTTTATTCTTGCCGCATATATCGGACTTACCATTTCGTTTAATGTCCGAAAGAGAAAGAAGAAAAGGCTTAAGGTTCTTAATTACAGGGACATCCAAAGAAAATAAATATAAAAAAGGCAGGGGGCGAAAATTCGTCCCCTGCCTTAATACATGCCCCATTAACCCCAGGGATTATTAAAATAATCAAACGGATTGGTGGTGGTTGCCGCAGCAGATGCGCTTGAGGTTGTTCCTTTATCTTCAACCAGTGTTACTTTAACATCAAACTCGGATGTCTGGTAGTTATTGCTTACTCTGCACAGTGTCAATGTTATTGTATCGCCAACCTTGCCGTTATCGATAATTTCAAGCAATACTTTTGCGGTATCCAATTTTTTACTGTTAACAGCAATTATCAAATCACCTTTTTTTGCCTCGGTATTTGCCAGGCTGCTGTCTGAGTTTATTTCGTTAATGTAAAGAGAGCCGCCGGGCAAACCTTTTATCTGCACAATCATGCTGTAAACCTGGCTTGAACTTGCGGCATAGTATGTAATGCCGAGTTTTGGTCTGTTTGGCACATATCCGTACTGGATAATGCTGTCAACAATACTCTTTGCTGAAGTAATCGGAATTGCGAAGCCCATCCCCTCATAGCTGGTATCAGCAATTTTTAAGGAGTTTATGCCGATTACCTGACCATAGATGTTTACCAGCGCTCCGCCGGAATTGCCCGGATTTATTGCGGCATCGTGCTGAATACATTCCATGGTGTAGCCGATTTCACTGTCAACCGGGCGGTCAATAGCGGAAACCATCCCTGCTGTGAAGGATCCGTAAAACTCAGTTCCTCCGGGATTGCCAACAGCAAAAACTTGTTCGCCGACTTTCAGAGCCGAGGAATCGCCAAATACCGCTGCTGTTAATCCCGACATTTTTACTTTGATTACACCGACATCCGTGCGTAAATCATATCCTACAAGTTCCGCTTTTTGCTGTGTACCATTTTCAAGCTGAATAGAGATACTCACACCGCTGTCGCTGACAACATGTGCGCAGGTAATAATATAGGTATATTCGCCGCTTGCATCTGCACCCATAACGATACCCGAACCTTCACCGGTTGCTGTATCGCTGCTGCTTGAGGAAAATGTTTTTTGATTGGAATATACAAGAATACCCACTACAGACGGCTTAACTTTCGCGGCCACCTCAACAGGTGTTAAAACACCTGTTTCCGAGATTTGAGCCGATGTATCCGGTGTGTTGTTGATATTTAATGACGGACCGCCGCTTGTAGTGGTTGTCGCATCTGTGCCGCTTTTTGAAACTGTATGCCTGCCTATAGCAAAACCGCTCACCACTAACGCAAATACCAGCAGAACTGAAAGTATCGAAAAAAAGACTTTTATCCCTTTTTTTCTGCCCTTTGCAGGAGGTGGAGGAGGTTCTTGTCCATAATGCGCCGGCTGGTTATATTGCGGCGGAGCATAAAATGGCTGTGCGGGTTTGCCGTAACCATACTGCGGCGGCATATTTTGCTGCTGATACTGATATTGACCTGTGAACGGAGCATATGGCTGCCCTGAATAAGTGTATTGATCAGCATGAGAACGGGTGCTTCCGGCCGGCTCGACATCCGCAGCAGGCACTTCAGTCTCTTCTGCTCCGGATTCAGTGAATTTCGTTTCACCCGCCATATTCGCTTCCGGCGTGTCACCTGTTTGAACCGGTTCTGCTGCTTTGCTGTTTCCGTTCAAATCAACATCAATGTTATTGTCGTTTTCACTCATAAAAAATACCTCCAATAATTTCGTGCAATTAACTGTGAGTTAAGTATAACGCTGTTTTTTTACTAATCTGTATCATTCGTATTAATTAAATTTGAACATTCGGTAAACTAAATTTATTTTGCCGGCAGAACAAAAGCAAATTCCGTGTATTGGTTTTCCACACTGTTGACGCTGATACTTCCTCCATGCAATTCTATAATCTGTTTAACAATATAGAGCCCTAAGCCTGCTCCCCTCACATCAAAGCTTCTGGCTTTATCCACCTTGTAAAAACGCTCAAATATTTTACCAATTTCTTCGGAAGATATTCCTGCACCGGTATTTTTAATCTTCACAATAACTTTGTCTTTATCTGTATAGGCAGAAACACTAATTAGCCCGCAAGGCGGAGTAAACTTTACCGCGTTATCAACAAGGTTGTATATTACCTGGTTAATCATATCCTCGTCGGCTGACAAATAGACACTCTTCATTTGATCAAGGCCTTCAAGATTTATACTTTTTTTATCGATTAACTGTTCAAAAGCAAGCATCGTTTTAAAGATTTGTTCTGAAACATCAAAACGCCGGGGATTCAGGTTGAGCTCCCCTGCCTCAATTTTTGACATGTTTAGCATACTTGTCACAAGACGGGAAAGACGTTTAACCTCATCCGAAACAATCCCCAAATAGTGTGACCGTTTGTCCTCTTCAATGGTACCGTCAAGTATACCGTCAATAAATCCGCCTATTGTAGTCATCGGTGTTTTCAGCTCATGCGAAACATTGGCAACAAAACTTCTTCGTGATGATTCCAGCGTTGCCAAATCTTTTGCCATTGAGTTGAAAGCACCCGCAAGTTCCGCAAGCTCATCATCGCCTTTAATATGAACCCTGTAACTAAAATCACCTGCAGAATAACTTTTCGTAGCCGCAGACATTTGCCTCAACGGCTTGATCAATTTGTATATCAAAAAATACACGGTTATAAACGCCACTGCAAGGGCAAGAAGAGATGCCAAACCAAACATCCTTAAAATGGAAACAACATATGGACCGAGCATACCCGCAACAGGCTGTGTGGCAAAAACAATGCCTATCGCCTGCCCTTTTATAAAAATCGGTTCTGCAACCACTAAATTTGGGCTGCTGTAAATTCCTTCAAGGTCAGATATATTACTGTAACTCCCGGCAGTGATTGTTTCGCTGATAACTTCAGTGGGTATATCGTATTTACTGTGAATTGCACATCCTCCCGGGATAATAACCATATCCGCGCGGAGCAAATCACGGCAATATATTACTTCCCCGGCTGTATTCGAAATATAAATATCGCCATCAATTGCCGAGGAAACCAACGAAAGCGTATTGCAAATCAACAAAACAGAGCCGTTTTCATTATCTCGCATATATCCCGATTCAACCAGCTCGGCGGTTGTATTTGCAATACTCTCGGCGTTTTCTTTTAGAAGCAAGTCTTTTTCATTTAACCATGATTTTGAAATAAAAAATATCAATGTCCCTCCTAAGATGATAAAGCTGACAAAAATCACCATTGAGATTATTAAAAAATATTTTTTAAACAGACTGCTTTTCCACTTTATTCGCATGGTATTTTATTCCTTTGTTTCAAACTTATAACCCACGCTCCAAACCGTTTTTAGCTCCCATTTATCCGAAACGCCCTCAAGCTTTTCGCGCAGACGTTTAACGTGGACATCAACCGTTCTTGAATCACCGTAATAATCAAACCCCCAAACCTCGTCAAGCAACTGATCTCTTGTATAAACCCTGTTCGGATTACATGCAAGGTGATATATCAACTCCATCTCTTTTGGCGGCGTGTCGATTTTTTTGCCGTTAACCTTAAGCTCATAATTGGTAAGGTTTATTGATAGTTTATCGAAATGCACTTCTTTAACAACATTGTCGGGACCTGCGGAAGTCCGGCGTAAAACCGCTTTAACCCTCGCAACAACCTCTTTTGTGTCAAAGGGTTTAACCACATAGTCGTCAGCCCCAAGTTCCAGCCCCAGTACCTTGTCAAAAGTTTCGCCCTTTGCGGTTAACATAATAATAGGCTTATTAGAAAATTTGCGTATCTCCCGGCACACCTGCCAACCGTCAAGCTGAGGAAGCATAATATCGAGCAATACAAGCTCGGGCTGACTTTCCTGAAATGCTTTTACGGCTGCTGTACCGTCATGAGCCAGTATGACCCTGTACTGTTCTTTTTCAAGGTATAACCTTAAAAGCTCGCAAATGTTGGTATCGTCATCAACAACCAGAATTTTCTCGTTTGCCATAATCACAACTCCTTTTAATATTATTAAACCAGTAAAATTAGTTAATACGATAATTTAATTAATATTTACATTATACACTTAAACTTTTGTATTTTCTGTGAATAGTACGAAAATATTCTGCGATAACATCGTTACCTGTGATTTACGGGCAGAAGAACTTAGCAGGAAAATGACCAAGTCCCGGTACTGCTGACTGCCGCTCCCCACCGGCAACAAAAATTTGTTTATATTGTATAGGTTGAAAACCTGAAAGAGGTGCGGGATTTATATTCTTCACCCGCTTTAAACGTGCACTGGGGAAAGGCGGGTTGGTTTGGCGTGTCCGGAAAATACTGCGTTTCAAGGCAGAATCCGGCGTATTTATTCATAACTGTACCGCCCTTTCCCGGAACATTATTCAAAAAATTACCGGTATATACCTGGATACCGGGTAAATCGGTAAACACTTCCATGACACGCCCGCTGTTTGGCTCCCAGACAACTGCCGCTGAAATGTCCCGTGAACGCTCGTTTAAACAGAAATTATGATCATAACCCTTGCAATTAATAAGCTGATCATCGTTGGTGTTAATATTCAACCCTATTGTTTTAGGCTCCGTAAAATCAAAAGGCGTGCCTTGAACGGGGCGCAATTCCCCCGTGGGAATACTTGTCTCATCCGTCGGCGTAAATTTATCTGCGTTAATCAGAAGGATGTGACCCAAAATATTACCTGAGTCATAACCGTCAAGGTTGAAATATGCATGGTTTGTAAGGTTGATGATGGTGTCCTCGTCCGAAACGGCAGAAAAATCTATAATTACTTCGTTTTCATCGGTCAGGCGATAAACCACTTCGGATTTTAGCTCGCCGGGAAAACCGTGTGAGCCCGGAGGGCTTAAGTAACTAAGATTGAGAGCGTTTTCACCAGCGATTTCCGCCGTCCAAACAACATGCGAAAACTCTCCGCCTCCGTGCAGGCAGGTTATGTCTTTTTCGTTTCTGGTAACACTGTATTTTTTGCCGTTTATACCAAATTCACCTTTTGCAAGACGGTTTGCATACCGGCCAACAAGCTGGCCTTGATACGCAGAGTGCTCGATATGTCCCTCCAAGTTATCAAAACCTATAAGCACATCCTTGAATTTTCCAAATTTATCAGGCATTATCAATGAATGAAGCGTACCGCCATATGTCAGTATCCCGACTGATGCACCGCACATGTTGCGTATGGTGTAAAGTTCAACAGCTTTACCGTCTTTTGTATTGCCGAATGGTGTCTTTTCAATGCTCATAAATCACAGCACCTTTCAATAATGTCGAAAATATCATCCAATTTCGTTGAGACAAAATCTGCGCCGGCTGCCCGGAGTTTTTTTTCGTCAAAAGATGTGGTTAGTGCCAGGCAAAACATTCCCGCTGACTTTGCCGCCTGAACGCCCGAAAGCGCATCTTCAACAACAAGGGTTTCCGATGGTTCAAACCCCGATCGATATGCGGCAGTTAAAAATATATCGGGATGCGGTTTTTTGTGCTCAACATCACTGCCTGTTACAATAGCGGAAAAAATACTCCGGCTGACACCTATGCATTTGAGATTACACTCAACCTTCGTTAAGTCGGCAGCTGAGGCAAGCGCTATTTTTATGCCCCGCTTTCCTAAATCCGTTAAAACACTTTTTGACCAAGGGTACACTGTAACCCGCTCGTTAGCTTTAGCAACATAAATATCATATGTTTTATCTTTCATATCAAAAGTATACGGTACGCCGTAAAGCGAGGCTACCCCGCCGATAAACTTGTTTTCTCCCATACCGGTAAACTGCTTGAAATCATCGAATTTAGCATCGACTCCCCAAAAGCGCAACGCTTCCATAGCGGCGAGAGTTATTGCGTTTTCGGAATCGATAAGGACGCCATCCATATCGAAAATAACCGAATTTATCATATGCAATCCCCTTAATTATATTAAGGGAGTAACCTGATTGAAAATCAATGCTACTCCCTTATAATATATTATTTTATATTAACCGTCAATTCTTGCAACTCCGCTGTCTCTGGCTGCTTTCGCAACAGCGGCGGCAACCGTCTTGCCGACTCTCGGGTCAAACGCCTTTGGAATAATATAATCGGCTGCCAGTTCCTCGTCAGAAACAAGAGAGGCAATAGCTTTTGCTGCGGCTATTTTCATTTCTTCATTAATATCGCTTGCTCTAACATCAAGTGCTCCTCTGAAAATGCCTGGGAATGCAAGCACATTGTTAATCTGATTCGGAAAATCGCTGCGGCCCGTGCCGACAACCTTCGCACCTGCTTTCAAAGCAAGATCAGGCATGATTTCAGGCGTTGGGTTGGACATCGCCATAACAATTGCGCCTTCGTTCATTGAACTGACCATGGTTTCACTGACAATACCGGGCGCAGAAACACCTACGAAGATATCGGAACCGGCAAGTGCGTCGGCAAGAGTACCTCTCTTGCGGCCTTTGTTGGTAAAATCCGCAAGCTCCTGCTTCGCGGAGGTTAGGTCATCGCCGTCACAGACGATCCCTTTGCGGTCGCACATGATGATATCCTTAACGCCAAGTGTTGCAAAAAGCTTAGCAATTGCAACACCGGCCGCACCTGCACCGCTGAATACAACTGTGCAATCTTTAAGATCTTTTTTTACAAATTTGAGTGCGTTAATGACAGCTGCCATGCAGACCACGGCTGTGCCGTGCTGATCATCATGGAAAATCGGAATATCGCATCTTTCCTTCAGCTTGCGCTCAATTTCAAAGCAGCGGGGAGCGGAGATATCCTCAAGGTTAACACCGCCGAAACTACCGGCAAGAAGGGCAACGGTATTGACTATATCGTCAACTTCTTTGGAACGGATGCAGAGAGGGAAGGCGTCAACACCGCCGAACTCTTTGAAGAGAACGCATTTGCCTTCCATAACCGGCATGCCGGCTTCGGGGCCAATATCGCCTAAACCTAAAACCGCGGTACCGTCCGTAACGACAGCAACCAGGTTCCAGCGGCGGGTTAAGTCATAACTCAAGTCGACATTCTTCTGAATTTCAAGACAGGGCTGGGCAACGCCCGGGGTATAAGCCAGGGAAAGTTCTTCTTTGTTTTTTACCGTGGCGCGTGCAGTAACTTCAAGCTTACCCTTCCACTCATAATGAAGCCGCAGAGATTCTTTTGCATAATCCATAATTATTTACCATTCCTTTTTAAGTAGGGGACGGATGCTCCGTCCCGTTAAAATATTTATTATTTTGCGTCTGATATCCGGTTTTACTTTTCCCACTCAAACTTATACTTTGTAAGCCCCAGTTGATCGCGAACCTTAATAAATTCAAGCTGAACCGCGTCATTAATCGGTACTCCGGAATCTTTTCGCTCGAGCCATACTTCATATTCTTTTTCTCCTGCTGTGAAGATGCGGTCATGTCCGGGTGCCTTTTCGGATGCGCGAAGCTCGCGGAGGATATCCCCGGCGGTTTTCTTAAATTCCTCAAGACCCATGAAAGCTTCTGTATCGATTGCGATAAAGAAGTGGCCGAGATGGTAAGGTACTGGCTTGCCGTCCTTCATGCCGGTGAGCATCTTCATGTAGTTGCCTTGGGCAAGAGCGGAAGACAGCACTTCAATAACCGTAGCATAACCATAACCTTTGTAACCGGCAAGTTCTTCACCAATGCCACCCAAAGGTGCAAGCGCCGCTTCACCGGTGTTCAAATCCTTCAGGATTTGGTCCGTGTCGGTTTTCGGCTCACCGTCTCTGCCGACAACCATACCTAATGGTGTTGCCTTGCCGATTCTCGAATAATATTCAAGCTTGCCGCGCTGTGTGATGGAAGTCGCGCAGTCAATGTTAAAATCAAACTCTTCATCTGTCGGAAAACCGATGGTAAGCGGGTTTGTGCCGAGCATATTCTCCACGCCGAAGGTCGGCGCGATTGACGGACGGGCATTTGTGCCGGTGATGCCTATCATGCCCGCTTTGCTTGCCATCGTGGTGTAATAGCCCGCGATGCCGTAGTGGCAGGAGTTGCGCACAGCAACCATACCCATACCGTATTTCTTTGCCTTTTCGATAGCCAAAGACATTGCTTTAAAACCGATTACCTGACCCATACCATCATGACCGTCGACAACAGCGGTAGTCGGGGTCTCACGGATAATCTCGTACTCGGTTACAGGGTTCTGTATACCGATGTTGATTCTGTCAATATAGATGGGTTTAAAGCGGTTTACACCATGGGATTCAATGCCCCGTTTGTCGGATTCCAATAAAACATCGGCACAGATTTTTGCGTCTTCACGCGGAACACCGACGCCAACAAAGGCATCTTCCACAAAATCAAAGAGTGTTTTCCAATCAACAGTAATTTTTGCCATAAATAGACCTCCAGATTATATAAAAATTTAAGATTGCTTAACATCATATACTATAATTATCAATTTTTGTATCTTTAAATTAAATATTCTTCAATTAATTTGGAATTTCCCAGTTTCTTGAGCGCTCAACAGCTCTTTTCCAACCGGTGTAAAGCTTTTCGGCTGCTTCTCTGCTCATATTCTGGGTAAATATTCTGTCCACCTTACGAATTTTTTCGATTTCTTCCTTGCTTTCCCATAAACCTACAGCAAGACCGGAAAGGTATGCAGCCCCGAGCGCAGTTGTTTCAACTGTTTTCGGCCGGGATATTTTAATCCCCAGCAAATCCGATTGCATCTGCATCATAATGTCGCTTACACACGCCCCGCCGTCAACGCGAAGTTCGGTTGTGTGGATACCCGAATCGGCATTCATTGCGTTCATCAGGTCTGCTACTTGATAGGTAATGCATTCCAGCACAGCTCTTGCGATATGCGCCCTGTTCACGCCCCTGGTTAAGCCGACAATGCAACCCCTCGCGTACATGTCCCAGTAAGGCGCGCCGAGTCCTGTAAACGCAGGTACAATATAACAGCCGTTCGCGTCGGGAACGCTTTCGGCAAGCTCATCGCAGCGGCTGGCGGTGTCAATTAAATGCAGTTCGTCGCGAAGCCATTTTATAACCGAGCCCGCGTTAAACGCGCTGCCTTCAATGCAGTATTCCACTTCATCGCCTATACCCCAGGCAACACCGGTTAAAAGGTTGTTTTTGGATTCGACTCGCTTATTGCCGGTGTTTAACAGCAGAAAACAGCCTGTGCCGTATGTATTTTTTGCCTGTCCGGGTTTGAAACAGCCCTGACCGAACAAAGCAGCTGACTGGTCGCCGATTGCACTGCTGATGGGGATACCTTCAAGCGCTTCGATACCGATGATGCCGGCGGCCACGGTACCGTAAACCATACTGGACGGTACGGGTTTTGGCAGAATGCCCATCGGAATGCCTAATTTTTCGCAGAGATATTCATCCCAGCAAAGTTTGTCAACATCAAAAAGCATGGTGCGCGAAGCGTTTGAATAATCTGTAACATGCACTTTGCCTCCGGTTAAGTTCCAGATAAGCCAGGTTTCAACCGTGCCGAAAAGTATATCGCCTGCTTTTGCGTGTTCAAGAGCGCCGGTTACATTTTCAAGTATCCACTTTATTTTAGTGCCCGAAAAATATGCGTCAATTAAAAGCCCGGTTTTAGCTTTTACATAATCCCCGAGTCCCTGGGCTTTTAAGCCTTCGCAAAGCTCCGCTGTACGGCGGCATTGCCAGACGATGGCATTATAAATTGGTTTGCCGGTATGTTTATCCCACAAAATAGTGGTTTCACGCTGGTTTGTAATGCCGATGGATGCGATTTCATCAGCTTCCACTTTGCCTGAGGCAAGTACCGTGCTTACCGATTGAAGCTGGCTGAAAAGTATTTCCATCGGGTCGTGTTCAACCCAGCCGGTAGCAGGATAAATCTGATCAAATTCCTTTTGCGCCTTTGTGATGATGTTGCCGCCTTTATCAAAAATAATAGCGCGTGAGCTTGTTGTGCCCTGATCAAGCGCAAGCACATATTTCGCTTCTGCCATTAAAATAACTTCCCTTCAAAGCTTAATATCGAAACAATAATAACCCTAATAAACTAAGTTGTCAACCTTGTATCATCGGCAAAATATGCTTTTACTTTTATAAATAATTTCTTAAAAATACGTAGCTTGTCCAATTAATTGCAAATAGGAACAATATATTATAAAATAGTGCTATAATCAATGCGATTCCTTCATCTATCGGGAATTAAATTGATTTATACTTGGAAGTGTGTTTATGGAGAAAAAATTATCGGTTATTACCGGCGCAACAGGACACATCGGTTATGCACTGTTAAAAGTACTTGTTGCGAAAGACGAGCGTGTCCGGATTCTTATCAGAAGCGAAAATAGAGTATTTGACGGGATTCCGTGCGAAAAAGTTTTTGGAGATGTTACAGAACCCGAAACACTTGAAGCGGCATTTGCCGGTGCAGATGTTGTCTATCATCTGGCAGGATTTATCTATGTAGGCACAGATAATAACAGTAAAGTCTGGGATATTAATGTGCAGGGCACAAAAAATGTTGTTGAAGCCTGCAAAAAATGTGGTGTACGCCGTCTTATTTATGCATCTTCCGTCGATGCGATGCCTCCCCTGCACGGCGATGAACTGATGACCGAAAAGGCCGATTTTAATCCTGATAATGTTAACGGCGTTTACGCAAAAACGAAGGCTGAAGCAACCCGTTATGTTTTGGACAGCGCAAACGATAATTTTGATGTCATTGTTATTTTGCCCGGTGCCTGCATCGGTCCCTACGATTTTAAGGTTTCCAGCGCGGGAGAAATGGTTCGCATGGTTATGAAAGGCAAACTTCCCGTTTCCCTCGGTTTCGGCGGATATAATTTTGTGGATGTTCGGGATGTTGCGAAAGGCATGATCGGTGCTGCTGAAAAAGGCAGGGCAGGGGAATGTTACCTGCTAACCGGTGAGGTTGTAACTGCAGACGAAATTATCAGTATTATATCTGAAAAGAGCGGGCGAAAAACTCCGCGGATAAAATTACCGCATTGGGTTGCAAAGGCTACAGCACCGCTGGCTGAAATTTACTATAAAATTACGGGTGCCTCCCCTCTTTTCACCCGTCTGTCCATCGAAATATTGAATTACAACTGCAATTTCTGCTTTCAAAAAGCGGCAAATGACTTCGGATATAAACCCATGAGCACAAAACAGTCTATCAGCGATATGGTTGATTGGATTAGAGAATACGAAGAAACCGCTGTCAAAAAAAGAAAATAAAGACAAACTAAAAGCCGGCTTAAACTTAGCGGACGTTGCAAACCGTCCGTTTTTTTTGCCCATAAAAGCACTTGTTAATCCCGAAGAAATCTGATATACTTTTTTCTATTGCCGGATAGGCACCTCCGGCTTGCACTGTTCTGTAAAAAATCTGCAATGACGGAGTTAACTATGAAGAAACAACCCCTTAAGTTAAAAGGTAAAAGTTTTATTGAAAATCATGGTGAAATATGGAAGTTTATTAAATGGTCACTTGTTACGGGAATCGGAGCATCCGGAATCGAACTGGTTGTTCATATGTTGCTTTTGAATTATGTGTTTGTTTCGTTGCATGAAGTCCCAATAACGAACGCAGTGCTTAATTATATCGGCATAAAGTACGCGGGTTATATGTATGCTTACTTAATCTCGACAACAATAGGTTATTCACTGGCATTTATATTAAACCGGAAAATTACATTTAAAGCGGACAGTAATCCCGCGGTAAGCGCAATGTTTGCGATCATTCTGATCATTATTAATATTTTTGCAAGCATCTGGATTGGTTCCGCTTTAAGCAATGTTGCTGTCACGCATCATTGGGGCAGCATGGGTGACGCGGTAATTAAAATTATAGTAATGACCATCCCGTCGGTTTGGATTTATCCCGCAAACCGCTTCATTATTCATAGGGTTAAGAAAAAGCCTTCAACAGAAACCGGGGACGGACAAAAAACAGTATGATTAAATAATATCTTAATATTGTTACAAATAGAGCCGCCAACATTTTAAGGATGTTGGCGGCTCTTTAAATCAAATCTTTTGTTAGGCTTTGCTTTTACTTCTTGGCTTCTGCGTCTTCGACTTTCCCCTCGGCAGCTCTTTCTTCCAAGTCCGCATCACTGGTTCCGCCGGGAACACCGGCTTCGGCAAGCGCTGCTTTTTCAACGCCTTTTTCAAAATCACTCGGGGCTTTATCAGCAACCTCGTCTTTTCCGAATAGCGCCGACGGTTCAATTCCGGCTTCTTCCAAAGCTTTTTCCACAGCTACCGCAGCCTCATCCTCTGATACATGTGTTTGAAGTGAGAGAACATCGATGCCCGCTGCTTTTGCTGCGAAGTATTCTTCGGAAGGGATACCGCCGATATAGGTTTGCTTATACTTAACATTAATCCCCACTTTGGCGATAATGGCATTAATAATAATTACAAGGCCAAAACCTGCCATTAAAACAAAAACACCAAACTTTAAACTGCCGTTGTAGGCTCCGGGAAAAATTTCAGCAAAAGAAGCACTGAAGTTGTTAAAGCAATACGCCGACACAGCAGTTAGAACGAGTCCCAAAGAACTCAAAGTAAGATTACGCCGTAAACCTTTCGGAGAACAGGACAAAAACAGTAATATCAAACTCATAAGCGCGACTACCGCCGCAACAAGCATACACGCCAGCGATGCAAAAAACATCGTAAAAGCGTTGCCGACTATTTCGGATTTCATTAAGGTAAGCAGTGCGCCAAAATCCAGTTCCCCAACCTTTGTCCCGATTTTAAGCATACTGATATTAGTTGAGTTGTTAATGTATGGCGCTTTTATAATCATATTCGCCAATGGCAGAAACAGGAACCCGATAGGCAAAACGGTAAAGACTATTCTTGCTATAGCAAACTTTGAACCGGCGAAAGATGCCTTAACTCTATCCAGTTTCTTTTGGAAATGTGCATGCTCGGATTCTGCTTTGTCCGCATCCGCAAGCAAGCGTTCTTCCATTCCGTAATAAACAAGGTTCACCCCGCAGGACGGGCAATTGGGTCTCCAATCGGTAAGCTTTAAATGGTAATCGCACTTGGGGCAGTTTGCCATGTCGATTCCTCCAATATCAGTATTAGGTACCGAAAACTCTTGGTGGTTAAAAAACGAAAATACACTTCCAAATAAAATAATAATAGCATGTTCTAAGATACTTTAACATAATGAGCGTTCAAATGCAATAACAGATTATATAAAACGACAATTAATTTACGTTAAATCCAACATCGGAAAATCTGCTTTGAAGCTTAAGCACTGGCCGCCATTCGCGACGCAGAAAATTAAGTTTTCTTTTATCCCGACATAGCGCCGGTTTGAATCAATAATAACTTGCCCCATGCCGTTTCCCCTCTAATTACAAGCTGAATCCGCCATCCACACCGATAACCTGACCGGTTATAAAATTCGCTTTTTCGCTTGCCAAAAAAAGAATAAGCCCGGCAACATCCTGAGGGCTGCCAAGCCTGCATAAGGGCGTTTGAGCTTTAAGCTGTTCAATTGTCCCGGCGTCTAATCCGGAATTCATTGCGGTGTCAATAACCCCAGGGGCTATACAGTTAACCTGTATGTTTGACGGACCTGCTTCTTTTGCCAAAGCTTTCGTCATACCGATAACCGCTGCCTTTGAAGCGGAATAATGCACCTCGCAGGAAGCTCCCGATACCCCCCAAACCGAGGAAATATTGATAATTTTACCTTTTTTTTGTTTTATCATATAAGTCAGCGCACACTGGCAGCAGTTAAAACATCCTTTCACATTGACATCAAACATTTTATTGTAATCCGCTTGAGTGATTTCCGTAACAAGCTTTTGCTGCGCAACACCCGCGTTATTTACCAAAACATCAACGCCGCCGAATTTTTCGGTACAAGTATCAAACAATGCTTTAACCTGTTCTAAATCGGCAATATCCGCCTGAACGGCAAACGCATTAAAACCCGAATCACGCAGTTCACGCTCAAGCGCTTTTGCTTTGTTTTCGGAATTGTTGTAATGAATGATGACATTATAACCATTCAGCGCAAAAAGACGGGCGGCTGCGCTGCCGATTCCGCCTGAAGCACCCGTAATAATTGCCGTACCGCTTATTTTCATTATTATAAGCCCAGAATGCTGCTGAACAAGGAGATGTCCATATATCCTTTTTCTTTGGGTGTTTTAAAGACAGATTCATCAACCCCGGCTTTTAACTCTATGTTTTCCAAGATACTTGTGGTATCATCTGAGGAGTCATTTGGGGTATCATTTGTATCGGTTATTTCAATACGTTTCAGACTTCCGTCGTTAAAATAATACTTTGTTATTATCCCTTTACTGCTGTATGTCTCGCAGATATAATTCACGCCGTTATATGTGACTTTTTCGGTTCCGGAATATTTCACATCAGCCGATTCGGATGTTGTTAAGTCAGGGAAGAATTCTTTAAATTGATCATCGGGAATAAGCATATATACACCCTTGGTGGCAGACGAAATTGTCGGCAGAATTGAGCTTAATGCGCTGCCCGGTATTGATAAATAGGCTTCGCTTCCGGTTGAAAGAATGCTGACACTCATTTTTTGACCGGTGCCCATATCCATTGATGTTTCGAGTGCTGTTTTTTTATCCCATATATAGGCGGTGACGGGTACATTTTGTTCTGTGCCTTCCTGTTCCATCTGCAAGTTAAACTTCATTGTATATTTTCCGCTTTTCATAACACTGCCAATGGCACTCTCTGCCAGCGAATTAACGGGCATACCATCCGTTTTGGTCTCAACCTCATTTTGTTTGCCGGTCGGCAGTGTTTCTTTCGATATTAAGGAAACCGGAACGGTTGTGCTTTCTGTTGTGGTTTCACCGTCTGTGCTGCTTTGGGCAACTGTGGTTTCCGTGTAGTAAAAACCGTCGTCATTCACTTTGACCGCTATCCCGTTTAACGCGAAGTAAGTTTTTATGGCTTCCTTCTGCTCTGAGGTAAGGCTTGAATAATTACTGTCCCAGTCGGATATACCCAAGGCTTCAATAGCTTCCTGCAGCATGTCAAGCGGAATCATTGATAATTCGGTTGTTTCCTCTGCCGTAGTTGACTCAGGTGATGTTGTTTCGCTGCCGGTGTCTTTTTTGCATGCACTCAGTGAAAATACGAAGATTAAAGCAAAAATAACACATAAGAGTTTTTTCATAATAAAGTTCCCTTTCTTTACGCCGAATAAATATCAGTCAACCCTTCCCCGCGCTCGGGAAGCTCTGCAATGCATATTGTTATATTTGGCAATATCTGCCCTAATCAAATACAATATATTTATTTTTGTTGACCTGCAAATATACAATAGCTTATTTTTCGGATAAAATCAAGTTTAAACGGTTAATTTATTGTGACTATTGTTTTTAGCTAATTTCAAACCAAATTGTTTGTTGTCAGATAAAAGTTTGAAAAAGCCTTGCAAAAATGAAACGACTTAATTATAATTAGATGGCGTCAAAATTCAATATGCTACTGTGGCTCAATGGCAGAGCAGCTCATTCGTAATGAGCAGGTTGTCAGTTCGATTCTGACCAGTAGCTCCAAAACTCCCGCTAAAGCTTGTGCTTTAGCGGGAGTTTCTAAAATATTAACTATTACATCAGCGAACAGACAAGTTCGGTATAATGTGCGGGGTCATCGATGGGCAGCCCGGCGATGAGCAAAGCCTGCGAATATAAGACTTCCGCATATTTTGACGCCTTTTCTTTATCTTTACCCCAAACTTTTTTTAACGCGGCAAAGCTTTTATGGTCCGCGTTCAGCTCCAGCACTCTCTCCGCCTTCGGTTTTTCAACACCGGGCATTGCGTTAAAGTATTTTTCCATTTCCAGACTGACACCGCCTGTGCTTGAAAGGCATACAGCATAGGTCTTCAGCTTGTGCGAAAGCTTCACTTCCGCAACCGCGCCGTTCAAGGATTCCTTTACAAAGTCAAGAAGTTCCTTGTTATCTTCTGTCTTTTTCTCGGTTTCCTTCTTTTCATCGTCGGTTTCAAGCTCTAAATCAGCTTCGTTTACAGAAAGGAAATCTTTACCTTCAAACTCTCTGAGTATATTTGTAACAAATTCATCCTCTTCATTGATGAAGCAAAGCATATCAAAGCCTTTTTCTTTCACCTGTTCGGCTTGAGGAAGCGAATTTATTTTTTTAATTGTTTCGCCGCAGGCATAATATATATGCTTTTGCTCTTCCGGCATTTTTTCAATATATTCTTTAAGGGTTACCAGTTTTTCTTCGGCAGAGGAGTGGAACAGAAGAAGACCGCTGAGCAGATCTTTGTGCATGCCGTAGTCGCTCAAAATTCCGTATTTCAGCTGCCGTCCGAACGCATCGAAGAATTTCTCATATTTCTCTCTTTCGGCTTCGATCAGTTTTTTGAGTTCTTCGCCAATTCTTTTCTCCAGGTAAGTCGCAATAACCTTCAGGCGCTTGTCATGCTGCAGCATTTCGCGTGAGAGATTAAGCGAAAGATCCGCGGAATCAACAATCCCGGTGACAAAACGGAAATAGTCCGGAAGCAAATCCTCGCATCTTTCCATGATCATTACACCGTTTGAATAGAGCTGAAGGCCTTTTTTGTAATCTCTGGTGTAGTAATCATAAGGTGCTTTCGCCGGTATGAAAAGCATGGCTTTATATACCACATTGCCTTCCGCGTTTACACGGATAACTTTAACAGGGTCTTCCTGGTCATAGTATTTTTCCTTGTAAAAAGCGATGCAGTCCTCGTCGCTTATCTCCGCTTTTGTACGCTGCCAAATGGGGATCATGCTGTTGATGGTTTCTTCTTCAATATATTTTTCATATTCCGTCTTTTTCTTGCCGTCTTCATCTGTTTCGTCCGTTTCAACAGAACGGCTCTTCTCGACATCCATCTTAATCGGGTAGCGGATATAATCGGAATACTTTTTAACAAGACCTTTCAGTCTGTAGGTTTCCAGAAATTCACCGTATTTTTCATCCTCGGTATCGGCCTTTATCTTTAATATGATGCTTGTGCCGATTTCATCGCGCTGCGCTTCATTTATAACATAACCGTCGGCGCCGTTTGACTTCCACCGGAAAGCCTTATCTGCACCATACGCGCGGGAAATAACCGTAACCTCTTCACTGACCATAAAAGCGGAATAAAAGCCGACTCCGAATTGGCCGATAATATCAACATCGCCTTGGCCCGCATCTTTACCGTCCATATTCTTTTTAAAATCCAGGGAGCCGCTTCTCGCTATAACGCCGAGGTTTGATTCCAAATCCTCGTCTGTCATACCGATACCGTTATCCGAAATGGTTAAAACATGGTTTTCCTTGTCAACCGATATTTTAATAAAAAAGTCACTTCGGCTCATGCCGACTCCGCTGTCTGTAAGGGAAAGATAGCAGAGCTTGTCAATTGCATCGC
This sequence comes from uncultured Eubacteriales bacterium, assembly GCA_964627535.1. GTDB lineage: Bacteria > Bacillota > Clostridia > Oscillospirales > Acutalibacteraceae > UBA1447. The sequence continues at coordinate 114,518 of CAZVJW010000006.1, forward strand.
TGGCGTTTGAGATTATTTCACGCAGAAATATCTCTTTGTGCGTGTATACCGAGTTAATCATCAAATCCAGCAATTTTTTCGACTCTGCTTTGAATTGTTTCTTTGCCATTGTAAATCGTCCTTTCAAAATTAAATGTATTCGTATTCAAAGTTTGCACCATACAAAATAAAAAATGCCTCTCAGCATTCTGTTCGCAAAGCATTTTTCACCCAGCAAGCTAATACTAACCACCGATAAAACACATTGAATCTTTGCGGTCTTTTTTGCGCCGTACTGCTTTGTCCTCCTTGCCTTGCGACAGCAAAGCATCGTCGTCCGCCTTGTACAGCACAAAATATCATCGCAAATCCAACAACGCTTTTCATCGCCGATTAGTATTAATATAGCTTGGAAATTATAACACATTTTTAATAAAATTGAAACAATTTATTAATTTTATCATTAAAGTTTTATCATCAAAGCCATCGAATCTATAAGATAATACTAATTACTCATAAAAACCTAACAAAAAATCTGCATAAAACCTTATAAATCAAAGCTTTTTCTTGATTTCTAAGAGGATTATTAATCGTGAATTAGTATAGGTTGTTTAATACGCGAAAAAATACCGCTGAAGCAAGACGCTCCGGCGGTAATATATAGTATTCTCGATTCTATATGGCTGTCTGTCTGATTTCTACAATAAACAAACCGGCTTGCTCAAGCAGATGCGTGTCAAGGTTGTTGATAACTCCGTCATGGTTTGCGTCAGCCGCATAATAAGCTGCCTTGCTCAAATCATTTTCCGTCAGCATGCCTGCTGAAATCATACTCGCTAAACATGCATCATTTCCATCTGTAAAGCCGTCACCATCTGTATCGCCAAAAATAACGATATAATATACAGCCATGATTTTACTGTCAGCATCGCGAACAAGTTCAACTTTGGTGCCCGTTCCAAACCCCAGCGCGGTGGGGGTATATACAAGATGACCGTTACCGACAAGCTCAATAAAACCCTGCGCAACAAGGTCTTGAAGCGACCCGTCAGCCGTCAGCCCATAAATATATCCCTTTTCGAAATCAACAACAGTTGTACTTAACTGTGAAGGAATAAATTCTACTGTAGCTTCAACAAGCCCGGCTGCAGTATTGTTTATTGAAAGAACAGCAGAATCAACTTCTCCCTGCCTGGTTATATTATATGCCGGCAGAGCATCTCGGATTGCAGTACCCGCCGCTACAGCGTTATTGAACACCAACCAGCTTTCGTGAGTATACAGACTTTCAATATAGTTACCTGCACCGGAAAGAGCGGTAATTAAAATAGATATATCGGCATCAGAGAAAATCAAATTATCAATTGCCGTGTTAACAGCCAATACAGCCACATCAACATCATTCTGCCGAACTATACTGTAAGCCGGAATTGCATCGCGGATTGCAATACCTGCGGCAACAGCGTTGGCAAGTACTGCCCAACTTTCCGGCGTATAGAGACTTTCGTTAAAAGCGCTTGCATTTGAAAAAGCTGTGGTCAAAGCAGTCAAATCCGCATCAATAAAAACCAATCCGTTTATTGCCGAATTAATAGCGGCAGCATAATCGTCAACGGCAGTTTGATGAGTAATATTAAGCCAGTAGGTTACAGAATCCATCGCGGTTTGAACAGTTGACCAATTTTTATAATCAGCAGGGGTCAAAGCATTTGCTGCCGTAATTGCGGCTGAAACGCCCGAATAATCTGCATCAATATAAATGAGGTTTGTTATGGCATTATTAATGGTAAGAGCCGCTGCTTCAACCTCTGCCTGCTGTGTATAATTGTAAGCCGGAACCGCATCACGGATTAAAATACCCGCTGCCACAGCATTCGAAAGTGTTATCCAACTTTCCGGTGTATACATATTTTCGTTTAAAACCAGGGTTGATGTTAATGCCGATATCAAGTTTCCCATTTCCGCATTTACCGGAATTAAATTGCTTATTGCCGCGTTAATACCCGTGGCATAGGCGTCAACAGTAGCCTGTGAAGCTATATTAAGCCCGTAAACAACAGCGTTGATTGCCGTTTGCACAGCGGACCAGTTTTGGTAGTTTGACGCCGTCAATTCATTTGCGGCTGTTACAGCAACGCTGACCTCAGAGTAATCGGCAGGATAAAACACAAGCGCATTGCGGGCATTGCAGATATTTTGCGCCCAAGTATTAACAGCGGCCTGCTCATCGGCAAATTTGCCGTTTTGTACGGAATTGCGTGCATTTACCAATACCTGCCATGAATCAGCAGTATAGTAATGTGTATAATTCGCTTCATACATTGCAGGAATTGCCTGTTGAGCGTTTGCATATGTATAGTCGGCATTATTAATACTTCTTCCATTATATATTGTTTGAAGATCATCTGTCCAAATGTAAACAGTTGCCTGCTCCGGCATGAGAAGTCCGTCTGTTATTGAGGATAGTTTCGCCTGCATCGCATCAATACTTGCAGTTGAATAATAGTTGTAAAAATGCCCCTCACCTTCCGGATTTTGCACAAAAATCTTATTATTTATTGCTGCTAAAACATTATCTCGGACTGCGTTAAGGGCTGTGTAATCGGCAGGTTTGATAATCAAACCGTTAAATGCTGACTGAAGCGCTGAGCCCATGTTAGCAACCGCGGTCTGGTCGGGTATTTTAAGGCCAAGCGTAACCCCGTTTACGGCGGTCTCCCAATTTGTATAACTCGTTTCTGTAAAGTTCTTCCAATATATCATTTGATTCAAGTATTGCGGATAATTTGTTCCATTGGCCATAACGTAGTTGCCGGCCGGAGAACCGGTCAAATCGTTCAGTCCGGAAATCATATTAAGGTAATAGTTAACCGTAGTATAGTCTGAATTTTTTAGCACAATTGCTCTCCAAATACTGTTTATGCCGGTTACCATCGAATTGATATAAGCTTGATATCTGATATCATGATTTTTTTCTATACTTGCGATTGCCGCGGCCAATTCAGAAGTACTCTGATAGTAAGCTGCGGGGTAAAAAACAGTACCAGCTAAATAATAATCGGGGTCGTTTACTATACTTGGCCTATAACCGAACGAATCGCTGTAAATATTGTCAACTAAAGTGCTTAAAGCGGTATAGTCAGCCGGGACATATTTCAGATTGTTGATGGCCGCGGTCAGGTCGGAAACAGCGGCGGCTATCTGCACGGCGCTTGCGTTAGGCTGGTTTAAAACTGATTTTGATTTTGCAAGCTGTGCGAGATATGCCGTAAAGGAACCGTCGGTGTCTGTATATCCGTCATGAATTTGCCGAAACGCTGTATCCTCTGTGTTCAGCAACGCGCGAAGCGCGGATTTTTGAACAACATGGAAAGTTATCAGCCATGCGTCCCAAGTTGTCAAGTAAACTTTTTGCTCGTAATTCCCGTAAATTGCGCTTCCAAAAGTTACTTTCTGACCATCGGCCGGCAGAGCTGTGCCGGCGAAGCTGAAAACCATCGTGCCTGGGTTGGTACTGATGTTTTGTGTACTGTTATTAAGCGCATTTGTTGAATAGAAGTAGGACTGTGCGGTTGAGTTGGATGAATCGGTACCGCTGAAAAGCGGGTTCCCCAAGAGATAAATCATTTTTTCCTGGTACATGGTCGCCATTTGAGCCGGAGATGTGCTTCTCCAATACAGCAGCTTTATACCAAGCTGGCTGATATTTGAAACTATAGCCGGGTCATAATAAACATCAAGATTTGCGCGGTATCCACCGTCAACATTGTCGTTATTAGAGCTGTCTTTACCGGGTTGCCCGCAGTACCAGACGCTGCAGTTTTCTCTGTTATCATAACCGGGGTCCCAAAGCTTCATGCCGCTGTAAATACCGCCGGCACCGGTTACAAAAGCTGTGCTGCCCCCGCCTGTTGACATTTTATAATAGCCGGTCCCGCCATTTCCGTATACCGCATAACCTGAGCCGGAAGAACATGAGCCGGATAAAACAGCGGTATATTCATGGCGCGTATGTGTAACATCAGAAAAATTCCTTCTGACTACATAATTCTGCCAACCGGCAGCAAGTTCAACATAATCAATATAACTCGCCGCTTTTTGAATATATTGCCTTCCGTTCAAATTATAACTAAATCTATAATCAATGTAATTCCCCGCAATAGCCAGCCCTCCGGAAATGTGCCAGGTGTAAGGGTTGCCGCTTGTATTGTCCGCAACGATAGTAATTGATGCTGCACCTTGGGTGGTTATTGTCAAGGTTGGCGCGGAGGCCCCTTCGGGAAGCGTTATGCTAATACTTGTGCTGTAGCTCTGCATGGATCTTGTCGAATAATTGATAACCTGCGTTTGAATCGTTGAACAGTCGGAAGCCGAAAGGGATTGGTCGTCAAGCCCGTAACCGGAATTTGCGACACGAATAACAGGCGGTACAGAAATTATTCCGGCATAAGCACTGTTATGTGAAATTTCTTCCATCCAAGAACCTGTTTCAATGTTCTGCGGTACAGCACCGCTGCCGGTTTCATCAACCTGCAAGCTGACATTTTCGGCAGACGGAAACATTGTATAGTGCGGCGCAACAGTAATCAGCATTGTAAAAACTATTATTAAAGCTGTTAATTTATTTAACTTTTTCAAAGCATCGCCTCCCTATTAAAACTGCATTTCTTCATGTTAAGCATACCACATATATGCTTCGCAAGTCAATTGACGAGAAAAAATATTAATGTGATATTGTATTTTTATATAAAATATTATATAATTTAATTGGATAATATTGTTTATAATTATAATATTTGCAAATCGAAATATTTCCATCGAAAGGATGATATCACATGCGGATTAAAAAGATCATATCACTGTTTCTGGTGATATGCCTAATATTGACTTTTCAGCCGTTTGGCACCAAATTCGCTTTCGCAGCGGCAAATGAACTTAATAACGCCCTGAATGTTTCGGGCGGGACACTTTCCTTCATCAACGATTCCTCTCATCCCTGGGTGGTGGACAGCACGACCGACGCCGGAAGAACTTCTGCTGTCTCAAATATCGCGGGGATAAACAACGGGACAACAACTCTGACACTTAATGCCGGCACCCTCGCTAAAAATAAAGTTTTATATTTCGACTGGAATGTGAACAGCGAAAACACCGACATATTATATTTTGTTGTTAACGGAACATCAAATTTGGATTATATAATCAGCGGGCAAACTTCAACCTGGACAACTTTTAAATATGTCATTCCGGCTGACAGTTCATATACCTTCACATGGAAATATAAAAAAAATAATTCTGTTAACAGCGGCAAAGACTGCGGTTGGATTGACAATGTTAAAATCGTCGATTTCGTTCCGGTTGATTATGTTGTTGTTACCCCTGTTTCTTCCTCTTTGAACATCGGTTTTACCAAACAGCTTTCAGCGACAGTTATGCCTTCAGACGCAACATATCAGGATGTAACCTGGTCAAGCGATAACACCTCTATCGCAGCCGTTGATCCCTTGACAGGCGTTGTCACCGGTGTTGCGCAGGGAACTGCCCATATTGTAGCAACACCTTCGGACACTAACGGCACAGCCGGCGAAGGCACGGTTAATGTACTGGCTCCAATTGCAACAACAGGCATTACACTGAACTATTCAACAGGCACGCTCCTCGTCGGGGATTCCGCCACTCTTGTTGCGACTATTTTCCCCGAGTTGGCCTCCAACAGAACAATAGACTGGTATTCAAGCAATGTCGATGTTGCGGAGGTAGTGATTGACTTTGATGTGAAAGGGATAGCCTATGTCAAAGGAATTTCTGCCGGAACCGTTACAATAACCGCGCAAAACGGGATTGGCGGTTGCTATGCGCAGTGTTTGATTACAATAATAGCCGAAAGCTCACTTCAAGATCAGACTCATCTGACATATACCCCAATCATCGTCGGTTCAACCTCATCCGTTTCTTTGGGATGGCAGATTTCCGATTACATCCTTTATAACCGCGGCGCTGAAGCGACAGCAGCCTCTGCAAAGGGGTACAGCATATATCTTGAGGCAGGAAAAAAAATCAGCTTTGAAACCAGCGGAACAACATTGGTAAATACTTATTTAGACCTTTATGACTCAAACTTCAACCGCGTCGCTTATGATGATGATTCGGGAACCGCAAGTTTCGGTTTTATTGATACCTTTTTTGTGCCGCACACAGGTACTTACTATGTACTTGTAAGCGGTAACGACACATTTATTGAGGGAACATACAACTCGGGAACATTTAATTTACATGTTAGTGAAATTCCACCCATACCGGTTACAGGGGTCTCTTTCAATCAAGAAAACTTTTTGGTTCCGCTGAGCCAAACTTTACCTCTGCCGTATTCCATTCTGCCAAATAACGCGGACATCAAAGGCGTGACATTTACCTCCAGCAACGAAAATTCGATAACCGTCAGCGCTTCCGGAGAAGTAACCGGTGTCGCGCCGGGCAGCTCTGTCATTACGATAGAAACCATTCAGGGAGGATATACGGACACCTGTAATGTCAGTGTGGGTTATACCCCCGTAGCAAGTGTTTCCTATGACACCGACGCGGTTATTGTAGGCATCAATAAAACAAAAACTTTACAATACACTATTGAACCGGCTGAAGCACATTTTAAAAATGTTACTTTTGTTTCGAACAATTTAAGTGTTGCGACTGTTGACAGCTCAACAGGTATAATAACTGCCGTGGGTCTTGGCAATGCGATTATCACCGTTACCACCGCTGACGGCGGTCATACCGATACCTGCTCCGTTAAGGTTGTTGCGGTGAATGTGTCCACCTGCGCTTCTGTAACTTTAACCGCCGGCAAAGTTTGGCCTAATGATAATTCGGGTTATCAAATGCTGATTGACGCAGATGCGGATGCCTACGGCCGCCTTTTCACAGCCAAAGGATCACTTAATGTAAGCGGTGATGTACCGGACTCCGTCTATAATCAGTTCGAATATAAAATCCCCGCCAATGCGAATGGTGTTCTGACAACTTCCAACATCGTATTCAATAATTCGATTAAAATTTTAGTACCTGCCGGCACCTACGATTATTGCATCACCAACCCGGTTCCCAATAAAAGAGTCTGGATAGCTGCAACGAATGTTATTAGCCCCGGCAGATATAATAACTTCAACTTTGAGGCTGGGTATTCCTATATCTTTGTCGTTACCAACAACGGATTGACAGGATCATTAAACGGTGATATGGTTACGCTTACATGCTCCTATACCGGCGAAGGACTTTCAAAATATGCGGTAAATTATTCCGTTTCCGGCATTGGCGGTACCCTCAGCGGCAAAACTCAGCTTCTTGCCGAGGAAGGGTACACACTGACCGCCGCTGACATGCCAACACCGGTCCCCGACCCCGGTTATCATTTTGTCGGTTGGAACGCTAATCCGGTTGGGACAACTATCAACGCGCCAATTTCATTTACAGCAACATTTGCCATTAATACCTATACCGTTATATTTAAGGATTGGAATAATACTGTGCTTAAAACACAGGAAAATGTAGCGCATGGAAGCACCGCAACAGCGCCGGCCTCCCCTAACACAAAACCCGGATACCATTTCACAGGCTGGAGCCCTGATTATTCTGCCGTTACAGGCAACCTTACTGTTATAGCGCAATACGATATTGACGGTTATGCCGTTAATCTGCCCACTGGTGACGGTTTTACAGCCGCCCCTGAGGGAGTATCCGTATCGCCGGTACCGAGAGGCAACAACTTTACCTTCACTGTTACACTTAACCAAAACTACAGCAATTCCACCATAGTGGTCAAATCAAACGGTACAGTTCTTACCTCTGTATATGGTGTCTACACCATCCAAAATGTTACCGAAATTAAAAGTGTAACGGTTGAAGGAGCTATTCTTAACAATGCGGTTTATACCGCTCTTGATGCCGCGATTACACTTACTCCCGCATATGCGGATTCAAATTATATTACTGCTTCTATTAATACTTTCCGAAATGCTGTGACCGCGGGACAAGGTGTTGCAAGAAACCTAAACGTGCTTTCACAGCCTGTAATTGATGCCGCAACGACGGCAATTACATCGGCATACTACAGCCTTGTGTTAAAAGCAGCCGTTTATATTGATCTTGATAACGCACTCACACTCTTACCGGCTTATAATGATGTGTATTATACCTCTGTAACAATTGACGCATTCAGAAACGCGATGACCGCCGGGCTTGCCGTCTCACGTTCGCTGAATATTACTCAGCAAGCAACGGTTGACAGCGCCGCTGCGTTAATTAATACAACCTATACACAACTTGCACTTAGACCGGATCCGACACAGTTTAGCATCCTCGGCACCTCAAGCCTTGTTATTAACCGCACAAATACCACCATTACCGGCTACAGCCTGCGCAGCAACAATGCGGCAAATATAATTGCACAGTTTGACAATCCGGCAATTATAACAATCATAGATGTTAACGGGGTTCAGCTTGGCTCAGCGGATTTGGTCGGCACTGGCTCTGTAATTAAGCTTTTTAACAAAGACGGCGTGGTTGTCGATCAAGTTACGGCAATTGTTTACGGTGATATCGACGGCAACGGTATTGCCGATGGCAACGATGCAGCGCTAGTCAGCATGTTAGTTGCCGGTATGCTGACTCAGGCCCAAGTCGGAGCGAATATTTGCAGCGCCGCGGACGCCAACCGTGACGGCTTAGTCAATAATGATGATGTTATTTTGTTGGCGCAATCCGGCCTGTTCCTGGTTAATGTAAGTTGATCTTTCCGATTATTTCTTGGCGGAAAGGAATATCGCCACAATAAATGTTATCATACTTGGGGATTACAAAAATTAGATTCTGTATACTATTATATTATATAGCCAATAAATATAAGGAGCGGTTTGATACCGGCTTCTTATATTTTTTACAAGCATATTCGTTTCATATTAATACTAATCGGCAATGAAAAGCGTCGTTATACTAATTACTCATAAAAACCTAACTAATATTTTTCACAAAACCTCATAATACTATTCTGCATTAAAATGGAGAATAGTATAAACCAAAGCTTTTGCTTGATTTTTTAGAGGTTTTTTAATCGTGAATTAGATTAGATTTGCGATGATTTTTTATGCTGCCACAAGGCGGACGACGATGCTTTGCTGTCGCAAGACAAGGAGGACGACGCAGTACGGCGTAAAAAAGAGCGCTTATACTAATTACTCATAAAAACCTAACTAAAAATCCGCACAAACCTACTAAATCAAAGCTTTTGCTTGATTTTTTAGAGGTTTTTTAATCGTTAATTAGTATTAGATTCAATGCGTTTTATCGGTGGTTAGAATTTTATAGTATATAACCGCTCAAGCTTTTTGAACAACAGGTGGTGGCTTGGGGGGGGGTGGGTAGCAAAAACTAAGGGATGTTCCTTTCGGAACATCCCCTTGAAACTATTTGGTTAATTGTGATGACTATGCAGTTCTTGCTCTTGTGCACTCGTCAACAATGCCGGTTTCTTCAATATGAAGGTTGTATATAACAGCATTGCTTTCGTCAAATATGACCCAAGTCTTGTTGACGCCAATTAACTTGAGAAGCGGTGAATTTTGTCCAACAGAAACACTCATGAGACCATAAATCTTTGCATTGCCGCAGAATGTAGCATTGTCCATCGTGTTCGTGGGATACGGAATAGCAATTGCTAAATCCAAAGGCATATCAAAACTTGGTGTGTATACTGCTGTGTCACATTCAATTTTAGCAGTGACTCTAATGCCGACACCAACATCAAACTCTGCATCGACTACCATATAGCCGAGAACTCTAATACCAAGGTCAAGACCAACCGTAAACTTAACATTAGCCATAATATCATATGTTTGCTGGCCGTATATTGTTTCGTTGATTACTCTGACTTTGTTGTTGATGATTTCGACACCCTTTACATTGCTGGATGTGATTGTGATTTGAATCTTGCCATCAACAGTGATGCAAATATTGACATCGAGAGAAATCGTAATTGCCGGGCAATTCGGGATGGGAACCTGAACACTGAAAACAGTAATCTTGTTGCCGCCGCCGGGCATTAATGCAAGAGCTCCTGCTTTTGCAGCTGCCATGAAATCAGTCGGCGAGCCTGCCGGAAGTTTGCTGGGATCAACAGCAACAGATGCTGCATAGTTGCCCGTAAGAGTGGTGACATCCTTAAGATCATAGTCTGCACGGATATAAGCTTCTTTTATGTCTTTCGTTGCAAGGTTGCCGTCAAACTTCGTGCTTACATTAAGATTAGTTATTTCATATGATTTTGCGAGTTTTACGCCATCGCAGATATCAGCGCCGATATCAAGATTAAAGCCTGTCTCTGTAACTTTCAGGCCGAAATCGAATTTGCCGAGGCTGAAACTGACATCAAGTTTTTTAAGAAGACTCGCGATATCAAGCTGAGACTGGGTAATACCTTCCGCACTGTTAAGCGGAACATATGCGTCCTGAAGTACAGCGCCGGTTTTGTCAGACTCTCCGACTTTTATCTGTGCTGTTTCAAGGGCCGGTTCAAAGTCGCCGCTGAAGTTGACAACATCAGGTGTGGCTTGAACTACCGCAGGCGCGCCGAATGACTTGTTTGCCCACATTTCTTTTACTTTTGCAAGAAGCGCTTTTGCGTCATCTAAGGAGATGGTTTTAACCTTGAAGTTTCCTAACCAGTCAAGTTTAAAGAGCCCGTTAGAAACCGCAGTGGCTACCTCTGCCGGATTGCTGAGTTTTTTCGCATTGTTGATAACCACAGCGTCTTTTAATTGGAGTTGTGCGACTCTGACAAGTGTGGTTGCTACGAATTGATTGGTGACATCAAGAAGAAGACCGTCTTTATTAACAGTATCCTTGTCATCAGCCGTAATGACTTTCCATTCGTAGGCTATTTGGACAGTTGCGAAATACTTGTTCGTAGATGTGATGTCCGCATAGTGAGGTGTTGCGCTGTAGGTGTTGGCACTCATGCTGAATTCCTTATTAATCATTTCAAGCCATGCGCCGGTTGTTACACCTTTGACTTGACTTGACATGAAGTTGGGAACCAGTTGCCCGAGAAGAGTGACGATTGCCATAATGAATGCGATGATTTTGTCCATCTTGTTTCCCCCTTTTTTTTGATTGTCAGGCTGCGAATAAACTCCCAGCCATATAACACTATTATAATAATATAAACCTATTAAATTTGCAATAGCCCCCCTTCAAATTAAAGGAATTTTTTGCACAATCTTTTTATTGTATAATTGTCTATTTTGTACAAACAACAAGATAAAATTTCTATATAAATATATTTTACAGATAATTACGTCGTTTTTAAGACATTTGTTCCAAATTTATACATTTAAATTGAATGATAATATCCGGATAATATTTGACAAAAAGAAACACAATTAAACAATAAATAATTCCAAAAAACTTTATAAATGCAGTATTTTACATTTATATTATACTCCAAAAAGTTTTAGTTTGCAATATAATATATTATAAATCTTTAGTGTATAAGCTATTTCACTTACTGCTGTAAAATCAGTTGATTTTTCCGATGAATCAATATAAAGATTATCCGAACCTCATAAAATATTCAAATGGCTGTTGATATATATCCAAAATGTCGTATAATTATAATCGTAGATTTGAAAGCATTTTGACAGCACTGCTGAAGCACTTATTAATCTAATTATAAAAAGGAGTGACTAACTATTAGAAGTCAATAGAAAAAACAAAAAAAGTTATTCAGATA
>CAZVJW010000007.1:0-107828 GCA_964627535.1 uncultured Eubacteriales bacterium
GCTGCCGCTTTATCATTGCCGAGCATTTCCTTGGACGCTTGTTTGGTGGCGACCTTTAAGCAAAGGCGAGCTTTTGAATTGACACGAATGTCATCGGTAATTGCGCCCTCAATGTTCTGCGAAATAAGAATGATGTGGAATCCGAGGCTTCGGCCGACGCGGGCTATTGTTGTGATTTCAGCGATGAAGTCCATATCGCTGTCTTCTGACGAGGCTCTTTTCAGTTCGGTAAACTCATCAACAACAAATATCAGGTGAGAGAGAGGACCCGGCATTTCAAGAAGTTTTAGTTTGGCAATTTCAGCATCGAGTTCGGCCTTTTCCATTGCTTTGAATTTTCTGTACTTTTTTATATACCCGTCAATGCTGTCAACGCCCATTTGATTGAAGAGAATTTTTCTGCGCTTGATTTCCGAAGCAAGGGAATCTAAAAAACGCTTTAACATATACTCGGCACCGGTTCCGTTTTCATCCCCGTCAACATCGGTAACCGTGCCAACCACATGCGGCAGATTACCCATTCTCTTAATAAAGCCCCCGCCCTTCATGTCAATGAGAAGCATATTAAGTTCTTCCGGCGGATAGTAAATGCAAAGCCCGATTAAATAGGATATGATGGTTTCTGATTTGCCTGAGCCGGTTGTGCCGGCAACAAGCATATGCGGACCGTCCGCTTTTTCATGAAGGTCTAAGCATACATCACTGTTTTCACTTTTACCCAGTGGTACAGACAGGGTTTTCACAATATCCTGCCGGTTGGAGCCGGTCCATTTCTTTTTCAACCACTCGCCGAAACCCGCTCTGTCAATACCAAGCAGTTCAAATAAGGTGACATAGGAAGGTACCTTGGCGTTTTGAGCTATCCTTGTGTAGTAAATTGCACTCAGCACTTTAAGGCGATTATAAAAATCGCCTTTTGTCAGAATATCTATGTTTGAACTGCCGCTGGAAGATGAAATCGGATTTTCCGACAAATTGACCACCGGGTTTGCATACACTTTTTTCATGTGGTCATCACTTCTTGGGGTAAGAAACAATTGATCTTTGTTGATGATATCAATTGTACTGCCGCAATAGGCAGGCAGAAGTCCCCTAAGGCTTTTGCAAAAAACAAAGGTGATGCCGGTATCGTTGTGATAGACCTGACCCGGTACGGGGGCTTGTGGAAGAAAGTTCGCTATTGCGTGTTCCTTTATATTGTATTCTTCATAAATGATAACAACGATTTGTGTGAAAGTGCTGTCCTGCTGTTTGTCCGCCTTAGCGCTGTTTCTTTCATAGATGATGTTCAATAAGCTGTCAAACATTGCTTTAGCGTTTCGCTCGTCAAAAACAAACTGGGATTTGTTATTAAACAGTTCTCTGAAATGGGACGAGAACTTATATTTTTGGAAATTCACATTGTCGGGAGAAAGCGGGTCATCCTTTTCCGCCTTGCCGTAGAGCATCACGAACTGTAAATCTTCCGGCGAGTGATAAAAACACAACTCAAAAATGATGCTGTTAACCAAGCGGTTAATGAGATGCGGTTTTTCAGAAACAATACCGAGTGTGCCGCAGTCATAAAGAGGAAGTAAAAGCGGAACGTTCCCACACTTCATCACTTTGTATTTATGTGAGATGTCGTAGGGCAGGTCAATCAAATAATCGGTTATTTTGTCATAAACTTCCCTTTGTACCTTCCCCTTCTTACTGCCGGCTTTCTCGGGGAACATTACGATATCAATCCCGGTATCCTGAGGATTCCACTTATATTTGGTCGGCGAAAATACAGCATCGCCTTTATCGCCTTCTATTTTAAAAAGAGTTTCGACATTCTGGGATGAACCCAAACGCACGGTCATAAAGTCTGTATCGTTTTGTGCGCGCGAGTAAATCTGTTCTGAAACGACCAACGTGTCATCAAACAAGTGCTGAATGTCCGGATACTCCTCATCCAGCTTGCGCGCGTCCTTCTTTTGGCGCTGCTCAATTTTATCAATGGTTTTTATAATATATTTCTCATATTGGCCCTTCCACTCGGCTGTTTTAACGCCGTGTTCTTTGTTTTGGCGGTTGAAGTTAAACAGTGAAACGCCGACATTAACCACAACCATAGCGAGAGCAAGACCAATCATGCTCATATTAGACGGGCCGCCGCTTCCCATAAACAAAGTGCGCCCCATAACCATTGCAACCGTCATGGCTACAGAAGGAAGAATCATCGCTAAAATGTTCAGTTTCGGTTTTTGCGGCGGCTCTGAAACTGGTATTATTTTAATCGGCTCGGTGTCCATAACGGACAGTTGGCGGGAACTGATGTTGTATTTTGGGAATTCTTCCTTAAACGCTTTGTTTATAAATTCTGGGTTGTTTAAGGAATACACTTTTGCGATTCCATCATTGTTAAAGATAATACGGGTTGACGTAATAAATCCGAGTTCAAAGAGCTTTTTGTCGCCGTTTTCAGAAATGGAGATGCCGGAATCAATGCCTTCATTGGAAGATGTAATTATTATCGTATCATAATTTCTACAATAATCAGCAAAGATGGTTTTGCAATTTTCATACAGTTGGCTTTTGCTGCTATCCTTACTTTTTGTCTTGTTTTGTAAGCCGGTTTTGATTCCTTCGATAAGCTGATTAAGGGTTAAGTCGCGAAGAACCATAAGCTCAAAGCAGCCTATGGCGCACTCCGAGCTTCCGAACTCAACGCCTATCAGAATTTTATTGCTCTCCATTTTTACTCCTCGATCCGGTCATCATTTTTACATGGCTGCCCACATAGAATAAAAGTCCTTTGATTGTATTGATTCTTTTTTATATCGGATTTTTGATATATCGGCTGTTAAGCCATTAGCCTTTAAGGGTGAAAAAGCAACCTTGACTTTTGATTTCGGCACAGCTTTTGTTGTAATGACAACGGCAGTTTTCTTTCGCGGTACATAATCAGCGATTATTGCTGTGACCGGATGCTCTATACATGTTTGTATAGCATCCGTCTTTTTATAGGGCGCAAAAGAAAACTCCGGCCTTCCAGTTGGAGCATCGGCTATTACTCCGGTAATTTCCGGAGCATCAAAGGACGAATATTCTGAGATGCTCGAAAAGGCAGGGACATCAATCTTCATCGCTTTATCAGATTTATTTTTGAACGGCGTATATCCGATATCACCGACAGCATCCGGCAAACTGCATTCTGCCCTTGAAATCCCGGTTACTGCTGTCGGCTTAAAAGCGGGAACTTCCCCCAGATGAGGAACTGCTTTTACAGAAGATTTCGGTGTAGCGCCCTTAAACGCTATATAATCCATTGATCGAGGAATAGCCGGAACCTTGAATCCACTTTTAATCGGTTTCTTGTCAACCATAGGCGAGTAGTCAACGGCGGAAAGCGTAACCGGTACATTCACTGAAGCGCCGGAGATGGTTACATTAAAAGGTTTATATTTTGCTTGTTTGCTGACAGCAGGCACGGTAAATTTGCCGCTTTCAACCTCAACGATTGGTAACGGCGCAAACTCAGGCTGTGGGTTGACAGCAGGCACGGTGAATTTGCCGCTTTTAACCTCAACGATTGGTAACGGCGCAAACTCAGGCTGTGGGCTGACAGCAGGCACGGTGAATTTGCCGCTTTTAACCTCAACGATTGGTAATGGCGCAAACTCAGGCTGTGGGTTGACAACAGGTACGGTGAATTTTCCGCTTTCAACCTCAACGATTGGCAACGGAACAAACTCAGGCTTACAGATGAAATCGGAATTAGTCAAGCCGGAGTCTCTCAAAGGAGATTGTTCCCTGTCGAATTTTGCAAACTTACCCTTAAGCTTCAGGATAACTTCGGTCATTTCATATTCGAAGAGCTCTTTACGCCTTTCGATTTCTTCCCGAGTCGATAAGGTGTTTTCCATAATTATCCTCCAACAAGAATTTCAACTGCAGTATCGACAGCACCTTCCGTCGATACTACAGTCTGTTCGATTCAGGCTCCAAGGGTCTGCGGTATATTTGCAGCGAGCTGACCATCTGTTTTACTCATGTTTTCCGCACTTGCTCTGATTTCCGCAGCAATAACGCCGACGATTTGTGGAATGTTCATATGGAGATGTTCAAAAATCGCGCCCTCAAGGAAAGTTACAAACTTGTCTCTTGACTCGCCTTCCCAACTTGCGATAGCGGTCTTCACGGAATCAACCAGTGTTTCAGCCGCTTTTTTGTATTGATCTGCATAACCGTCAACTTCGACTGCAGCAGATTCCATTTCGGGATACTTGTAAACGATGTCTGCCATTGTAATTCACTCCTTTTTAAATTATTGGGCTCCGCCCGGATTTGTGTTGCCGTCGCCAAGCTGCGGGTCAAGATTGTCAAGCAGTGTGTCTTGGATGTTTGCAAGGATGTCTTTGAGTGCTTTGGCGACGGAAGTGATGCCATCCGTCAGCGCCGGTGTAACGGTACTGTTAAAGAACGCCTTACAACCATCAGAACCGTCACCGTTCCAATTGGAAGCAGTCAGAGAATTCAAGGTGCCTTGAAAGCTCTGATAGATGCCGTTTGCGGTTGACTCATACGTTTCGACTGCACTTGTCGCGTCCGCAATGTTCGCGTGGGTGAGAATACTTGCCATTGTTCTTTTCCTCCTAATAAAAATTTATTTTACTCACCATTTACCCGTGATAGCTCGCAATCGAGCTGTTCAGGTTCCTGTACTCATCAAAAACAGACTGATACTTGCTTTTTGACGTGTTCAGAACTTGGGAAATGTGGTTAAGTACGAGTTTTTGGTCGTTCAACGGCCGAAGAAGGTTCGCTTCGCAAGAATTATAAAATTTTGCTCCGCACGGTGTCTCAAACCCTTTGCTGAGCGTTTCGAGCAGGTTATTAATCTTATTGCTCAGGTTTTTAATGTCTCCGCTCAGCTTGACCAAGTCAGCCGAAGCCTTTGAAAAAGCCTCTTCGTCAATGGTGATGTCCTTATCGAAAAGTCCCATATAAATCACCCTTCCGCAAGTTCTTTACGACAGTCTGAAATATATTTATTCAGCTCGGTCTTCAACGCTTCCGGCATAAGTTTAATCAATTCCTCAGCCTTGACAAACTTGCCGTTTTCCGCATAAAGGCGAACCCTGAAAATGATGGAAAAGATATCCTGCGGTTTTTCAAACGCCTTGTTTCTAAAGAAAGCAATCGCGTTATTATACTTTGATTCCGCAAGATTTGCATCCAGCACACTTTTGCCTGCGAGTTTCCTTGAGGCATAAGCGTCTGCATAAGTGGCAAAATACACATAGTATTCGTTTTCGCTCAGCTTCAGCTGTTCGGCAAGCTCGGCAGCTTCTTCGTACTGCTCTTTGCCGAAATAGCAGGACAGCTTAATGAATGTTGCTTTTTCTTTTGTCTGTTCATTTTGTTCAATGGTATCGACACTTGCCAAAGCATCGTCAAAACGTCCCAGTTTCAAATTGATCTCCGACTTGGAGAACGCAATGTTGACGAGGGTCTCAATCGGCAAATCCGGCGTAACCTCAAAGCCGGCAAGCAGACCCAAGGCTTCCTCGTAATATTTTGCTGTATTCTCTTTATCTTTGTCCGCTCTCACAGCGGCAAGCATAACCTTGTCAAAAACCACATCGGCTACATTGGATATATCCGCGGCAATGTCTGCATAACTCTCTGCTTCGGCAATTACAGCTTCCGCTTTATCGTACTTGCCCATCGCGGCAAGAATCTGAAAGTAAATCTGGTAGCTTCGGAATTCTGCCGGGGCAAGCATCTTCAGCTGAATAGCATAGTTTTCGGCATGGGCGTAATCCTGTGACTCAATATAGAGTTGCAGACGCTTAAGCAATATTTCTTTGGTATCGTTATTAACCGGTCCGAAACTATCGCATTTATCGAAGTTCAGAAGAGCCGACTTTATATCGCCCATCATGTAGTTGATCATGCCGATTTGATAATACAGCTTTTGCATGGTTATGTCCGCACAACCGTATTGCTCGGCCTTCGCGTAATTCGCCAATGACTCACTAAACTTTTCAACTCCAAACTTGATGTTACCTAAATCAAAATACTTCACGCCGTTCGTTTCGTCATTCTCCACAGCTTTCTCCAAGAATCCTTCCGCATCCTGCAACCTGTCGAGAACAAGACACGCCTTGCCGGCACCTGTGTATGCGTCCGTGTTTGACGGGTCCTTTGCGATAGCCTGCTCGCACAAATCCAAGGCAACATCATATTGCCCGTTTGTGAACGCCACCTCCGCATTGGTCAGCAGCTCCTTAACCGCTTCGATATTGTTTTCGCTCATTGCTTACCTCTCCTTTTTCGTTACTTGATAATTATTCGCTTTTTACCATCAGTGGATGATTTTCTGTTAATGAGCAGGTGTTGGTGTGTATATGCTCTTTGCGCCTGCTTTCAGTACATTCTTTGGGAGGTCGTCAAATAATTTTGCTACTGTGCCTTTAAAGAAAACTTTCCACGACATTTCGTCTGTATAGCCTTTTGTAATCATTGTCAAGCCCCTCTTGTATACTGCAGAGAATGAATTTCGACCACTATTAATCCCGGTTACCTTTAAAAACTGGGGTGCCGCATTCTTGCCAGTACCTAACTTTGATACTAATCCCCCCACTGCTCCCACGGCTAATCCAATCGCTCCTGCAATCGCCATATCAGAAAAAATTTCGTCTGTGGTTTTACCTTCGAGTGTTCCTCCGATAAATTTAGACATATAGCCTCCCACGGCACCACCAAGAGCAGGATGGCCGCAAGCAGTCATGAGACCAGTGATTGCACCGCCTGCAACAGCACCGACATAGGTTTGCCAGCTTGAAAGACCTTCTTGCTTACCGGTAACCATCATAATAACGTCGCTAATCAACTGACCTCCCGCACCGCACAATGCGCCGATACTGGCACCGATTACCGCCGCAAACAGAGCACCCGCCACCCCGAATGTCGCTACTGTTAACACAGCCACAGCGACAACAGCGACGGCAACAGCGACGGCAATTAAGATTTCTTTCCAATGGGTTATAGCCCATTCCTTGATACCATTTAAAACATTAAGATAAGCTTCACCAACTGACAGAAAGAACTTTCCTATTTTTGCTACAACACCGCCGATGCTGTTGATAACATCGCCGACAACACCGCAGAAACCGCTGATTGCGCCGCCGACGCCGCTGCAGAATCTGTCCCAGTCACTAGGCGGAGCGGGTGGCCTGAGCCATGGGTTTGTCCGGTAAAACGCTTCCGTGGAATTTTTGACAATACCCGCGACGGATTTGTCAACCCGGAGGGATGTCTGAATGAAGTTGTCTGTTTTGCCTCTGACATTCTGAACAGCAATTTTCCGTGTTTCCTCGGCCGTTTTGCGTGTATTAATGTAGCCAAGCGCGGTACTCAGCGTACCGACGCCACCGCTTATTCCGCAGGTTTTGTTCGTCACGTTCTGAAAACTGTTTATTAAACTGTCGCTGGTTGCGTTATTAATGCCTACTGTTATTAAGGAGCACACTCCGTTAAAAAACGAATCCAAGCCCCCGGCGTTAATCTCCAATCTCATGTCATCACCCGCTTCTTTAAAAACTTTTTAGAATAAGTTTATTATTTCGGTTACCTGCGCCAATCGTTTCTCCATGTTATGTTTCTGAGAATTGAAGCCATTCAGTGCATTTTCGGCAGAACTTTTTTGATTTGCGTATTCGGCGCGGTTCCGGCTATTGGCTCGTTGGTTTCCTTCAGCGTTCTCTTTTGTCCGCTGTGCCTGACGGTATTGTGCTTGAGCCTCTTCCTTAGCCCGCGCATCAGACGTTTTATTCATCTCACGCTTATAATAATCCATGTTGTTGCTTGCATTACGGATTGCCGACGAATAGTTTGTGCTGTCGCAAGCGCCGATTTTGGCATTCAGGTTATTAATAGTATTTTCGGCACTTGCAATACTCCTTTTCAGCTTAGCAATTTCCTGTTCCACACGGGATTTTTCTTTGCGGTACTCGCTGAGGGCTCCTTGTGTATTGGAGTCCTGCTTAACTGCAAAGATGCTGGAAAAATCAGCGCCGGCCATTCCACTGCACTTGATTGCACTCAGGAAAGTTGCTCCGACTGATTTTATGGAGTTGTTGGATGCGTTGATGCATTCCGATATAGTGGGCATTCGCTTTACCTCCGTTCAAGAATTTATTTGGTACGATGTGAACTTCCAAATGGAAATCTAAAAACTAAACTAAAGCACATTTTCAGGTAAATCGCTATCGAATCTGCTTTAAAGTCCCGCTCTGGCGCCCCATACTGCCAATTCCTTGCAGTTACGGAGCCCAAGCAATTCCCGGATACTGACGAGTTGATTCCTTAAATGACCTTCGCTGACAAAAAGCTCTTTGGCAATCTCGGCGTCTTTTTTACCCGCTGTTATCCAGCGTATAATCTCCCTCTGCTTTTCCGACAATTTTTCGATATCTGCATTTGTTGTGCGAATTTCTCTTTTATCTGACAGTTGATCATGTATTGTTTCTCTAACCCCATTTTCGTAAGTCGAAAAACCCATCGATGTGCTTTTGATGATGGATATCAGTTCATTGCTTGTATGTCCTTTGTAAAGGTATCCGTCGCAGCCGCTCTTGATGGCAGCAATTTCGTTATCCTTGATCTGATAGAATGTTAAAATTAATATTTTAATATTCGGATCCGTCCGCTTGATGAGTCCGCATACTTCAATGCCGTCCATCCCAGGCATCTTAATATCCAGCAGTACGATGTCCGGCTTTATTTTCAGACAGCTGTCAACCGCTTCCATACCACTGTTAAACAACCCCGTGACAACGATACCCTCTTTGCCGTCAATATTCCTTTTTAACGCCCTGGCAGCTTCGATATCATCGTCGACGATAATGACCAGAATCATTAATTTACCCCCCCAAACAGATTACCGTTTAGCATGCGTCTGAAATAACCAAAAACGGCAGTGTTGCCTTAATATTGAAACCTCCGCCGTTTGGTGAGCCGAAACTGAGCTTGCCGCCGAGCGAGTCGACTCTTTCTTTCATACTGTTGAGACCATTCTTTGGTATAATATACTCGCAGCCTGCGCCGTCATCGGTGACGAAAAGCTTCAGCACGCCGTCTTCACTATGAAGTGTCACTGTAACATTGTTCGCACGTCCATGCGCAAAGGAATTACTGATGGTCTCCTGGCAAATAAAATAGATTGTATCGCCAAGCTTTGTTTTGCTGATCTGACTGTCGTTTGCTATATTATGAGAAAAATCAACATGCATCCCTTTGATCCGCAGTCTGTAAAACATGGTATCCAAAGCCGCTAACAAGCCTTTTTGCTCTATATCAATCGGCTTGAGCTCATCTACAATTCTTCTCAGTTGCACAAATGCCCCAATCGATTTATCATAGGAAATCCGCAGGCAGTCTTGAACCTCTTGAGTATCGGAAAAGTTGTTAAGCACATATTCCAGGTTGGAACTGATGACATTGATGCTGTTGCCCAGGCTATCGTGCAAATCATTCGAAACACGGTTCCTCTCGCTTAGCAAGGTTTGAATCCTGTACTCTGTCATATCCTTAAAAACAGCTAACTTTCCAATGGGTTTTTTACTTCCGGAATATAATGGTGAAATATTGACAGTATATTGTCTGCAGCCCTTTTTCGGCCAATACATAACCAGCGTGTCCTCATAAGCTTTATCTTGGTTCCCAGCCAACAGATTTACAATCTCGTCAATTTTGTTTTTATCTTCACAATATTGATCCAGCGATTCAATTATTTTTCTGAAATCCACATATGGCTTACATACAGTTATTCCTTCGAAATAAAGATCGGCTGCCTCGTTGGATTCGATAATTTGCCAATTTGAATCGATAATAAACGCTGCTTCGTTCAATGTGGAAAAAATCTTTTGTGATGCCACCGGTATGATTTCTATCAAACGGTGTTTTAGGATATATACCGTGAGAACCACAAAAAAAACAGCTAAACTCGGCAGAGTCAGGTATATGCCGAGCTCCGTTAACGGTTTGACCATCACTTGTAAAATTTGAAGCAGGAGCGGCACACACACTGCAAGCGCCAACGGCCGAATACTTTTTTCCCCTCTACCTCGAAGCGTTCTGCCTATTAAAACAACAGCGGCAATGATGTAAAGAAATGAAAACACTTCACTGACAATCATCAGAATGCCCCAGACATCCTCATAACCGCCAAATTTTTTTGACTGTAGAACAAGATGAAAATACTTGAATGTAAACAGAGGCCAGACACACAGCAGTTGCGGCAGCAGTACAAGAGAGATGATTTTGAGCTTGTTTCCTGAACTAATGATTCCGGAATAATAAAATGAAAAAATTAGAAACAGCGCGCCTATGAACATAGTCGGCACCAAGGTAAGCCGAACATTAAAGTACATTTGCGCCTCACTGGAGGACATAAGCTCATTCATGTATAAAATTATCCAAAAAATCAGGCAAAAATAAAATATTGTAAGACTGTAGAATTCCTGTGTCTTTTTTGCCCGGATAAAAATAATCGTGGCAGTCACGACGCACAAAATCAGCAAAGTCGCGTATGTCAACAAATTTAATTTCAAAACAAAGGTCAACAGCCTCACCCGATCCAACAATCATTATCTTTATTAATATAATAACAGATAATTTTAATTAAGCAAGATGATAAATGTAATATTTTTCCGATTAAGGTTTTTCACATCAACATCATGATAGTATAAATGATAAGGACAAAATAAACATTAATGGGAAATAATAAACAATGTTTTTGATGGAAATTTTTTAACCCAATATAAAGACGGAGCAGTAAATACGTTTTATTATGGCGTAAGGAGATGCTTTTTTGCTATCTCTCAGCTACTTCGTGCCAGCTCCCCTACATATGGGAGCCAAGACCGAGTGGATTTCGTGCTTGCCTCGCCTTCGCTAAGGAGAGGTGGCTGCGCAGCAGACGGAGAGGTAAAAAAAGCAGCTTCAATTGAAGCCGCTTCCGGTACACCACAGGGGGTGTACCCTTCATATTTAGGATGAATATTGAATTTGCTCTTACCCTTTAATGAACTTCATTATCTTTTTTACATCCGCCAACGGGTTGAGCTTATAAACCTGCCCCGTAATTTTTTCGATGGCTTCCGGTTCTGTAATACTTGCTGCTTCGTCAAACACATCGCTGCCGAAGAAGCTTTCCGTTGTGCAGAACACCGTTGACGACCAGCCGTATTCCTCCCCTATATGCGAGGCTTTTCTTTGCCTGCCGCACATGGTGATGTACATCTTCATCTGTAGCTCGACGATAGCTCTTTCAAAATGGGAACTGTCTTCTTTTGAAAAATTTCCAAATTGTTTGATTATATGAAACGGCATGCTTTCGTTGTCGCTCACCAAACCGTAAATCCTTTTGGCAAAGACGTTCATTGTACCGTCTGAATAAGCTTCTTCAAAGCTTTTGCCGCCCCGGCGAACAGCTAAAAAATACGGGTACCATTCTTTGTGATGAAGCCGCTTTTATTGATGAATAGTTTTGCGTATGCGATATCATCGCGCTCTTCCAAAACACGCATGCGCCATTCCCACGGGTCCGTTTCGGGGTCATCGGTGTGCCATGCTATTTGGCTGCCGAACAGGGAACAAAGCGAAAAAATGCCCTCGCTGTTCTCGCCGCCGGTTGAAAATCCGGCGTCAAGCAAAGCGGCTGTGAAGTCATTAAAATTTTGTATTTCCACTTAATTCACCTCAACTTATTCCTCTGTTCATTTATCCTAAGTTTTTAAGGTAAGGGTAAGAAAATTATTTCTTTTCAACAGGTATCCAAAGCTCATAATACCGTTTCTGCCGTTCTTCTTTTGGGAACAAATGATAAACCTCGATTTCATAATCGCGTGTTTGCTTGTATCCCGAACTGTCAAGCCAAGAGTCAAATATCTGTTCACGGAGTTTTGGAAGCTCGTCACCGGCGTAACCGCCATATCCTGTTGTGAACACAGCATAGGTGCCGGCGTTGATAAAAACCTCGTCAAGTCCTTCGCCTGTGACTTCAGCCTTGTCTTTGGCTATGGAGTATTTACCGTTATCCCAAATTCCATACCAAACGCCGGGGACATTTGTGCTAACCTTATTTTGAACATCATCATGGTGGTCAGCCCACATGATATGTTCTTGCTCAAAGCGGTCTGCGGCAACGCCAGTAAACTGTTTGCTCAGCCCTTTTAAAACTACGTTTTCAGTTTCAATAATCTTGAAATTCATCGCCTTTGCTCCTTTAATCATAACGTGAAAGGAAATCGGGGGATAGATTTTCAAGGGTGCACCTTGTGTTCGGGCCATCCCGGGTGTTAAACCGTGCTGTTTTAAGAAAGCTCTGCTGAATGCATCCGCACTGTTATAGCCATATTTTACAGAAACATCAATCACTTTAATATCCGAATTTTGAAGCTCAAACGCTGCAAGAGTCAATCGCCTGTGTCTGATGTATTCAGATAAAGTAACGCCGGCTAAGTAACTAAACAATCGCTGAAAACCATCAGGAGAATTTAATGTAATTTTCGCGACCTCATTGATATCAATTTCGTCACATAGACTGCTCTCAATATACTCAATCGCAGAGTTTAGACTTTCTAATATATCCACCTTTTTCACCTCCGGATATAATTGTAGCAAATATTGAAGCAATATAACCGACTTTATCCGGCCGGGATTTACAGATTATCGAGCCTATATTATATTCTTCCTCATCTGTGCCATACTAATTCACGATTAAAAACCTCTAAAAAATTAAGCAAAAGCTTTAATCTATAAGGTTTTGTGCGGATTTTTTAGTTAGGTTTTTATGAGTAATTAGTATCACATCACAAAAGTTTTTTAATTTCTGCTTTTAAAATCATTTTCATTTCGCCAAGTTCCGCTTCTGACGGTCTTTTGCTGTCATTCCACATTTCTTCTCTCGGCAGCCACCATACGGGGCCCTTTTCCGGCATGTCGCCTTCATTCCTGGGAAATATATGCCAATGCAAATGAGTTTCGCCGTTGCCCAACAGTTCATAATTCAGTTTTTGAGGGTTAAACGCATTATAGACAGCCTCCGCGACCAAAGCCATTTCCTCAAGGTATTTCAGTTTGAATTCAGGTTCAAGAAAGTGCAGCTCGGCTGCATGCTCTTTGCATAAGAACAAGGTATATCCCTTAAAATGCTGATGATCCCCAAGCACAACATAGCCTGTTTCAAGCTCATAAACGAAGTATGGGTTTGTACCGTCTTTTGTTTGTTGTATTCTATCGCATACCGGACATTTCATCCTTTACCCTCCGATTTCTTGTTTAGATTCACTTGCTCCTTAATATACTCCATCGTAAAGGCAGGCTTCAGTGTTAGATTTTCTTTAGCCAGAATTTCGGTTGCGTTTTCGTTTCTTTGAATGACACAAAGCACAGTGTCAATAATAGCACCCCTGTTGCGAAGCTCTTTTACACTCTCGATTATTTGACCGCCGGTGGTAACAACATCTTCAACAACGCAAACTCTCTTACCGTTAACATCAGCGCCCTCTGCCAATTTGCATGTACCGTATTACTTAGCTTTTTTTCTGACAAATGCGCAATGAATATTCGCTTCAATAGAAAGCGCGGTTGCAACCGGTATGCCGCCCATCTCTAAACCTGCTAACACTTCTGTATCCGCCGGAATCAAGTCTCTCATAATTTTTGCTATTTGAACGAGCAATTGCGGCTGCGCTTCAAACAGATACTTGTCAAAGTATTCATTGGATATTTGTCCTGAACGCAAAGTGAATTCTCCTGTTATGTGCGCTGTCTCATAAATACTTTTTGCGATATCAGTTTTTAACATTTTATTCTCCTTGTATTTCAAAATTCTGACTCATTGATTTTACCATACGCAAATACTCCGTTATATTTTTATCTTCGTCTTGGTTATAAGAAAATCCTAAATGCCCGGCGACAGTGGGTGCTATTGTTCTGAACAACTCGCAGGCAGTAAGTATTGCCGGCCAAAGGTTATCATAACTGCTGTCGGAATAGGTCTTGGCGTACATTTCATACAAGTCTGACAGCAGATATTTTTTATAATACTTACCGCTCATACCCACCGAAACAGAGAAGTCCGTCTTGATACCGATATACCAATCAATCATCTTAACGAGCATATCGCGCACAATGACATTGTACATCCACATGGCATATGGCAATTGATCTCTCGCAATTCCTTTGGCCACATTATTCAGGCACCACCAAAACTCGTTGCAGCAGCTTGAATATTTAATTTCGGTTGGTTTTTGAACCCAATAATTCTCATCGGACGGTGGTGGAATTTCGGGCAGGCAGTTGTCTTTATCAAGCAGGGGAACTGTCAACTTGTCGTTTTTATATTCGTCAAGCATGGCTTCTTTTGTTTGGATATGCAAATCAATGCGGTTTCCGTCTTTAAACAGCATCAGCCAGGTGTAAGAACGGTCAAATTCCATTTTCATTTCAAAGCCGATGTCGTTTATATCCGGTTCTTGCAGAATAGCCAGCTCTCCGAAAACCGAAATCCAATTTTTATCTTTCAGAAAAGACTTGGTTTCTTTTACAACATAGACAATATCGTAATCCTGATAGATATCTTTGGTAACATTGGGGTTGGCGCGCGAACCGTTCAAATAAACAGCACGAATACGCTCATCAGCTTTCGCAACGCCCAAAATCAGGTCGAACATTTTTCTTTCTGTACGCATTTCGAGCCTCTTTTCTGTTTGTCATCCGGAGTAACAATATTAGATTTCAAGTTCCTGTCAACAATTTTCTCGCCGTTTTGCAACTTGCCAATCAGCATCTCACCATCTTGCTTATGCTTTTCACAATTACGTTTAACCGATGACTCGCTGTAATTGGCATAACAGTATATGCAGCTATTTTTGCATGTGTTGTAAGCTCCAATATCGATACTTTGATAGCATCCACAGCCCTTACGCTGATTATAATCGGGTGAAATATTTAGCTTCGCTCCACATATTCGTTCAATTAAGGCTTTATCAACACAGCTTGCTTTTTCTATTCCAAATATTGTTAAATCGTTGGATTCCGAGCAAGCCTTTGCAATGAGACCATACTCTTTTGCCGTTTTTCCAATAAATTCACTAAGGTTCGCAATTTCATCAGTTGTAATTTGACGAACTGAATCTGTCTTTAATTTTGCATAGGTATCGACAAAACTGATTGTTACACTTTCGGTATACGGATAAAGTTTGTCGCAAAGCCTTGAAAACTGCTCTTTATGGTAATCCACCGATAAACTGCTATTTAACACGATAGGGTCATATCGCCACAAAACGCGCTCTTTTCCGATTGCATTGCTGAGTTCAATAAAAGAGTTTTCAATATCGGCTTTATCACGTAAATTTCTTTCAATTGTTCTGTCATACGGTGTTAGCGTGTGTTGAAAATAGAATTTATAGCCCATATCGTCAATTGCTTTAAGATGCGGAATAAAATTTTTTGCATCTTTCGTCCAAAACACAATACAGTCAACTACATCGGGTGAAAGCAGGATTTTACTTATTTGTGCATGATTCATCGGATTGCGTGAAAGAAAATACCCCGCTTTCAAGCGGTTCATAAACCACTCGACGTAATAGCAGGGGATGTCTGTACGGCGGGAAACGGAGAGTATCATAAAATCACCTCGCAATCCTGTGGATTTATATTGATTATCCTGTGCAATCATACTAATTATTCATAAAAACCTAACTAAAAAATCCGCACAAAACCTAATAATACTATTCTGCATTAAAATGAAGAATCGTATGAATCAAAGCTTTTGCTTGATTTTTTGGAGATTTTTAATCGTGAATTTGTATCAGTTGTTCAAGTACGATATTTGTATATTGCTATATGGGAATCCCTAAATTTCTCAACTTTTCATACAATCCATCATAATCTCTTTTCACATGGTTAAAGTAGATAACCCTCATGCCCATTTTCATGGGGACGACCAAGTTCTTTTCCTGATTATCAATAAATACACACTCGTCAGTATTGAGATTTAAAGCATTGGTTGAATGTTTAAATATTTTTTCACTATCCTTACCTGAACCGACATTCGCTGAAACAGTAACAACATCGAATAGCTTATCCCATCCGTATTGCTCGACAATACTGTCGATACGGTCCTTTTTATTGTCTGTTATCATGCCGATTCTATAATTTTGTTCTTTAAGTTTTATAGCGAGCGTCATCATTTTACTGTCAATCGGTGTGTTGATAAAAGAGTCATAAAGCACATCTATGCTTGTGTCGGTTTTTATATTGCGGCATAGTTGCCCCCACATATCGGTATGGGCGATTTTTCCGTACAGAAGGTCATTGTTATATTTGTAATATTCATTTTTGAACAAATCCAAGTCAATGCCTGTCTTTTTTGCTATGTAATTACAAATAGAGGTTGAGCCCGTGGCGTCGGTGGTTAAAACACCGTCGAAGTCGAACAATATTGCTTTTAACATTAAGCAACCCCGCTTTCAATTATGGGAAAGTTTTTTATCACAATCAATCTCAGCGAAAGCACAGTAAGCAATGCAAAATACAAATAGTTGAGGCACGATTATACTAATTACTCATAAAAACCTAACTAAAAAATTCGCACAAAACCTAATGAATCAAAGCTTTTGCTTGATTTTTTTAGAGGTTTTTAATCGTTAATTAGTATTAGGTCCCTTTGATTCAATCCTTTAATATCGGCAAAAGCCAAACAAAGACATTTTCAATAGCTGTGTCAGCCATGTTATCGAGCTCATGCGTACCGCCTTCAATTTCAATAAGCGTTGCCGGGAGATTTTTACATCTCATTAAATCATAAGCCGTTTTCGCATCGGCACAACGGAAAGTATTGTCGGCAGTGCCTTGCAGAAACAGCACTGGGCATTTGATTTTATCCATTGTATGTATGGGCGCTTTACTTATGGTGTCGGTGTAAAAGTTTATTCCGAAATCCACACCGAAAATGTTTGCGGTTCCGCAGGACAATAAAACTTCTAAATTGTCGGAAAGGAGCTTTGCGGGGCCGCCTTTGTTCATCCCGATATGTGCGCTGATACAGGTTCCGACTGAAATGATAAAATTGATTCTATCGTCCTCTGCCGCTAAACGAAGTGCCGCAGTTGAGCCGGAGCTGAACGCATAAGAGCCGATTTTACTTTCTTGTGCAAAAGGCTGTTCCTTAACCCAAGTAATAACATCGGCAAGGTTGTTCTTCCAGCGGGTGTAGGTCATCTGACTATATTTGCCTCCGGTTTCACCGCAACCAAAAAAGTCAAAGGTAACGAGAGCAATGTTTTCTTTCATCGCTCTTTCACACAGTTTTTCGGTAGGATTCCAAAGTTGTCGTCTGCCGCCCCAACCGTGACAGTAAATTATCACAGGTATATTTTCAGCGCCCTCAATTGGCAGATAAACCGTTCCGAAATTTTGGTCACCTGTGTTCAATTTGAAATCGTATGTGTACATAGCAAACCTCACATAAACTGATCTTACTTTCTGCCGCTATAGATCAGCACGGTGCTTGTTGCAATATCCCATAGCTTTTCTCCGTGCATATATTGATCTATGCGAATATCATATCGCTTGTTAATCAGTGCAATTAATTCTTCGTATTCTTTTGTTGTTAAAGCAGAGGGGGCTAACCGCTGTGCTTTTTCTATACTGCTCAATTCATGTAAACGGTTAACATTGATTTGTTCTATTGCCGTTTCTTCGGAAATAGTTGAACTGTCGGGTGCATATGAAACAACAGATATAATATTGACGCTGACATCATTAAAACCATTTTTAAACAAATAGGCAAGATGCTCACTTTCCGTCAGTTCGTGCCGACTAACAACACTCAAATCATTTTTATCAGCTTCGTTCCATAACTTTTCAAACAAGGCTTTTTCTGCTGAATTGGTAGGCTTCCATATTTCTGAATTAACGCGTCTTGAAGCAACAAGTATATGTATTTTCCCATTTGACTTTAGAACTCTATATTGTTCCTTGATAAAAGCGTTAGGCTCGCAGAAGTTCATGACCGTGTGAGAAAAGCACAAGTCAAAGGTATCGTCGGCGAAGGGGAGGGCGACAGCATCGCCGTTAACAAAAGCGCAGTCGATATCAAGCTCTTTTGATTTTGTCTTTGCATACTGAATATGTCCTATGTCAAAATCGAGTCCCGTCACATTGGTTGTGGGAAGATAAGACTTTATCCTGTGGCAAAATATTCCGCCTCCGCAGCCGACTTCGAGAATATTCATACCGTTTTCAATTTGTAAGGCTTTAAGCCATAAATCCTTATTGCCGTCATGGAAGCGCATAGCCCTTGAACGGTATAATTCTTCGGAAGTCTGCACATATTGTGACCATTTGTTATCCATCAGTTTTTACCTCAGCAATTATAATTATTTCCGACTGAACATGCGAGGAAAAAGCCTGTTCGCATAAAGGTATACGGTCAGGCTTTTTGCCGGCGAAAACATCGTCGATTCTTTGTTTGTGAGCACTTATTTTTTTATCGGTCATAAACATTCTCCGAAAGGTCAAATGACTGTCGTTTTTGAAATATGGTTACAGCTTTATCCCCATCGCGACATCGCCAATGCCTTTTGCAAGTTCCGAAAAGCCGTACTTCTTATAAAAATTGATGCCCAGTTCGTTGGTTCTGCCGACGGTCAGCATAAGCCCGCCGATTCCTTTTGCCTTCAGGTGCTCACTCAAAGCGTTTACTAACTTGCTGCCGAGGCCTTTGCGCTGGTATTCGTCCAGAATATCGATATGAAGGTGGGCGGGATACTGCGAGGCGTACTTGGCGTGCAGGCGGTAGGAACCGAGGGAGGCCCTCCATTTGATATAGCCGAGCTCTTTAACCTTCGGCAAATATTTTTCGTTGAAGCGCGCCTGGTACTTTGCGTAGTTTTCCGCGCAATAGATGTAGCCGATTGCCTCATCCTTTTCGTTTGCTGCCACAAAGCAGTTTTCCGGTTCGCACTCAATATAGTAATCGCAGTAGGTGTCCAATATAAATTCCTGATCCCTTTTTATTTTCGGGTTGCCGGCGTTAATCAAACAGATTTTGCGGATATTGTCACGGTCTTTGGGTTGATAAGGTCTGATGGTTTCCATAGGTATTCTCCTGTTCTAAATATTTTGTAGGGGACGGGTTCTCCGTCCCGTTTATTTTTGATTGGTTTTATTCGATTCGGGACGGAAAACCCGTCCCCTACTGATCTTATTCAAATAAATAGCAGCTCGTGAATGTTATCGTCTGCGGGCCGTTGTTGTAGGCGACGCCGGAAAGGGTGCATACCTTGCTGACGAATAAACCGTAGGCCTCCATGGAAGGAACAGCGAGCTCCGGGAAACGGCAGGGCGCGTCGGGGTAGGTGCATTCGGGGCATACGGAGCAAGCGCCCGCGCCCATCGGCATCATTTTTGGGAAACGAAGTCGCAAATCGGCAGTGAAGTTTTTAAAGTTTTGCCTGTGCTTTGAGGAGGTTGCTTCAATTGTTTCCCAGTCGAAATCGTCCTCCATCTGCCCGATAGTCTGCACAAGCAAACCTTTGGAATATTCAGCTGCTCTCAGCGATGCCTCCTCGATGGTTCCGCAGCCGGGGGGGCATGTCCAGCTTTTGCCGTAACTGTGGCAGCGGTCTGCCGCGCACATGTCCCTGACCTCGGGCATAAACTCAATGGCTTTGCGGTTGAGTTCGCCTGCCTGTGAAAATCCCGCGGTTAATGCTTCGTCAATTAATGTTTTCATATCAATCATAAAATAAATACCTCCTGTTGCGTTGCTGACTGAAATAGTATATATTAATTTTATTAGTGATACAAGTCGAATCAATCAACTCATACTGATTCACGATTAAAACCTCTAAAAAATCAAGTAAAAGCTTTTATTTATGCGGTTTTGCGTGGATTTTTTCTTAGGGTTTTTATGAGTGATTAATATTGTCTGCAAAACATATAAAAGATATTATCTTTCGGACAAATAATTTGGCTGAAACAAGGGGTGTGCCGCAATGGTAGAAAGAGAAAAAATGAGCTTGGGTGCTCAAAAAATGCGAGACTTCTACGAGATGAAAAAGGGCGCTCATATCTATCAGGAAGAGTTCGGATTTTTCACCTTTGACCGCTGGACAGCGGCGGGTTTTTTGAGTGATGATGTTGATTTAAACAAGCTGTTCGGTTATGACGAGCCGGGTAAGTATTCCTTAGGTAAGTTAGGCTGGTGCGAAAGTGAACTAAACCCCATCTTTAAAGAAGAAGTTTTGGAAGACAGGGGAGAGCATGAACTTGTGCGGGATTTCGCGGGCAGGCATGTTCTTTATTTCAAGGGGCGAAGGAACGGCTTTATGCCGGAGTATGTTGACCATCCGGTGAAGGATATGCTGACCTGGGAGCGGGATGTCAAATGGCGGCTTGACCCGTCAACACCAAAACGCTTTGCAGACATCGAAAAGAGAATGGAAAATGCAAAGAACCGGGAAAAGCAGGGGATGGTGATCTGCCAGAACCTGATCGGCGGCTATATGTATCTTCGCTCGCTCATGGGACCGGAAGGCGTTTTATATATGGTGTACGACGCGCCGGAGCTGATACATGACTGCATGAAAACATGGTTCGAACTGGCGGATACCGTCATCGCGCAGCATCAGAAGTATGTCACGCTGGATGAAATCTTTTTAGCAGAGGACATCTGTTACAAGGGCGGACCGTTGATTTCACCTGCCATGATGCGTGAGTTTTTATTTCCATACTATCAGCAGCTGACATTAAACGCCAAAAACAGGCAGATTGATAAAACGCGGCTGCTTCACATCCAGATTGATACGGACGGCGACTGCAGGCCGGTGATCCCCGTTTACAAAGAAATCGGCATGGACTATATGTCTCCGTTTGAAGTTGCCTCCGGCTGCGATGTGGTGGAGCAGAGAAAACAATATCCGGAACTTTTGATGCGCGGCGGGATTGACAAACGGATATTAGCCGAAAGCAAGGATGCCATTGACCGGGAGCTCGAAAGAATCATGCCTTTTATGCGCGAACAAGGCGGTTATATTCCAACCTGCGACCATGGGGTGCCGGAAGAGGTGCCGTTTGAAAACTACCTGCATTACAGAAAAAGAATGATTGAATACAGCAGCTGAGTTTTTAGAATATCGGAACCGCCCTTTTGAAGAAGGTGGCTTCTAAGATTTATATTGAAAACATGACGTAAAATTGTTACAATGGACACAGTCAAATGTGTCCATTGTAACTAATTTATATGGAGGCAAATAAATTGAAAAACTACAGGTCAGGCAGAGTTATCTCATTTATTTTTGCCGCGTTCTTTCTTTTCTTCGCGGTTTACGCAACCTATGACAGAGCCGGCTTTAAAAGCAATTCGATTGTAACACAAGGCAAGGTGGTGGACATCGTAACGGAATCCACCAGCAAAACGGACAGGGTTTTCATCTTTATTACGAGAAACATTGAAAAATCGATTATTGAGTACACGGATAAAAACGGGGACACTTATACAAAATCGGAAGCGCCCTTTTTCAAAAAAGCACCATATGCGCTGAATGATACAGTAGATATCCGATACAATCCCGAATTCCCCGAATCCGGCATTGTGGACACTTTCACAAATCTTTTCGGATTTACGCTTCTGTTTTATTTCATCAGTTTTGTATTCTTTTTCGTGTTCTTCTATTTGAAAGTGATGCAAAAGGGGAAGAAGAAGTAGTAGTGGTCAGTGGTCAGACGCTACCTGAAAGACACTTGAGCCTGAAAGGAAGGATATAATCATGGCGAAAAAGACCTTTGAGGAAAAGCTGAATGACAACAGGGATATGCCGAAACTCATTGAGCTTGACGACCCGAAACAAATCAAACAGTACGGCGGTAAAATTATGCTGATAGCTCCACCTCTTGCTTATGACGCGATTATGAAACAAGTACCGAACGGTAAACTGATAACCGCCGACATCATCAGAAATTATTTGGCAAAAAAGCATGGCGCTGATTTCACCTGCCCGCTGACAGCCGGAATTTTTATGAACATTGTTGCCGGCGCGGCCGCAGAGCGGAAAACAGACGAAACGCCTTATTGGCGCACACTCAGAAAAGACGGTGAGCTCAACGAAAAATATCCGGGCGGAGTTGACGCGCAAAAACTGCATCTCGAAATAGAGGGGCATACCGTTATTCAAAAAGGCAAACGCTGGTTTGTGAAGGATTATAAAGAGAAATTGTTTGATCTGTGAAGTTAAGAAGAAAAGAGAAAGTCTGTGAATATCGTTTACAAAGATACAAATGATTTTAACCCCGATGATTTGCAGGAGCTGTTTTTGTCGGTTGAGTGGTCCTCCGGCCACTTTCCGGAAAAACTGGCAGTTGCGATGCAAAACAGCGGCACCGTTTTCTCGGCATGGGCCGGCGAAAACTTGTTGGTCTGATCAACGTTTTGGACGACGGTATAATGACCGCTTATGTTCATTACTTGCTGGTGAACCCGGAATATCAGGGCAAGGGCATCGGCAAAGAATTGGTGCTTCTTGTAAAAGAGAAATACAAAGATTATCTCAGAACTGTTTTAATAGCGTATGATAAGGAAGCTGAATTTTACCGCCGCCTCGGGTTTGAGGCGGGAACCGGGAAAAGTCCGATGTTTATCACTTCGCTCTGGACTTGAGAATGGTTCGTCTGCGAAGCGGCATATGGTGCAATTTATTTCCTCAACAAAGGAGCAGTTATGAAATACGGGTGGCTTGATGAATATTGCCTTTCGAAAAAAGGCGCCGAAAAAGATTTTAAGCCGGAATGGAACGCGACCCGCTACATGATAAGGGGTAAAATGTTCGCCATGCTTGGGGGCGATAAAAACGGGACGCCGATTATTACGGTAAAGCTGGAACCGTTGTTCGGCGAGCTTTTAAGAAAACAATATAAAGATATCATCCCCGGCTATTATATGAACAAGGAGCATTGGAACTCACTTTATTTGGACGGCGATGTTCCGGACGCTGTGTTGAAAGATATGCTGGATAAGTCATACAATATTTTGCTTGCGTCTTTCAGCAAAAAGGCGCAAAATGAGATAATCGCTGAGTAACATATAACAGCCAACATCAAACAAAGTAAGGAATGGATATGATTATGGGCAAAGTTTTAAGGTCAAACAATATGAATAAATGCATCGGCTGCTTTACCTGCCAAAGGGTTTGCGCCGGCATCAACCACAAGTCGTTTACCGACGATAAAAGCGCAATAAAAATACGTACACTTGGCGGATTATCCGGTAAGTTTTTTGCCACGCACTGCCTTGCCTGCACCGGGGACATCGCCTGCATGAATGCCTGCCCGACCGGCGCGCTGACGGAAAGACCCGGCGGCGGCGTGATACTCAATGAAAAGAAATGTATTCATTGCAAAAAATGCGCCGAAAGCTGTATTGTGAAAGCAATTTATTTTACCGATGACAACTCTCCGCCCATCATCTGCAAACACTGCGGAATCTGTGTAAAATATTGCCCCCACAATTGCCTGACCATGGAGGATAAGGACGATGCTTAACGAAAACTATATTAAAGTCTTACATATAGACCTAACTTCCGGGAAAGTCAGTGTTGACCTGCGGGAAGACCTAAGAAAGTTTCTCGGTGGAGTCGGCGTTGCTTCGCAGCTGCTGTATGAAAACATGGTGTCATGGGAGGACCCGTTGTCCCCTGTGCAGCCGATCGTTTTTGCTATCGGCGCGCTGAGCTCAATCTTCCCGGTTGTTACCAAAACCGTTGCGATGTTTATCTCGCCTGTTACCGGAGAATTGGGGGAGTCTTACGCCGGCGGAAGATTTGCTTACACCATGTTCAACGCTGGTATAGACGCGCTGGTCATCAAGGGCAAGGCGAAAAATCCCTGTTATATAACCATTAACAATAACCGCATTGATATTAAGGACGCCCGTGCTTTTTGGGGGCTTCATGCCAATCAGGTGGGGCAATACATCAGGACGGTCGAGGGCGGGCAGGGCAAACGCTCAATCATCCGAATTGGGCCTGCCGGAGAAAACCTGTGTAAAATCGCGAATGTCAATGTGGATACCTACCGGCATTTCGGCCGCATGGGGCTTGGCGCCTTATTCGGCAGCAAAAATTTAAAGGCAATTCAGGTGACGGGGGATGTCACAAAGGAGATAAAAGACCAAAAGAAATACCTCAAGGTATATAATGAGATTTTTAACAAGGTGACGGACACCAAGCTGATGACAAAATACCATGATCTCGGCACACCGATCAATGTCAATGTTTTAAATATCATCGGTGCGCTGCCTGTCAAAAATCTTCAGGAAGCGCATGTCGATGATGCCGAAGGTATCAGCGGTGAGCATTTTGCCGAGAGAAATCTTATTAGAAAAATAGCCTGTGTCGGCTGTCCGGTAGGCTGCGTACACATTGGGCAAGTCAGGCGTGAATTTGATACAGGGCATGAATATGAAACCTTGAATGTCGCTTACGACTATGAACTGATTGCAACATTGGGATCAAACTTAGGGATAACCGACAGCGACTCGATTTTGGAACTGATAGACGCGGTGGAAGAATACGGGCTGGACGCGGTCGCGGGCGGAATCTGTCTGGCATATGCAACAGAGTGCTTCGAAAAGAAGATTGTTACGGAAGAAGAAACGATTGTTCCGCTGGAATTCGGCAATAAAGAAAACTATCTGAAGGCTATAAAATTTATGGCGGCCAAGGAAAACGATTTTTATGCCGCATTGTCAGACGGCGTCGCGGTGGCATCGAAGAAATACGGAGGCGAGGAATTTGCCGTATCCATCGCTAAAAACGAAATGCCGGCGTACCATACCGGCTACGGAGCAATAGTTGGATATAGCTGCGGTGCAAGGCACAGCCATTTATGCAACGGCGGTTATTCTTATGACCAGACAAACAAAGAATTTAACAAGCAGAATATTGTTGACAGCATATTTGAAGAAGAAGTCAAGCGCTGCGTTTTGAATTCGCTTATCATCTGTCTTTTCGCCAGGAATGTGTATGACAATGCGACAATACTCTCCGCGCTGGACGCAATCAGCGCAATCGGACCCGAGAACCTGAATGACGAATATTTGGAGCAGTTAGGCCTGCGGATCTATAAAACCAAATTAAAGATTAAAGAAGCGCTGGGGTTTGACCTTTCGAAAATCCAGATATCAAAACGAGTTTTCAGCACACCGGCAATGGGGAATGTGTTGGATGAAGACACTGCACGGGAAATGATTGAGATGTTCAAGCAAAAGGACGAGGAATTGCTTGCTTCGGAAATCTAAAAAGTGGTCAGTGGTTAGTGGATAGTGGTCAGCACATTCAAGATAATAGAATCCCTATGAAAAAGTGGGTTTACGATGAATAGTAAAAGGAACAAAGCATGAACAGTCAAAAACCAAAGGTTGCTTTCATCTGTGTGCATAATTCCTGCCGGTCACAAATTGCGGAAGCGTTAGGCAAACACTTTGCCGGCGATGTTTTTGAAAGTTTTTCCGCGGGAACCGAAATGAAACCGCAAATCAATCAGGATGCCGTGCGGCTGATGAAAGAGCTTTATAATCTTGATATGGAGAAGACTCAATACTCAAAACTTACTTCGGCTTTGCCGCCGGTAGAGGTGGTTGTTACCATGGGCTGTAATGTGGAGTGCCCGTATTTACCGGCAAAAATGCGGGAGGACTGGGGGCTTGACGACCCCACCGGCAAGAACGATGAGGAGTTCAAAAAAACAATAATAATCATAGAGAAAAAGATAAAAGAATTAGCCGAAAAGTTAAATAAATTGAATCGCCGATTATTTGCAATCATTGCTGTAACCGGCGATATCTTTATGCTATAATGCTCTCAAGTACTTTTGGAGGCGAAAACAGTATTGTCTCATAACAACAATAAACAAAATATCAGCAAAGCAACCGCAGCTATATTAATGGCTGTTTTGGCTGCTGCTTTGTACGGTATCAGCGCACCGGTATCAAAGCTGCTTCTTGTGAAAATCCCGCCGGCTTTAATGGCGGCGCTTTTATATCTGGGCGCCGGGCTCGGCATGCTGGCAGTCAACCTGCTGAGAGTTTGGAACAAAAAAGAGCGGATAGAAGCAAGGATGACAAAAAAGGAAATGCCGTATGTTGCCGCGATGATTATCCTTGATATCGCCGCACCGATACTGCTGATGGCTGGCCTGAAAACAGCAACGGCGGCGAATGTCTCGCTTCTCAATAATTTTGAAATTGTCGCGACCTCGCTGATTGCGCTGTTCATCTTCAAAGAGGCAATCGGCAAACGGATGTGGCTGGCTATTACCCTGATAACGGTTGCGAGCATCATTTTATCCGTGGAGGATTTCAGCAGCTTTTCTTTTTCAGCAGGCTCTGTTCTTGTGCTTGCTGCCTGCGTTTGCTGGGGGTTCGAAAACAACTGCACAAGAAAGCTTTCCATAAGAGACCCGCTGCAGATAGTTGTGGTCAAGGGCTTTGGCTCCGGGATCGGTTCGCTGATTATTGCCCTCGCGGCTAAAGAATTCAGCAGTAATATACGGTATATCCTGCTTACCCTGCTGCTGGGTTTTGTCGCTTACGGGCTGAGCATATTCTTTTACATTTCTGCGCAGAGAGAACTCGGCGCTGCAAGGACAAGCGCGTTTTACGCCGCTGCACCGTTCATCGGCGTTCTTATTTCGTGGCTGGTTTTCAGCGATAAAATCTCGCTGTTATTTATCATCGCGCTTGTGATTATGCTCACCGGCACCTATTTCGCGGTGTTTGAAAACCACAAGCATTCGCATGTTCATATGCAGGAAGTTCATGAGCATAAACACAGCCACCTTGACGGGCACCATAATCATGCGCATGATACAGAAATAATCGGAGCGCATACTCATAAGCATACCCATGAAAATATTGAGCACAAGCACGCGCATACGCCGGACATTCATCACAGGCACAAGCATTAACATTTTGAGGAGAATGACGGATGATTTTTGATGATTTGGCAAACCGCAAACTGCCCCCGGTTCTGGCGGAAAAAACCACAGCGGAAAACTGGCCGCAACGGCGCAAAGAGCTGTTGGAACTCCTCGCAAGGGAAGAATACGGTTTTTCACCGGAACCGCCGCCAAGCGTTGAAGCGGTTATAAACCGCGTTGAAGACTGGGCATGGGCAGGCAAAGCCGAACACAGGCAAGTGAACCTGAAATTTCAAACCCCTAAGGGTGAATTTTCCTTTCCGGTGGATTTTGTATTAC
The DNA here is from genome assembly GCA_964627535.1 of uncultured Eubacteriales bacterium. GTDB lineage: Bacteria > Bacillota > Clostridia > Oscillospirales > Acutalibacteraceae > UBA1447. The sequence continues at coordinate 27,298 of CAZVJW010000007.1, forward strand.
CGAAAAGCGAAAAGGATCTGCCGCTGTTTATTTATATATCCTTCACCAAGTATCCTGTCGGCAAATACGGCCCGATTGAGGAAATTATAGACGGCGGGTATGCCATGGCTATATTCAGCTATGAAGATGTGACGCTGGACGAAGATGACAGTTTTACCTCCGGTTTGGCGGCCATGTATGACAGAACCGGCGACGGCGCGGATTGGGGTAAAATAGCCATGTGGGCGTGGGCAGCGAGCCGCGTAATGGATTACGCACTCACGCTGCAACAAATCGACAAAAACCGCATCTTCTGCGCCGGCCATTCGCGCCTTGGAAAAACTTCACTTTGGTGCGGCGCGCAGGACGAACGCTTCGCGGCTGCCGTTTCCAACGATTCGGGCTGCAGCGGGGCTGCGATTACAAGGGATAAAGAGGGCGAAAGGGTTAAGGCAATCACCACCAATTTTCCGCACTGGTTTTGCCAAAACTATCAAAAATACAGAGAAAAAGAGCATGAGATGCCCTTTGACCAGCATCAGCTGCTCGCGTTGATAGCGCCGCGTCCGGTATATGTAGCGAGCGCATCGGAGGATATTTGGGCGGACCCGCAAAGCGAGTTTTTGGCATGCTTAGCGGCGAGTGATGCTTACAAACTGCTGGGAAAAAAGGGATTTATGCATGAAGACCGAACTGTTGAACCGGGCGAGTTTTTGCATGAAGGCAATATCGGTTACCATCTGCGCCCGGGTCCGCACTTTTTAAGCCGTTACGACTGGCAAATGTTCATGCGGTTTATGGATAAGCACTTGCGCTGAGTGGTTAGTGGCTAGTGGTCAGTGGAACGTAGGGGCGACCTTTGTGTCGTCCGTAATCCCCGGGCGTGACACAAACACATGATTTTGAAGGGATAGATAAAAATATGATAAATTCATTCTTACCCCAATCAACATGCCAATCCGCCGAACGCGCGGTTTCAATATTTACAGCGCGGATACTGGAGCGAAATATCAAGATCTCGCCGGATGGATATTCTGTTCTTTTTGATATAAAAGAGGGGTTGGACTCGGATGAATTTACTATTACGGACATAGCCAACGGTGCAGAAATTGTTTCCGGCGGTTTGCTCGGGCTGATTCACGGCGCGGGATTCTTCTTGCGCATGACGGAATTCAATGGAAACTCGGCTGAACCCTGCAAATGGCATGGGTCGCAAAAACCGAAATGTGCCATCCGGGGAGCTTATTTTGCCTCCCATTTTCATAATTTTTACCATGTCGCTGGTATTGAGGAAATCAGCCGTTACATCGAAGACCTCGCTTTATGGGGATATAATTATATCAAAGCTATCTTCCCGATGATTGACATAAAAAATGAGAATGACCCGGAATGCGGCGTGCAAATGAACCATCTAAACCAAATATTCGGCATTGTCCACTCCCTCGGCATGAAAGCGGCCACTTCCATGAATGTTAACGGCGGGTTCGGCGAATTTCCGCAGAAATACCTGTTTACGCCGCACAAGGACCCTACCGGCCGCAGAGGCAACAGCGGCAATATGATGTGCCCTTCCATCCCCGGTGCCAACGAACTGATTATGCGCTATAACAAAGATTTTCTTGCCGGCCTTGCAGAAAACCCGCCGGACATGGTGATCACCTGGCCTTATGACGAGGGCGGCTGCGCCTGCGAAAAGTGCTACCCCTGGGGCGGGAACGGCTTTATCAAATATTCAAAGCAAACCTTTGAAATCGCGCGCGCTCTTAACCCTGCAGTTGTCAGATGTGTTTCCACCTGGTGCTTTGACACCCCGTATGAGGGCGAATGGGAAGCGCTCAGCCGTTCGCTCAAAGAGGAAAAATGGTGTGATTGCATTTTGGCCGATGCACATGAAGATTTCCCGAGCTATCCGCTTGAAAACGAAAGTCCCGGCGGGCTGCCAATCATCAACTTCCCGGAAATCAGCATGTGGGGGCTTTATCCCTGGGGCGGCTGGGGAGCAACGGCGCTGCCCGAACGGTTCACAAGGCTGTGGAGCCAGGCATCGCGCATTTTGTGCGGCGGCTTTGTGTATTCCGAGGGTATTTATGAGGATATCAACAAAGCCGTCGTATCGCAGCTTTATTGGCACGGCGAAGCGGACTGGCAGGAGACGCTGCGGCAATACGCACGGTATGAACTCGGCATGAAGGACGCGGCGGATTTTATCGAAATAATTTCATTGTTTGATAAAACACAAAGTGTTGTTGTTGAAAAAGGTTTTTGTGATACGGCGCTTTCCGACAGGGCTTTTGAATTAACGGAGTTGCTTGACGAAAAACTGCCCATATGGGCAAAAAAAGCATGGCGCTGGCGAATTACCTATCTGCGCGCCTTGATTGACGAAGCCCGTTACAAAATAGCAAAGGAACTGAACACACAAGCAAGTTGGAATGAACTAGAATGGAAAGAGCTTCTCGCAGATAACGCTCCGGTTCAGGCCGCGTTCAGGGAAATTATCGAGATTTTCCACTGTATGAAAAAAGATGAGGGCGATCTGTATCACGGCAGGGTCCGGCCGCGGTGTGAGTAAATTAGATATTAAATTATTTATATTTCTATTATGGAGTAAAATATTTTGTGCCATAAAGAATAAGTAATTGGATATAAAAAAGAAACAATCATCATGTAAAGTAGTATTGTTTAAAGGCTTGCTATTGATAAGGGGGTATTCGTATTAAAAAGTTATTTAAAATTATTGCATTGGTTCTGACCGTCTCAGTACTTTTCTCATCATTTTCTCCACAGACATTTGCTGCAGATAAAAATACAGATAAGATAACCATCTGTATTTATGGCAACAGCTGGGTTTTTACTGGTGATTATGTTCTCCACCTTGAGGGAGTTTTTAAAAGCAAAGGTATTAGCTGTGAAATTATTCCATTTTACATTGGCGGGTTTGACGGCCTGATACCCAACCAACTAAAATTGCTTCAAGAAGACCCCGAACGTCTTGCGCTCCTGAAAAGTGCTGATATTGTTATTGTGGAAGCTATGTATGACCAATACACAAAAGAATTTAACACCTTCGCTTCTTTGTGTGATGAGGATGCAAAGATCTATGCTATAAATCCGCTGTCCTCTAACGACTCATGCCTTTCATGGGAGTACATGGAATATTATTGGAATGATTGGACTGAAAATGATTTAATTTGCAGGTTGTTTAAACAGGTATTTCGTTTACTTTGTTTTATTGATGAACTGGATGCTAAAACAGAAAACAGCTTTTTTAAGACCATACTCGACGGACTTCGAAATTTAATTGACACAACAATATTCGGAAGATATCTGTACGAAAATAAATACAATTACTATTATTCTTTCTATTATTATGAAAAATATTATGGCGTTTCTGATTGGAATTCATTGACAGACTGCCTTGAAAAACTATATGACGAAACAGGTGAATCACATTCAGAGGAGCTTTCAATGGCTGCAGTTAACAGCATCACCGGATATATCCCGTCCGGGTACATCAATGATGACCTGCTTATAAATGAGGGCTTCGACTCCTATGACTTGCGTGGACCAGACAGCGGTCGCCATCCAAACACGCTATCGGGGTATATTGCCGCAATCAGCACTTACAGCATTATCTTCGGCGAATCCGCTTCAAACATCAGTTATAGACTTAATGATGAAGATCTATGTGCTTTACCGAAAAAAGGTATAAAAAGCAAACTGTCCTCGGATGAAATAATGAATACCGTCCAAAATGTTACGGACGAAACAATTAAATGGTATGTACAGAAAATGCAAGACTTAAAGAACTCTCTTATATGGGATGAAACCAAGGGGTATTATGTAAAAAGCGAAAACAGCGTTCTGCCATATATATATTGATCTATGATATGACGGTTATTATGATTGTGTCAAAAAGAAAAAGGTTTTGGACACAAAAAGGAAACAACTTCGATGTAAAGTAGTGCTATTCGAATTATTCATTTCTATTTTACATGAGGTTTTTTGCATCTTCGATTCTTATTTGACCACAGTTGATACATCAGTGTGGATTCATGTTTAATAAATACATCGGGGGAAGCTGTTATGAGTTACAGAATATTGATGGTTGAAGATGACTCGCGGTACATGAAGCTCGTTTCGGACTATTTCAGAAAAAACGGTTTCTTTGTTACCTGCGCCGAAAACGGCGACAAGGCATTGCAGATATTTGCAAACGAGGATTTCGACGCTGTTCTGCTCGATGTGATGATGCCGGGAGTAGATGGATATTATGTATGCAAAAGGCTGCGTGAAACCAGCAATGTTCCGATTCTGTTTGTTACGGCCAGGGGTGATCTGAGCGACACCGAGTACGGCTTTCGCCTGGGCGCGGATGACTATATTGTTAAACCGTATTCCGAAAGAGTTCTGCTGCTGAAGGTGCAGGCACTGATTGACCGGGCGCAGGGCGCGCTGGTCTCGGGCAATGTGATAGAGCTCTGTGGTATATACCTTGACAAGGAAACGCACAGAGCAACGGTTGATGGCGAGGAAATTCAGCTCACGCCGAAACTCTTTTCCATGCTGCTGTTGCTGATGGAACACAAGGGGAAGGTGCTTTCCCGGGAGCAGTTGCTCGACCGGGTGTGGGGTTACGACTTTTTCGGCGACGCAAGAGTGGTGGACACACATATCGCAAAGTTGAGGAAAGCACTCGGAAAAAGTGAAGACCATATAGAAACCATCCCGAAATTAGGCTACAAGTTCGAAGAATAAATGCTGCCCGGTTCCGATCATCAAGCTTTTCAAGAGAGGAATGCTGTGTTATGAAAATGAAGCGTAAACAAAAATTCGCGATGAAAACCGCAAATGAGAGTCAAGCTCAAAGGTATTACTATAAGCGTATCAAAATCGGATCCTTGCTGCTTTGTGTATTGTATCTTATAACCTGCGGTACGGCTGTCGTGTTGGGAATTGACAGTTCAAAACAAGACATGTATAAACTGTATAATAATGCCACATATTACACGAATATATTTAATTTAACGACGGGGTATGGTTTGGATGTTTCTTCGGAATCCGCCTTTCCGAAATATGATTTGCCAAGCTTCGTTACTCAATATGCTTATGACCAAACACTGTCAAATACAATTAAGGGCAGAGGCAAGCGTTTGCGCGTGAGTCCTTGCGCGGCAATCTTTGACAGTGATATGAACTTCGTATCATCAAGTCTCTGTTCTATGTTGTTTTTCAAGGAAGTCTTGAAAAATGACGGAACAGTGGGCCGATTGGAACCGTATGGTATGGTATCAGCTCCTATTCCCTTTCAGACCGCAGAGGAATGTGCGCAATTTACAGAAGAGATTAGCACAGCCCTCGATGCCGGCAGTCAAGTAACAGCTGAGGGTTATGCATACGAGCATGTTATATTTCCTGATTCGGTAACAAGCAAATGGAATTCTCCTCCACGTTACGGTTCTATACCATCTCTTTATCCCGAATCTGTAACAATCGAGGGGAAAGACGGCAGCAAGAAAACAATTAAACTGCCGACGGATTATGATTTGCCCTTCGGAATGCCAAATACCTCTTTCTCCTGCTGTGGTGCAGTTAAAAGCTTTCCGTTTAATACTGAAGCATCCGCGCTTTCCTCGAAATATCTAAATAAAAGCACGATCGAAAATTATGAGAGCATATCAAAAGAATTTGAAGCAAAGTCAAATGTGTTCAAGTCCTATTATCTTTGTGTTGAAAAAATCTCACTTACTCCGCTTGGGCATTCCGGAAAATACAACATGAGTGAACTTTACGGCTTAACATCAAATCATCCTCAAAACACTAATCCATATTATAATAGTGAAAGTTTTAAAACGCTCCCGAGTGAAGATTATTATGTTGTTTCCTTAGGCAGCTATTCGCCGTTTTGGTTGGGGATTAAACAGGTCGAAACCTATTCATCCGTTAACTTTATGAATATGACCTTAATCCTTTTTGCGGGGATACTTCTCCTAACTGTCTCCATGCTTGCGCTGCTGAAAAAGAGACTCAGGCAAATTGAACAAAACCGGAAAGATTTGATTATGTCCATTGCCCACGAGATGAAAACGCCGTTCGGAATTGTGCGGCTTTACGGGGAAAAAATCCTCATTACCCCGGACCCCGAGGCTAAAGAGGACTTCGCCAACGACATGATGGAAGAAATTGATGAAATGAACTCCCTGCTGCAAAATATACTCGACGCTTCCCGGCTTGACAGCGGCAGTTTAAAGCTCAACAAAACCTCTTTCTTGATGAATGATGCCGTTGAGGATGTTATGGAGGGTTATGCGCCGCTGGCCGAAGATAAAAACATCAAACTGTCGCTCAGCGCAGCCGGACAATTTCCGGTTGATGCGGACAATTACCGGATGAAGCAGGTAATTTCCAACCTTCTTTCAAATGCGGTAAAGAACACTCCCGAAAACGGCAAGATCGATATCACAATCAAGAAGGATGGCAAGAATACCGCTGTAACGGTGAAAAACACCGGCAAGCCGATTCCAAAGGAAAAAATCCATCATATTTGGGATGCATTCTATAAGCATGATGAGAATGCGGACAATTCTAAAAGCGGAGCGGGCCTCGGGCTGTCGATTGTCAAAAGCATTATTTTGCTCCATGGCGGCTATTGCGGTGTTGAAAATAAAGCTGACGGGGTTGAATTTTGGATTCGTATTTGATAACAAGTAAATCAAAAAAATTATTCGCAAACTTCTCCATAAACAAATATATTTTTTTAAAATATTGTTTTTGCTGCTCAACAAGAGTAAAATAATTAGCATAGTATTTAAATTAATAGTAAATATTTTAAACAAAAGGAGCGATATTCGTGTCTGATTTTTTAACAATCATCTTCTATGTTGTCGGCGCTCTGGTATTCCTGTATCTGTTCATCTTCAAGGTTTTAGGGCTGAGGGTCATCGCCTCAAACGAGGTTGCGGTTATTGAAAAATGGTGGAGTATGAAAGGCTCGCTGAAGGACGCGATTATCGCGCTCAACGGTGAAGCGGGCTTTTCACCCGACCTGCTTCGCGGCGGCATCCATTTTAAGTCAGTCTTCATGTACAAAATTCACAAATATCCGCTGATAACAATCCCGCAAGGTCAAATAGCTTATGTTTTTGCGAAAGACGGCACCCCCTTGAACCCCAGCCAAACACTGGGCAAGGTGGTTCCTGAAGCCAACAATTTTCAAAGTGTACGCGGCTTTCTTCAAAACGGAGGGCAAAGGGGCCCCCAAAGAGGAATCATCAGAGAAGGTACCTATGCAATCAATTTAGCGCAGTTTATTGTCATTACACCAACTGCCATCAAATCCGTCAATACAGGCGACAGGCAGGAGCAGAGCCAAATTATCACTATGCAGCAAACGCTTGCTATGAGAGAAGCATTCAGCCCGGTTGTTATTATGGGCAACAAAGAAAACTCTTCGAGCGACATCATGGGCATCGTAACCGTGCACGACGGTCCTTCACTCCCGCAGGGTGAGATTATCGCGCCGAGTGTCGGGCAGGAACACGCGAGTTTCCAGGATCCCGAAAAATTTTTAGCGCTTAACGGTAAACGAGGCAAGCAAATTGAGGTCTTGACAGACGGTACTTACTATATCAACAGGCTTTTCGCCACTATTGAGTACAGACCAAAAACCGTTGTGCCCATCGGGTTTGTCGGCGTTGTGGTTTCCTTCTTCGGTAAAGAAGGCGTTGATACAACCGGCGAAGAGTACAAACACGGCGAGCTTGTGGGCGAAGGCTGCAAGGGCGTGCTTGAAAAACCGCTGATGCCCGGTAAATACGCCTTCAATACGGACGCCGGCAAAGTGGTTCTTGTCCCAACTACCAACATCATCCTGAAATGGAACAAGAGCGAAACCGGCGACCATAAATACGACGAAAACCTGACGGAAGTCGACATCATCACCAAGGACGCTTTCGAGCCTTCTCTGCCACTGTCGGTTGTTATGCATATCGACTATAAGCAGGCCCCATGGGTGATTCAACGCTTCGGCGACATCAATATGCTCGTCAACCAATCCCTTGACCCGCTGGTCGGCGCTTATTTCAAGGATGTCGCGCAGACAAAGACTTTAATCGAATTGATTCAGGAGCGCAGCGCTATCCGCGAAAGAGCGGTTTCCGAGATGAGGGAAAAATTCGCCAAATATAACCTTCAGCTTGAAGAAGTCCTCATCGGTACACCAAAATCTCCGGTAACGGATATTATGATTGAAAACATCTTAACCCAGCTTCGCGAGAGGCAGATAGCGGAAGAAAAGAAAGTTACCTACCAAAAGCAGCAGTCCGCAGCCGAGAGCGAGAAGTCCCTGCGCGAAGCGGAAGCCGTAGCGGCTCAGCAGGGTCTGCTGACAGAATCAAAGATTAAGATTGATGTTGAGAGAAACAGCGGTGCCGCGCTTGCCAGCAAGGCGGAGCAGGAAGCCAACCAGATTATCGCGCTTGCGCGTGCTAACGCGACTAAGGTAAGACTTGAAGGCGAGGCGGATGCTTCGAAAGAATCCAACGTCGGTTTGGCAAGAGCGCAGGCTATCGACGCACAGGTAAAAGCTTACGGCGGCGCGCAATACAGAGTTATCCAGGAAGTTGTTGACAAACTTTCCGATGCCATTAAGAATTCGAGCGTTGATATCGTGCCGAAAACTGTTGTCAATATGGGCGGCAATTCGGACAGTGACGGCAACGGCAGCAGCACGGTATTAGATACACTGCTGAAGTTCATTACCATCGAAAAACTCGGCGTTTCGCTTCAGAATCCTCCCGAGCCGACAGCGCCTTACGAAGCACAGGAACCGATTGCAATACCTTCCAAAGAAGAACCGACGGCTTCCGAAGAAATGAAAAAGTAAATCAAGTCAACCAGAAAAGCATAGCCCCCAAGCGAAAAGGAAAACGCTTGGGGGTTATTTGATAGATCGTCCGCTTTTTAATATACTTATTTCGTAAGATAGAGAGTGACAAACAGGATTTTATTAATGCTACGAATCGTTGCTTGCTACAAAGCGATTCTTGATTGCCACAATGCAAAGAGATAAGCTGTAATTGCGGCAGAGAAGCTGTAATACATATAAGGAGTTAAATATTATGACTTTAGGTGAAAAAATCAAAGATGCAAGATAACAAAATGGCTTGACTCAGGATGAGTTTGCAAACAAGCAGATGGTATCCAGACAAGCTGTTACCAAATGGGAAGCAGACAAAGGAATTCCTGATGTTGAAAATCTGATGTTGCTGTCTTCGGTTCTTGGTATCAGCATAGACTATCTGCTTTCCGATGAAGAAGTAACCGAAAAATTAGTCATACATGAAAAAATCGACCTTGCGGCTTACGGTAAAGGCAGCAAGAAGAAAAAGAAAGATTACATTGTGAAAGAAAAATATCCAAATGCAGTAATTCACACATTAATGATTATTCAAAAAAACTCCCAAACGGAGAAAGTTATCGACAATGTGCTTGGATTTGTATTTCTTGCCCCGTTTGGTATTCCAGGCTTTATTAATTCGACTAAACATATAGGCAAGGAGTTTTATCTTGTGAACTATGGTGAAAAGCAGTTACTTGTAATGGTCACTGATGAATTTATCGAAAGTCGGGAAATGACACGGAAACGGTTGAATCAGAAAGGTGAGAAGTTTGAAATCGGACTATATCGCTTTACAAACTACGGACCAATCGCTGGAAACACAATGGGACGGACGGTTCTACCGCGTTGATTAAAACCTTTGAAGTTACCATGCGATAGAATTTACAAAATATTTGATCGGGGGACGGAGTTCTTGACACGCATGTCGACAGCCCTGTTCCCCTTTAAAAGTTTCTGAATCAGTCACGAAAACGTAAGACGAAGGCGGTAAAATATAGACATAAGAGAAAGGAAAGGAACAGAATTAGATGGGTATATTGTCATCAAAGAACTTAATTAAAATTTACGGTAAAGAAACCAACGAGGTTCATGCTCTTGACGGTGTGACCGTTGATATTGAGGAGGGTGAATTTGTGGCCATTATCGGAACGTCCGGCAGCGGCAAGTCCACGCTTCTGAATATGCTCGGGGGACTTGACCGACCAACATCGGGTGATGTTACAGTAAGAGGAAAAAACATATTTGCCATGAAAGACGATGAGCTTACAATCTTTCGCCGCCGAAATATTGGCTTCGTATTTCAAAACTATAATCTTGTGCCGGTTTTGAATGTTTATGAAAATATCGTGCTGCCTATTGAATTGGACGGAGTGAGAGTCGATAAAGAATATATTGGCGAAATTATCAAAACTCTGAATCTGGAGAGCAAGCTGAACAATATGCCGAACAATTTATCCGGCGGTCAGCAACAGCGGGTGGCTATTGCCCGGGCGCTTTCCACAAAGCCGGCGCTTGTTTTAGCCGATGAACCGACGGGCAACCTTGACAGCAAAACAGGGCTGGAAGTTATCCTGCTGATGCAAGCAACGAGTAAGCGGTTCCATCAGACAATTGTCATGATTACGCACAACGAGGAACTGGCGCAAATGGCGGACCGGATTATCCGCATTGAGGATGGCAGGGTGGTGTATCAATGATTTCCAATAATAATCAACCGGCAGTAAAACGGCTATCGAAACGCGCAATGAAAGCAAACCGGAACCGCAATATCTTTGCGCTGCTGGCGATTATCTTAACCACCTTTATGATATCGTCCGTGTTTAGTATTGGTATTAGTTTCGCAAAAAATATGACGGTTATGAATACACGGTTAGCCGGAACCTCCGCCACGATTTTTTTGAATAACCCATCAGAAGAACAGCTTTCGGCAGTCCGGAAAATTGAAGGCGTTAAGAGCGCCGGTACGCAGATTAACATTGGCTCCGTAAGCGGAAAAACAGCAGAGAGCAAGGCTGTTTCAATTGCCATGCTTTGCTATGATATAACAGAATGGCTTGAGCATATTAAGCCGGCTGTCGGTGAAATAACAGGAACTTATGCCCAAAAGACGGATGAAATTATGCTTTCCCAGCGGGCGCTCACACAGCTTGGTTTCACAAAACCGGAAATCGGCATGAAAATACCTTTGACTTATGAAGTAAACGGAATAACCAAATCGGCGACATTCACATTAAGCGGCTGGTTCACCGAATATGAATCAACACAAACGCAGGGGATAGCGCTGCTCTTCGAAGCGTTCTGCGCGGACAATGCGATAACATATGAAAATAACGGCAGACTGTGTATTTCCACGGAAAATTCAAGGCCCGGTGAAGTTTTTGAAAGACTTGAAAAAGAGATTGCAACAAAAGGCTCACAGGAATTTTCCTCTGGGTATGATTTTTCCGAGACCAATAGTAAAGATTTGCTGGCTGTGGCGGCAACAATCACGATGCTGGCTTTATTCATCGTATTCAGCGGATATTTGCTGATCTATAACATCATGTACATTTCCGTTACGAAGGATATTCATTTCTTCGGATTGCTTAAGACGATTGGCACATCCTCCGTGCAGATCAAAAAAATCATTTACAGGCAAGCTTTGCTTTTATCCTTAAGCGGCATTCCGGCTGGGCTTATTTTAGGAGCCCTGACCTCGTTTGTGATAGTGCCGCAAGCAATGACTATGTTCGCGACGGGAGCCTTAAATTCGGCAATGCCCGGTGATATATCGTTCAATCCGTTGATTTTTATTGGTACGGCTTTGTTTTCATTGTTAACAGTCATAGTAAGCTGCCGGAAACCAGCAAAGGCGGCAAGCCGTGTATCTCCGGTAGAGGCCGTGAAATATACCGGAATTGCAGGCATAATTAAAAAGAAACATAAAAAATCCACAAGCGGCGGCAAGATTTATAAAATGGCGTACCATAATGTCTTTCGTGAGAAAAAAAGAGCACTTTTGGTTTTTGCTTCTCTTTTTATGGGAACTGTGACTTTCCTGAGTGTAAACAGCTTTTTTTCAAGCCTGGATGTGAATAATTTCATTGACCGCTATTATCCTGACGACTTCGTTTATCAAAGCAAACCGCCGTTAAGTGAGCAAAAATTTGATACGGAGTTTATGACCTCTCTCAATAAAATCAACGGAATAAAAAGCAAAGAAATTGTCTATATGGAGTATTGTTCAATACCTTTCGACGAGAAAGTATTTGAGCCGGTGGTTCGCTCGGAATTTAACACCTACCTGTCCTCAACCGAAACTTATGAGGATTTGGTGCATTCGCTTAAAATACAGTCAAGTAAAAATCAGTTTGGCACCTATGTGTTTGCTATAAGTGACAAATACATTGAAGACTATAACAAGACCCATGACAACAAGATTGATGTTGATGCGTTCCGGCGTGGCGAGGTATGTATAGCCGGTTATGGGCCATATTCAAATATGATTAATAAAACGTTGACTCTTACCGGTGAAACACACAAAAAAGTGAAGGATGTCAAAATTGGCGGCGTATTTGAAAATTCAAAAGACTGTCCCTTTGCACAATATACCCATGTAGTCGGTGCCCTTAACGGTCTATTCGTCAGTGAAAGGTTTATCAATGAATTAAACAGCAGTCCGCTCATTTCCAATATTATTTTGAATGTTGAAAAGGATAAAGAACCAGCGGTAAAAGCGCAGCTAAATAAGCTCAACGCCACGCTGACTAATCCGACATTTACTTTTGTCAGCCGGTCCGAAACGGCGGAGAAGTTTACGTCAACTATGATGACAATGAATGTATTGACGAGCGGTATTTCTGTTATGCTTATACTGATTGGCATTATTAATTTTATCAATGTTATGCTTACGGGCATTTATTCACGGAGGCGGGAACTCGCTGTACTCGAAAGCGTCGGAATGACAAAACGGCAGATTTATAAAATGCTGACTTTTGAGGGTGGATTCTACGCCTTGATAACAACAGTATTGGTAATGAGTATCGGCAATGCAATCATGTTCCTGGTCGGGAAAGTCATGCCCACTATAGCGGATTATGCGGTTTTTCGTTACCCGTACCTGATAGTCACAGTGCTTATTGCAGCAATATTTATGATATGTCTTTTTGTACCGCCGGTAGTCTATAAGGTAACGGCAAAGGAAAGCGTGACAGAAAGGCTTCATGCGGCGGACAATTAATTTTAAATTACAAGAGGATGTGTTCAAGCACATCCTCTTGTGATATAATCGTATAAACGCCGAAAACATCGAACTAAGAAAGATATGGTGTAAAAAAAATGGCGAGAATTCTGCTTGTGGAGGATGACAGGGATTTATCCAAAGGGATTTCGATTGCTCTTCAAAAGGACGGTCATGAAATAACACCGGCTTATAGCTATAATGAAGCCGTGAAATGCCTTGACGACGGGAACTGTGATTTGTATTTGCTTGACATCAATCTTCCCGGCGGTGACGGACTTGCGTTTTGCGAACGGGTACGTAGAAAAAGCGAAAAGCCCATTATTTTTTTAACGGCAAGAGATACGGAAGACGATATGCTTGCCGGGTTTACAGCAGGCTGTGATGATTATATTGCCAAGCCGTTTTCGGTTTCTGTTTTACGGCAGAAAATATTGGCTATACTCAAAAGAAACGGTATTTCGAATGATGACGGAAATGGTTTGACATACCGCGATCTAAAAATAAATTATGACAAAATGACTGTCACCAAAAACGGTAAAGACTGCCGTCTCACAGCAACCGAATACAAGCTGCTCGAATATATGGCAAAAAACAAAGGCAAAGTTTTGACGCGCACTATGCTTTTAGAACAAATCTGGGATGTTGACGGTAACTTTATTGATGAAAATACGCTCAGCGTTCACATAAAACGGCTTCGTGGAAAGCTTGAGGATAATAGTAAAAATCCCGAATATATTCTCACGATATTTGGAATAGGCTATACCTTTGGCGATTAGTTTAAAAACAATGGAGGAAACATGAGAAAACACGCTATAAAATCCTATATAATACTTATCTTTGCAGCAGTAAGCTGTATAGCCTTGCCTGTTTTATGTTATATTTTTACCGTCGATAAATATTTGGCACTGGGCAGCACCGCTTTTTCGGCCGTAATAGGTTTACTTACTTTTTTATTGTACAGAAGTAATGAGAAATATATGAATCAGTTGCTTTGCGACCTTTCCGATTTGATTGAATCAATTATGCAAATGAAAAGCAAGCCGGTCTTTCCGGAATTTGACGACAGCTTGCTGTCAAAACTGCAAAGTCAAGTGATTCGGCTGACCGATATGCTTTTACAACAAAACAGAACCATAGAAACAGAGAAAAATGAAATCAAGTCACTCATTTCCGATATATCCCATCAGCTTAAAACACCGGTTGCCACGCTGAAAATGTACGGGGAGCTGCTTCTTGAAAACGATACCACGGAATCCGAGCGAGCCGAATACTTGGCGGTTCTCAAATCGTCACTAGAAAAGCTTGTATTTTTAACGGACAGCCTGATAAAGATGTCGCGGCTAGAAAGCGGAATCATCGTTTTAAATCGGGATAAAACAAACCTGAATTCTACTGTTTTGGATGCTATCATGCAGGTGTATCACAAAGCGAAAGAAAAAAATATTGAAGTGAAATTAAAGAATGAAAAATCACACATTGAAACGGTACACGATAAACGTTGGGTTGCCGAGGCGCTTTTTAACATATTGGATAACGCGGTAAAATATACGGAAAACGGCGGCAAAATTGATATTGAGCTTGACCGGTATGAACTGTTTGCCAGAATTGATATTACGGACAATGGCATGGGTATACCCGAAGCGGAATTAAGCAAAATATTTGGGCGCTTTTACCGGGGAAAAAACGCGTCATCTAAAGACGGAATCGGGATAGGGCTTACGTTATCCCGCAAAATTATAATCGACCATGGCGGGTATATCAAGGTAAAATCAGATGCCGGGGGCTCTGTATTTTCTGTATTCTTGCCTTTTGAACACAGTCTGACGGTTCTGCCGTGTTGATTTCACCGGAACCGGTTGCGGAAGAACCCATAGCTGAAGTAACGCCTGCGGAAGAAAGTAAATGAGTAAAATAAAAGCAGATAAAAATGACCTCCGGGCGGATGAAAATCTTCGCTTGGGGGTCATCTAATAACGGTTATTAGCATTGTAAACTGCAGGTATGGTTGATTGCATTCATTCCTTGACACCGAAAAAATATGTGAGTATACTCATTACAGATAACGAAAGGAATGGTTATAATATGAGTGATTTGAAAACATTATTCCCCGCTGAAGCCGCAGCCCCTAAAAGCATAAACGACGGAAAGAATGAATTCGAGAAGATACTCATCCCCGCGGTAACGGAGCTCACGCTGCCGGATATCTTTTGCGACAATATGCTGTTTGAAGCCGACAAACCCATCATTATTTGGGGACTTTCGCCTTATCAAGAGAAAACTACAATCAGCCTTTTTGATAAAAACGGCAAAGCTGTCAGAGAGAAAATAACAGTTGCCGCGGACGACACATCTTTTATAACCGAGTTTCCGGGGGTAGCCCCTTCCTTTGATGAATACACACTTGAGGTAAAAGCCGGCAAAGACAAAATAGATGTTAAAAATATCCTGTTCGGGCGGCTGTATTTGGCGGGCGGCCAATCCAACATGGATATGATTGTTAGGGACATCTGCAGGAAAGAAGAAATATTGACAGCCGCACCAAACAAATACATCAGAATTTACAACCCGGCGCCAACCCCTTGTGAGGAAAACGAATGTGCACTGTCACCCGTATTCGCACCCCGAATAGGCGGACCGTGGGTAGTTGGAGATAATCCGGAAGATATAAAAAATGTTACTTCTGTTGGCTTTGTTTTCGCAAAGGGTATGTTTGAAAAACTGAACAGGGAAGGCAAACAGGTTCCGGTCGGAATATTAAGCACTTCCAGAGGCGGCACGGTGATTGAAACATGGATGAGCAGGAGCGCAATCGAAGCGGACCCGGAACTGAAAGCGGATATGCTTAAGAGCAAGGTTTACGCGGCTGAAGATGATTCGGCAGTAATGGAAGAATTGAATAAGCAAGGCGTTAACAATACGACCGTGCTTTACAACATGAAAATATCCCCGCTGTCGAACATGAACATTTCCGGCCTTATTTGGTACCAGGGCGAAAGCCAGGTCGGCAAAAGCATGACACTGTTCGCGAAAGAGCTTGACGCGTTTATCAAGGAACTTTCAAAGCGTTTCCGCTGGGGTGAAAGTTTGCTGCCGACGGTTTTAATCAATATTACACCCTTCCCTTATGACGAACTGTACGAAAAACCGGAGCTTGCGGACGCAGGCGCCCAAGTAAACGAAACATTCAACGAATTCGCGAAGCTTCACAGCGTAAACATTGCCAGCATGCCGACCTACGATTTTTCGCTGCGGTGTGACGGAACCGAGACATGGGACCCGCACCCCATTCATCCGAGCGATAAAATCCCGCTGGCCGAAAGAGCGGTGGAAGTGTTTTGGGGGCTGACGCACGATAATATTGTGCCGTTTTGCGCATCCTTCAAAATTGACGGAGCAAAAGTTGTCGCCGAATTTGCCAACATCTATGACGGACTTTCGGCGAAAGACAATGAGCCGGTGAAAGGCTTTAGAATTTGCGGAGCAGACAGAAAATTTTACAATGCCGATGCCGCTGTTTTTGATAAGAATAAAGTAGTATTATCCTCAAGCAATGTTCCAAAGCCCATTGCCGTTTCCTATGCGTTTTGCAACATGAACAATGAAGCGAATCTTTTTAACAGCAGGGGAATCCCCGTGCAGATTTTCAGAACGGATAAAGAGAAGTGCTTAAAACCGTGACCGCTTTGAGCAGCACCAACGTATAAAGCCGGAACAAAAAATCTAGATGTACAGAAAACTCCTGGGCAGTTTTTGCGCAGGAGTTTTTGCATGCATGCTTACTTACTCGAATCTGTTAAATCATACTAATTACTCATAAAAACCTAACTAAAAATTCCGCATAAAACCCCATAAATCAAAGCTTTTGCTTGATTTTTTAGAGGCTTTTTATCGTGAATTAGTATCAGTTATGTTGTTTTTCTTTCTTTGCATAGGGCTTATATTTTTCAAAAATCGTCTTAAATCCGTCCGTTTTCCCAATATCACCGTTACCAAAATGCAAATCTAAAATTTCAAGCTCTCGTGCTATTTCATTTTGACTTTCTCCGCAACATATTTTCATCATATCATCTGTAATGGTATCAACTAAAAACGAAGTGTGCTTTGATATCGTTGGTAACTCATCGTATGCTTTACCATAAGCTAACCCTTTATCAAGATAGTCAAAAGCCGTATTATATTCCTTCAAATCTAAATACCTATATGCAATCCAAATATTGAGTTCACACAGATTGTAGAAATCAAAGCCGTAATCGCCATCATCATATATTAAGTTCAATAAATCTACAGCTTTCTGAAGAATACGAATTCTAGTTTTTGCATCGGCTTTTGAATGCAATGCACAGTTCCTGATTTTTACCATCAGACATTCGGTAAGATTTTTGATGTTCTTTTGAACACATGGAAACCACTCTTCTGTGCCCCGAACATAAATGTTTTCCATTTCTTCGTCTGCCGTAAAATAATAATGTTCAGGGAAACGCTTGGCGGTTTCTATTGCTTTTTCTATGTTGCCATCAAGGCAATATAGGCTGCTCAAAATCGAAAGTGCGCTGTATCTAGGCTTGTCGAGCCGACACTCATCAAACACTCTATCGCACAGTTTGTATAGTTCCTCCTTATGAACCTCGTTTCCGTAAGGTGCTTCTTTACAATTTGGGTCATAAGTAAGCTGCCACATATATTCATCGACTATTCTGAAATCGTTGGGGAATTCTTTATATGCGGTACACATTAAATTGTATTTTTCCATGCTTTTTCCGAGTGCGGAAAGTTTGCGGAATTCACTTAAATAGTTTTCTATCTTTTCTTCATTTTTCGCCGCGTCAAGCCCGAGCAACTTGTCGGTTGTTACACAAAAATAGCTTGCAAGCGGAAGAATCATTGTGATATCGGGATAGGTTTCATTTCTTTCCCATTTTGACACGGCTTGCGTGCTGACATTAAGATGCTCCGCCAGCTTTTCCTGCGTGATATTTTTATCGCGGCGCAGACGCTTGATGTTTTCTCCAATACAGATATTCATTGTTTTCGCTCCTTACATAAAGTAAACAGGCCTGTTGCTGTTAGTATTATAGCATCCCAGAGATGAAAATCCAGAACCTGTTAAGTTACGGAATTAAACTCTGGGTTGATTTAATCTATTATAGCGTTATTCATCATTCGTATCAAGTGGCATCGGCAAGCAGTTAAATATGCCCTTTCAGGCATTCGATAAAGCCCTGCTTTTGTCTTTAACAAATCGTATAACGAATAAGATGTAAAAACTCCTGCGCAGCAATCTGCAGCAGGAGTTTTTAGCTTGGTAAAACTAATTAAATTGACAGCATAGGGAAACTGACGATAATTTCTGTGCCTTCACCAACCTTGCTTTTTACCCGGATATCGCCCGAATAAAGGACGACGATGTGTTTAACAATCGATAGACCGAGACCTGTTCCGCCGATGTTTCTGCTGCGCCCCTTGTCAATCCTGTAGAACCGCTCGAAGATTCTGGGGATATCTTTTTCGGGGATACCGATTCCGGTGTCTGCAACCGAAACGTGTGCGGTTTCTCCCTCTGCCGCAACATTTACTTTGACGCTTCCGCCTTCATTGTTGTATTTAATCGCGTTTTCTATCAGGTTTGATATCAAATGCCTTATATCCGACGGGTCGGCGGTTATAACTGTTTTTTCTCCGCTGACTTCTACGGAAATTTTCCCGGTATCGGCCTGCGGCATCAAAGCTTTCACCGCCTGCTGCGCGCAGGCAAACAGGTCTACCGGCTCTCTTTTCAGCAGCGCGACCGTGTTTTCAAGGGAAGCAAGCTTTAAAATGTCTTCCAAAAGCGCTGTGATGCGGGCGGATTCATCCACAATCCTCTGCAAATAGTCATTGAACTGTGCTTTGTCGGTAATCATTCCCGAAGAAAGCAGCTCTGCAAACCCGCTGATAGAAGTAATCGGCGTCTTCAGCTCATGCGAGGCGTTTGCGACAAACTCGCTTCGCATCTGCTCCATTTTGCTGTTTTGGGTAACATCGGTCAGGATGATAATGGAGCCGTTTTTAAGCCAGCTGGCCGAAACATGATGCACCGAAACGGAATATACCGTGTCGAAATAATCGATGGGGATGTTGAAGATAGCGGAAACGCCGGATTTAATGGAGTTTTCAACAGCCGCGACAATCTTCGGGTTATGGGTTAAGTGCAAAAACGGCTTGCCTGTAAAGTAGCCTGTGTTATTAAACAGCGCTTTTGCGGTGTTGTTGCACAGCAATATTTTTAATTCGCCGTCAATCACCACAAGTCCCTGTTTCATATTGTCCAGCACGAAGCCAAGCTTGTCTTTTTCGCCTTCCAGGTTTTCAAGTGTCGAAACAATTCCTCTGACCAATGAATTAATGCTGGAGGTCAGCGGAGAGAGTTCCTCGTACTCGGGGTCTTTGAGTTTTACGGTATAATCGCCGTCTTGAATACTCATAATTTCAGAAGACATTTTTTCTATCGGTTTGATAACAGACGCGGCTGTTCTGGAGGCAACAATAAAGGAAAACAGAATAGCAAGAACAAGCCCTGTCAATGTGGCAGGCATCAGCTGTTCCAGACGGGGACCCAAACCCTCAACAGGCCGTGCGGCACGGTATATTGTGCTTTCCGGACTTTTAAGGGTAACATACAAATAGCTCCCGCTCAAAATTGCTGAATCCCGTTGGGAATATCCTTTGCCCGTGGCTCTTGCCTGAATAACCTCCGGCCTATTATAGTGATTTTCAACAGGAAGTTCGACCGCCGTATCGGCTGAAACTGTGCCGTCGGGTAAAATAATTGTTATGCGAATCCCGCCGCAGGCGGCGGAAAGTCTTTCGGCTAAAACTCTTGGTTCCGATGTTCTGTCGGCGGATAAAACGGCGGCGGTAAGCGTTGCAAGAATATTCTGCCGGAGGTCTTTTTCATACCTGCCCTGCAGCATAAATGACAAAACGACCGAAAAAATTAAAACGGTCAGGGTGGAAACTGCTATTAACCTTAAAAAGATTGCCTTCTTCAAACGTTTTACCCTTCCCTCAAACCAGCACAACATATTTCAGCAAGCTTAAAATCAGACCAGTGAATAGCCGACGCCCCGGACCGTTCTGATGTATTTCGGATGTTCGGCGTTGTCGCAAAGCTTTTGCCTTAAAGTTTTGATATGCATATCCAGCGTTCGGCTCTCGCCTTCAAAATCAAACCCCCAGACGCTGTTGAGCAGGTCCTCCCGCGGGAGCACTCTGCCGGGGCTGCTCATCAGCAGGCAAAGCAGCTCATATTCTTTTAAAGTCAGTTCCGCCGCACACCCGGCAACCGTAACCGTGCGTTTGCCGGTATCAATGGAGATATCTTTATATTGAAGCGCTTCTGTGCGGCCTTCCGGCTTTTTCTGGCGGCGGACAGCCGCGCGAACCCTTGCCGAAAGCTCTAAAATTCCAAACGGTTTTGTAATGTAGTCGTCCGCCCCCGCATCCAGGCAAGTTACTTTTTCGGTTTCCGCCGATTTCGCGGTCAGCATGATGACGGGTATGCCGGCGTTTGATAGTTTGGCTTTCAGCTGTTTCAAGGCTTCAATCCCGTCAATACCGGGCAGCATAATGTCAAGCAATATTAAATCGGGTTTTTCCGCTATAACAGCCTTCAGCATGGCCTCGGCATCACCGAAGCTTTCAACGCGGTATGAAAAGGACTTCAGTGCGCAGCACAAAAGCTCTCTGATATTATCCTCATCTTCAACAACAAAAATCAGGCTTTCCATCATCGTCTCCGTTTACAGTATTTGCGTTTTCTTGTGTACGCCCGTTTCGAAAAACTCCACCCATTCGCAAATATTTTCTGCATGGTCTCCGATGCGCTCCAGGTATTTCGCGATCATCATGCTGTCAATCGCAATATCTGCCATGTCTGGGTTGCTTTTCAGGGTTGAGATTAAATCATCTTTCACAACATCGAAAAGGTCATCCACTTCATCGTCACGCTCAATTGTGCGCAAAGCCAGCTCAAGGTCGTCGTTAATAAAAGCAGTGATACTGTCATTAAGCATGCTGATGGCAATCTGTGCCATTTTCGGTATATGCGGGCAGTACTTATAAATATTGTTGTTGCCCAGACGAAGCGCAATATCCGCGATGTCGGCAGCCTGGTCCCCGACACGCTCCATATCCGTAATCATTTTCATCGCGGTTGAAATCGCGCGCAAATCCTTTGCAACCGGCTGCTGAAGCAAAAGCAGACGCATGCAGCGCGCCTCAATCTGAGTTTCCAGCGCATCAACCGCTTTGTCGCCGGCGATAACGTCATTGGCGAGCGCTTGGTTTTCGGGTTCAAGCGCCTTGACCGATTTAGCAATTGCTTCCTCAATCATCGCCCCCATTTTTATAAGATCGGTATGCAGTTCCTCAAGCTCTCTGTCAAAATATACTCTGCTCATAAAAACATCCTTTCGCTTTAAAAAGAATCTTTGTCTGTTCAACCATTGCCTTTATTATACATTTAATGGTATCAGCTGTAAATGTATCCGGTGTTAACCGAAACGGCCGGTAATATAATCTTCTGTCCTCTTATCTTTCGGGTTTGAAAAAATTCTTTTTGTCTCCTCAAACTCAACAACCTCTCCGACAAGAAAGAAAGCAGTGTAGTCGGATATTCTGGTTGCCTGCTGCATGTTATGCGTTACGATGACAACGGTGTAAAGTTTTGAAAGGTCCTCCATCAGTTCTTCTATTTTCATGGTTGAAATGGGGTCGAGCGCGGAGGTGGGTTCGTCCATCAGCAGCACAACGGGTTCTACCGCCAAGGCTCTCGCAATGCACAGCCGCTGCTGCTGGCCGCCGGACAGGCTAAGCGCGGGCTTTTTTAATCTGTCCTTTACCTCGTCCCATAGCGCCGCGCCCTGTATGCTTTTTTCAACCAACTCATCAAGCACAAGCTTTGACTTTAAACCGTGTATCCTCGGGCCGTATGCCACATTGTCGTAAATGCTCATCGGAAACGGGTTCGGTTTTTGAAAAACCATACCGACTTTTTTGCGAAGCAGCGTTACATCAACTTTTTCTCCGTAAATATCTTCTCCGTCTAAAAAGACCTCACCGGTGATATTAACATCATCAACAAAATCCTGCATACGGTTAAGCACCTTGATAAAAGATGACTTCCCGCAGCCGGAAGGGCCGATTAACGCGGTTATTTTGTTTCTTTCAATCTCCATGGTGATATCTTTTAAAGCATGATTTTCGCCATAGTAAAGATTTAGATTTTTTGTTGAAATAATACTATCCATTTCGGTCAGCCTCTTTTCATTTTGGAACTGATAAGTTTTGTAAGGGTGTTAATGCCTAAAACGATAACCATTAATACAACCGCAATTGCATAAACCTGCCCGTAATTAACACCGCGTGAAGCGTATTCATACATCTGTACAGTAAGGGTCGCGCCCGAGTGCATTGCATGCGTTATAATGTTTTTTGGAAGCTTTGCGCCAACGCCTGCCGTAAAAATAAGCGCTGCGGATTCGCCGACCATTCTGCCGATACTTAGTATAATCGAAGTGATGATACCGGGCAAGGCACTCGGCAGAATAATGGTTCTGATCATGTACCATTTTGTCGCCCCCATCCCCAAGGCGCCTTCACGGTATATTTGAGGCACGGTTTTAAGCGCTTCCTGTGTGGTGCGGATGATGATGGGCAGCACAATGATTGTTAACGTCAGCGCTCCGGTTAAAAGCGAATAACCGAGATGAAGAATAGTTCCGAAGAAAATCGCGCCGAACAAACCGTAAACAATGGAAGGGATGCCGGAAAGGGTTTCGGTGGTAAATTCAATGAGCCTCACCAGTTTGCCCTTTTTAGCGTATTCGTTTAAAAAGATGGCCGAGCCGATTCCAATGGGGACAGCAATTATAAGAGTCAATACCACCACATAAAGCGTGTTAACAATTGCGGGCAAAATACCGACGGTTTGTTTTAAACTGCTCGGCTCGGTGGAAAGAAACTTCCAGGTTATGCTCGGGACACCTTTGACTAAAATATATATGAAAATTGAGGAAAGCAAGGCAACAGTAACTGCAGCGCTGAAGTATATCAAAAACTTTAAGACAGCATCTTTAGGGCGGAATTTCCTGCTGCTGTTCATGATGCTGTTATCCATCCCGCTCACCTCCTTTTTTAAGAATCAGGTTCAGGATAATGTTAATAACCATAACAAACACAAACAGAACAAGCCCCATCCCGAACAGTGCATCCCGGTGTATACCGGAGGCATAGTTCATGTCGGAGACGATACCGGTTGTTAAAAATTTTACACTGTTAAACGGCAATGGGAAGTTCGCGACATTGCCGGCAACAAGAATAATTGCCATTGCTTCCCCGACTGCTCTGCCGATTCCAAGAACAATTGAGGTAATAATACCCGATTTTGCGGTGGGGATAAGCACTTTAAAAATGGTTTGTATATGAGTAGCGCCGACGCCGAACGAAGCATCGCGATAATCTAAGGGGACTGCTCTGATTGAAGATTCGCTGACATTGATCACCGTTGGCAGAATCATTATCGCCAGAACAAGTACAGCTGCAATAAGGCTCGCACCGCCGGTAAATTGATGTGTTGCGGAGTTTTTAAAAACAGCAAGCTCAATTTCCGCAATAACCGGAACTAAAACGATAAGCCCGAGAAAACCGTAGATCACCGAGGGAATTCCCGCAAGGAGTTCAATCGCAGGCCTGACAATTTTATATAAAGGTTTAGGAGCGAGCTCCGCGAGAAAAACAGCTGTCAACACACCGATAGGCACACCTATAAGCACTGCAAGGAATGTACCGGTTAAAGAAGTTAAAATAATCTTAAGTATCCCAAATTTCCCCGCGTTGGGGTCCCATATCGGGGAAAAAAGAAACTCCCGGACACCGACTTTTGAAAAGACAGGTGCCCCGGAAATGATCATATAAACGGAAATTGTGGCAACAGCCAGCACCGCCACACTGCCGCACACAAAAAATATTAATTCCATTGTTTTTTCAACAAGCGATTTTGTTTTACTGGTTCCGATTATCGAAGATACGTGTTTTTCATCTTCTGCCTGCATATTAGACCTCCCGGAAGTGACTGAGGATAATTTCACAAAAATCCAAGCTTGCCCTCAAGTTTTTACTCTCGAGGGCTTGCCATTATGGCTTTTTTCTGATAGCTACTGAGCGCGAAGTCTAATCTAGTTAACTGATACGAACTTCTGGTCCGTTACAATCTTTTGACCGTCTTCGCTGAGGATGAAACTGATGAACGCGGCAGCCGCAGCGCTTAAAGCGGTATCTTTTCTGTTGACGAGAAGGAATGGTCTGACCAGTGGATATGAACTGTCTTTCACGGATTCGACAGTAATCGCAATATTGTCAAGTGCAACTGTTTTAACGGTAGCATCTACTGCTTCGAACGAAACATATCCGATTGAATTCTTGGTGCTCTGAACAGTCGCTTTTACCGCACCGGTGCTGTCCTTTTCCTGAGCGTAAACCGCTTTCGGATTAGGGCTTTTTCCGTCAATTTTCAGCAACTCTTCAAAAGCGCCTCTGGTTCCGGATGCCGCATCACGCCCGACAACAACGATTGCCCCGGCAGCTCCGCCGACTTCGGACCAGTCTTTAACCGTTCCGGTGTAAATATCCTTTAACTGCTGTGTTGTAAGATTGTTGACCATGATATCATTATTAACAATGACAGCAATACCGTCATAAGCAATAATGGTTTCAGTTAGTCCGGTTTCTTCAGACTTCAGTTCTCTTGAGGACATGCCAAGATCAATCTTTTTTGCTATTGCGTCTGAAATACCGACGGAGGAGCCGCCTTCCTGAATATCAATCTGTACGCCGTCATTGATTTCCATATAGGCTTCGGCAAGGGCATCAGCTACAGGCTTTACTGAGGTTGAGCCGGAAAGTGTAATTGTGCCTGCAATTGAAGTGCCGTCAGTTGCTTTGCTGCAGCCGTAGAAAAGAGTGGTTGTGCCGATTGCTAGAACGAAAACGATTACCGATATAATGATTCTCTTCATTTTCCCATCTCCTTTATTATTGTGTTTCAAGCGTACCACAATGACCGGATTGCCGAAATCAAAAAAAGGTAAAGCTTGTGTAAAGTTAAGGTAAAGCGGCGCAGCCATATGCCGGGCAGCAATTCTTTTATTATCCATATTATAAACCAAAATACAAAAAATAGCCACCAAACTTGATTAAAAGCAGGTGGCTGAAGATTGGCATTGTATTATCAATAAAAATTGGCAGCGATTTAGGAAAAACGGTATTTTGAATCATAAATGGTTATTGATTTCGGTTCGAAGCAGACTCCCAAATGACTTCTAAGCAACACTCTTTAGCATATTTACAATTTCGCTGATCTTCACAAAAACACTCCTGGCTTTTGTATAAAAAACGAATAAATTTGTCGAATTATCTGAAATTTGGGGATTGTCTTTGAGGGCGGTAAGCGTTTTGCCTTTGTCATCGCTGGACATGAACTGTGGATATTTCGCAATTTCCCATATGTCGGGTTGGGTATCCTGTTCAAGCAGCCAAAAGATAAATTCGCTGTATTCCGAACCGTATGATGCCCCGACATGGGGTATGCTTTTGAAAAACCAGGTGTATTCCGGAAACATTGAGGTGGAAGCATCAATGATATGATCGGCCGACAGATGATTATGCCCTCCGCAATAGTTTTGCTGAACATAATCTTGTGGTAAAGTTGAGCCAACCGGTGCGCAGTGTGCGCCGCCGCTCGCGCAGGTTGTTTCAACCAAACCGTCATTTTGCGCTGTTGCCGAAGCGTACACCGGTATGGAATAAATGTTGTAATGCGCGGTAAAAGCAACCTTTGTGCCGTCGGTAATAATATCATCTATTATTTCCTTGGCTCTTTGGTGGATATTGTATTGAAAATCGTCAATCTTTGCTATGAGTTTGGCATTCTTAGTTTCATCCAGCATGATGCTTTTAGCGTATTCATATTGGTTGGTCTGAACAAATGACCACAATCCCGGCATTGTCACCGCGATTTCTGTGAGAACATCGTCATAAAGCCTGTTCAACACAAAGTCAAGCGTGACTCCGGCAAACGACAATAATTTATCCAATTTACCAAGTTCAAAAAGCAAATCCAATACCGGTGCCAGGAAGGCGCGTTTGCCTCCTTCAAGCATATATTTTGCCATCGTTATAAGACTTTCAGTGTTAAGCATATACTCTCTTGCGAGAAGGTCACTGTCAAGAAGATTTCCGGTAAAAGCCGAACAGATAAACGCGCAGCTGTTAACATCTTCCCCGCCGTATTTGTTAAAATAGGCCATAACCTGGGCACCCCCGAGGCTGCAGGCTGCCAGGTTGACTTTATCGTGTCCGGTTATTTGTTTAACGTTTTTTATAAACACATCCAGATCGTCAGCGTTGTCAAGCGGAGAAAAGCGCCAATCGTAGTTGAAGAAAAACACATGATCCCCACCGTAGCGGTCACTCGCGCTATCTAAAAGAGTGCGCCCGCCGTATTCCAAATCTTTGAAGGTCATATCTGGATAATGATCAATTGAAAGGGGGAATTTTGGTGTCGTTGTTCCGTTTATCGGTGTGCCGTCCGGTTTAAACGCAATAGGAAAAAAGATGTTATAAGTGGTTTGTATGAGCAAATCGCTGAGAGCATCCCAATCTTTTTTAACGAGCGCGGCAGCGGCGGGCATCATTAAAGGCGTTAACATGTTCTTGTCCAGCGTAGGGGGGAAAACTTTGATTTCATTCCCGTTTTCATCTAAATAAAGCGGAAAGTTAGCCATACCGCTGATGACAATAAACGGGTAATTGCCGCAATCACAGTACTCTGCCGCAAAGGCTGGCGTCTCGTATAAGATAATCATAATTAAAGCAAGGAAAACAGAGATTGTTTTTTTCATAGTATGTGTCCTTTCTGAGGTAAAAAAGCCTGTCCTTTTTAGCGGCGCTGACTATCCGCAATTTGAACTTTTAAAATATTTGTTGTGCCGCTGACACCAAGCGGGACACCGCCGGTAATGACGACAAGGTCTCCGTTTTTAATAAGCTTGGCATCCAAAGCCCGTTCAACCACATGGTCGAAAAGATCATCTGTTGAACATTTTATATCGGCCATTATCGGGTATACCCCCCATGAAAGCGCGAGCTGGCGCCATACCGTTTGGTTAACCGCCGCTGCTATGATGGGGCAGTCGGGTCTGAATTTTGAAACCATCCGCGCCGTATGCCCGGACTCTGTTACTGTAATAATGGCAGCTGCGTTCAGGTCGTGCGCCGTGGTGCAGGTTGCATGGCTGATAGCGTCTGTGGTGTTATGCATGGAAAAATTGTTTTCGTCAAATCTTTTCCGGTAATGAATATCACTCTCTGTTTTTTTGGCTATCTTAACCATTGTCTTAAGACTCTCAACAGGATACTTGCCCGCTGCGGTTTCGCCGGAAAGCATGATAGCACTGGTACCGTCATAAATCGCGTTCGCCACATCCGTGGTTTCTGCCCTTGTCGGCCTCGGATTCCTCATCATTGAATCAAGCATCTGCGTCGCGACAATAACTCTTTTGCCGGCGGAATAGCATTTTTTGACAAGTGATTTTTGAATGCTTGGAAGGTTTTCAAAGGGTATTTCAACCCCCATGTCTCCTCTGGCCACCATGATACCGTCGCTGGCTGTAATGATTGCGTCTATATTGTCAACACCAAGCTGGCTTTCTATTTTTGCGATAACATTAATATGCGAGCCGTTGTGCTTGGCGAGGAAATCTTTCAGCTCCAAAACATTATCAGGTGAGCTGACGAATGATGCGGAAACAAAATCGATATCATGTTCGATCCCGAAAAGCAAATCGTCTCTGTCCTGCTGCCGCATATACGGGATATGAAGCATAACACCGGGAGCGTAGATGCTTTTTTGGTCCGAAATAGGGCCGCCGTTTACAACCGTGCAGATAATATTTTCGCTTTCTATGCGGTCGACAACCATTTCAAGCAGACCGTCATCTATTAAAATGGAATTGCCCTTGCGCAAGTCATTGGGCAAACCCGCGTAACTGACGGATACCATCTCATTTGTTCCCTCAACCGCTTGCGTCGTTAAAGTAAACGTTTGACCCGTGACGATTTCTGTTTCTCCGTTTATAAAGGTTCCAATCCTGACTTCCGGCCCTTTTGTGTCAAGCATCAGTGCCACGGGGAAACTGTATTCGCTTCGTATCCTTTTAAAGGTTTTTATTCTTTGTATGTGCTCGGGATAATCACCGTGAGAAAAATTCATTCTCGCGACATTCATCCCGGTTTTTATCAATGCTCGCAGCACGTCTTCATCGTCGGTCGCGGGGCCCAGGGTGCAAATAATTTTTGTTCTAAGCATAATCGTCACTCCTTGTAAGTTGCATTGCTATTATAGTATAAAGAGGAGAAATTAGCAATTAATCAATTCAATTTTGTGCCACAAATAATCAATATAGAAAACGGAAGATTGATTTCGCGGCCAGACGAATTTTCACGGCCGTATTTCCTTGACATTGTTTTATATGAAGGCTAAAATATTAAATCATAAAGCTATGCAAACGGTTTCAAGTTATCCCGCGTATTTCATGAAGTGATTGAATAAATTTGGCACATGATTGCCGGAGGTGTTTATTTGGAATTATTCAATACAGTTCTTCGTTTAACGGATACCGCGGTACCGTATATTATTTCAATGCAGCAGAAAGACCCCGAAAACAGGGATTATAACGGACAAATCATTACGGGCAAAGGCTTTGCGGAACCCGGCGCTTCAAGCTCCGCAGCCGCTGCCTTGATAGCCGCGTATTTTTGCCCCGAATCAACGTACTTTCACCATGATGTTCTATTAACAAACGCAATAGATGCGCTTGTGTTTTTGCTTTCACGTTGCCATGATGACGGGTCATTGGATTTAATGGAGACAAACTTCCATGACTGCACCTGCAATGCTTTTGCGGTGCAGAGTATCGCTTACACATATCGTTTACTGGAAAAAGAAGCCAGAACCGCGCTTGAGCTGAAAGCCAAAGAACTTGTTTGGTCATTTTTGCAAACCTCCGCAAAAGCAATGCTGAACGGCGGCTTTCACACCCCGAACCACCGTTGGGTGATGGCCTCCGCGCTTTCGCTGTGCGCCAATATCCTGGGGGATGAACGCTGCTCGGTGATGGCAAAAACATATCTTTCCGAGGATGTGGACCAAAACAAAGAAGGGGACTACACCGAGCGCTCCGCGGGCGGATATGACGCCATATGTAATGAATCGCTTTGCATCCTTGCGGAGGAACTGCAGCTGCCGGAGCTTTACGGGTATGTAGAGCACAATTTGGAAAAAAGTCTGTACTACCTGGAACCGGATTTTACCGTTCTTACCTTGGCAAGCCGGCGCCAGGATTATGGCAAAGACATCGTTCCGGTCCGCAATTTTTTGCCCGCGCTTTTACTGTACCGCCGAAACGCAGATAAAAACGCCCTTGTTTTGGCAAATGCGTTGTTAAGACAGATGGACGCGCTCGAGGTGAAGGCGGGACCGCCGGCAAAGAGGTTCGCATCGCTCAACCATCAGAATCTGTTAACCCGCTTATTATTAGATCCTGCGCTTGCCGACCTTTTGCCGCAAACCGGCACTATCCCCGTCCGATATGATAAACTGTTTGAGCTGGCGGGTATTGCACGGTACAGGCACGATGATTTTACGGTGACTATCATCAGGGACAACCCGGCTTTGATTAAAATTCAAAACGGCTGCCTGAAAGCTGTTGTCCGCCTTGCGGCCAGCTTTTTCGGAAGAGGACAGATGAAAGCGCAGACAATCAAAAAAATCGACGGCGGTTACCGCTGCACATACGATGCCAAGCAGGGCTATGTCCGCCCGGTGGAAGACCTGCATGAAAAGGACTGGCAAGCAATTGACCACAGCAAGCGCGAAAAGGTAAATATACAGCATCTGTGTTATCAGGTTGATGTGTTCCCGGCGGGCAATTCGATCACAATGCAGGTGAAGGCAGCCGGCACACCGAATGTTCCGCTCAAACTTGAATTTGTTTTTGAAGAAGGCGGAATGCTTTATACCGAGCATACAACCCAGCCGGGGATGCCCGGGGGGTATGCGATTGTCGGCGAGGGTTTTTCATACGAACGCTGCGGCGAAAAGCTTTTGGTTGAAGGGGGCTTTAACTGTCACGAATACGCACCATTTATGCGTGGGTCTGAACCAATGCCGCAGAATTCTTTCTGTGTGTTTTGCACGGATTTTACCCCGGTGGATACCGAAATAAAAATAACCGCTCCACCGTTTGCCGAGATATAACATTCAGCTCAACATTTTATTTACAGATACTATTCACCATTTAGAAGACAGTATGATACGAAAGGAAAGAGTGACATGGATATCCCTAAACAAGACAAAGAAATCCTGCGAAAACTTGCCTCAAGGTATATGGAAATCGCATCCCTGCCCGTTCAGCGGGAGAAAATGGCGCTTTGGAAAGCGCTTAACCGCGGCAAAATGCAGCGTCCCATGGTGGTGCTCGACCAGCTTCCCTGGCATGAGCTGAACAATGAGGGGGAACTGACATGCCACGCGCAAAATTCTTTTTGCAAAGGGCTGGAATGGGATTTGCGCTCGACTATTTACAAATGGGAACATTTTCCCGTTGATATGGTCATTGAGCCGTTTATCACCATCCCGAAATCCATCATCAACAGCGGTTACGGCATCGGCGCCGATGAAGAAATTCTGCGTACCGATTTAACAGGTGGGATTGTTTCCCACCACTACAACAATCAGATTAAAACCGAAGAGGACATCGACAAAATTAAAGAAATGGTCATCATCCATAATGAAGATACCAGCAAGTATTATATGGAACAGGCACAGGATATTTTCAGCGGTATTGCGCCGGTGAGGCAAAGCGGCGGTTTGCAGTTGCATCTGGGTGTTTGGGACACGCTGTCGATGCTCATGGGTGTGGAGAACATCTATTTTGATTTGGTTGACCGGGCGGCGTTTATCCACAAAGCAATGGAGCGGATCACATCCTCCGTCATCGCGGGCATTGAGCAAATAAACAAACTAAAGATTTATGACGACAACGCCAACACCTGCCATTGTTCCTATATTTATACCGACGAACTGCTGCCGGACTTCGGCGCGGGCAAGGGAATGACAACGCAAAACGGCTGGGCGTTCGGGCTCGCGCAACTGTTCACTTCCGTCAGCCCCGCCTTTACCGAGGAGTTCGAGCTCCCGTACATCACACGCATGGCGGAGCATTTCGGCATGATTTACTACGGCTGCTGTGACCGGCTGGACGACCGCCTGGATCTGGTGAAAAAAATCCCGCATGTCAAAAAGGTATCCTGCAGCCCGTGGAGCAACCGCGATGTTTTTGCGGAAAAAATCGGACCGGAACTTGTGATGTCCAACAAACCGACCCCCGCGTTTGCAGCCGAAGATACTTTTGAGCCGGAAGCGGTCCGCAAAGATTTGGAACTGACGATAGCCGCCGCGAAACGAAATGGGGCCAATCTGGAGTTTATCCTCAAGGATATTTCCACCGTAAAGTACCATCCGGAGCGCCTGACCGAATGGGCGAACATCGCGATGGATGTAGTTATGAGCTAAAACAACAAATGCATGTGCGGATTTCTCGAATACTTGCATGAATAATAACTGTTAAAATCTGTTCCAATTTAAAAAAGGAAATATAAAATGGATAGAAAAACAGATAATAATATTCTGAATGGAAACAACACCGAGTCGGTAAAATTCGGTTTAACGCCGCGCGTAAAATTCCTGCGCGAAAACGCATTGAACTGGAAAGAAACCCAGAAAGAATATATCGGGCAGAGATTATATTACGCCCTGCAGGGGCTGGTATCCTCGGATTTGGATCTGCCCTGGACGGCGCGGCGAAGCCGTATGCTTTCAAGTATTATCGGCAATTCGGCTGCCGTGATTCATGAGGAGGAATTGATTGCCGGTTATAATTATTACGGCAGCGACGATGCGATGTACAACGAGCTTTCCATTTATCCGCGAATGGAAAAGGGTAAGAAAAAGTTAACCGATTATTTAAGCGTCGGATGCCTTTCCGGCGAACAAATCGACTTTATCATTGACGCGCTCGATAAAAGCGTAAAATATACATCGCATATGCCCTATTTTACCCCGGTGACCGAACAATATGCCGACGCGAGCAGCGAAGGCGCCGTATGGTCCCCGGGCGTAGCCGAAAACCATACGGTTCTCGGCTATGAAAAGGTTTTAAGGCTCGGGTTCTCCGGAATTTTATCCGAAGCACAAAACAGCCTTGCAAACCTCGATTTGAACGACGCCGCGTCGGTGAAGAAAAAGCTGCTTTTGGAGTGCGCCTGCGATGTTTTGGAGAACGCCTGCAATATCGGCAAACGCAACAAAAAAAAGGCAGAGGAGCTGTTGCGCGGCTGCCTGAGTTACGAGCGTGCGCAGGACCTGAATAAAATGATTGAAGTTTTGGACAGGGTTCCTTACGGCCCCGCACGGACTTTTCACGAGGCTGTCCAAAGCCTTTGGTTTGCCCATATCATCAACACTTGGGAGGACGGAATAAACGCCAACTCAGTCGGCAGAATTGACCAAATCCTTTACCCTTACTATAAAAAAGACATCGAAGAGGGCAGGATAACAAGAGAAGAAGCTTTTGAACTGCTTTGCTGCCTGTGGATAAAATGTTACAGGGACTATGATGTCCAGCAGGCGATGATAGGCGGTGTTGACCAAAACGGAGAGGATGCTTCCAACGAGCTTTCCTATATGATGCTTGATGTGACGGACGCACTGGATTTTGTCAGATGCCTTTCGGTCAGGCTCCACAGCGGCAGCCCTCAGGATCTGATCAAACGGGCGCTGGAAGTTGTCGGCAAGGGCAACGGCATTCCGTTCTTTTTCAACGATGATATTTTAATCCCCGCACTTGTCAGCAACGGCATCGAACTGCGGGACGCGAGAAGCTACGCGGCAATCGGCTGCGTTGAAATAACAATTCCCGGCAAAGCAAATCCCCACGCCGTTAGCAACAGGATTAATCTGCTGAAATGCCTTGAACTCGCCTTGAATGACGGCGTAAGTTTAACCACCGGTGAACAAGCCGGCCCGAAAACCGGCAGCGTTTCAGCGATGACTGGCATGCAAGATGTTTTAACCGCTTACAAAAAGCAAGCGGAATATTTTACCGGTATCGCCTGTTTCGAATCCAACCGGCTTGAACTGCAAAACAGCCTCACTTTGCCAATGGTTTATAAATCCATATTAACCGAAGGCTGCCTGGAAACCGGCCGGGATTTTAATGACGGCGGCGCCAAATATAATTACCACGAGAGCATGCCCATGGGCATCCCGAATGTTGCCGATTCGCTGGCGGCTTTGGAAAAGCTGGTGTTCGAGAATAACAAATATACGCTGGGCGAGGTTGCGGATATTTTAAAAGGAAATTTCGAGGATGAGTCTGTCAGGCAGGAATTTTTAAACAAAGCGCCGAAGTTCGGCAATGACGACGACCTGGTTGACAGTTACGCGGCAAGGATTACGGAACATTTCTGCAAAACGCTTCAAAATATCAAAGGTATCAGCGGGCTCGGGTTTTTCGCTCAGCCGTTCACCTTCCTTTGGCTGATTGAAGCGGGCGGGATGACCGCTGCGACGCCGGATGGCCGGAGGGACGGCGAAAATATTGCTTACAGCATTTCGCCCATGCAGGGCAGGGACAGCAGCGGGCTGACGGCGGTGCTCAACTCCATAGCAAAGCTGCCGGCAAAAATGGCGGCGGGCAGCACCTCCGCTATTATTGAGGTCGACCCGATGCTTTTCGAAAAAGATAAAATCGACCAAATGGTTATCATGCTCAAGACGGCTTTTCAAAAAGGCGTCGGTCAGATCCAGTTCAATGTTACAAACGCCGAAACACTCAAAAAAGCGCAGGCCGATCCGGAGAAATATCAAAACCTTGCCGTGCGGGTGTCGGGCTTCAGCCAGCGGTTTTGCCTGCTGGATAAAAAACTGCAGGACCATATCATCGCGCGGACCAAACATGAAAGTTTTTAGCAATCAACTATCGGAGGGCGTTCATGAACGGTATTGTTTTTGATATTCAGCGATTTTCGATTGATGACGGACCGGGCATCAGAACAACCGTGTTTTTAAAGGGATGCGGGTTAAGGTGCCTGTGGTGCCACAATCCGGAAGGGCTGCAGGAATGCCCCGAGATTATGTTTTTTCCGCAAAAGTGCATCGGCTGTGGGAAATGCTTCCAAGTCTGTTTGCAAAAATGCCACAAGACTGAGAACGGTACCAGAGAATTTTTAAGAGAATACTGCCTTCGCTGCGGCAAATGCGCTGAAGTGTGTTATTCGGGAGCCTTGAGCGTATCCGGAAAGAGCATGTCCGCGGCTGAAGTTGTTGCTGAAATCGAAAAGGACGGCATGTTTTACGAAAACTCCGGGGGGGGAGTAACCTTTTCGGGCGGAGAGCCTTTGCTTCAGGCGGATTTTATGCGGGAAATGATGATCATGTGCAAAAAACTCGGATACAGCTGCGCGGTGGAAACCGCAGGAAATACCGCATGGAGTGAATTTGAAAAAATCTTGCCTTATACCGACCTGTTCCTTTATGATATTAAAGCGATTGACGAAAAACTCCACAAAAAGGTGACGGGAGCGGGTAACAAACGGATTATCGGCAACCTCAGAAAGCTGGCGGGTGAAAAACCGGAGATATGGATAAGAACGCCGGAGATTCCCGGCATCAACGATACCCCGGAGGAAAAGCAGAAGCTTTCCGAACTGCTGCTGGAGCTTAAGGCGGTCAAAACCCATGTTTATATGCCTTATCACCGGCTTGGCGAAAGCAAGTATACAAGTTTAGGACTTCTGCCGCCATTCCTTCCAACCCTTTAATTATTTTGACAATATATAATCAAGCCACGGCTAAAAAAGCCGTGGCTTGATACTAATCCATCTTAAAAACATAGCTAAAAATCTGCATAAAACCCCATAAATCAAAGCTTTTGCTTGGTTTTTTTAGAGGTTTTTTAATCGTGAATTAGTATGACTGCTAAAAGGATATAATTTTTCCTGAGGCAAACCTTAAAATCATAAGCGCGTCAAGCGAATCGGTCTCGCTGTCTTTGTTTATATCGGCAACGAGTTTTTGAGCATCTGTCAGTGTAATCTTCCCGGAGGCTGAACGTAATAACATCAAGGCATCAAGAGAATCAATGTTTACATCAGTATTCAAATCGCCGATCATACTCCAAAGCGCAGTATATGTTGCGTTATCAGCTCCAACCGTTGCGGAAACTGCCTGATCCCAACCGGTAAAAATATAACCTGCTCTTGATACTGTCGGTGGGGTAATGGTTTCACCATAGTGCATTAAACTGTTTGTGCTTCCTGTTCCGCCGTTTGCATCAAAGGTGATTATATAACTGTTGATCTGCCACTCCGCCGTATAGGTCGCGCTATTTCCGGGAACTGTCGTGGGAACCGAAGGCGCCCAACCGATGAAATAATAGCCTTCTCTTGAAACATCCGGTGCGGTAAGCGGACCTCCCGGGGTCATTTCCGTACGTGTATCGCCTTCACCGCCGTTGGCATCAAAAATTATCATTACCGTTGCCGGCGAAGTCGGAGACCAAATAGCCGACACCGTAACATCATGAGCCGGCATTATAAACGACCCCATGGACCATCCTAAAAATGTATAACCCGGCCTTGTAGGGAGTTCAAGCATAACATCCGGAACATAAATCGGGTCGTTAAGCGGGTCCGGAGATTGAAGGCTTACCTTGAATTGAGGGAAAGTAGTTATCGTTACCATTGTTCCGGCAGGTATCAAATAGTCTAATACCATACCGCCGCTTCCCCCGTTTTCGTCGAAGTCAAGGTGATATCTCGGGTTGCTCCACTTAGCGTAAAGGGTTTGATCCGATGTTATTGTCACCATAGTGGTGCTGTAAATGCATGTTCCGCTGCCGTCTGTACCTGTATACCATCCGCTGAAAACCTTACCTGATTTTGTTGGTTCCGGTAAAGTCCCGTAAGTGAGACCGGTCGTTACCGTTATGGTTGCCGGCGAGACCGTGCCGCCCTGCGGGTCAAAAGTGACAGTGAAAACGGTGACAGGTATCCATTTGGCATAAAGGGTTTGCGCCGATGTAATTGATACATAATTAGTTGCGTAAACTCTGGTTCCCGCGCCGCCCGGACTAGTATACCAGCCCGAAAAAACATAATCTGTCCTTGACGGTGTCGGTAAGGTACCGTAGCTGTTTAAATATATGACGGTTATGGATGACGGCGTTACCGTGCCGCCCTGTGCGTCAAAAGTGACTGTAAAAGTGCTTGCCGCCCATTGCGCCTTATAGGTTGTGCTTTTTTGTGGAACGGTCGCAGGTACCAAAGGTGACCAGCCTGTAAAAGTATAGCCGGCTTTTGTAATAACGGGCGCAGTAAGTGCCAAGCCAGGCAGCATCGGGTTGCTTGTGCCTCCTATGCCGCCGTTGGCATTGAAGACAATGGTTGAATAACCGGGTATTTCGGTTAGATAGCCGTACCAAGGGCTGATAAAACCCGTTTTACCGCTTAAATAAAATACGGTAAAACCCGAAGCACAGCCCAAAAAAACCGTGTTTCCTAAAGTTGGCGCATTGCCTAAAAAGTATGCTGAGGCTAAACTTGTACAATTTTTGAAAGCATTGTTGCCGATACTGCTCACATGGTCGCCGATGGTCACTGTAGTCAGACCGTCGCTATAAACAAATGCGCCGCCGTTAATAGTGGTTACACTGTTTGGTATCACTACCTCGGTCAGACCGTCACAACCCTGAAAAGCAGTTGAGCCGATGACTGTTAAACTGTCAGGCAGGTTTAGGGAAGTCAGGTGTGTGCAATTCAAGAAAGCGCCGCTGCCAATTGCTGTGACATTTGTCCCAAATACCAAATCGGTCATTCCGCTGCAACCCCAGAAGGCAGAACTGCCGATAGTCGTCACACTGTTTGGTATAACAACACTTGTTATCGCCGTATTGTTCAGAAAGACCTGCGAACCGATATCGGTCACCGAATAACCGCCCAATTCGGCAGGGATGTTTATGACGCCGCCTGTACCGCTATAAGCAGTAATCGTCGCCTTTGAGTCTGTAACCGTATAGGTGTAAACTCCGCTTGTTAAAGCGGAGGACATGATTGATCCTGCAGGGAAAACGAACAAAACCATCACGAAGACCATAATAGCTGACAACACTTTTTTCATAATAATTCTCCCCCCAAAATTGACATGTTAAGCGGATGTGATTTTTTTTGCTTTTATAGCCGCCAAAACCGGAACAGAGAAACCAAAACCGGAAACTATGCCTGACTATATATTGCGGAAAAAACACGCCCTATTAAATTTTATACTGTCTATTGTATTTCTAAACAAAACAGTTTTTACAGAAACTTATATTAACAATATATTACACTTTAATTATATAATAAAATTCCATATTGTCAACAGAATGGTATGTTTTGCATGTAGAATTTCAGCCTGCAGATTTGTGTATTATTACTAAATACAAAAAATAAGCGGGCAGCAATACGATTTAAAATCATATAATACTAATTACTCATAAAAACCTAACTAAAAAATCAGCATAAAACCCTATAAATCAAAGATTTAACTTAGCTTTTTAATCGTGAATTAGTATAAACTGCCCGCTGAGTGTATGAGTTATTTTCTTATTCCGTAACCGCCAGCGCCATGCTCCAAACCGGAAGAGCGGGCAGGCGGAATACTCTGTAATCACCGTCTTCTCCGCTGCAGCTCACGACGGTTTCGGTCATATTCTTATCCGTTACGCGCAGTTTGCTGTAATTTGTCAGCACCTTCAAGGCTGCATTCTCGGCCGTATCCATGCTTTGGTTGAGCAGAGTGATTATTTTTTGCCCGCCGGCATTTTCCCTTGCCCAAAGGCCAACCTTGTGCAGTGAGGAAATATAAGCCGGTACAGTGTCTTTGGTCAGCCAGCGAATAACATTTTTACATTGCTCCGATTTTGAGTGGCTGAGCACAAAACTCCACGGGTAATACCCTGCGACGCAAATTCGCCCGCCGAGCTTGTTTTCGAACACGCCCATGCTGCAGGCGGCTTTGATTTTATTGCCGTAATCCACTGCTTTGGCAAGGCTCTGCGCGCCTTGCGCCGGGGGTTCCAAAACAGCGCAAGGGCATTGCCAGAAGGACTGCCTGCAGTCCCGCATACGGCCCTCCTGGCCCACGTTCAGCGGATGGTCATTCAGCACTTCAATGCAGTCGATTTCATCATATCCGGTCACCTTGAACCCCGTCAGTTCGCCGTAGCCCATTTCATTGAGTGTTTCCAGTGCCGGTCCGTCCAGGTAAACCCCCTTGGCAAGCCAGCCGAGCAGCTCTTTTTCGCTAAACGAATAAGGCGTAAAACTGCGGAACATGGCCATCTGCGCCTGTTCGGGGCTGTAAGCCATGGGGATGCCGATTTCAAACCATTCGTCTGCAAAATGGGGGTCAATACTTTCCGGCGGGCCGAACCATTTACCGCGCAGATTGCGGGGGGCTTCACTGTCCTTGTTCCAGCCGGTGAAGACACCATGCGTCAAAAGCCTGCCCTGCGCCGCTGCAAGCGCATCGTAAAACGGGCGCTGCCTTTTGATTTCTTTCAGAAGCGGACCCTTTTCAAGCACGATATCCTCGTAAAGGTTCATAATATTCAGCGCGGCGCCCGTGCAGCCGGCCGCAATATAGGCGGAAACCTCGGCGGCATTGATGTGGATGCTCTTGCCGAGCGCCTCGTAATTGAAGTTTTCGATTTCGGATTGGATAGACCGCACTTCCTGCGGCAATAGTGCTATCTGCCTGCCGATGTCATGCGCTTTGCCCGCCATTTCCTTCAGGCTGGTGTCGCGGTAAAAGCCGGCGCCCGGCCGCCACATAACTTCCTGCTTCGCGGGGCCTGCGAGCAACCCTGCCTGTGTATCAAAATCATAGCCGTCGGAATAGCGCTCACCGGTCATGAATCCGATTTTGACAGCGGGGTTTATGCTGTGAACGGTTTTTTCAATGGTCACAAACAGGCGGTTAATGGTGTTGCGTTTGCCCTGCAGCCACAGCTTGCGGAAAGCCAGTTTTTCTTTGATCTCCCCGCTGTTCAGCTTGTCCGCAATGGTTTCCCTGGTGTAAAGAGTGCCGGAAAGCTTGGCGAATTCGGCGAGGCATTTATCGCAGAAACAGTCGGAGCCGATATCGCCGTGCCCGGAGCGGACATCGTCATCAATCCAGATAAAATCGGGTTCGGTTTGCGTTATTACCGTGTAAAGCGGGATGACATATTCCCGCACGAAATTTTCATCATTCGGGCAGAAGGAACCGAGGCAGATTTTGCCTTCCGGCCCAGTCCTTCGGGTATAATCGCCTTTCAGCGAATTCTCCAGATTTTCGTTGTGATGCCCCATGGTCGAGAGGATGTTGACGCCGCAGGAGTATCCGCGCGCTTTCGCGGCGAGGATGCTTGCTTTCATGATCGGCGCGTAATTGTATACGGTCTGCAGCGGCAGGGGCGGATGGGTGAACCCGGAAAAAAGCGCCAGTTCATCAACTGCGCCTTTATTGGCGTCCAGCAAATCCAGAAGCTCCGTGAACATTCCATTGTCCTGCCATCTTTGCGTCGGCACGCGGATTGACATGAAAGCCCTCTTGATATTTTTATCCATAATTTACCGTCCTCAATACATTCTGGGCAGCCCGAGCTGAGCGGTGCCCATTGTTTTCATTTTTTCGTTTTGTTCAAAAGCGACAGGCTGTGCCTTCCAGCTTAACAGAATGTTTTCGGCGGGTGAGAGCATATAGAGGCTGCCTGCCTGAGTTTCAAACTTCAGGATGGAATCCAACCCCAACGCCTCTTCTGTCAGGCTGAAACTGACGGTCTCATTTCCTTTTTCATCCAGAACCGTCACAAAAATCTTTTCTTCGTGCCACGGGTTTACCATTCTGCATTCACCGCCAAGGCGGCTTTCAACCCCAACCCAGCCGGCACTGCCGCGGGAATATTGGGTATTCACGATAAATCCGCCCTCGGCAGCGAGCATAAAACTGCCTTCCCAGTCACGGGGGAGAGCGGGGAACAAGCGGATAAATCCCTCGTGGCTTTGCAGCAGCATTTCGTTCAAGGCAGTGCAGACAATCGGCACAGCCTCAAAGGTGAAATGCCTGAACGGCCACGCGGGCGACAGCAATTTCTCTTTTGTTTTCACGTCCGTCACGGTGTTGGTATGCCAGCGGCTGTCTTTATCTTTCGTGAAAACCTCATACGGTCCGTAATGCCCGAACCCCTGGCAATAAAACTGCCATGCCATAATGCTGTTTTCCGCCGCTTCCGCCGCTTCCACGGCAAGACCCAGACGCGCCAAAACTATTGGATACGGGCACCAGCCCATGCACATGGCGCTGCCGGTGCCTGCCATGGAGCCGGCGCCGGTTATTTCGGGCGGTTTTGTCAAAGGATGCAGACGCACCTGGTCCACGCTCGTTTTGAAAAGCCCGCTTTCCCGGTCCTTTAACCCGATAAGCTCTGCGGGGAAAACAGGGGCGAATTCGGGGTCAGGTATGCCGTAATAGGCAGGGCGATCCGGGTTGCCGTGGCGGCACCTGATACGGTCACCTTTCTTTATCCCTTCCAAAGGTTTGGATATAAAATCGGGCAGATTTTCCCATTTAAAGTCTTTTCTGTCCTCGCCTTCAACCATCAGATATTTTCCGACCGTGAAAGCGCTGCCCGACATGACTTCGCAGCCTTTGCCCAACCCGTGTTTTAATATGCTGCGGCCGTCCGCCGTAATTTCGATTTCATCATCATCCAGGGCCTGTATATGGAAACCGTTCATGTTGTCCCCGATTTCCTGCCATAAGCCAAGCTCGCCGGCTTGATATCCCATCAATTCAGCGCATTCAACTCCGGCAGCCATCAGCGATTGAATCATCGCGGTGTCTGTTACCACTTCTTCAAAAAGAGGGGAGCCTTCATAAGCCTGCGAGCAGGGCGAACGGTAAACACCGTCTTTGCCTTTTTCAACCAGTGAAGCATAGTAGCGGGCAACCTCTTTGATAACCGGCCACGCCTTCTCTTCCAGGAAATGTTTGTCGCGGGTAAATTTATAATGCTTCCAAAAAAGCAGGGCGATTTGTGAACCGGGGGTTTCATTGTGCCAGCGGGAGCCTTTGTTGTTGCCCAGCCTGTCCACCACATCGGCATAAAACGCGCCTTCATGGCCCTGATTGTTTTTGGCGTAAACAAGAGCGTTCGGCAGGGAGCGAAAGCGGAATTTATAGTATGGCTCGGTGAGTTCGGCGTGGTTGGCTGCATGCAGCGGCCAAATGAAATTCTGCATGTTCCAGTGGAAGTAGAAAACCCAGTTGGAAACATCGCGGTTCCAGCTCCAAATGCCGTTGTTGAAGCGCGGCGGATATTCCGCGCGGCAGGAGGAATTGGCGTGGTAAAGGTTTAAGTACCAAATATTTTCAAGGTAATTGTTGGGGATGGAGATAAACGAAGCGTTCCAGAAGTTTTTCCAGTCCTTCGCGTGCGCTTTGTATAGCGCCTGCATGCTCTTTCCCGCTGCCTTGTCTAAAATCTTCAGCACATCGGCTTTAGGGTCGGGGGAATTTTCGGAAGTCAAAATAGTAAGCAGCAGCGTGAATTTTAACTTGTTAGCTTTTGCGGTGGTGAATCTGCCGCTGTGCCTGTTCAACCGTTCGGTGCTTTTTTTCATGCCGGTTATCCGAGCGCCCGCGACAAAATGCAATGTCCGGAGATCCTGCCGGATAAGAACAGTATCATCAACAATTTCTGTCTGCGTGCCATCCAGCCCGATTGTTGCGTCGCGGTTGATGGCGCTGTACCAGTACGGATACGGGCGGCTGCCGAATCTTTCCATGACCGCTGTTGCTGATATTTCCTCATCGCAGTCCACTTCGCAGTCCACTGCTATTATCCGGTCGGGATGACTTGTAAAGGCGTTGAGCTTTACGTTGAGAAATGGCGTCTTAGATTCTATTTTTGCAGTTGCGTCCGCCAGACTGAGCCTGGCCTTGAACTCCTGCAAAAACAGCACATCAAAAACTGGCATTTGGAAGTCAATAACAAGCCTTGCGCCGTGTTTCAGCGTGGGCTCATGGTCATATTCAATATGGTTTGTGGCGCCTCCCGGTTCCGGATAGTCATCAAAAAGGTCGCCCTTGTTGAGAGCTGCCATAAGTTTGCTGCCTTCGGTCCACAGCAGCAACCCCATATCGCCGTTGCCCAAAGGTATTCCCTGCAAAGCGTCCTCGGGAGGGGATCCGTAAACAACATCATGCTGCGCAAGGCTGCCCGGAAATTGGCGCTCCCATTTGCGGGTTTTGGGGTTGAATGCGGTTGATTCCATAAATTACCCCTTTTCATTCTTTGTATTATTTGAAATTCTTACGAAGGCAACAAGCTGTATTTGCCCCCGGCTACGGTCTCGAAGGCAAGAATGCCGTCTTTGGTTTCTGACGGTATTTCATCGCCGAAAAACAGCACTTTCAGCGGTCCGGCATGGAAAGGTATCACGCGGCAGACCCCGCCCGATTTCGAAAATATTTCGGCAGATTTCAGCCGGCTTTCTTCCCACTCAACAGAGACTTCAAATCCGCCTCGCGTGCAGATGCCGTATATGCTTCCCGTTGCCCACTTTTCCGGCAGAGCGGGCAGCAGGCGGATGATGCCCCGGCGGTCATGAACAAGCAGTTCCGCAATCGCGCAGGAGAGGCCCAACCCCGCTTCAATCTGAAACATTTTATGGCCGCCGAACCACCCCAGTGTGTCGCCCCTGTCGCGCCAATCGCAAAGGGACAATAACAGGTTGTCCATCACATTGTGGTAGACGGTCAAGTCAAGCTGTTCCAGCGCCTGCGGAGCGTCATAAAGGCGCGCGTAGATCATCGCGTCGATGACGGTTGAAAAAGAAAGGGAACTACCCATGCCGTTTTTGCGGCGGTAATCCAGCGCTTTGCGCACGGCTTGTGCATATTCCGGCGTATCCTCAACCGTGATGCGGTCGCCCGGCACAATGCCGACCAGATGGGAACGGTGCCGGTGCCCCGCGTCATAGGGCTCATGATTCTCAAGCCATTCGCAAAGGCCATGTTCGGGCGAAATTGGCGGCAGGGAAAGCCTTTCAAGCTTTTCTGCCCAATCATCCGTCTTTTTTTTGTCTGATCCCAACCTGT
Organism: uncultured Eubacteriales bacterium; assembly: GCA_964627535.1. Lineage (GTDB taxonomy): Bacteria > Bacillota > Clostridia > Oscillospirales > Acutalibacteraceae > UBA1447. The sequence goes on from CAZVJW010000007.1 coordinate 70,738, forward strand.
CAGCGCCCAAGCGCAGATGCTCATAAACTTCGCGGATCAGTTCCAGGTCAATAGCGGAAGTTGATGAAAGCACACTCCATTTCTTCCTTCCCGCTATACCCATTTCGGGCGAGCAGCTCGGGCAGGCAACCAATCTGCCTTCGGAATCCTCAACTAAAAAATCGTCGTAAAACGCTCCTATTTCCTTCAGAAACGGATATAAATCTTTCCGTAAAAAATCGTCGTCACGGGTATACTCGTAATGCAGCCATAAAACCTGAGCCAGCCAAGCGGCGGCGCTCGTGAAGCAATAGCCGATATTATCGATATTCCCGATGGTTTTATTGTCGCATGTGGCAGCCATTAACGCTCCGCCGCAGCCGTGGATATCTCCGGCTGAGTGCCGCGCCTGCGGCAAAAGCCGTGTTACCCAGTCCATCAAGGGTTGCATAAGCTCGCCGAGGTTTAATGAATCCTGCCCCCAATAACACATCTCCAGGTTTAAATCCAGGTGGAAATCGCAGTCCCAGGCTGGCCGCCTGTCCTGGTTCCAAAGCCCCTGCAGGTTGATGGGCGATTTCGGCGCCGCGCCTTTTGGCTGAGGCCTGCCGCTTGCTATCGAAAGATAACGCCCCATATGATAAAGAGTGTTATAAAGTTCATTGTCAACGCCTTCTCCGCTGGCGGTATGCTCCAGCAGGGTTTCAACGTTTTCGATTTCGTTTCCTCCCGCTAAATGCAGCCCTGCGCGGCGGTACAAACGCCGGTGGTCCTTTATGTGTGCTTCAAGCAGAGCTTCGGTATCGGGATAAGCTTCACCCAAAGCCCGAAGCTTTTTTTCGCAAAGGTCAAGCGGCGTGAGCCCCGATTCGTCATCCGTTGCAAGCGCGACGGCAATCAGCACTTCATCGGCGCTGTCAAAGCAGGATGAAACCCCGCATGGCAGGAATTTTTGCGATTCGTCACGGAAGATGAAGTCGATTCCGCTCAAATCCTTCGGCGGCATCCTGCCCTCCGGGGGTGTATAGTTTTTTATCCCGCCGGTCAGCCGTCCGCCTTTTTAGAAAATCTTCGCTTTGGCGGCAAATTTTACCCCCTCTTCAAACATACCGATTAAAGCAGCAGACCCGGTAGCAGAATTGCCGTCAACTTCGCAGTCCGGGTCCAAAAGCCGCGAAAGCGAGATTTCACCGCTCAGGCAGCCCATGGCGGAACAGGAAAGCCGGATAAAAAACAGCCCCGCCGGATAAGAGCAATAGTGTTCTCTGCGGTAATGTCTTTTTCCGGCTTTGTAGTCAACCGTCACAACACCCGCGTCCATATCCAGCTTGCGGCTATAATCCGTTATCTCCCCGCTCTTGTGCTTCATAAACAGCCCGAGGTCGCAAAACGGCACAAAGGGGTTGATATAAAGCGCATGCCCCGTTTCGGGTATTTTTGTCAGGAACAGGTCCTGCGCTTCGTCCCACTTGCCTTTGGCGCATAAATCACGCACTTCCGGCAGCAAATCAGCGGTGTTTTTGTCCTGATAAGTAAAGAACTGCCTCCAAAGCAAATCGTGGTTTAAAGCAATTCTTTCGTTCCAAACAGCGCCCGTAACCATCGCTCCGGTCCGCCCATTGCCGACAGGGTAACCCAGCGCCCATTCAGAGGCGGGCTTATCGGAAAAGAGTATACTGTTGAAATTATTATGCATTTGAAGGTTACCTCCAAAAATATTCAGATGAATGAATGTTTTCGCCTACAGTCTATCACTATACCATCAGCGTTTCAAATAATTTTTGAATAACAGCGCAGCTTCACTTTCGTCCCGGATTGCTGTGGACATAGTATTTATTTGGTGTTATAATTCGCTTGCAACCATATCAAAATAATCGGGAGGAAAGATGGAGATGAAAACGCTCACTGACAGTTATATATTGAACAACGGCTGCAAAATCCCCTGCGTCGGCTTTGGCACATGGCAGACGCCGGACGGAGAAACAGCTGTTCAATCCGTGCTCAAGGCAATCGAAACCGGTTACCGCCATATCGACACAGCCGCGGCTTACGGCAATGAAAAAGGCGTGGGCGACGCTATTAAAAAAAGCGGGATAAACCGCGAAGAACTCTTTGTCACCAGCAAGCTGTGGAATGCCGACAGAGGATATGATAAAACCCTGGCTGCGTTTGAGGCAACGATGGACAAACTGCAGCTTGAAACGCTGGATTTGTATTTAATCCATTGGCCTGCAGCAAAAGGCGACCCCGCCGAATGGCAAAAGATTAATCTTGACACCTGGCGCGCGTTTGAGCATCTGTATGAGGCGAAACAGATTAAAGCTATCGGTGTCAGCAACTTTTTTACCGCATCACCTGGCGCCTCTGCTGCGGGAAGCGAAAATCCCGCCGATGGTTGACCAGATTGAGTTCCACCCCGGATTCATGCAGAAAGAGGCAGTCGAATTCTGCAACGCCAACAATATTTTGGTCGAAGCTTGGAGCCCGCTCGGCACCGGCAAAATGCTTTCTAATCCTACGCTGATGAAAATTGCCGAAAAATATGGAAAGTCGGTCGCCCAACTTTGCATCCGCTGGTGTCTGCAGAATAATACACTGCCTCTGCCGAAATCTATTACCCCTTCGCGCATTGAAGAAAATGCGAAGGTATTTAACTTTGATATTACCGATGAGGATATGATCACAATTAATAACATGCCGTTCTTTGCGGGTTCCGGTTTTTATCCGGATGAGATTAATTTTTAATGTTGACAATATAGAAACAACCCTCTTCGGATAATATTATCATAATCAATGATATATTCACTCTATATCTAAATGTAGTGAATTGTACATAAGGTTATAAACAGGGGACGAGGTTTGACGTGAAATGTCAACCTGTCCCCTTGTTTGATAAACCACGGTAATCGTAAAACATTTTATTCATACTAATTAACGATTAAAAAACGTCTAAAAAATCAAGCAAAAGCTTTGATTTATTAGGTTTTGTGCGGATTTTTTAGTTAGGTTTTTATGAGTAATCCGTATCGGCATGCATTAAATAATAATAACAGCAGTAACTGATTTATGATGATAAAATATTGAACCTTCAGTTCCGGTTCTTTTAAAAATATAACAGATTAAAAACGTTTAAAACAACCTTAGGTCTAAAATCATTAAAATAAACATAAAATGCTATCAGCATTAAAATAACTAAGGTTATTAAAACTGCGAAAAAAACACCCGCATTCACTTTTTTTCTTCCGAGGTACTTGATTAGAATTGATTTGTTATCAATCTCGTGTGTTTTCCTGGATTTCATCAAACTACGCCTCCCGACATTTACTATCATAACAACCGGAAAATTTATCTGATACTAATCCCTCTTTAAAACATAGCTAAAAAATTCAGCACAAAAACCCATTTAGCAAAGGTTTTTGCTTGATTTCATGGAGGTTTTATAATCGGGATTAGTATGAGTTGGGTAAAAAACTAAAATTTGTTAAAAGTTTTAACTCCGCCGGTCATGAGATAACGGTATAGCGCACTATCCACAGCTAAAAGCAAAACGAAAGTAGCGTAAGTTAAAACTTTTGCGTTGATCCCGTCAACTGTAAATAATATAATCAACGGAATTGCAACGCTCAGTATTCCGAAAATCATCGCTAAAATAACGGCGGCGCTCTGTTTGATAACCGTAATTTCATTTGACCATGTAAAATTCGGGTATGCGATGTTTACAGCAAGCCCCATCAGCCCCGTGTAAAGCGCGTATACAGCAGGCACCAAAAACATCAGCACAGTTTGACCGAAGCTAAATTTGAACACGGCTGAAAAGATAGAAGAATTGATTGCAATTGCAGGTATTGAAAGTGTCAGGTTTACAGCGAGTTTGCTTAAAAATATAGTTTTTGTATGAACAGGCATACACTTAATTATCCAAAGATTTTTACCTTCAATGGATATGGCGCATGCGGTTGTGCAGGATAATACTACAAATACAGATATCGCTATGGGACCCGCTTTATTGATAATATCGACCATACCCGGTATGCCGGATAACTGTTCGAGTTTGTCCGCACCGGTAAAAATAAGGGCAACAGATGCCATTGTAAAAAGAAGAAAGCCTACCCCGGTATTTAAAACATAATTGACTGAAGAAAAGTAACGTTTTAGTTCTCGCTTGTAAAGGGCCGCAAACGGCGAGGAGACACTCAAAGAGGTAAGCTTATAATTTGAGGTTGTCTTGCTTGCTGAAATTAATGTGTTGATTAACTTGAATTTTTTGCCGACGAAAAAGACAAAGACGGCAAAAGCCGAAAACGAAACAGTAATAAAAACAATAAGCGAAATAAAATCTGATTTACATACTCCGTTTGTATACATCTTTGCTAAAGGATAAAAACGGTTAACCATGTTCATTATTGACTGGCCGATATCCGCCATGTTAATAACAATATTTTTCTGGCTAAACGATACATACATGATCAGCATAAAAAATGACAATGTGATGAAAAGGTTGACAGCATTTTTATGCTTGAAGCGTGCGGCGGCAAGATGAATAATCAGCCCGATGATGGAAGCCGCAACAATAGGCACCATAGGAACAAACAAAAATGTCAAAATATAACCGATATAAAATGTGATGTCCGGTTTGGCGTAATAGATGTAGACACCACCGGCCGGAAGCATCAGAAACAAACAAAAGACAAAGTTTATGGAATATAGTATAGTCAAACGGCTGACAACAATAATACTTGTCTTCACCGGTAACGACATCAGCAAATCATAGTCGTTGAAACCAAAAACAGTTCCTTTGATTTTATATATGGTTGTAAACAATATAATCAGACAACAGGCAGTCATCATCAGCCCTGGCAGGAGCTCCAAAGCGTTGATTTTCGTAAAAGCATCGCCCATCATAAAGGAATACATAATCGCGTAGAACATGATCATAACCATTGAAAACGCAATGATGACCTTGAACGCAATTGATTTTTTTCTGCCATTGGCATCTTTTGCCGTTTTTGAGTGAAGCGAATTGAGTATATGCTTAAATTCAACCTTTAAAAGTAATTTTAACTCACGCATTTTCGGTCAACTCCAAAAATACTTCTTCCAGGCTTTCGTCGCCTTTCACATCATCGGTATCTCCGCAGGCAATCAGTTTTCCGTCCCTGATGATTGCGATTTTGCTGCACAGCTTTTCGGCAACATCCAAAACATGGGTGGAAAAGAAAATAGCGCTGCCTCCATCACATAATTCATGCATAATTGTTTTTAGGGTATAAGCCGATTTCGGATCAAGTCCTACAAACGGCTCATCTAAAACAAGAAGTTTCGGTTTGTGTATCAATGCTGATATGACAGCCAGTTTTTGTTTCATACCATGTGAATAGGTGGCTATTAAATCACCGAGGTTTTCTGTCAATTCAAGCAGATCGCCATAATATTTTACGAGTTGTTCTCTTTCATGCTGTTCCACCGAAAAAACATCACCGATAAAGTTAAGGTATGCAATGCCGGTAAAATAATCGTAAAGATCGGGATTGTCAGGAATGTAAGCCGTTATTTTTTTGCATCCGATGGGGTTGCTTGTGACAGACATGCCGTTGATAAAAATATCACCCTCATCAAAATCAAGTACGCCGACAACAGCTTTGATGGTTGTGGTTTTGCCTGCGCCGTTAGGACCGATAAATCCGAAGATATCACCGGGTTCTATTTGGAGGCTCAAGTCGTCTACAGCTTTCTTGCCGCCCTTGTAGGTTTTGGATAAGTGATTGATTTTCAGCATTGTTACACCCTCTGTTCTATTTATAATCGGCTGATTTTTATTCCAAACCTTCATATATTATATGTTTGCGCATTTCGATTGTCAATGGTTGGAATAAACAAGAAGCTGTATTTTAAATTACCCAAAACAAAAATAAAGATTATATAGAATTATAAAGAATGGATAAACAAATCGCTGAAAGCATTGCATAACAATCACCTAGTGTCTATAATTCAATTATGAAAAGTATATCATTGAACACTGAGGCAAAATGTAAAATATTTATTATGATCAAATCTGTAAAGAGGCGATAAACAATGTTAAAGCATAAACTGGTAAGCGAATACAGAATTTTCAGAAAAGAAGTCACTTGGGTTGAATATGCTCTTTGGTGGGTTATAAGGTTTGTTTTGCTATATGCTTTGGTCAACGCAATCAAGGAAGCACGAGGCGAAGTGACAATTCTTCAGCTCGGGGTTGAGTTTGCATTATCATTTATACTGCCTCTTCTGCACCTTTTGCCGAGAAGTGTTTTTCTTGCCCGAATCAATTTTAGGGTCCAGGATGCTGTTGTGGTTATGCTGTTAACCACCGCTTATTTCGGGCAGTATAAGGGTTTCTACAGCAATGTGGAATGGTATGACGCTTATTTGCATATTATCGGCTGTTTTGTTTTTGTGTACGCGGGGTATGAACTGACCATGGCACTCAAGCATGACAAACTGACCTTAGCACCTGTGGTGGCGGCTATGTGCGGTTTCGGACTTTCATTTTTCTTTGCTGTCGGCTGGGAAATATTTGAGTTTTTTTGCGACAATTACTTTCCCGGCAGCAATTCGCAAAATTGGGCAAACGGCAACTCAAACCAGCTATTAGCCCTTTTGCCTCCGATTGACCCGCAGCGTTATGCGTTGCTTGACACGATGTCCGACATGATCGCAGGAACAATCGGTTCGCTTCTTGGTGGTATTGCGCTTTTCCCCTATGTGTATCTCATGAATAAAAAAGCATCCAAACTGACTTTAATGAAAAGAAAGATTAATAAAAATAACAATAAAAATGAACAGGAACAACAGCAGGTTGGTTAAAGAGGTTATGAATGATCGAGGGCGGAAGGGATTTCTGCCCTCTTTTCAAATTTCTATCATCCTTTCCCCGGATATTTTATATTCTACACGCGCATAAATGACACCTTATAAGTAAGGCGGAAGTGTTGAAAATGAAAAGTAAAATCATAACAGAATATCAAATATTCCGAAAAGAAGTTACCTGGGTTGAATATGCGCTCTGGTGGGTTGCAAGGGCGGCGATATGTTACGCTTTGATAAAAACCATACAAAATGAACGCGCGGAAAGTTTGGTTCTTCAAATCTGCTCGAAATTTGCTTTTACTTTCCCCCTTTCTTTTGTGCATTTACTGCCAAGAAAATTCTTCTTTGCCCGGTTATCTTACAAGATTCAGGATATTATTATTTTTTTGTTAACCGCATCCGCATTTGGCCAATATGCGGGATTTTACAATAATGTTGAATGGTATGACTTTTTTATCCACATTATTGACTGCTTTTTATGTGTATTTGTCGGTTATGAACTTGCAATGGCAATGAAACACGACAAGGAACCCTTGCCGCCTGTAGTGGCGGCTATTTGCGGATTCGGTCTGTCGTTTTTCTTTGCCGTATGCTGGGAGATTTTTGAGTTTTCAAGCGACACAATTTTTGTTGGAAGCAATTCGCAAAATTGGATGGTTATCAATTCGGAACAGCTGCTTGAATTTTTCCCGAATGATATCGATCCCCGCCGGCTTCCGTTGCTTGACACGATGACCGATTTAATCGGCGGGGCTGCAGGATCCTTATTGGGCGCTTTTTCTCTGAATATTTATTTACATTTTAAAAAAAGATGGACAAGGCATTCAGATCAAATAAAACATAAGGGGATTCCCGGCATCGATAAAAGCAGGAACGGCTGATGAGGACAAATAATAAAAAGAGGTATTTGTATGCATATAAAGAGCAGCCTGCAGCGCGAATATAAACAATTCCGAAAAGACGCAACCTGGTTCGAATTTGCTTTTTGGTGTGTGGGTTGGACTTTAATGGTCTACGCTCTAATCAATGCAAACATGAAAAACAGAGACCCGAATATAATAATGATAATTGAGGCTGATACCGCTGCCGCTTTTGCGATTCCGATTTTTCACCTATTGCCGAGAAAAGTGTTTCTTGCCCGCATCTCTTACAGGGCAATAACTTGGGTTTTAATACTGGCTCTCGGTGCGGGATTTATCGGCAAATTTCTTGATATTTATAAAATTGTTGCTTCGTATGATTCCTACCTGCATGTTTTCGGCTGCTTTTTTTTAGTATTCGCGTGTTATGAAATGGCAAAAGCGCTCAAACATGGTGACGAACCGTTGAATCCTGTTATTGCAGCTGTTTGCGGATTCGGACTGTCTTTTTTTGCAGCCGTTTCGTGGGAAATATTTGAATTTACTTGTGATCAATTTTTTAACGGCAACACCCAAAACTGGGCTTTTGCCCCTGACCAGCACTTTATGCAAATGTGGCCGATGGACATGAGAAGGTATGCTTTGATTGATACGATGACCGACCTTATTTGTGGCACACTCGGTTCTTTTGCAGGAGGTATTACACTCTTTGTGTATTTGTGCAGAAAAAACAGAAAGGCAAAGAAGATTAAGGCAAAAAATGAAGCAAATGAGAACGATTAAAAAAAGAAAATCGAAAAAATAAAACCGGATTCAAAATTCATTCACCGGACAACCTGATTTAAAAATAATAAAAAAAGCGGGAACAGAAAAATTCTTCTGTTCCCGTTTTCGGACTTATACTAACCACCGATAAAACGCATTGAATCTTTGCGGTCTTTTTTGGGCCGTACTGCGTTGTCCTCCTTGCCTTGCGACAGCAAAGCATCGTCGTCCGCCTTGTGCAGCACAAAAAATCATCGCAAAGCTAACAACGCTTTTCATCGCCGATTAGTATTATTTAAGCGGTTGGTGCCGAAATTTCGGCCTTCTTCTTTTCACGTTTTTTGTTTTTTCTTTAATAACATTCCCAAGTTTGTTCGCAATGAAAACCGCCAGCAGGGCAAATAATGTGCCGCCGATCATACCCGCCAATACATCCGTCGTATAATGCACATGAACATAAATACGGGAAAAGGCGATGAGAAATGCCAAAACCAGCGCAGGAATGTAGAACTGTTTTTTTCTTGTAAAAATCAAAACTACTGCTGCCGCAAATGAGGATGAGGTATGCCCGGAAGGAAAAGAAAAATCATGCGGGCGAGTAATCAGGTCGGGGTAATCGAAAGTGATTGGCCAATCATTATAATTAAACGGTCTTGGTCTGCCAATCAAGGGCTTCAGAATATTGTCATTTATAATCAAGGACAAAAGCAGACCTATAACCATCATTATGCCGAATTTGCGGTACTTTTTGAAAAACAAAAGAATAACGGCTATAACAATCCAAATAAGACCGGCATCGCCCAAACGGGTAATAAAGGGCATAATTATATTTAGCATCGGGCTCCAAAGGTATATTTCGACAAATTGAAAAACCGACCAGTCAAAGTTTAAAATTGCATGCATATGGTTACCTCGTTAAATGTTTATTATGAATTGAAAAAATAGGCAATTTTATCATAAATATTGAGGATTGTAAAAACAAGACCGTCCGCAAACGGCAGAAATATCGCAAATTCGCTGCCTAAAAACGAAAAAGCGAAATCCGAGTAGGGACCGCAGCCAAAATAATCATTAAAACTGGGGGTATATGTTTGATAATTCCAAGGGTCGTTTTCGTCCAAAACAATAACGCGGCAACCGACGACAGCCCTGTCGTTATATGTTTGCAAGCCTGTTCCGGGGGACTGAATAATATCCACCCCTTTATAGGTGCCGACAAAATCGTTGACATGGTCATGGCCGGAAACGAGACCCAACACATCTCCGCGGTCAACAAAAGCCTGAAACTGACCGGAAACGGTATCGGAGGGGCAAGGCCATTCACCGATATGACCCTGTGCCTTGGAAAGATTCAGTTCAAGCGCCCAAGTTTTACCAAAGCGGTCAGATGAACCGTCTGTTTCCGGCGGAACTTCCTTGAGCAATTGATAAATTTCAGGTGGGCATATATGCTGAAACGCCAGGGAAGGAACAAGCCCGCTGTTGGCAGACTCAAGAGCGGAACTTGTGTTTTTATACCAGTCAACCTGGTCATCATGCACCCAGTCATACCCGCTGTTGGCATACTCGTTCGAGTCAAAAAGCCAGAGATTGAAGGCGTCCTTGCTGCCGTTTGAGCTCTTAATCGGCAGATTGTATGTGGCGCAGCCGTATAAATCGGGATTCGCGTCATAAGCAAGGCATCCGGGCAGGCTTTGATATATTTTTAGCTGGTCTTCTTTTGAAACTCCGCTTTCACCGTCATGATTGCCGAAAACAACCGCAAATCTTATTCCGCGCGAAACAACAGGTCTAAGCAAAGCTTTTATAGAGGCGTTTGTCAAAAATTTTCCGCTGCTTCCGCCTCCGGTTATATTATCTCCGGTAAAAACAACAAGGTCGGGTTTTTCCGCGTCGAGCGCGGCGGCCATCATCTTTATCATTGCCTGCCTTGGCAGCGCGTCGTCCTGGCAATCTGCGAACTGAACAATTTTAAATTTGCCGTCATTATTAAATTTAAGTGTATTTTTTAGAGTTATTGAAGCATACGCCGGAGAAGCAGCGGTGAAGATGAAAAATAATACAAGAAGCGTGGAAATTGCCGGTCGGTAAAATCTTTTCAAGATATGCATCCTTCCCAAATTTATTATTGGATCAATCGTTTTGATTGTACCACAATTAGTAGCAAATGCAACCTTTGCCCAAACAATTTACGTAAAATTTAAACATTTTGATCCTGCTTATACGTTGACAGTGAACCGAGAGATATAATATAATATATTGTCTTTGCAAATTGCGTAAAAATAAAACAAATAATAATTAAAGAGGTGTATTTCGGTGGTAAAGGCAATAGTCGGAGCTAATTGGGGTGATGAGGGCAAGGGTAAAATCGTCGATATGTTTGCAGGCCGGGCTGATATTGTCATCCGGTTTCAGGGCGGTGCTAACGCCGGTCACACAATCATTAACGAATACGGCAAATTTGCGCTTCATTTACTGCCTTCGGGGGTATGCAACCCCAACACCGTAAACATTATCGGAAACGGCGTTGCGCTTGACATTATCAAACTTGATGCCGAAATAAAGGCATTGGTCGGCGCGGGTGTTCCCATGCCCAAAATAATGGTTTCGGAACGGACGCAAATCATGATGCCTTATCATGTTCTGATGGATACTTATGAAGAGGACCGTTTGAAGGACAGACAGTTCGGATCGACAAAAAGCGGAATCGCCCCGTTTTATTCCGATAAATACGCGAAAATCGGATTTCAGGTTTGCGAACTTTTCGATGACGCATATCTCAGGGAAAAACTTGAAAGAGTTTGCGAAATAAAAAATCTGATGCTGGAGCATATATATAAAAAACCGCTTATTGATGTTGACGGACTGTTTCATGCTTTGCTTGGTTACAGGGAGCTGATTGCCCCTTATGTCTTCGATACGGGTACATATATCAGGCAAGCCGTCAAGGAAGGTAAAAATATTTTGCTTGAAGGGCAATTGGGGTCGCTGAAGGATCCGGACTTCGGAATTTATCCTATGGTCACATCATCCTCAACCCTCGCGGGCTTCGGAGCTGTCGGAGCGGGAATTCCCCCCTATGAAATCAAGGAGATTATCGCGGTCACCAAAGCATATTCCAGTGCGGTCGGCGCAGGGGAATTTGTCAGTGAGATTTTCGGTGATGAAGCTCAGACAATGCGCACTCACGGCGGTGATGCGGGTGAGTACGGCGCGACAACAGGCCGTCCCCGCAGGATGGGCTGGTTTGACTGCGTCGCGACCCGTTACGGCTGTCAGGTTCAAGGGGCGACCCAGGTTGTTTTAACCGCTATAGATTGCCTTTCATATCTCGATGAAATTAAGATTTGCGTTGGCTATGAGATAGACGGAAAGGTTACAAAAGATTTTCCGGTAACACCCATATTGCAAAAAGCTAAGCCGGTGCTGAAAACAATGCCCGGCTTCAAGTGCGAAATAAGAGGAATTAAAGAGTTTGATAAGCTGCCCGCCGAGGTAAAGGAATACGTTTTGTTTATTGAAAAGGAAATAGGCTTTCCGATAACAATGGTTTCAAACGGTCCCCGCAGGGAAGAAATCATTTTCAGATAAAATGCTGTTGAAAGATTTATCTTGAAATGTTTTTTGCCGTCCAACCTCGTAGAATGAGAATGAAAATAAGTATGAGAAGGGGATCATATGATTCAAAAAACCGGATTTGACAATGCCGCGTACATTAAAAAGCAGTCGGAGCAAATAAAAAAGAGAATCAAGGATTTCGGAGGGAAGCTTTACCTTGAGTTTGGAGGCAAACTATTTGATGATTATCACGCATCCCGGGTATTGCCGGGCTTCTCGCCGGACAGCAAGCTGCAGATGCTTAAAAATATCGGCCACGATGTCGAGATCGTTATCGTAATCAATGCCGGTGATATCGAAAGTAATAAAATCCGCGGAGATCTGGGAATAACCTATGACAGCGACGTGCTGAGGCTGACCGATGCATTCAGGGGAATCGGGCTGTATGTCGGCAGCGTAGTGATCGCGCAGTTTAACGGTCAGCCGACGGCAATAGCTTTTAAAAATAAACTGGAACAGCTTGGTATGAGGGTGTTTATGCATTACCCTATTGAGGGCTATCCTTTTAATGTGAAAATTGCCGTCAGCGAGCAGGGCTTTGGGAAGAACGAATATATTGAAACAACACGCCCTCTGGTGGTTATTACCGCTCCGGGTCCCGGCAGCGGGAAAATGGCAACCTGCCTGTCCCAGCTTTATCATGAGTATAAACGCGGAGTATCCGCAGGCTATGCAAAGTTTGAGACTTTTCCGATTTGGAACCTGCCCTTGAAGCATCCGGTAAATCTTGCATATGAAGCAGCAACAGCTAATTTACAGGATGTTAATATGATAGACCCTTATCATCTTGAAGCGTACGGGATTACTACAGTCAACTATAACCGCGATGTTGAGGTGTTTCCGGTGCTGAACGCAATTTTTGAACATATTGAGGGCAAGAGCCCATATAAATCTCCGACAGATATGGGCGTAAACATGGCAGGATATTGCATAACAGACGATGCGGTTATCAGAAAAGCTTCTCTGGACGAAATTGTCCGCCGCTATTTCTCAATTCTTTGCGACCGCCGAATCGGGCACTGCAGTGACGATGTTGTTGCAAAAATTGAGCTTGTTATGCAACAGGCAGGCGTGTCAACCGATGACCGTGAGGTTGTCAGAAAAGCATTGGATCGCTCCGCCGAAACCGAAAATCAGCCTGCTGTGGCAATTGAACTGCCTGACGGAAAAATAATCACCGGCAAAACATCCGCTTTGCTGGGCGCATCCGCGGCTGCGCTGCTCAATGCCGTTAAGGCTCTTGGCGGAATCGGTAAAAACACCCACTTGATTGATCCCGCTGTTATTGAGCCCATTCAAAATCTTAAGACCGGAATACTTAAAAATCAAAATCCCCGCCTTCACTCCGATGAGGTGCTTATAGCGCTTTCAATCAGCGCGGCAAGCAACGAATCAGCGCTTAAAGGGTCAGGCAACTTGTTAAAATTGCGGGGCTGCGAGGCTCACTCAACCGTTATATTGTCTCAATCAGACCAGGAAACATACCGTAAGCTTGGCATTAACCTTACATCCGAGCCCAAATATGAAACCAAGAAACTTTATCATCAATAATTTTAAAATTATTTGGAATACTTATAAAATCAGCAATTTTGAGGAGGCTTATATATGCTTAAAACAAATTCAATTATTCTTTTCCAAGGCGACAGCATAACGGACGCAGGCAGAAGCAGAGTTATTGACAGGCAGCTTGGCAACGGCTACCCCTCCCACGTGAAGAAATTGCTTAAAAAAGACTTCCCGGAATTAAATGTTAAAGTTATTAACCGCGGTATCAGCGGTAACCGGGCGGTTGATTTGGTAAACCGTTGGGAAGAGGACTGCATCGCGCTAAAACCCGATTATGTGAGCATTCTTATCGGAGTGAACGATACTTGGAGAAAATATGATGCAAACGATGAAACCACAGCGGTTATATTTAAAGAAAGACTAAGAAAAATAATCAATGATACGTTGAAGAAGACATCTGCACAAATTGTTTTGCTCAATCCGTTTCTATTGGATGTAAATGAAAGTATTTCAAGAATGAGAGAGGATTTATGTCTTAAGCAGAAAGCTGTTCTTGAGACTGCAAATGAATTTGGTACAAAATTTATAGATCTCGATGAGATTTTTAAAAATGCTTCTAAAGATTTTCCGTCGAGCCGTTTTTCCGGCGACGGTGTTCACCCGACACAAGCAGGGCACGAGCTGATAGCAAAAGAGTGGATAAATATTTGGAAGTAAACAATTAGATAAATATTATTGTTGGGAGCGGTTAGATGGATTTCAAAGAAAGCGGATTTATGTATCTGCTTGGAGGACTTGTTTCAATATTTATTATTTCGCAGTCTCTTTTTTTTATGATGAAAGCCTGGAAACAAGGCAAAAAGATCGGGATTACAACCGCAACACTAAAAAATACAGTAGCATCCAGCGCACTGTTTACAATTGCCCCGGCCATTGCTATTCTTGCTACGGTTATTACTCTTGCCGGAGCACTTGGGCTTGTTCTTCCTTGGATAAAGCTGATAACTTTAGGCAACATAAGCTATGAGGTAACAGCAGCCCAGAGTGCTTTAAACGCTTTCGGACTTGCCGGCGGGATTGCATCCGAGGTTAAAGACAAAGCTGCGTTCGCAGCGGCTGCTTGGGTTATGACGGTAGGGTGCATAATGCCTCTTGTTTTATTGCCGATATTCTTAAAAAAAATTCAAAAAAAAGTCGGGAAAGCTGCGAATACTAATGCAAAATGGTCTGATATCATGTCGGCTGCGGCCTTTATCGGGCTTATCGCGGCTTTTATAGCAAGAGCTGTTGCAGGCAAAGGCGAGAAAGAAATTATTGGTGACGGTGCAGGCTTGTTATCCGTTACTACTTTGATATCGGCAATTATTATAATGTTGGCATTACAGTGGCTATGCAAAAAGTTTAAGATTAAATGGCTTGAGCCGTTCGCAATGCCTTTAAGTATGATTGCGGCCATGGGAGCGGCAATGCTTCTTGCCCAAATCCTGCCGGCAAATCTTGTTTTGATTGAATGGAGGGGTTAATGTTGGAGAAGACATATATTGATAAAGTTCATATTTGGGGCAGAATCTCAACAATAACCGCTCTTATTATGATGCTTTGCATACCGTTATCCATTTGTATTTATCTTAATGTATGGCCGGAGGCAGAAAAAGTTTTTAAAGGTTTGCTCAGCATTGTACCAATGTTTTGGGCTATTGCAGTGATTGAGGTGATTACATACGCGCCGATGCTTGGCGCCGGCGGAACTTATTTAAGCTTTGTCACAGGTAATATCAGCAACTTGAAACTTCCGTGCGGGCTGAACGCCATGCAGAACGCAAATGTTCGGGCCAATACGGAGGAGGGCGAGGTGATTTCAACTATTGCCATCGCCGCTTCCTCCATCACAACTACTCTTATTCTTGCTTTTGGGGTTGTTTTATTTGCACCGGTTCTTCCGAAAATGACTGCTGAAGGCTCACCGTTTGCCCCGGCATTTCAGCAAGTTCTTCCCGCACTTTTCGGGGCGTTGGGAGCCAGCTATTTTGTTAAGCATTGGAGGATTTCAATTCTGCCTATTGCTGCCGGGGTTATCGTGCTTGTTTTTGCGCCAAGCCTTGCTGTCGGTGCATTAATCCCTGTTACTGTTATTTTTTCTTTGCTGGGTGCGCAGATGATGTATAAAATGAAACTGATTTAACTTTTAATATTAAAAATAGAAATAATATACGAAATTGTAATTTTATTTGCATAACGGAACAGGTTGTGCTATAATACTATTTTATAAAAACATTAATCATATTTTCTGTTAAATTTTACATATACTTGATACTCTTATTGAAAACAAACAAATAAATTCATATTAGGGGGACTGCTAAAATGGAAATTCAAGAGTATTTCAGAACAATATTCGGATCAAATTTCCTGAATACTACGCTTGACACTTTTATTAAATTGGGGTTTGCGGCAGTCCTCGGGGGGCTTATAGGTTTTGAGCGGGAGCATTCGCACCGTCCGGCGGGGTTCAGAACGCACATCCTCGTTTCTGTCGGGTCGGCTCTTGTTATGCTGACCTCTACCTTTATTTTTGCCTATTACAAAGGGCAAACAAATATGGACCCTGCCCGCCTTGGCGCACAAGTTATAAGCGGGATAGGTTTTTTGGGAGCGGGCACAATTCTTCGTGAAGGGTTCAGCGTGAAGGGGCTGACAACAGCAGCAAGCCTTTGGGCGGTTTCGTGTATTGGTCTTGCGGTAGGTGTCGGTTATTTTTCCGGTGCGTTTATTGCAACAGCCTTCATATATATCACTTTGAATGTACTGAAGAAAATAAATATTAAAAGCAAGCGGGACCGCACGATAAACATTGAAGTGAAAGAACTCTCATCCTTTGCCATGTCAATCGGAGATGTGGTGACAAATTGCGGTGCTATGCTGCGAACGCTGGAAATAGCAAATGCCGTAGCAAGCGAGGACAGAAGAATTAAAAAAGACAGTGTCTTGCTAAAAGCAACCGTATATTCTGAAAATGAACATATATTCGAATTAATTGCCGAAAATATCCGCAAAATAGACGGCGTTATTGATGCGTTCCTGGAATAATATTTATAGGTAAGGCAGGGACATAGATGAAAAACTATCACTTCTTCGCAATGATATCAAGAATGAAATATATTAACCGCTGGTCACTTATGCGCAACTCGCACAGCGAAAATCTGAGCGAACACAGCATGGAGGTCGCAGCGGTTTCACATGCGCTTGTGCTGCTTCACAACCGGCGTTTCGGAGGGTCTCTGAATGCGGAAAGAGCAGCGATTTTGGGGCTTTATCACGATTTGCCGGAAAGTCTGACCGGTGATATGCCGACACCGGTTAAATACCACAGCGTAAAACTAAGAGAGGCATACAAGTCCGTTGAGGACAATGCATGCCAAACACTGTTAAATATGTTGCCTGTCGACTTGAAAGGTGATTTTGAGCCGTTTTTCTTTCCCGCGGCCGATGATACCGCGCTTTGGAAGTATGTGAAAGCGGCCGACAAAATATGCGCATTAACAAAATGTATCGATGAAAAAAAAGCGGGGAATTCGGAATTTGAAAAGGCTGCTTCCTCTGTAAGAGAAGCTATCGCCGTAATGAATCTGCCGGAGGCAGATTGCTTTTTGAAGGAGTTTTTGCCAAGCTATTCATTAACTTTGGATGAATTGAAGGGTTAACATTTTCTAAACACTGATTTCCAGCAATCTTTGGGCATTTCCCCCCAAAATTAAATTCATATCTTCGGCCGGAAGATCAAGGCTTTTAATAAAGTTGATTTCATAATCAGTTCTGCTCCAAGGCATATCGCTGCCGAGGAGTATTTTTTTTGCGCCGTGCTTTTCAATGATTTCTTTTGCCCAGGGCGGCGGGAAACGGCTGTGTGAGTAAGAGGTATCAAAATAGATGTCTTTACCTATCAAATGTATTAACGTTTCGGCTCTCATCATATATCCGCCGAAATGTGCCGCTACTACCGGTGCCCCGTCAAAAAGCGGGAGAATCCGCGCCATCATTGCTGGAGTGCAGTGAACAGGGTCGGGAAGACCGATATCTACGCCGGCATGAAAAACAGTTATCAGCCCCAACATTGCCGACTTTTTATAAATCGGGAAAAGTCTGCTGTCGTCAATGAAAAAATTCTGATAATCGGGATGCAGCTTAATACCTTTTACACCCGCGTCTTTAAGACGTTCCAGTTCATAGAGGGCATCGGAACTGTCCGGATGGACGCTTCCGAAGCCTACCAAGCTGTCCAAGGAGTTTAGATATATCGCATAGTCATTGACGTTCTTTTGCTGGCGCGGATTGGTGGCAATATTCAGAACCACTGCTTTGTCCGCACCCATTCTTTTAATTTCTTCAATTAAGGAGTGCTCGGACCCTTTATGGTAGGGAACTTCTGCGCCTGAAGCCGCTATAGCGGAAATTGCCCTTTCGGAAATTTTTTCAGGGAAACAATGTGTGTGAAAATCAATAATCATCTGAACGCATCCTTGCTATACAAATTGTAAGCATAATATAACATTAATTAGTATAATTATAATTACTTTTAATAACATATAAAGACTACGGATATGAATATTGTTTTTTTTATCCTCATGAACACCTCATAAAGTTGATGAAGAACACGATTGGCAGATGAAAAACCGCACTGAATATTATTGACATCACCGGTCACTGTGATATACTTGTAACAGCAAAATCGGTGGATTTACTGATAAAACGGAAGCAGGCGGGTTGTAAAACCAACTGCTCAAAAACCGAAAGGAGAAAGTTTATGAATTACTCCCATGAAGTGGAAAAAATGTGTGTCGTGGCAAAAGGTCCGAATCACGGACCGGCACCGATACCCGAGGAGGGCAAATGGGTAAAAGCATATGAGATTTCCGATATTTCGGGACTCTCTCACGGTGTCGGCTGGTGTGCTCCTCAGCAGGGAGCCTGCAAGCTAACCCTGAATATAAAGAAGGGGATCGTTGAGGAAGCATTGGTGGAAACCATCGGTTGCTCCGGTATGACGCATTCGGCGGCGATGGCAGCCGAAATTCTTCCGGGTAAAACAATGCTCGAGTGTTTGAATACCGACCTAGTCTGCGACGCGATCAATGTCGCGATGCGTGAAATTTTCCTTCAATTTGCCTACGGACGCACACAGTCCGCCTTTTCCGAGGACGGGCTTCTGATCGGGGCCGGCCTTGAAGATTTGGGCAAAGGTCTCCGCTCCCAGATAGGCACCATGTACAGCACAAAATACAAAGGTGTCCGTTATATGGAAATGGCGGAAGGTTATGTCACCAGAATGGCTCTTGACGAAGACGATCAGGTTATCGGTTATGAATTTGTCAAACTCGGCAAAATGCTCGAAGATATTCGTCACGGCGTTTCGCCCGATGACGCTTACAAAAAGAACCTCGGCAATTACGGCCGCTTTTTGAATGCGCCGAAGTACATTGACCCGCGTGAAGAATAAGAGAGAATGGAGGAAAAAATAATGGCTGATGTAATTACCTTCGAAGGTATGGAAAGAAGAAAAGAAAAATTAGATAAATGTCTTGCCGAATACGGCTTTGAAGACCTTGCCGAAGCACGCGACCTTTGTTTAAGTAAAGGAATTGATGTTGATGCAATAGTCAAAGGTATTCAGCCCATTGCGTTTGAAAACGCTGTCTGGGCGTATACTTTAGGCGTTGCGATTGCGCTTAAAGAGGGCATCAAGAATGCGTCGGATGCATCCTGTGCCATCGGCAAGGGCCTGCAGGCATTCTGTATCCCCGGTTCCGTTGCCGAACAGCGCAAAGTCGGTTTGGGCCACGGCAATTTGGGTGCGATGCTTTTAAAAGAAGAAACGAAGTGCTTCTGCTTCCTGGCCGGGCATGAATCCTTTGCCGCCGCGGAAGGCGCAATCGGTATTGCCAACAAGGCCAACAAAGTCCGTAAAGACCCGCTCAGAGTCATTCTCAACGGCTTGGGTAAAGACGCGGCGATGGTTATTTCCCGTATCAACGGCTTCACTTATGTTAAAACCGATTATGACTTTTTCGCCGATGAACTTGAAATCGTGAGTTCAACTGCTTATTCCGACGGCGACCGCGCGAAGGTGAAATGCTATGGCGCGAATGATGTGCTCGAAGGCGTCGCGATTATGAAGCACGAAGGCGTTGATGTTTCCATCACCGGCAACTCCACCAACCCGACCCGCTTCCAGCACCTTGTGGCAGGCACTTATAAAAAATGGTCCACAGAAAATAATGTGGCTTATTTCTCTGTTGCCTCCGGCGGCGGCACAGGCAGAACCCTGCATCCGGATAATGTTGCGGCGGGTCCGGCTTCTTACGGCTTGACGGATTCCATGGGCCGTATGCACTCCGACGCACAATTCGCAGGTTCGTCCTCCGTTCCGGCGCATGTGGAAATGATGGGTTTAATCGGCATGGGTAACAACCCGATGGTTGGCGCTACGGTTGCCTGCGCGGTTGAGGTTGAGCAGTCTTACAAATAGTTTTTAGTGGTCAGTGGCTGGTGGTCAGCAGAACGTGAAGGGGACGGGTGCCGTCCCAATAGAAACAATATTTTGGCGGGGCAGATGATTTCTACCCCGTTTTTTCATTGCGCAAAATAGGGAAATGGAGTATAATTTTGTCAATGGAACGACCACAGCGTTCTGGACAGGGAGTGCATACAGCTCCTGTATCACCCCAATCTTGACAGAGAATCCAATATATGAACGGAGGAGAATTATGGCATTTTCTGTTCTATCAGCAAAATTGCATAAGCCGCAGATTTCTGACAACGTCATTTCAAAAGCAAAACTCCTTAAGGACTGCAGTTGGGCTAATGTTATACTCGTGTCTGCTCAGGCGGGCTCCGGTAAATCGACGGTTGTTTCTGACTGGCTGGCAGAGCAGAACAGACCATTTATCTGGTATTCACTGGATGAATGGGATAACGATATCACACAGTTTTTAGCTTATCTTACAATGGGAATCAAGTCAATTGACGCACAAGCGGCTGAGGCGTTGGAGCAACTGCTTGATGCCTTCCAAAGCGTTGGTTTTGAGTCGTTTATCAGAGTGCTCGTTCATCAGTTGCATGCCATTGAACATCCTTTTATTTTGGTATTAGACGATTATCATGTGATACAAAATAATCAAGTCCATCACGTGCTTAGGACCATATTGGAACATTTACCGCAATTGATGCAGTTAGTTCTGATTACAAGAGAAGATCCTCCGCTTCCATTGGCAAAATTGCGCGCAAGCAAGCGGCTTTTGGAACTCAGAATCTCGGATCTCAGGTTCACAGAGAAAGAGGTAGAAGCGTTTTTTATTCAACAGCTCAACCTGAACTTACAGGAAGAGCAGCTGCGGCATCTTTTCGAACGAACAGAGGGTTGGATTGCCGGTTTACAGCTGACAGCACTCTCCATGCAGGGGCTCGATGATATAGATGTTTTTATCAAGGCGTTTGCAGCCAGTCATTATTATATTATGGACTATCTGATGGAGGAGGTACTAGAGCACCATCCATCGGAAATTAAGGAATTTCTGCTTACAACTTCTATGCTGGAGTTTTTTTCCGGTGAACTCTGTGATGATATGCTCCAACTCGAAGCAGGCACAAGCAGCAAGATCATTGAGAGGCTTGTGAAGACGAATAGTTTTATCATCTCCACGGATTCATCGCATCAATGGTATCGATATCATCATCTTTTTAGAGATCTGCTCAGGCAACGCTTGGACCTTCAGCCAAAGAATGAAGTGGAAAAGCTCCATCTTCGTGCGGGACTTTGGTTCAAAAGAAACGAACGCGAGCAAGAAGCTATCCATCACTTACTCAAGGCAAATGCCTTTGAGGATGCGGCAGCACTGATTGAGTGTAAATGGTCTGAAATGGATGTGCAGCTTCAGTCGGCATCTTGGCTTGATATGGCAAAGAGTCTGCCTGTGTCCATTATTGAGCGAAGTCCTGTGCTTGCCATGGGGTATGGGTGGGCGTTGCTCGATATGGGGGATGTGGATGTTTGCAGAGCGTGGTTCGACAAAGCGCAGGAGTTGTACGACCGGTGTCAAGAAGATATGTGCCCGGAAGATATTATTATTATCGATACTACTCAGTTTAATTTATTGCCTGCGACAATTTCATCCGCATACGGGTATATTGCTGCATCTACAGGAGATATTGAAGGGATATTCTTGCATGCTCGAGACGCGCTCATGCGGATTCCCGGCGATCAGTATTATAAACGGGGCGTAGTAAGCATGTTGCTTGGAATCGCACATTGGCAAATGGGAGATCTGCATGAGGCAGAAGAAGTGATTGCCGAGGCATTAAAGAGCATTAGAGGCAATGTAAATCCATTCGTTGAGAATTCCTTTCATATGGTGCTCGGTGAACTGTATATTCAGCAGGGAGCCTTGAGTAAAGCAAAAGTGCAATTTGAACAAACAATTTCAAGAGCGGCTGAACAGAATTGCGTCCCAATCATACTGGCCAGTCTGTATTTGGGCTTAGCCAAAATCGCCTTTTTACAGAATGAAAACCGAGAAGTATATGCATTGCTTGAGGAAAGCAAGACCTATGGTCAGCGCTATTCTCTAATGGACTGGAAATATAAATACAAATTGCTCTTGGCGAGAGTTTATTGCGCTGAAGGCTTATTTGATTTAGCACGTGACTGCATTAAGGAGGGTAAAGCTAATTATTTTATAAATCCGCTTCCCGATGAAATTACCCTGGAAGACATGGAAACCATGATTGATAATGCAGACACATCTCATCGCCAATATCCAATATCGGAGGCAGAGGCATTAAAAAAGCTTGGCGATACCAAGAAAGAGCATGCAAATCAATCTCTTGCAGAGCCCCTGACGGTTAGAGAGCTGGAGGTGCTGGCTTTAATAGCATCAGGGTTATCCAATCAAGATATCTGCGATACGCTTTTTTTAGCGCTGAGTACAGTGAAAGGATATAATCAAACGATATTCGGCAAGCTTCAAGTTAAACGCCGCACAGAGGCGGTGTTAAAAGCAAAAGCGTTGGGCATTGTATAAAAAGACCCTACTTTTTCATTAATCAAAACCCTACTTTAGTAGGTATTAGGACCTCTTCGGTTTTAGTAAGCTTATTGCAGATAAGCAAACTAAAACGAGGAGGTATTTTTTATAGAATCACAAGCCCGCCGCAAGCCAATCTTAACAAATTAAAACGAGGAGGTATTTTATGAAATCACAAAGCACACTGCAAACCAATCTTAATGATTCAAAGCTTATGCTCATGTCAAAAATGTGGGTGTTTCTCTCGCTCAACTACATTTTGTGCGATGTCATCAGCAATATGGAGATGTCGGCACTACGGATGTTGTTTGACGGCAATATCGCCGGAATTCCTATGACACAGGGATTCTTACTATTTGCAGGGATATCCCTTGAGATTCCATTCATAATGGTAGTTTTGGCAGCTGTCTTGCCTTATAAAGCCAATATGATAACAAATATAGCAGCAGGTATCCTTATGATTATCTATCAGTTGGGATCGTTTTTTGCGGGATCAGATACAACACTTCACTATATATTTTTCTCAGCAGTTGAGATTCTGGGGAATGCGGTGATAGTTGTGCTTGCACTCCGATGGAAACGAGCGGCCTAGGAGGAAAATATGCTCTATGAGATCGTCATTGGCGGGTATATTCATGACACTTGGTTTGAAGGATTTACAGTTGTTAAGCTCCCGAATTTCACCACGAAGCTGCGTGGCAATCTTGTTGATCAAGCGGTTTTATACGGTGTGCTTCGGTCCATTAATGATTTGGGAATAGAACTGATTTCTGTAAACCGTATAGAAGATGCGTTATAAAAAAACATATAAATAAAAGGAGAAGAAAAATGGGTACAAACAAAAAAACAGCAAGATTGGCAGGGCTCTTATGGCTACTAATGTTTATATTCGGGCCTGTCGCACAGGTTGTCCGTTCCAAAATATTTGTAACCGGTGATATTAAGGTTACGGCTAATAATATTGTAACGAATGAATTTCTGTTTCGAGTGGGTTTTGTAAGCGATTTAATGATGATGGTTCTATTTTTGCTGCTGCCGTTAGTCTTATACAAGCTGCTCAATGCAGTTGATAAAAACCTTTCCGCACTGATGGTCATTTTTGTAATGGTGAGTGTTCCGATAAACATGCTCAATCTATTAAATGAATTTTCATCTTTACACCTTTTAAGCGGTGTTGATTACTTAAGCGTGATAGATGCCGCACAGCTGAAAGCACAGGCAATGATGTCTTATGATTTGTACTTGCATGGTTATGAAATTGCCAATGTATTCTTTGCTCTATGGCTTGTTCCCCTTGGACTTTTGGTTTACAAATCAGGATTTTTTCCAAGAGTGCTCGGTATTTTACTGGCGGTTGGAGGTTGCGGCTTGTTTCTTGAAGTATATATATATTTTCTGTTTCCGGGTTACGAAACAGTGAACACAATTCTCTTGATACCGCAGACAATCGCAGAGTTTTTGTTTCTATTATGGGCGTTGATCAGAGGTATAAATGAATCGAAAGTAAAACCTGTGATTCTTTCAGAGCGTGTTGTTTAATGTTGACTGATATTAATATTAGAGCAACAATCAAATATTAATATGAAAGCGGAGCAGATGAAAATCTGTCCCGCTTTTCATTGCGGTGAAGTATAAAATAGAGTATAATTTTTTTCAACATATGACAGTCGGTGTTTTCAATAAATATAGGAGAGCAAACAATGGATAAGTTTTATATGGGCGCGTCCTATTACCCCGAATGGTGGCCGGAGGAGCAATGGGAGGACGACTTCAGAAAAATGGCCGGCCTCGGTTTCAATGCCGTTCGTATGGGTGAGTTCGCCTGGAGTTGGTATGAGCCGAGAGAGGGCGAATACGATTTTGATCCCATGAAGCGCGCTGTTGCCCTCGCGGGGAAATACGGCATTAAAACCATTATGGGTACCCCGACAGCGGTCTGCCCGCCCTGGCTTTTTAAAAAGCATCCCGGGGTCAAGGGCGGCGACGCTGGAGGAAACTATACTTTCGGCGGCAGGAAAGGGAACTGCCTGAGCTCATCGGTCTTTTTAAGTTATGCCGAAAAAATAGTGACAGAACAGGCGAAGGTGCTCGGCGGCAGCCCCGATATAATCGGCTGGCAGCTGGACAATGAACCCGGTTACCCGTTTGTATGTTATGATGCGAACTGCGAACTGGGCTTCAGGGAATGGCTGAAAGAAAAATACGGCACGATTGAGAAACTGAACAAAGCCTGGTTTACCATGATGTGGTCCAATGTTTATAACGATTTTGATGAGATATTTCTGCCGACTCATGCTGCGGAGGGCGGCTGGTCACCCGCGATGAAACTCGACAACCGCCGTTATTTTTCCTTTATTTTCAACCGTTTGCTGAGCATGCAGGCGGGGATTCTTCGGCAGTATATCG
Source organism: uncultured Eubacteriales bacterium (assembly GCA_964627535.1). Taxonomy (GTDB): domain Bacteria; phylum Bacillota; class Clostridia; order Oscillospirales; family Acutalibacteraceae; genus UBA1447. Next base: position 95,792 of record CAZVJW010000007.1, read on the forward strand.
GCAGCAGGTTCATTTCCACCAACTGGCCCGGCGCCAACTGGTCTGTGAATTGCCTTGAAGCCACAGCGTACCTGGATTATTCGGGGTGGGACAATTATGTTCCCCTGCCCTGCGGCGAGGATTACCGGGTGGGCTTGCGTTCAAGCATGGAGCATGACCTTTCCAGAAGAATGTCCGGCGGAAAGGGGACATTCCTGATTGCCGAGCAGATTTCCCAGCCGCACCCCAACACCGTGCCGGAAGCTGTCAGGGCGCAAACCTGGCTGAACGTTGCTCACGGCGCGTTTGCCACGCTGTTTTTCGAATGGCGCTCACCGGTCGGCGGGCAGGAGCAGGGTTACCGCAGCTGCCTTGATTTTGACGGCAATTACGGCGAATCCGAACAGGTGCTCAAAGAGCTTTCGGCAAAGATACAAAAAGTGTATCCGCTGATTGGGGATGCGCAGACACCGTCCGAAATCGCGGCGATTTATTCCTATGACAGCAGTTGGTCGTATTTGAACTGGGTTGTTGACGGCGATTACGACGAGGACTTTTTCAATGTCCACGGCGGCTTTAAGAACGCTTTAAAAACAAATCTTGACGCTATCGGCATAAAGGACGATTTCAAAAAATATAAGATGATGATCGCGCCAAACCTAAAAATCGTTTCTCCCGCGGATGCCGAAAGGATAAAGAAATTTGTCGAAAACGGCGGTATCTTCGTTACCAATACCGACAGCGGCACGAGGGATGAATTCAACAACATTCATGAAATAAAAACACCGGGGTTATTTAAAGACATCTGCGGTGTCAGTTCCGCCGCGGGTATCGGCACCGCTGAGATGGCGAAGCAAACAGGGGAAACGCCGGCGATACTCTTCAAAAATGGCAAGCGGTTTGAGACTTACCGGGAACTTAAAAAGCTGGAACTCCTTGGCGCGCAGCCGCTTGCGGAATTCACCTGCGGCGGGCTGAAAGCTTTTCCGGCGGTAACAATCAACAGCTTCGGCAAAGGCTATGCCGTGTATTACGCCGCCGACTGCCCGGGCTACCTTTTTTATGAGGAACTGGCAAGAACGCTCGCAGAAAGGTTTGATTTCAAGCCCATTCTAAATGCTGCCGACGGAATCGTTGTCTCAAGCCGCGTGAAAGACGGGCAGGAAATTATCATCGCCGTCAATATGACGCAGTCCGCAAAAAGCTTCAACCTTGATGTTCCGCTGTTTGATATCATGCAGAACAAAACCATCATCGGCGAGATTACCGTTGACGGTTTTGATGTGCTGGTTGCGCGGAGGATTATTCCTGACATCCCGGCCACAAGCATGTGGCCTTAGAAGTGAAGGATCGTATGTAAAGAGAGAATTTCACTAATTTCAAAAGGCACCATATGTAGTAAAAAACTCCTCTCGTAAAGCAAGCATTGGCTTGTTATACGAGAGGTTTATTTATCATATAATAGACTTTCTTCAGCCTTTACGGTTTATCATTTGGCTCCAAAATTCTAATGGTTCCTTTTTCTATTTCATATTTGTTTACATATTGCTCCAATACAAATTCAATTTCTTTATTCGTTGAACGCTTATTTGCAGTAGCTATGAACCTTATTTTATTAATTAGATCTTCCGATATTCTCAATGAGAAAGGCGGATAGTAATTACCTGACATGATGTTGACCTCCCAGAATGTGATATCAAAATCATATCATTTTGAATTAAATAATCAGAATTCAGATTGACATCAAATTGAATTCATAGTAATATATACAAAATAGAATTTCCTTATTATATATGTCTATTTACATGAAGCAATTGTTGAGAGGATGGTTATCCAGAGTGAAGAAAAAAATTGACCATGAATTTTGGACTGAATATTTTAAAGTTTATGATGTTCTTAATGTTGTTATTCCCTATCAGGACCTGCTTAACACGATAGTTGAAAAACTTGACATTAAAAAAGACGATTTGGTTTTGGATGCCGGTTGTGGAACCGGAAATCTAGCAATCAAAATGAAGAATTGCGGAGCAAATGTAATCGGCATTGATTATTGTGCGGCGGCTTTAGAGAGATACAAATCAAAAAATCCGGAAGCGAAAGCAATCATTCACGACTTAACTATGCCCCTTCCGTTTCCTGACAACTATTTTGACAAAATCGCTTCAAACAATGTTATTTACACATTAAAAAAAGAAATGCGAAACGCAGTTTTTGGTGAGTTTTACCGCGTTTTGAAGCCAAACGGAAAGATAGTCGTATCAAATGCGTGCAAAGGCAACAAACCTGTAATGATTTACTTTGATACAGTTAAAAAACAAAAGGAAAGATCCGGAGTTCTCAAGACAACAGTTATGATATTTAAGATGTTAATACCTACGGTTAAAATACTCATTTACAATAAACAGCTTGATAATGAAGATAATAACGGCAGTGTGGAATTTGTTGAAGAAGACGAGCAACACAAACTGTTAAGGAATAACGGGTTTAGAAATGTAGCCGAAAACATTCCTGTTTATAGCAATCAATCAATATTAAACTTTGGCATTAAATGATATGGGATAGAATATTCAACTTTAAGAGCAAACAGGGAAAGAGGGACGGTTTGTGCAAAAGATTCTGATACGCAAGTTAACAAAGCAGGAGATAAAAGAGAAAAAAAGTGAACTTACCGAAACCTTTTCGAAAATCATATTAGAAACTTGGGGTGACCCGGGCGATTCGGTGCAGGCGTTTCTCAATACGGCGGATATTTTATGTATTGCTATAGTTAACGGGCAAATTGTAGGTTTCGCGACCGGTGAGTTTTTTGATAAAAATATACTTTATTTGCAGGCAACAATTGTACACAAAGATTTCAGCGGGCTTGGCTTATATAAAATATTGAACAATAAAGTTATACTGCACTATTTATGCCGTTATCCGAACAGAACATGCATAGGTTTTTGGCTTGTTTTTAGGACATCAAACCCATCTCTATATGAAAGAGTTTATAAACTGACGCCTCTTTTTCCTGATTATAAAAGTAACCGAAAACCAAAGAGTAATGAACTTGAAGTGTTCAAAAAAGTCTGTTCATTGATCTCTCCGAACAATGAAGTTAATAATGATGATTTCGTAATATGGCAGGCATACAAAGATTACCCTGGGGTTATATGGAACCCTGAGGATATACCCTTTGCCTTCAATCAGGAAATAAACGATTTTTATGAAAACAAGCTACATCTTTCAAAAATGGATGGTAGTGCAATGGTTTGTATAGGAAAAATTAATTTAGCGCTAATTGTTAAGCACTTTACTAAAAAAGCATAAAGTGTCGGAGAAATAATGGGAAAATATCCACTTTACGAAGTTGAAACAATCAACAACTTGAAAGAACTCATCAATTACTGTGCGGCAAAACACGGTTCTAAAACCGCGTTTTGTTGGCTGCATGGTAAAAAAACTGTTGAGAAAAGTTTCGTCGATTTCAAAGCGGATATCAGGGCGTTGGGAACTTATCTTTATGATGCAGGGATAAAAAATGAAAAAATAGCCGTTATCGGCGAAAACTCATATGAATGGATATTAACTTTTTTTGCAGCAGTCAACGGCGGGAACATAATCGTTCCCGTTGATAAAGAACTTGAAAACGAAGAAATCGCGGACATCCTTGTTCGAAGCGGCGCCGGAGTTCTTGTTTATTCAGACCGTTTAAGTGATAAAATTGATTCAATAAAGGGAAACATTGCTATCAAGCATTTTTTCAATATGAAAACTGATATGCCAGAGTTGCTCCGAAAAGGTGCCGCAAGCCAAAACAAGGATTTTGAAAATTGCGAAATAGATGACTCTGCACTGTGCGCGATTATATATACATCGGGAACTACCGGCAAGTCCAAGGGCGTTATGCTCAGCCATAAAAACCTGGCAAGCAATACTGTTTGCGCCTGTCGGAATTTTTTATCTCTCGGGACATCCGTGCTTTTCCTGCCACTTTGCCATACTTTCGCTTTGGTTGCCTGTTTATTTGGGCAGTTATACTATGGCAATGCAAATGCCGTAAATGGCGAGCTGAAAAACATCGCCGACGAAATGGTTGAATTTAAGCCATGGCTATTGTTTGCGGTCCCGCTTTTTATCGAAACCATGCATAAACGGATTTGGGCTGCTGCAAAGAAAAAAAACAAGGTCAAGCTTCTGCGGGCTTTGATGGTGCTCAGCAATACCCTTTTAGGTTTGGGCATAGACCGGAGAAGAAAACTATTCGATAGCGTATTGGATTCCTTTGGCGGAAATTTGGAGATTATCATATGCGGCGGGGCATCGCTTGATGCTAAGTTTATTAAAGAGTTTCGGACTTTTGGTATTGAGATACTCAACGGTTACGGCATCACTGAGTGTTCTCCGGTTGTATCCATAAACCGCAACCGGCATAACAAGATCGGCAGTACCGGACCCGTTATACCTTGCTGTTCTGTTAAAATAATAAACGGTGAGATATGTGTCAAGGGTGACAATGTAATGCTTGGCTATTACAATGACCCACAGGCAACGCATGATGCATTTTGCGACGGCTGGTTCAAAACCGGAGATTTGGGGTATATCGATAACGACGGCTTTTTGTATGTGACCGGCAGGAAGAAGAATACAATTGTTTTATCGAGCGGTTATAATGTACAGCCGGAAGAACTGGAAGCTCGGCTTGGGGCCGTCGTACATATAATTGAAGTTGTTGTTTATCAGGAAAACACTGCAATTGTTGCGGAGGTTTTTCCGGATTATGAGATTTTAAATGTTGAAGAATTTATAAGAAAAGCGGTTAATGAACTCAATACGGTTTTACCGAAACATAAGAGAATCGGGTCGGTAAAATTCCGGAACACCGAGTTTGAAAAGACCACAATGAAGAAAATCAAACGGCATGCAAACGGTTGCAAGTAGAATTGAGTGCAGAAAAATTTCGAATCCGCAGCCTTGTAGGGCGGTGGCTTGCTGCCGCCGAGAGCCTGAACGATTGAATTACGGATTCATATAAATTTAAACAGAGTTTGATTTAACGAATACGAGGTTACCCAAGAGTAAAACCGCAACCAACGGACATACACCGCGGCGGCAGCAGAGCCACCGCCCTACTCAGAAACGATAAAACCGTTACTTACTTAAATCAAAACGCGCACATTACGCCTGCAGGGATAAAACATCCTTGCGGGCGTTAATAAAGGTCATAATCAAACATGTCATTACGGACACACACCTGTTGCCAAGACGTAGTGAAGAATCTTTCTTGTTGCGAGAAATTGAGATCCTTCGTCGTGCGCTCCTCAGGATGACATCTTTTTCATTGCGCGAATTTGTGAAATAGAGTATAATTCAGGCAACAAATGGCAAGTATTATTTAAGGACAAGATGAGATGAACAAATTAGGGAAAAATGAACCGATCACAATAAACGAATGGCTTGCGAGCGGCCCGTGGGTAATGGATACCAAAGGCTCATTTGAAGCGGAGCATATTTTCGAGCGCGGTGCCATCATGGATGAGGATTATTTGGGAAACGAGCGGGAAGTCCGCCCGAAAACCGGAGACACGGTTGAAAACCGGTATCTAGGCAGGCCTCAAATCGAATGGACTTCACTAACAAAGACCGGTATGAGATTCGACACAGGCCCAAGCCATATGTATTACGACGGGGACCACGATGATTTATACAGGACCGTCAAACGCAACTGCATCTATTATGTCGGCGCGTATGTCGACAGCGAAGCGGATACAGATGTTATCATCACCTGCCGTCATTCCGGGGTAAAAGCTTTTGTCAACGGTGAATTGAAATATGAATGTCTTGACGGGATTGCCTGCGGGTTGCCCGCGCCGGACTATGCTTTTCCTGCTCATCTGAACAGGGGTGAAAACTTTATCCTTTTCAAGCTGCGTCCCGGTCACTTTGCCGACAGGGTGGAGTTCTCCTTGTCTAATGTGATTATCCATCCCATCGTCGCAAGAGCAGGCGACATCGGGATAACAAAGCCTGTGCCCACTCATTACTACTTCGGTTCAAAGACTTCGCCCAGACAGGTGTTTGAGACACTCGTCGCCGTGTTTGAAAATACAAATGAAGGCTCGATTTCCCTAGAGAACGATGGATATAAGGAAGAACTGCAATTTCAGAACCTAAACAAAGGCGATGTTGTCTACACGAAGCTTTCGGTTCCGTCAGAGAACAGCCCGGTTAAAAAAACATTGAAATTCTCATTGGAAAGTCAAGGTAAAAGCGTTTGCCGGGAAGCTGAATTTACGGTTACACCGCTTGATGATTTTGATGGAGCGGATTACGACCTCGCGCATTTTCATTTTGACACCACCTACCACGAGGAGCAGCGAATTTATGCACTCGGTGCAATCGGGCTTGTTAAAAAATATGTGGACTATATCAACGAGGATCCGGATTTTAAGGGGAGCTTATCGGAAATAGATTATCTGCACCCCTATTTTTCCATGTATCCAAGGGACAGGGAAACGATTAAAAAAGGCTTTGAAGAAGGCCGGCTCGAATCCGACACTTTTTACAATCAGCCGAACGAGCTGACTTCCTCGGCGGAGGGGCTTGCCCGCAACGCGATTTACGGGCAGATTTATCACAGGGAATTTTTGGGGCGGCTGGCGTATGTTTATAACCCGCTGGATGTTTTCGGGCATCCGAACCAACTGTCACAAATCTGTAAAAAGGCCGGCTGCACATCCGTCACCTGGACAAAAGAAGTGCTGGGCTTCAACCCGCTCTTTAAGCATATTTCACCTGATGGAACAAGCCTAATCCACCGCAAGACTCATTTCGGCAGGGATTACGCGAAAATAGCCGAGACCAAAGCCGCAAGAGGTGCCGGTATTCCGAATGTCAGCTTCGGCAATGTGAAGCAGCTGCCCATGGACTGGACAAAAATGAGTGTTATTCCGGTTAAATTTGCCGTGCCGTCGGATTTTCACGGAGCGATTATTAAAAGCGACAATGAAGTCATGGCAGAAAAACGCTCCAATATCGAACCCACCTCGCGGGATATGAGCCGCTACCATATCGGAACATCCATTTCAAAATCCGATTTGAAAATTGCCAACAGGCTCGGGGATAATTTTATTATAGCGGCGGAAAAGCTTTCGGTTATCGCTTCGCTGTTAGGCGCGAAATATCCGGAGCAGGCGCTTGACAAAGCCTGGCGGCAGCTGCTTTGCGGCCAGCACCATGACTCTATAACAGGGACACACAATGAAATGTCCTTTGTGGATTTAATGGCGGAATACAGGGAAGCCATCGAACTTGCCTTGGATATCCTCAAAAACGCGGCGAATTTCGTTGCTTCAAAAATAATTCTAAAAGGTGGCAAAAAAACGCCTGTGGTCGTGTTTAACACCCATACCTGGGAGCGGAAAGACACGGCTGTTATAAGCCTCACTTTGCCGAAGGCTATTGAAAAATATGAACTTAAAACCGGTGACGGCGAGACTGTTCCTTTTGAGCTTATAGAGCAGACAAAAAAGGGAGAGGGCTATGAAGTAAAGGTAAAAGTTCTGATAACCGTTCCGGCGCTCGGATTTTTAACACTTTATCTAACCGAGGCCGAAAAAGCAACGGATATTGGGATTAAAACGGAACATACAAATTCAATTGAAAACGAGTTTTATAAAATCACAGTAGACCCGGCGCTTGGCGGCGGTATCACCTCGATTTACGACAAGAAAAACGGGAAAGAAGTTATTAAGCACGGGGCGGACAGCCCGGCGAACAGAATAAACGCTTTGAAAGAAGACAAATACCGCTGCGAGCCCACTCACGAATTCTATACCAGCGGCGAAAAAGCATTTTCAAGCGAATACCCGGCGGAGGTTTCCTGCGAAAAGGGGCTGTTAACCCAAACCTTGATAATAGAGGGCAGAATAGGCTCCATATGCCGGACCAAACAGAGGATAACCCTGACAAAAGGCATTGACCGCATTGATTTTAAGACCGATATTATCAATTACCAAAAGAAAGACCATTTGTTTACCGTAACCTTCCCCGTTAATGTGGAGGGCGCGAAGCCGATATTTGACGACAGGTTCGCGCCGATTGTAGGCGCCGAAAGCAGAGGAAAACTGGATTTCAGAACCCATCAGATGTATATGTTTTCCCATTGCCAGGTGTTCCCCGCGAACCAATGGATGGATTACGGCCAGACCGTGAAAGCAAATCTCGGCAAAGGCAAAAGCATCAATGTTGGGATGAGTGTCATCATCAGAAAGCAGGAAGATAATGTTCTTACCGCGTCCGACCGGCTGTTGACAGCCTTATCCAAAAAGGCAATCCCGGTGACCGTTTATACTGATAATAAGGCTGCCGGGGAAAAGCAATATACATACCAAACTGATTTGATGAACACAGAAACGCGGTTTGTCCTTGATATTATCGGCAAAGAAAATGAGTATACTAAAAAATTACTTACCGGTTCAACGGAAAGCCATGAAAAAGCCGAAGAAAACGGGTATTCTGTCACAGTCCTGAAGGATTCGGATAACCTTTGGCAAAAGCCCATTGATGTTATCCTGATACTCGGGAGAGACAGCACTGAACTGGAGCGGGCGGTTAACCGACTTTCAAAAGCGCTGGCAAAGGGTTGGATAATAAACCTGAAGGATGCGTTATTACTTTCAGAATTCGGCAAGGCGGAAAATTACGGCGTGGCGCTGATAAATACGGGCAACACCGCCTGCAGCGTGGAAAAAGGCGGGATGTTGAACATCATGCTTTTCCACACCGCCATGTTTTACGGTAAAATGAAGCAGTTTTCACCTGCCGGCTTTGTCACCGAGCAGAAGACTCACAGCTATACTTATTCGCTGATTCCTCACCAAGGCAGTTACCGTGAAGCAGATATTTACAAAAAAGGGATGGAAGTGAATGATCCTTTTATCACGGTTACGGATATAATAAGCGACTCGGCCTGCATCAAAGACAAGGTTAGCTTCCTTGAAAGTTCCTCGGATGTTTTGGTGACGGCTTTGAAGGCGGGTAAATACCCGTCCGCGTCGTTTACGGACCAGGATGAGGAGTTCGTCAGCAGGGGCATCGCGGTCAGGTATTTTGAAACCAAAGGAAAAAAGGGAAAAACCGGATTGAAGTTCGGCTTTAATGTTGAAAATCCCCGAACCACCAACCTTCTTGAGGATGCCGAAAAAAATATCAGCGCAGCCGGCAGAGAAATTAATAGTAACACCGAAGCTTACGCTATTAATACCATCATATTCAACACCAATATGCTGGCTGATTGTATAAGAGAAAAAGTTATCGGCGCCGAAAAAGAAATTGTTGAACCCGTTTGTGCCCGTTCCTGGGAGCATTCGATGGGAAGCCCGCCGATGGGATTTTTATCCGCAGCAGGCCTTATCGGCAGGGAGATTAAGCATTTAAATCCGCTGCGGGATGAGCTGTTTATATCAATGGCAAACAACCACAAAGATAAGAAAATAAGCGGAAAAATGTTGCTTGAACTGCCTGCCGGCATAGAGGCGGACAGCACGGAATTCGAATATGATTTGAAGCCGATGGAAGCAAAGGAATTTCCGGTTATCTTTACAAAGAAAGCCGAGGATATTTCAGGCGTTGTTTATCTTCATTACACGGACAACGGCCATGACTTTTACGACTTTTTGGAATTCGGCGGTATCGTGAAGCCGGAATCACGCTTCGAATTCACGGAGACCGGCGTCAAGCTCACCGTTAAAAATACAACCGGTCAGCACCTCATCGGGTTGGCGCAGATAACCTCACCGGTGGAAACTTTTGAACTGCATGGGCTGTCAGCTATTGAGAGAAATACACTGGCTCCATGGAATTTTAAACTGGATTTGCAGCCCGGGGAAACAGGGGTGTTCATCTCGGAAATAAAAGATTTGGCTGATAAAGATACCTGCCTTTGGGTTGTCGCTAAAATCATAGCTAACGGCAGCCTGGCCTACTTGCAGTTGAATAAAACAAGCGATCCTCAAACAAGGTTTGACATGAACGAGGGGTTGGGTTCGGATAAGCTGGATCAAAAAATGCTGGAATCCGGCGGCGGATTTGAAGAGTATATGAAACTAAACGTATAAAAAATGGGGCAATACTAATTCGCGATTAAAAAACCTCTAAAAAATCAAGCAAAAGCTTTAATTTATGAGGTTTTGTGAGGATGTTTTAGTTAGGTTTTTATAAGTAATTAGTATAAGCAGGCGAAAACCGGCTGAAATACAACCGGCTTTGTAATACTAACCACCGATAAAACGCATTGAATCTTTGCGGTCTTTTTTGCGCCGTACTGCGTTGTCCTCCTTGCCTTGCGACAGCAAAGCATCGTCGTCCGCCTTGTGCAGCACAAAAAATCATCGCAATTCTAACAACGCTTTTCATCGCCGATTAGTATAAATAAAAACTTCAAAATAATAAGCGGGACGGATTTTTCCATCCCGCTTATTGAATTTGAAAAAACCGGTTACACTAATTCACGATTAAAAAACCGCTAAAAAATCAAGCAAAAGCTTTGATTTATTAGATTTTGTGAGGATTTTTTAGTTAAGTATTTATGAGTAATTAGTATTACATGGCTACTCTTTTGCCGTCTTTTAACTTGATTTTACCGATGAAAGGAATCTTAATCAAACCTTCGACAGTGTCCCCGTCAAAAGTTGCAGTGATGTCGATATTCTTGCCCGGAAGCAGGTCAACATTGGCGACAGCTGTTAAGGTGTTGCCGTCTTCTGTAATATCTTTGATTTCGATTTCGGGGACATCGACACCGGGAACATCAAGCTCCCAGCCATAAACGCCGTTGTTGTCTTTGATAGTGAAGAACGCTTCGCCTCTGAAAAACATTGTGTCCACATGACAGGACCATTTGCCGATACCAATCATAGTAAATATCTCCTTTAAATTTTATTCTGTTGATCATATCAACAGTGCTATTTTAACATATGAAAATATTTTGTATTGTATTTATTATCGTTTTTTGTATGATTTACAGAAAAATATTTTTCCGTCTATGTCAGGCAATCCGGTCATAAACCCTAACATAGTCAACCACCATGTCAACCGGGAACATTTCGGCAGGATTTGCTGTGATGATACCGTTTCCGCCGATTTCCACAACACCCGCCTCATTAGCGCCGGGAACAGCATTGCTGCCGCCGACTTCGACTGTTAAAAGAAGCCACTCTTTTACCTGAGAGACGTATTTCCCGTCAATACGGTCTGTTTCGACACCATTAATATAAAAGATACACTCGTTTTTGTTCCATTCCAGCCCGTATGTGTTAAACTCCGTATAAGGTTTTATGGCTTTATAGGAGCCTAAAAAAGTGGATTGGTGTTCCTCTCCGTAGCCGTCAAAATGAATGGTGTGTGTCACGCTGTCGCGCATTTGCTTTTTGGGGTGTGCGTAAAAAGGAGATTCAAAAATATCAATTTCCGTGCCGTCTGCTCCGCTGCCGTCAATAGTGCCGACGCCATGCGCGAAAGTCCAAAAGGCACCCCAAAGACCGGCAGCGCCGGGGCAAATGCAACGGCATTCATAATATCCGTAAGCTTTATCATAGAGCCCCTGTGTTTGGATTGCCCCGCTGTACCAACCGGGACCGTAACGGCCGTTTTCCTGGTAATCTGTACGCAGGTAAAGGAAACCGTTTTCGACAATTGCATTGTTCGCATCCCAATAACCGCCTCTGCGCAGTCCGTCGCCTGCTGCGCGCCACTTTGCCGCGTCAAGCTGATTTCCGTCAAACTCATCCGCCCAGACAATCTTCCAGGCGCCAAGGTCGATTTTTTGACCGCGTGGGGTTTGTGGAAACTCAAAAAGCAAAGCACCCAACACCTCAACAATAACAAGAAATGCGGCGATGATTCTTTGAACTGAACGAAGCTCGCGGAAAACAAGATACTTTTCAAGAAAAGCCATAATTGTTACCTCCGATCATTTTTATTCATTATACAAAGTATTGACCGTTATGTCTATGCGTAAAACAAAAAAGGGGCTGTATCAAAACGCTGAAAAATCAGCGGAGAGATACAGCCCTAAAAA
>CAZVJW010000008.1:0-50092 GCA_964627535.1 uncultured Eubacteriales bacterium
TTACCGGTTTCACCGGGGGTTCTCATGTCACACAAGCTGCCGATAACCGGAGTTGTGAGCGCGTCCCAAATTTTCACCAGCATAATGATTACGGCAAAATGTTCCGGTTTTACGCCGAGGCAGGTAACAAAAAACAGCATGGCATAACTGGTTGTAAATGTAAAACTGATTTCGCAACTGAAATCACCAAGGGCATATCCTATTTTGTCACGCATGCCAAAAGGTCTTGCCGAAATCCCCGGTGCAGTCATGATAATTCCACCTTTATAATTAAATAATTAAGCTGCCATTCAAGACTTTTCAAACTTCACTCTCAGATTGAATACTGCCGGCAGGTTCAACAAACAAGTCCAATAAATTGTTGAGTTTACTTAAACCCGTGCAGATTTCCTGCAAATCCTGTTTTGATAACTTTTCGCTCATTTTACGACGGAAGTTATAAACTTTTGTTTTTATTTCCTCCATCTTGATTTCGGCTGAATCGGTCAGTTCGATGATAACAACCCTTTTATCATCCTTTAGCCTCTTTCGGCGCACAAGCCCGGCTTTTTGAAGCCTTGAACAGATATTGGAAACATTGCTGTCAACCATTTTTAAATTATCGGCTATTTCGCTCACTTTCATGGAGCCTTTTCGGTCAAGGATCAAAAGAATACTGACCTGCTGGGATGTGAGCCCCTGTGAGGCAAATTGCTGGCTTTTCACCCTTGCAAAGTTCGATGCTGCCTCCTGCATAAGAATATCTATCATAATACAGGATTCATCATTGTAGTTCATATAAAACCATCCTTTTGCATTCGTTATTTTGTAATGTATAATTCACAAATTTAATCAATATTCGAATATTTAATCAGAATGTTACCGTGATAAATGTTATCACAGTAAATATTCGCTGTCAAGTACGATTATCGCAATAAAGCAACTTGACGGCTTTGAAATTGCGAATTATTTACTTGCATAAAAGACCGTGCCAATGTTAATATGATAATCATTAATACTAATCCCTCTTTAAAATATAGCTAAAAATTCAGCTCAAAAACCCATTTATCAAAGGTTTTTGCTTGATTTCATGGAGGTTTTATAATCGGGATTAGTATAAGGAGGAGTTTTACAATGAAAGAGTTCACCTTCAATTACAGCAATCTGCAGGAATGGGAGCAACGAAAAAAAACAATCCGGTCCTATATTTCAAAGCAAACGGGGATAAATTTCTGTAAAACCGCAGAACCTGTTATTTGCATCGAAACAAATATTATGGATATGGGTAGCTATATTATCAAAAATGTTTGCTGGCAAACACTTCATAATTATTATGTTGCCGGCAATATATACTTACCGAAAGATAGCGGCAACAAAATGCCTGCAGTGATGATGCCGCATGGCCATTTTGAGAACGACCGTTTTTATGATGACAACAATCAGCTTGCGCCTTCCTTGGCAAAACTCGGTTGCATGGCGGTTACATATGATATGGTCGGCAAGGGTGAAGACAAGGAAACTCCGCATGACAACAAATATAACAACGCAATTCAACTGCATAACAGTATCAGAATTCTTGATTATATATGCTCGCTCAGCTATATTGACAAAGAGTGTATAGCCATAACCGGAGCATCAGGCGGTGGCACCCAAACAATGATGCTCAGCGCAACGGACAGCAGAATAACAACAGCCATAACGGTTTGCATGCTATCTGCGCATTTTCATGGCGGCTGCCTATGTGAGATGGGTATGAACTATTTTGAAGGAAAAGATTTTGAAACAACTACAGCCGAAATCGCCGCTATGTTCGCGCCGAAAGATATGCTGGTTATTTCGATAGGGACTGATTGGACAAAGAACACACCAAATGTTGAATTCCCTTATTTAAAAGAGGTATACAACTTGTATGAGGCTGGAGAAAAGGTGAAGAACGCTCACTTTGAAAAAGAGGAACACAACTACGGTCCAAGCAAAAGAAATGCCGCAATTCAATACCTTTCGGGCTTATTCAAGTTGGATATCAGTAAATACAATGAGGCAGAAAATATTATTCCTCCGATAGAGACGTTAAAAAGCTATAACGAAAAGTATCCGAAACCGGCTGACGCTCTAACAAATTCAAAAAAGATTTATGCCCAAATGCTTGATTATTATGGCAGCCGATAAAAAGATTTCGTATTTATACTAATCGGCGATGAAAAGCGTTGTTAGATTTGCGATGTTTTTTTGTACTGCACAAGGCGGATGACGATGCTTTGCTGTCGCAAGGCAAGGAGGACAACGCAGTACGGCGTAAAAAAGACCGCTAAGATTCAATACGTTTTATCGGTGGTTAGTATTATATTCCATCCAATTGATACTAATCCATCTTTAAAAACATAGCTAAAATTTCGGCACAAAAGCCCATTTGTCAAAGGTTTTTGCTTGATTTCATAGAGGTTTTATAATCGGGATTAGTATGAGCGCATATAATTCATCGTTATACAGGAATGAACGCATTGAGAAAAACTCAATACGTCCATTCTTTTTTTTATTCGTAAACCGATTTCATCCGCTAGCATAGAGAATCTCTTTTATACTATTTCACATTTCTGACAGCATTATTAAAATCCAAATACAGCGATGATCCTTCAAGCTCAAATAAAACTGTTTTACTTTCTCTTTTTGCTGTAACATATTCACTATCATACCGGTCATACTCCAAGTTAACAATACAGTTATCCACATAAAAACCACCTTTATTTTTAAGTGAATAGGATTTCCCGTTACTGCTGTATGACAAGGTTTCATTGTAAAATGAGCGTTTGTTTAATGCAATTCTATTGATAAATTCTTCAAAGCTCTCCTTGCTTTCGTCGCTTGTTTCACAAATCCACCAGGCAACCTCGCCTTCCTGGATAAGATTGTTTCTTTTATAAGTGATGTCTTCCAAGCCCTCGGCATTAATAAATTTGACAGGGTTTCCGGTAATCAATGCAATATACGCTCCATCCTTTTCGCCAAAAATCATGCCTTCCGATAACCTGTCTTCCTCAACCTTATCAAATAATCTAACCGGAAAATGTGCATGGGTGTATTTATATACTTTTCGGATTTTAATGCCTTTTATGCGTGTATCATAGATGCTTAAGGTAATATTTTTATCCTGCGCTGCTGTGGGGATAACTCCGTCGCTCAGCCAAAAATTTCGCTTACCGTAGGTATCATACGGATTCGCGGCAAAAACAGCGAATTCGCCGACATTAACGGTCCAAATATGCTGCTGATTGCCGTACGTATTGGGGCAATACTTTTGCGCAGTTGCCTGTAAATAATACGGTGTTTTATAAGTATACATATTCGCTCTTTGAAGTACAATACCGTTTGAAAACGGATTTGCCAACCTTGTTCCGACAGGTAAAATTCCCGAAAATCTCAACACCGAAAGGTTAAAAAATCTCAGTTCCTTAAAATTGCCGTTGTTAAAAAGCCTATGCTTCCGGCAATAAGCCAGTGTGTTTTCTATCGTTTCCGGATTGCTGAAGGATTCCATTGCCCACTGCATCATTATTTGGTTGTCCGCTTGACCGATAAGCCCTTTTTGTTTTAACTCCGAAAGATATAAACCATATGATGCTTTTAACTCGTTATAACTTTTATCTTTTGCTATTTTCGTTAAAACCTCAGGTATATCGTAACCGTCTTTCTTGCGGTATTTAAAATTATGCAGCATACCGTTGTAACCATCGTGTCTGAAGGTAATGCTGCCGCTGCTTGTGAGGCCTTTGTAAATATCGTCCCCTGCCATTTCGTTTATGACACAGCCGACGGAATTATATATATGCAGGGGGTTTTTGGCGTCATAATCCTCAACAGATGATAAGCGTCTGCCGTTTGCGTAGCAGCGCCCTGCTGTACTGCCGAATATACCATCGAATTGCCCCGTTGCCATATCATAGAGCATCAAATCCAGAATAATTTTCGCCTGAGTCCGTAATTTTTCATCCTCTGCGAAGTCAATAATCAGGCTTAATGGGGAAATATCCTCAACATAGTAGGTCGGAGAGTTCCACTCAATAAAACCATACAGCCATCTTTGTTCAAGCCATATTTTTATTCTGCTTTCGGCATGTGCCTTGTGCTCCGAAGCAGATTTACCGTCAACCGAAAAAATCGCGTCCGGCCAAAGCAACGCGGTAAGATACTCGGCGGAAGCCAGTTGTATTTGAAGATTCTCCGACCACAGCACCATATTGTCTCTGCCTGCCATTGGCATAAAAAACCGGTAGCCTGTAAACGCCTGTTTGATTTTGGCTTCATATTCGGCCGGAACCTGCCATTTTGCGGCATCTTCTGCGCCGTTTTCGCGCTTTTCTTTAGCTGTCAGCAGTACGCGAAGCGCGGTTTGAAAATTAAAAGTGGAACTTCCGTATCTGTCATTGACCCCTTGCGCCAACTTGTCGGATACTGCCCAGTCTTCTTTTGTTACTGTTTTACCTGTGGACAGTTTCAGCAAAATGTCGCTAAATTCTCCATTTACGCTTTTAACCTTGCTGCTTTTGGTTGTCAGCAGAATATATATAATCTCGCATAAAATAAACAGAATAGAAAGCGGCAGCAATACTATGCCGATAATCAATACAAGTATTGTCAGTAACTTGCTTAAGAACGATCTTTGTTTAAAGCTTTTCATGCTTTTCACTTTCCTGTTTCAACTTTTATTTCAATAATTTTACCCAGCCGTCTTTGCTGCAAAAGTTTACCTAAACAAAATTGTCCTGTGTTTTCACATACTTAGTCAAGAAATTTTATCTGGCTGTCTTTTGAGGCGCCTGTTCTGTAGTTCCACTGGTAACCATTTGTGGTCACGCCTCTTTTTTCAAACTCCGCTTTCGTCATATTGAATGTAAAGCCGGTAATTTTTTTGTCTTTGCTGAAGGCAAAGTCCCCGATGGAGCGCAGCGTAGACGGGAAAACAATATCGCCTTCCAAATTTACATCGTACGAAAACGCGTCTTTGGCAATAACCTCGATACCTTCATTCAGCTTCAAACCCGTAAGCCCGTTGCATGTCCAAAAGGCCATCTCGCCGATTTCTTTGAGTGTGGACGGGAATATGATGCTTTTGAGTGTATCCACCTTGTAGAAAGCATAATCCCATATCTTTATGACACCCTCCGGAATCTCATAAGTACTGTAAGGAGTCCATCCGCTCTCATCAGTGTTTTCGCTCGCTTCATTAACAACCCCCATTGCTTCCTGGTATGAGCCTCTCCCTTCGGGATAGGCGATCAGTTCCTTTTCGTCGATTGTATAGAGAACTCCATCAATAGATTTGAACCATTTGTTCGCCGGATCAACCTTTATTTCGCGCAAACTCTTACAGTTGTTGAACACCCATTTTCCGATATGCCGGATTTCGGGACCGATGGTGATACTTGTGAGATAGCTGTTGTTCGGCATTGAAAAATCGCCGAGAGCAACTATCGGCTCATACTCCCCGTTTTTGCCCGTAATATACTCTTCGGGCGCAGCACTAATGGCAGTGAAGTACTCCTTAACCTGCTGCCAAAGCGGCGGTTTAATCTCTTTCTTCGCGTAATACAAATTGATTTTTTTCTGTGCGGAAAGTCCGCTGAACTGCTCCAGGTAATAGCCGCTTAAGCCTTTGCCGTCGATATTGGCTGAATATGTATATTTTTCAGCTTTTGCGTTGGCTAATGTCTTGAAAGAAATGCCAAGCGATAAAGCAATTGTGATGGCTAGAACAACTGAAACGATTACCTTTACACTTTTTTTCACCACAAATTTCCTCGGCGGAATGTAGCGTTTTATTTCACCGCCGTCCGCTTCAAAAACCGCCGCATCGGCTATGGCTCCTTCAATGTCCTCCTTCCGAAAAAGTCTTCTTTGCCAGCCTTCCATCGTGGTTTTATTGAATACCGGCAGTGGAACATAGTCTTTTTCGTCCTTGTATGGACTAAACCTTCTTCTCTTTGCTTTTTTTGCTTTAGCATCTACCAATTCAGCTTCCTTCTCCTGCTTTCGTTTCAAGGCGGCTTTTCTTTCCTCTTCGTTCGCCTCCACCTTGAAAGCAGACGGTCTGCCGATAGCGCCGTTCTGCGTCAGGGACCCTTCCGCCTCAGCTTCCGTCCATGCGGCTTCCGAGCGTTCCTTCTGTTCATCCATTATTTGATCATGTTTTCGGTTTGAATAGTTGAAGAATGAATATGGAAATATGCAGATGATATCACCGACAATACACAGCAGAGCGCCGAAAATCCACACTTTATACCGCACGCTTTGGTTAAAAAGTACGTCGTAGTCGGATGTCAAACCGTATGACCTGTATAGAATCGGAATAATCAGGGCAATCAAATAGACAATCGGAGCCTGGATCCAACCGAAAATGCTTTGATAACTTTCCAGGCGTTCGCCGCTGAGCCACATCTGATAATTGTTAATTTTTAATACTCATATTGCTGTTTGCATAACTGCTGGGGCTCATCACCGTATTGGCTATAAAATGCAGTATTATCAGTGCTACCGCCAGCGTAACGACGCCTTTTTGGTTGAAGAAAATAACCGCCAACAGTTCAAAGATATCGCAGGTAATGGCAATCGCGCGGGAAAATATATACAATTTTTTAAAGTCAAACCGTTTGATAATAAACGGCGCGACGAATCCTCCCGGACCCATGTAAAGTTGGGTAACCGTCATCAGAATAACGAGCCAGACGCCGTCGGTCATGCGCAGCATATAGAACCATATACAGTCGCGCGCCAGCCTCGCCCCGGTTCCCAGTGTGTCGAAAGTACCGGAAATCATTGTAATCCAGCGGTATTTATTGCGGAGCACCGCGGTAACGCCTTCCCAAAAGCTGAAAGTAACCTTCTTTTCAATGGGCGGCTGCGGCAGACGCTCGCGCAGTTTCGGGAAGGTTAACAGAACAGGCACAAGCGACAAAACCATAAACGGAAAATAGACCCAGCGCATAGTTCTGATGTTTTCCGGGCCACCGAACTGCATGGCGAGAATCGGAAGTGTCCAATCCGCTACAATAGTTCGCAGCGTATAGCCTATTTTGACGGGGTAGCACTCAAGAAGGAGGCGTTCATCGTTATTGGTGGTGCAAAAGCGGTACATATTAGCAACATAGCCTGCTGTGTTGCGGCCGCTATAGAGTGAGAAACAAAGATAAAGCCGCCAAAGCATATCGCCGTAGTTGTACTGTTTAAAATCCCAGAACAGGATGAAGCCCGCTGCAATTATGCGCAAAGGCGCATTGACATAAGGCCAGAATTTGTACCGCCCGTATTTCGGAATCAGGTGTTTTCGCAAAAGCATATCCCGGATGGAACCGTAACCGGTTAAAAAAACCTGTATGCCAAAAATCTTGCCAAACCCCTGAATAAAGGCTTCTCCGAAGGAGACAGGACTGAAAATGATTAAGGAAAGCCCCAGAACGATTGCCGCGGAATAGACAGCAATCAGCTTATGTTCCGTCTTCTTTGCCATGCGTCCGAGATTATCAGCAATCCCCCAGCCGAGAATGCTCCAAAAGTAGCCCAGTGGCGCACCTATCAAATTGATCGCCATAAAATCTATTGTATCAACCTGATAGTAACGCATAATAAGGTAACAGCCTGCTGAAAATGACAAAAACCCGTCAAGCGCATCATGCGTTCTATCGCAGGAAGTAGCAAGCGTCGTTGTAGCCCATTCCTTATAAGGCATATCGAAGCCGGGGCGCGGCGTGTGCCAATGTGACTTTATCTCATGCACACCGGTCTTAATAAAGTCCCTGCCTTTATTCACTTTTTCTGCGGCTGTCAGCTTTGGTTTTTCGTCAGTTCCGGTTTTCGCCATACAAATTTCCCTTCGTAGATCGTTTACTTGGTCTATTCGCAAAATGTTTTAATAATCGGCAGCAGTTTTTTACGGAAAACGATGTAGCTGCCATGGCTTTCACCCTTAAGAATTTTCAGTGTGCTTTTTGGGATATGCTCGGCGATATTTCTTGTGTGTTCCTCTTTAATTAAATCAAATTGGCCGGCAAGAACCAGCGCTTTTGCGGTTATCCTTTTCAGTTCATCGTTTGATATATCCGGCTGTTCGAGCATAAGCTTGGTCTTATTATCTTTTGTAATAAAGTACATCAGTTTAAACAATTGAAACCAAATATTTTTTGTGCCTCCCGGTGCGGTGTTTGCACCGCTCACGATGAGTTTTTCAACAAGTTCCGGTGTTTTTGACGCAACGATCAGAGCGATAATTCCGCCGTCGCTGAAACCGTACAAATTTATATTCTTCAGGTTAAAAGTAAGAATAAACTCAATCACGTCATCCGCCATATCCCGGTAGTCATATTCTTTGACTTTGCTGCTTTTGCCGTGGCCTCTTGAATCAATGGCATAAACTGTATATTGTTTGCTGAGCGGTTCAATAATTCTGCTGAATATCATGTGCGTCAAGCCGTTGGCATGGAGAAGAATCAGCGGCTTACCAGTGCCTCTTACTTCATAAAAGAGCTCGACTCCGTTCACTTCTGCAATCATACATATCTCCTTTATTAAAATACTCGACGGGGATTGCTCCGGCGTAGGTTTGCGCTGATGTATGTTTACATTTTTTTCATTGTACTTTGTATATTTTTCTAAATTTAAATATTAGGCTGTGACTTTTCTGTTTCATTCTGTACTCCTCTTGCTTCTTCGCCTTCTTGGATGGCTTGTCTTTTTAAGGCTCTCATTTGCGCCAGTTCCTCATACATCCTTTCCCGGGTCGCATGTGAACCTTTATAGAAAAATTTCGGGATATACGATGGCAATCCGGTTAAACCCGGCAGTAATGTACAACAGGCGAACAACAGGAACTTTGTTCGGTCTGTCTGCTTTCCGAAACCCGAACTCAGCGAATAGCCGATTTTTATCATAATTATATTGCGAATCGGCCCCATTGCAATTCCGGCGATTTTTTGTATCAGCCCTTTTGCCGCAAGGGTTGTGCCCTCGGTCCTGTATCCGTTTTTCCACTCACAGTAGTCCAGTGCTTCGGTCATCATCATCTTCGGAATTATTTTGTATACGCTTAATGTGGACTTGTAAATTAAATCCTTCACCATATAGGCCGCGCCCATAACCCAAATATTGTTATATAACCCTTTTTTTCCTTTTCCGCCGATGATGCCAATCAAGAACAGTAAAATATTGGTAATCTCCTTTTGAATGCCGCCAAAAATCCATAAAGACTTGGTTGAAAACTTTTTTTGTGCCCACGGTAAATAAGTATAACTTAAAAAAGATATCGGGACGCCTGGAATCACAATAATATTTTGAAGTGAAACGACTCCGAGAACATCTGTAAAATAGTTTTGAGTTCCGGTATCAAATTTAAATATTCCGATTAAATCCGCTATCAGCATGATCATCATCGGCCTGTTATTCACAATTGTTCTAATCCCTTCTTTAAAGCTGTGCTTGTCGATGGTCTGCGCTATTCTCTCCCTTGCGACGGAAAAATAAAGCAAAGCAGCCATACCGCCGTACACGGCACAAAAAGTGCCCATCGACAGGTAGGCTGATTGCATGGTCATATTGATTTTATTGTGATTGATAAGGTCAATCAGCAAGCCCATGAACATACCGGGAAAGTTTTCCCACAGGGCAGAAATAACCTCAGCAATTGTAAAGAGCAAAATCCGGTCATGCGGGTTTGGCGACATGCTCGATATGAATCCGGTTTCCGAAAAGCTTCGGAATGTACCCATCAGTTCGCCGGTCATTCCCAAAACAGTTGAATAAATCAGTTTGTTAAAATTCTTTGGGTTGCGGTTAAAAAAAAACGGCGTCAGCCAGCCAAGAATAGCAATCAATGTGCCCGGAATGGCAAAAGCCAACAGATAAGGTTTGAATTTGCCCCAGCGCGTTTGAGTTTTGTCAACCAGAACCCCTGCGAAAGCATCGTTTATAATATCCCAAATTCCGCCGATTAAACCTGCAATCGCTCCCCAGCGAAAATCAATTTTAACAAGGTCGAGATTAAACCGCCCGTTGTAATCACTGATATTGACGCTTTTAGAAGAATCAAAAACACAATAAGCAAACGTCTCTTTGGTACCGATATAGCGCCGGTCATGGAAATTAACACTCTCTGCCATTATATCACGCTTTCAGATTTCGTTATTTAGCTTTTTTGCTCCCGGCAAGCTTAAAGTCAGATTTCATGTTTTGATTACATCAATCATCCGCCTGGTATTGCTCCGGAGAGGGTTTGCACTGATGGATGTTCAGTGCATAAAACGGGTGGTGGTTATACAGTGAGTTTCTATCAAACGATTTTTTATTCGGTGACCAGTTGGCAAGGCTTTCCGGATTGTCGTCAATTATGTTCGAAAGAGAACCTTCACCGTTCAGGTTTATGGCAGCGACGGCAAACTGTTCGATATCCATGCCGTCCTTTTGATAATTGAATTCGCGCGTATCTCCTTTATAGAGCAGGCGAAAATCTCCCTGCAGCTCACGCGCATAAAGCACATACCCGCAGGCACCCATTATTTCACCCCATGAAAGGAGTTCGCCTCCGGCTGTAAATTCGAGCGTCAGACCATCCGGAGACAATGGAAGATGTTTGCTGATAAATGCCGGGTATTCGTGTGATTGCACTCCGCAATGTTCTGCGTTTTGAGCAGTCACACAGAAATGATATTTTGTTTCATTATCAAGCCCATCAAGTTCACATCGTGTGCTGTCTGCAAATGCGGAATGAATCCATGTTTTTCCGCCATCGCGGCTCATTTCAACTTCATATTTATCGGCGCTGTGAACCGCGGACCATTTTATATCCGCCTGCCCGCTCCCGGTTGCGATATGTAAGATTTGCGGAGAAGCGGGAACAGGTAAATATCCCTTCTGCGTAAGGTTCAGCTTATGTTCTCCCTTCGGGATGAATACAAAGCCCCGCTCATCCAAAACAGCCTTCTCGCCGTCAATGTAAATTTCATCGTCTCCGTCTTTTCCCGTGACGCAAACGCGCGAATCGAAAAGCGAAGCAGCCCGGCCTTCAATGGTGTGCGCGCGGAAATCATATAGAGATACTGCAACCGGTTTTTCACCTTCGATTTCGATTTTTATGTCATTGTAAGCAAGCAGGCTGCCGTCAAACAACGCTAACGAACAAGCCCCGTCCGCACAGACTCGCACTGCGCCGGATGCTCCTTTGAAAGACACTCCGTCACAATCAAATTTAATTGTTTTTGGGCTGCGTATAATATAATCGGCCCATTCGTCTCCGCACCGGACAACCGCACACCCGTCTGCATATTCCGCTTTTATTCCGCCCCTGTGTGTGACAAGCGCCACACTGTCCCCCATGCCGTGGTACCAAACGCTCTTGCTTTCCGGTGTAAACAATTCCCATCGGTTATCGGTCTTAGTTAATATTTGAATATCCGGAAAATCGTCATATAGGGCAACATTCCACGCAAAGCGGGTTTTTGTATGTGTGGAACCGACCGCGTCATAAATCAGGATATAGTCGCTATGTGAAAGCGTAACGCTGCGGCTTTGATATTCCGGCCATCCGTAGGAATCGGGGCAAACTTCGGAATCAATTTTGGCAAACTGAAAATTGCCCATATCGAAGTAGCCGTTCGTCATCACATTCGGGCCGATGGACCGGTATTTAAAGCCTTTCCAAACCCCGAACATACACCCTGCGTCACAGTCATTAAATATGCCGTCGCCGATTTCTTCCGTGCCGTTGTGGCTGTAAGCCTTGCCGGCCGCGTAATAGTAGATTGCGCCGTTGCCGCCGATACCGGCCGTCCCCCAACGATAATTCGGACCATCATCTATCTGCTGCAAATGCACCGACACTTCATTCTCCGTTTCGATCGCGCTGCGCAGCACAACACCGTAACCGGTAAACGCGCAGGAACGGAAATTAGGCCGTGTTCCGCCGTCCCGTTTCTCCCGCTCCGAAAGCGCCTCAAACAGTTTGCTGCGGGACTGTGCCTCAGCTTCCACATCGTCATAATGTGAAATATACCTGAGATTTTCTGCCGTGAGCGGCGCGTACCGCTCCAACGCAAGGGCCAGATGCCACATGGAGTTCGGCGGGCTGCGCCTTGCGCTGTGCGCGCCCTGTGGCGGGTGCAGTCTGCGGCGGTCTTTGCCTTCCAACCAACAGTCCTTGCTCCAGTACCGGTCATTCTGCAGGTGCAAAGCCAGCGTTTGCGGGTTATCCCCGTTGAAGGGTGCCGTCAGCGAATGCAGCAGAAATTGCCCAAGCATTTCGGTTTCGGGCGTGCATGCTGTGTTTTTTCGTCCGCCGATGATGCGTGCAATGGTATGCGCGTCCAAGGTATTTAGGTAAGCCCAGATATACAGCCCGAGGTTTTCCGCCCACCGGCCGCCGCGAAGCATGAATTGTTTAAGAGGCGGGCGAGTCATAAACTTTGACGTCAACGGTATCAGTTTTTCAAAAGTATGCATGAATAATTCATAATCGGGATGATCCGGAAAAAGACTTCCTGTTGTGGCAAGGCTGCATTTTACATCAGCCAAAAGGTTCGGCGGACCGCCGTGCACAACAAACATCGGCATACAGCATTCGCCCTGCGCAAGGTAAAGCAGGAGAAGTAAAATCGCCTCCGTCTGTTCCCTCTGAGCGTCGCTGAATTGAGCATACAACAGATTATAAGTGCTGAAATATTGGTCACTCATACGCCGGTAAGGCACGCCGGAAAAACCGCAGTTTACGGTTGCGCCGTAAAGCGGCAGAGACGGCACGAGCAGATAAGTAAACATATACTCCAGCATAGCCTCCGGCGAGTATGAACTTGGATGCGAACAAATCTTTTCGGCGCGGCGCGCTTCTTTCGGATAGGTGAGCGTGTATTCTTTGATCTTGTCAAGGTTCAACGTGTTATACCAGTTTTCAAGGTAGTTAGCATAACTCACCGCGAACAGACCGAGCTTTGGCGCGGGAAAACCGTCAAAACCTTTCAGTCTTTCAATCACTTCATAAAAACATGCCTTATCTTTTTCGTGGCTGTATACCGTTAACCCTATTCTGCGTGTACCGTTTGCGACGGGAAAGCGCCACCATAGGTTATTGTTTTCATAAAAATATTTTATAGCCGAGCCGTCCCACGACGTGAAAATATCATACCGCTCATTATCCCAGTTTTCACAGCTGCGAAGGAAAATGCCGACGCTCCGGCCGCTTCGCTCGTCCCAAAAACACGCGTTTTTGTTGCGGGCGACCGCGTTTGTTGTTTCAAACACATTGAGCCTGAAAGGCAGCTCGCCCTGTTCGCCGACAGTCGGCAAATCCATCGGGTGGGTGAAGCTTTCCACATAGGGTTCGTCAATTTTATGCCACGGGTAATCCTCAAAAGTTTTGTAAGAGGGGTTCTCCCGGAATTTGCCGGGGTTGTTCGGGGCATACCGGTGGGTAGGTTTAAAGCCGCTCAGATCAAACCGCCAATAGACATGTCCATCCGCGTCAATGCCGCTCACCTGCTCATCCAGCGTGATAAAATCAAGTTTGTCATATAAGCAGATATCTGCCCGATATCTGCCGCTGCCTTCAAAAATATATTCCACGCGGAAACGTGTGAAAACCACGCCGGACTCTATGCAGCTTGCTTTGATTTGAGTAACCCTGCGCCAGCCGGATATTAACTGTGAATTTCCGACCCACCCGTTTTCGTCTTTTAATGCCGTTACCGGACCACAGGGATTTTGGGGAAACTCGCAGGATTTCGGCAGCTTAATCTGTATCAGGGAATTGGCTAAAATGATGCCGTCTTCCGCCTCGCTTACGGTCACGGAACATTCAAAAGCAGCCGATGTCCCCTTTTCCAACCGGAATATTCTTGACCTGCCGGACGGCAAATCCGTCATAAAAGTAACATCGGCATTCAGCAGCGTTCCGTCACCGCGGCAGACAATACCTGAAAACTGGCAGGGCGTTTGCCTCGAATCGGACAGCAAAATCAGATCTTCCGCGCGCACGCTGTCGCCCGAAAAGTCAACCCGGTAGGTAACCGGTGTCAGCGGCCAGCTGTAAAGCGGGTAATGAATATGGTCTTCCAGTTTGAATTCCAAGGTTTCGCGGAAGATATGGATTTGTTTTTGCTTAATGAAGGCCTTGTTCATGGCGGCTCCTTTTTTACTGCAAAATTTTCTCTCCCACTACTGCTGACTATCGTATTGCTTTGTTAAGAACTCCGTTACCTCTGCCCAGGCAGCCTTGCTTTCCGGCATCATATTTCCGGCCATTTGAAACACATGGAACATTCCTTCATATTTCGTCAGTTTAACATCAACTCCGGCGGCTTTCGCTTTTTCGAAAACCGCCAGAGAATCGCTCTCAAGTATTTCATATGTACCGACTTGAAGCAGCATTGGCGGGAAGCCCGAGAAGCTGCCATAAATCGGCGAAAGGTATTTATCCTGCAAGTCGGCATTGCCGGCATATGTCGGCGGCACAAAGTTCTCATCAATTGCAGTGCCTTCCTTTATACCAAACAAAGGGTCCTTGTAGATATTGGTCGTATGTGACTCGCCTTTTCCTGCCAAGTCAGCCCAAGGCGACATGCAAACCATCGCACTGGGTAAAGCTTTGCCTTCATCACGAAGTTTTTCAACAAGCGCAAGAGTAAGGTTGCCGCCCGCACTGTCACCGGCAATAATGATGTTTTCGGGCTTATAGCCTTGCGCGATTAAAAATTCCCATCCCTCCTGTGCATCTTCCAATGCGGCAGGATATGTGTTTTTCGGGGCAATGCGGTAATCAAGTGATGCCACATCGGCGCCGCCCGATAATTTCGAATATCTAACGGCGAAATCTCGATATATGTCCATAAATCCGATAACATATCCACCGCCATGCAGCTGGTAAATAATTTTGTGTTAGATTTGCCGGTATTTTTCAGGATCTCTAAACTCGACTCCGACAGATCAAATCTTTGGTTTGTATAACCGGCCGGCGGTTTCCATTTCGACACTTTACTTGCGAATTCAGCTCCCTTGGAAAACAACCCGCCATCCTGTAAAGCAGGCATCTGCATAACCAATCGTATGCTTTCACGCGCAAGAGTTCCGGCAAAGGATACTTTTAAATCAGGTCTGCCGAATATTAAACCTGTATAGGCAAGAACAACAGCAAAAACCCAGCAGGCAAAAATCCGCCAGCCATTCCAAAACCCGGTTTTACGGGTCAAAACAAGAAGTGCTGCAACAACTGCAGGACATAGATATGCATACCACTTGCATTCAATTAACAGCATTAAACAAAATACCCAGCCAAATACTGCCAATAAGGCAATCCCGAAAAGAATTGTTTTGCTCTTTGATTTCTTTAGGCTTTTCATCATGACCCCCGTTATATAGAAGTAATATTTTAAGGGAATATATTTCTTTGTGTTCGCTATCATTTCTTCGTAAAGCCCGCGGCGGCTTCATAAGCGATATTGATGCTGTTTATCTTGCCGTTATCGTGAAATTTTCTATTCATCTCCCTATGATAGCTGTTGTTTCCATGTAAATTTAATCAAAATACTCATTACAGACTTCTTCCAGGCAATACTTGCCGCGCCGGTAAGGTTCTCTGTCTATCCACATTCCGTTTGTGAAATCCGGTACAGGAACCGGTATGCTTCCCATCGCAACCGATTGCTCCGAAAGGCAGGTTACAGACATCCATGCGGCGGCATCATAAACATCAATCGGAGGTTGAACATGATTGATTACACTTTCGGCAAATGCGCAAAGCACAAGGTAATCCATCCCGCCGTGTCCGCCGGCGTGAATGCCGTCTTTCGCATATTGCTTCCACAAAGGATGTTCATATTTTTCTCTATAGGGTGAAAAAGGTTCCCATTTATGTTTCGGGCTGCTGTCTTGAAGATAAATTTGCTCGCCGTCTTCCATCCAGACACCTTTTGTTCCTTGAATTTTGTAGTTCCGGGAATACGGCCGCGGTAAAGTGCATTCGTTTGATAATAGTATCGTTTCGCCATGGGCGCATTTTATGACAGTCGTCACAATATCGCCCTGCTCGAAACAAACCGTAGCAAGCTCACGTTTTTCACGGTTAACGTCATCCATTGTAAAATCGAATTTCAATATATCATGGTCAAATCTGTCGCCGGTCACCCAATTATGCAGTCCTCTTGATTTACTTGCGGTTGAGGTTAATGACAGAAATCGGTTGCCTCTGTTAATACTCAGCAGTTTTGATATAGGTCCTAATTGATGAGTCGGATACAAGTCGCCGTTGCGGTTGATAAAGTTCGGCAGTCTTCCGTGCCGAAGCAGTTTACCCAGGGCGATTTCATCGCACAAGTCATGCTGATATCCTCCCTGAAGATGGATAATCTCACCAAAAAGCCCTTGTCTTGCCATATTGAAAAGAGCCAGCTCATTTCTGTCATAACAGCAATTTTCAAGAAGCATACAGAACTTCCCGGTTTCTTCCGAAACACGGACCATTTGCAGGCACTCTTCCAAAGAAGCCGCTCCACCGACCTCGATGGCAATATTTTTACCGGCGCGCATTGCGTCAACAGCAATACGGCTGTGCGTAATCCATGTGGTACAGCATAAAACAGCAGAGATATCCTCCCTGGCCAGCAACTCTTTGTAGTCAAGATATTTGTCAGGGGTATTCCCGGCTTTTTCCCGAACAATATCAACCCCGTTTTGTGCTCTGTCTTCCAATTTGTCACAAACCGCGGTTACCTTTACCCCCTTGACAGAGACTAATTCTCTAAGCATTTCGCGGCCTCTGCCGCTGATACCGATTATACCGAAGTTAGCTGGCTTTTTTTCCATTTAATATCCTCCAAAATATTTATGATTAAGTCTTTTGAATTCATACGAATAATAGTATAACATATCCGACTGCAAGCATAATAACAACCAAAACAATAAATTTCGATTGTCTCTATTAAAAAGTGCGGATTTTCACTTATACTAATTACTCATAAAGCCTAACAAAAAAACCCGCACAAAACAATACAAATCAAAGCTTTCGCTTGATTCTTTTAGGTTTTTTAATCGTGAATTAGTATTAACTGAATCCGCACTTGGTTTATAAAGAACATCGTTTAATTGGTTGTCTGCGCTTCTACAAGACGTTTGCCGCAATAAATCTCACGCAGCTTCGGCTTTTCGATTTTACCGGTTGGATTCCTTGGAACCGGAGCAAATATAATTTTACGCGGGCGTTTGTAGCGGGGCAGGTCCACACAGAACTCGTTAATATCATCTTCGGTGCAGACAGCACCTTCCTTGAGCTCAATGATTGCCGCCGCCATTTCACCGAGGCGTTCGTCGGGCATACCGATAACCGCAACATCCTTGATGGCCGGATGCGCGCGCAGGTAATCTTCAATCTGCACAGGGTACAGATTTTCGCCGCCGCTGATGATAACATCTTTCTTGCGGTCAACCAAATAAATAAATCCGTCCTCGTCCATTCGGGCGACATCCCCGGTAAATAGCCAACCATCTTTGAGTATTTCCGCGGTGGCTTTCGGATTGTTGTAGTAGCACTTCATAACGCCGGGGCCTTTAACAATGAGTTCGCCTGTTTCGCCCTGAGGCAGCTGCTTGCCTTTTTCATCAACAATGGCAGTTTCCCAAAGATAACCGGCTTTACCTATTGCGCCAACCTTGTGGATGTTTTCTACACCAAGATGGACGCAGCCGGGTCCGCTTGATTCGCTCAATCCGTAGTTGGTATCATAATCATGGTTCGGGAACACCTGCTTCCAGCGTCGTATTAGACTGGGCGGTACAGGCTGCGCACCGATATGCATCAGCCTCCATTGACTTAAACGGTAATCATCAAGCTTTATGTCGCCCCGGTCAATGGAATCCAAAATATCTTGAGCCCAGGGTACAAGAAGCCAAACAATAGTTGCTTTTTCCTCCGACACCGCTCGAACGACCCATTCAGGCTTAATTCCGCGCAGAATAACAGCCTTGCTGCCAACAAGCAGGCTGCCGAACCAATGCATTTTTGCGCCTGTATGGTAAAGCGGCGGAATGCACAAAAACACATCGTCATGCGTTTGGGAATGATGATTTTGTTCAGTCAGGCAGGAAGCGACGAGCGAACCATGCGAATGAAGAATGGCCTTCGGCAAGCCTGTTGTACCGGATGAAAAATATATCGCGGCATCGTCCGTATCCAGCAGTTCGACCGCAGGTGCTATAGATGAACAATGATGCACCAGTTTATCATAGCTGTCGGCAAAGGTTGGCTTGTTCTCGCCGACATAGAAAAATGTTTTTACCCCATGCAGGTGATCAAAAACCTGTTCAACACGTCCGATGAATTCAGGGCCAAAGATCAGCGTATTTGCCTCTGCAAGCTCCAGACAATATTTTATTTCATCCGCGGTATAGCGGAAGTTCAAGGGCACCGCAAGCGCTCCGGTTTTAAGAATGCCGAAGTAAACAGGTAGCCATTCGAGACAGTTCATCAGTAAAACCGCGACCTTGTCTCCTTTTTGAATTCCGCGGGTGATTAAAAGGTTGGCAAAACGGTTTGCTTTTATATCAAATTCTTTCCAGGTCATTTCGCGGCGGTACTTTTCGGGAGAACTTGTCTCAATCAAGTTATACTCCCGCCATGTGACAGCATGATCCGGTTGATTTGAAGGATTGATTTCGACGAGGCTGACCTCATTCGGATAAAGTTTCGCGTTTTTTTCAAGGAAATCAATAATCGGCATTGTTAGCATCCTTCCCATTCTTTAATATTCTTAATAGTTACAAACAACTCAATAAAAACATCCTCCATTAAAGCAGTCAAAAACTGCTTTAAACAGAGGACGGATTTATCCGCGGTACCACCTCAATTTGCTGCATCCTTACGGATTACAGCCTTATGGAGCAAATATCATCTTTATTTTGCTCCCGCATGTTAACGGGTGCCACCGTCGCAGCCTGCCGGGAAACCTCAGCCTCCCATCAAGCGCGATGCTCACGGAATGTATTCAAGATGCCGCGCCTTACTGCCTTGCACCGCCCGGCAGTTCTCTGGAAGGCTGTGGAGAAAATGTTTTCTCCGGGCATCTCTACTTATTTCCGATCATCGCATATGAAATATGGTTTATTCTACCACCGGCCGGTACAATTTTCAAGTATTTAATTTATTTCAAAAATACGAAGTCAGTTTTTCATACATAAAACAATAAATTTCTATAATATCACGTCATATTCATGTCCATTACACAAAACCATTTACAATTATTAAATCGGTATGATAATATGTGTTGTCAATTCGGGGTAATTTTGTTACAATTTATAAAACTGTCAGCAATCTGTATTCAAACCGGCTTGATTAATATAGATACTTTTCGGGAAGGAGTTATATGGTTTAATGACAATAAGCTTAATCATTGTTGTAATTCTTGTATGCGCATCGATATTTGTCAACGGGTGGACCGATTCGCCAAACGCCATTGCCACTGTAGTTTCCACACGTGTTCTTCCGCCAAAGTTTGCCATCGCTTTCGCCGCTGTTTTTAATCTGCTCGGTGTGTTTTTAATGGGCAGCGCCGTTGCAGAAACCACCGCAAGCGTTGTAGAAATCGGTGTCGGAACGGAAGCGCTTATTACATTGGGCGCAGCCCAGCTTTCAATCGTACTATGGTCAACTTCCGCCTGGAAATTCGGTATCCCCACAAGTGAAAGCCACGCCTTAATTGCAGGGCTGATGGGTGCAGGCATTTCTCTTAACGGTTTCGGAGCATTCAACTGGGCTTCTGTACAGAAAGTGCTGTTAGGCCTTGTTATATCATCAGTCGTCGGGTTTGTGCTCGGTTACCTGGCAACAAGGTCGGTTGAGATTACTTTTGTCAATGTAAACAGGCGCAAAGCCAATAAATTCTTTTCTTTCGGTCAAGTTTTAAGCGCTTCTCTTATGGCGTTCAGCCATGGCGCACAAGACGGGCAGAAATTTGTGGGCGTTTTAAACCTTGCTCTTGTTGTCGGCGGAATTGCGGAAAAAGGTGCAAAGATACCCTTTTGGATAATGCTTTTATGCTCTTCAATTATGGCTTTCGGCACTTCTGTCGGCGGGTACCGCATCATAAAGACTATGGGAATTGATATGGTAAACCTCGAAAAATACCAAGGATTTTCGGCTGAAATGGTTGCTTCATTGAGCATGCTTACCGCAACAAAATTCGGTATACCGTTAAGCACAACCAACACAAAAGCAACGGCAATGATGGGTGCGGGGGCAACCAAAGGTATCGGAGCCGTTAACTGGGGAATTGCCAAAGAAATGGTGATTGCCTGGGTTTTAACATTCCCCGCATGCTTAATATTGGGTTATATTTTTGCGACATTTTTCAGATTTATTTTTTAAATAACGGAGGTTGGAAGCTATGGGTAAAATGATAAGCAGAAAAAAAGTTGATTATTTCGAAATGTTTGTAAAAAGTGCGGCAATAGCGCAAGAAGCAGCTATAAAACTGCAGGCTTCTATTGCCGATGGCACAGTTAACATTAATGAGGTCAAATTAATCAAGGAATTTGAGCATTCCGGAGACATTCACTTCCATGAATGCCTTAAAGTTATTGATGTTGCTTTTATTACGCCCATCGACCGAAGCGATTTGGTTGATATACTGACCGGTATAGAGGATGTTACCGACAGCATTGATGCTATCGCAAGCAGCTTCTATATGATGAATATAACAGTCAGCAGTGATTATATGCGCGATTTTGTTGACCTCTTAGTCACATCATGCGAAAGACTGCATGAATTGATGACCGAACTGAAAAAGTTGAGCAAAAACAGTAAAAGCATTGAAAGCCTTATTATTGAAATTAACAGGTTGGAGGAAGACGGTGATAAAGTGTATGCATCAAGTATGCGGCATATGTTTGAAACCGAGACCGACGCGGTAACGATCATCAAAAACAAGGAACTTTACCAGCTTCTTGAGCATGCAATTGACTGCTGCGAAGATGTTGCGGACATGGTCGGAAATATTATCGTAACAAAGACCTGATATAGATTTAATATTATTTCAGTATATGACAACGAAAACGGGTGGCCATCGGCTATCCGTTTTTTGCAGTCTTTTCGGGATAAAAAATCAGATCACCTGTTTGAGTCATACTAATTCACGATTAAAAAACCTCTAAAAAATCAAATAAAAGCTTTGATTTATGAGGTTTTGTGCGGATTTTTTAGTTAGGTTTTATGAGTAATTAGTATCAGAACTGCTGCAAGCGGTCTGTCAAAATAATTTTACTCAAAAAATATCGGATTTGTGAGGCAGTAAGCAAAAGGCGGCAACGGGATTCCGATATCTTTCGGCATTTCTTTTTTAATTAAAAGTCCGTATACCTTTTTAGAAAGCGGTTTAAACTCATAAAACACTTCGGCACGGACAAATCCCTTTTGTGGAACTTCAAGTTCGGCTTTATGGGAACCGTACATTTTCGCGGTATAACTGTAAATAACCTTATCGTTGTTATAGATGACAAGGCGGTGGCCTTTTTTTAGCCTTTTCGCTTTTATATTAATTTTGATGCCTTTTTTCCACGGTACGGTTTCACCGACAAACGCATCACCGCAGGTTAAATAAAGCATCGTTTTATCCGGCCCCTGTGTGACAACGCAGTTGCCGTTTCTCAGCGCCTCAAGTATATCTTCCTGCGAGTTGGATTTCGCATAACATATTGTTGTCGGCATACCGACAAGATTGGTCACATAATAATCTCTGTGATAATCACTGCCGCCGACAGCACTGATGCGTTTCCCCATCAGCAGTTCATTGTGCCACCATTGAATATTTGTCATGTTATCGATATGCATTGGTGCATTCCATACTTCGACGCAGTCCATTGGAATGCTTTCAAGCGGAAGGTGCCAGCCGCATTTTTTACAAAACGGATGATTGACGGAAATAGTGGCACCGGCGGCTTTGGCATCGTTGATTATTTTTAAATAGTCGTCAAAGGTCTTCAAGGTGTATGGCGGTGTAAAAGGAACTTTTTCGCCCCAAATATTAACGTGCCCCGGTTTTGCGGTAACTTCCTCACCCTGGATTACCCTCAGATCTCCGTCAAGATAAGGTTCGCTCACCGAGCTGAAATTATGATCGGTTATAATCGCCCAGTCAAGCCCGTTTTTTTTGCATCTTTCAATAAGCTGATCCCTTGTAAGGACACCGTCGCTGTTCGTTGTATGAAGATGAGTGTCACCCTTGAGCCATTTTCTTTGGTTCGTCATTTAAATTCCTCCGCAATAAATAAAATTTCACCTGTTATGGTCTTCAGTTGAATATCATTGAAAATTATTAACACAGCAACAGGGTCATTATATATGACAACAGAATATATTTCAATGCTTTGCATGTATTTCCTTTACTTCCCGGGGATTTTTGCATTAACTGATTTGAATATAACCGTTTAGTGTACAATAGGCAATCCTATTAATACTCAATTTTAACTGGAAGTCCGGTTGCCATGGATTCATTGCACGCCATTGTAAAAATCAGTGATTTCAGCGCATCCTCATAGGGGGAGCGAATTTTCGAGCCGTCGCCGCTGATAACCGCCTCTACAAAAGTACGGTCGCATGGTATGCCGGCATCGCCGTCTTGCATGTATTTCGTCATTCCGGATGTTTTGCTGAGCGCACCGTCGCCTTTTACAACGAAGCCTTCCCGGGATTCCGTGATAACTTCCTCCTTTTCATAAATTTCCAAAGATGAAATTATTTTATGAACAGCGCGTTTGTCCTTCGCGCTGAAGGTTATTTTACTGTCAAAACTCGCGCCCTCGGTGGCATAACAACCGGAGGAAATCACACCAAGTGCGCCGCCACGGAATTTAATGACGGTGGTTGTTAAATCATCCATATCGTAGCCTTCCCTTTTGACGAACCCGTTTGTCGCTAAACTGAAAACAAGCTCCGGTTCGTCAAAAAGGTAGCGGATAATATCGCACTGATGAATGGTCGACTCAACGAGCATCCCGCCCGACGTTTCCTTTTTTGGCCACCAGGTGATATCCGGTATCCCGCCGATACGAGAGGCTTCGACAAGAACAACCTCGTTTTCCCGCATGAATTTCATTGACGGCTCAACAATGGTGCCATAGCGGCACTGAAAGCCCGCGGCGGTAATCAGACCGGCTTCTTTTACCTTTGCGGCGATATCTTTTGACAGCTCAATGTCGAGGGATATCGGTTTTTCAATAAAGAAATTAATACCTCTGCTGATGGTTTCATATTCTATTTCACCGTGGCAATACGGAGGAACGCAGATGAAAACCATATCCGGCTGAATTTCGTCATACATATCCCGGAAATCCATGTATGCCTTGCCGCTGCCGGCTGTTTGGCAGAACCTTAACGCTTTTTCCGGAATAAGGTCGCAGAAACCTGCAAGCTCAACAATATCCTTAAATTGGGTCAAATGCCCGAGGTGGTATTCCCCTATGCCGCCGCAGCCGATCATCACGAGTTTTTTCATCGTTTTACCTCCGTTATTATATTAATAATACTTTCAAGCTGAGCCGAAACCATTGCGTAGAATTCCGTATATGTTTGCTCCGGTACTGTTTTGCCAACTTCCGCGGTCAGATATCCGTTAACGCCGGCTGCCTTAAGCGCAGGAACAACCTTGTGCCAATTGATGCTCCCCGCGTTAAGATCAACCCAATCTCCGCCCGAATTTGTTCCGCTTTTGCGTTTAAAACCTTTGACATGAACCAAGCCGATTCTTCTGCCGAGAATTTCAATCCAGTTTTCGGGGTCCGAAAAGGCAACCACATTGCCGACATCAAAATATGCCCCGATATACGGTGACCCCAAAGCATCAATGAAAGAGGTCATATCATACGGAGAAGTAAAAAAGCAGTTCCAAACATTTTCCACGCCGACAAAAATATTTCTTTTGTCAATTTCCTCTTTAAGATCCGCGAGCGTTTTAAGCGAATTTTCCCGGGACGTTTTGAGGCTCACTTTTTCCGAAGGTCCGCCCGGAACGACAAGTATGCCCGAAGCACCGAGCGCAGAGGCAAAGTCAAGCTGCTTCAATAAGATTTCGGACGCCAACGCTCTTTCTTCTTTTACCGGGTTCCCCATATTACCGCCGTAAAGCGAAGAGGATATACTGACAACCGGAAGCGCGAATTTTTCCGAAAGCGCTTTTATTTCAGCAATCTTTTCCGAAGGTGTCGATAAAGTGAGAGAATGCGCCGAACCGCCTTCCTTGTCAAGGTTTAATTCAATTCCATCGAAACCCGCGGCCTTTATTTGCGAAAACATTTCTTCAAAGCCTTTGTTGCTTTCAACCGACCACGCATTGATTGACTTTTTCATTTGCTTCCTCCCTGTTTACAGAAACGACATCATTGCTAACCCTTAAATTTTACTTCATTTCTATTCTTATCCCGGTGCCGCGGCAACACCTGTGCGCTGGTCAAGATTTAATGCAAAATTTTGCACATCCATTAATACAATGCAATCATTTTCATCCATAATACCGTCCCGGAAGAGATCGCCGGCTTTGATATATGCGGCGTCTGTTACCGGGTCCCATTGCGGCAGCACATAATTGCCGATGTCAACAATCATGTCCGAATCAACGGTGTCGATAACACCGTCGCCGTTTAAATCGCCGTAGATGACAATAGTATAAGATTCAATAAAGATTCCGTCCAACGTAATATTCGCAGTGGAACCGGTTCCGAATCCATTTGAACTTGAAACACATATGAGTTCATATCCGTCGGCTGTACTAATAAACCCGTTTAGTGCAGAAGTCCCGGGTTCCAATCCATAAATGTAACGGTTTGAAAGGTCTATCAAAGCGTTCGAGCTCGAAACAACAGAGACATAAGGTTCAAATGTGATACCTCTGGCAGATGTGAAGACTTCCGCATATGAGTCAGAGGTGCTATAGATCGTCAAATTTCCGCAGCCGTCAAAAGCCTGATTCCCGATTCCGGTAACAGAATCCGGGATATGGATTCGTGAAAGATTCGCACAATTAAGGAACGATCCTGTGCCGATATTAGAAACGCTGTCCGGAAGGATAATACTCACCAGATTTTCGAAACCTGCGAACGCACAGCTGCCGATAGTGGATATACCTTCGGCAAGTGTTGCCGAAATAATATATTTTTTAAGATAACTCCAAGGTGCATTATTATCTGTCCAGTCGTCGTAATTCTCCATTACGCCCAAACCCGTTAAAGCCAGCGTACCCGAAGCAAAATCGAATGACCAGTTGACATCATCGCCGCATATGCCGGCTGCGCTGCCGTTGAATACTTGCACACAAGCATCAAACCCATAGTCCGAAATATCGCTGTCAGAAGTAAGGATTATTTTCACTGAATTACCGGGAACGGCTATCATCCTGCCGGCCAACTCGGCGCCTGTATACTCTCCAATCAGATTCCCGCTGCCATCATATACTTTGAAAAAATCAAAACCGGGTTCGCTTCTTGTTGTTTGAGAGAACATCACTTCCACAAACTCGGCATTTTCCGGGTGGACATATATCCACTCAAGATTCGAGCCGTTTTCATAAGGATGACTTGAGGATAAAACTGCGGCGCCGACGGTGACAGTGAAAGAAGCCTTCTCGCCGCTATATAATAAATCAATAACCTGAGATCCCATCATTTGCGGCTGATAGCCTGCCACATGGCAGTCGCTCAACTCTGTCAAATTGTATAAGCCGTCGCAGTAAACCAGCCGCATGCCGCTTAAATTCAACGGTTCTCCGAGTGAATACACATCCTTTTCCGGCAGTTCAAGTAAATTCATCCCCGGATGAATGAACGCAAAGCCATTGGTTTTCGAATAATTTTCGGCAGAAGATCCGGATTCGCCGATGAAGGTTACTTCGCCACAGCCTTCAAACGTATTTTCCGGAATTTCCGTTACGCTCGCAGGCACTATAACATACGTCAACCCCGCGCAGCCCTTAACAGCCGCATCCCGGATTGCCGTTACACTACCGGGAATCTCCAGCTGCCCCACCTTGCCCGGAGGACAAAGCAACAAGGCATCAACATTATCGCTATAAACAGCGCCGTCAACCGAAGTGAAGGCAGAATTGCCGGCGTCTACCGTAATCGCGTTCAACGCATCCAATCCCGAAAACGCATTATTGTCTATTGCCGAAACACCGCCACCTATATGTACAGATTTGATATCATACCGGAAACTATACCATGGCGCGGTGTCTCCGGCATATGCATTCAATGCACCCGATCCGCTTATTTCGAGTGTTTCGGCCGCGATATCAAACGACCATTCCAACCCGTTTTCGCAAATTCCGGCCGGGTTAGTGTCAAGTGCGGTTATTGATACCACTTCAAATCCGAAGTCTGTCGATGAACTGTCGGAAATCAGCGTAACCGTCATTGAATTACCGGGCACTAGTATTTTCCGGGCGGCAAGTTGACTGCCCGAATATTCACCGGTTTGATTGCCATTTCCATCAAAAATACATATGCGGTCGTTTCCGTATTCCGTGCTTGTTTTCTCCGAAAACTCAACCTCCAGATAGGATGCGCTTTCGGGATGGGTATAGGCAAAGGAAACATCCGAATTATTTGCATACGGATGGGCGGAAGACAGGACAGCGTCTTCTCTCACCTCAATGACGAAAGATACGCTTTGACCGCTGTAATCCAATACAACGGTCTTAATCCCTGCCGCCGCGGAATCAAAGCCAGAGACCGAGAACTCGCTGATTTCGGAGAGCGAGTTGCCGGCTCCGCAAGAAAGAAGCCTTAATCCTGCTAAATCCAGTGTCTCACCTAAAGCGTATGTCTGTTTCACCGGAAGATCAACAAGATTCAAGCCCTGGACAATACACAAAAAAGTAAACCCATTTTCAGCCGCATATGTTTCCGCAACCGATCCGGCCATTCCAGCTATTGTTACTACATCACAACCGTAAAATGCGGAATCACCGATACTTGTCACATTTTCACGAATGACAACCGAGCCGGTTTTCCCTTCAGGGCAGCGTAATAAGGATGACTCATCCTTACTGTACAAACAGCCGTCAATAGATGAAAAAAGAGAATTTATGCTGTCGACTTCGATGTCGATCAAATCATAGCAAGCCGTAAAGGCGTTTTCGCCGATAACCACAACGCTTTGTGGCACAGTGATATCCTTGAGGCCGCTACAACCGTAAAACGCATTTTCGCCAATGCTTACAACGCTGTCCGGAATATATATAGCTGTTAATGCGGAACAGTTTGAAAAAGCATCGTTTGCAATGTCCGTTATAACACTGGAAACAGCCATGTCACCTGTTTTCCCTTCCGGGCAAATGATGATTGTGGACTCATCCTTACTGGTGAGTATTCCGTTAACAGACGAAAACACCTCATTGCCACTGTCAACATTGATGTTAACAAGCATGCCGCAGCTTTCGAAAACATACCGCCCCAAGGTTTCTAATGTGCCTGGAATCGAAAATCCAGTTAAGGCGGCACATTCGGAAAAAGCATGGTCCCCGATAGACAATACTCCGTTGCAGCCGTTGATACTTGCCAACGCCGCGCAGCATGAAAACGCACCGTCGCCGATATCCGTGACACTTGCGGGTATAGATATGCTTGACAGTACTGTGCAGCCCGAAAACGAGTACACACCTATACCGGTTATACCGGGAGCCACGTCGACCGTTTCGATTGCGTTCGAGTACTCTTCCCAAGGAGCCGGAATGTCCTCATACGGCGCGCAGTCAAATATCCTGCCCGTTCCCGTTACCGCGAGGGCGCCTGTTGCGGGTTCAAACGACCAATTTGCATTTTCGCCGCAGACACCGGTAATAGCGGTTTCTTGCGGAACTTCCCCCGCATAAGCTGACGCGGCAGGCATAGCATTCTTCGGAATGATTGCAGAATTATTGAAGGCTTTACCAGAATTTTTTGATGAAACAGAATTCCCGTCTATTGTCAGCACATGAAAGACCGGGTAATCGCACTTGTTACTGCTGCCATACGCATCCGGATGCCCGTAATAACAATCCGCCCCGGATTCAAATAAAATCCGCAGTTCGTTATTACTGTTTAAAGATATCCCTTCCGCCATCGGCGGTACTTCTAATGTCAGGAAGGCGTAATCAATATTAAACTCGTCACCGGATTTTTTATCTTTTACGCCATCTAAAGTTTTATATATTTTCGAGTCATTATCTCTGCCGTATGAACCGGTAAAAATGAAGCTGCCGTCATCCAGCCGGACACAGCCCTGAATTTGCATTGGAATTTTTATTTTATATTTCTTTTCAAGCGGATATGTACCGTCAGATAAAGATTTGATTTTATAACCGATCATTTTACTGCAGAACACCTTGGTAAAGACACCAACCCACAATAATGAACCATCATAATAACAAAACGACGCTGAGTCTTTCAAGGTTGAACTGACATCCGCGGTATAACATTCGGATATGGCTATTGTATCTCCGTCGCTTTTACCTTCAACGGTACTCTTTCTGACAATCAAGAAGCCTTCGCCTCTGCATATCCAGAGTTCATCGCCGACAACCGTTATCCCGCCGAAATGCGCTCCGCTCGCAACAAAAAGCGCTTTCGTTAATTCGCCTGTATCTTTATTAATGATATATATTTTTGAATTCTTTCCGTCTTCTTCATTTTCTTTTGTTTTATAATACGCGGTAATATAAATATTCGTTTCATCTTCGCATATTCCCTGCGGCACATACTGGGTGTCAAGGCCGGGAATGGGGATAGAGGCTCCGCTGTAGTCAAGCATGTTAAAGAAGTCTTCATATTGATCAGGATTGGGTCTCGCATAGGCAGCGGATGAAAAACCACCGTAGAATCTTGTGCCGTTGATGTCCGCATATGCTCTGACTTTAAAATAATACTTATTACCGGTGGCCAGATTTGTGGCTGTATAAGAGAGCTTGTTCGTGTCATTTATTTTTTTGTAATCGCCGTTTTTTGTTTCAGCACGATAAACTATATAACCGGCGGCGCCGTTAACAGCGGCCCAAGTGATTTTTATGCTGCTGTTTGAACGGGAAACTGCTTTAACATTGGAAACGGTATCCAATGATGGGAAGATATCAGATGTCAGATTTAGTTTTAAAGCGGGACGGACACCGATACAGGTACTGTTGATATATTCGGTATCTCCGCCGATATCACCACCATCGCCAATAATGCCGGCATAGCCTGAAGTGATACCTGGCGACCGCAGCCACCAACAGCTATTTCCTAAATATGGACTATCCGGATATACCGAAAGCCCTTCACTTTTCGCAAAGTCCGTCCCCTGTGCCCGCCTGGCTGTGTCATATGTTAAGTGCGAGGAGCTGAACCCGAAGGCCGGATTCATGACCTCGCTGTATGAAAGTAGAAATAGCTTGTCGTAAGTGGTATTGCCGCCTTCAGTGCCCCATATTGGATTATCGGCATTAACCACGGCACTCGTCTTTATCTTTGCATGTTCCGTTGAGTTGAAGGCTGTGTTGTAAAAATCATTATTCAACCAGGAGCGCAGTGTATAGTTCTCCCCAGTCACATCGATATCATCCTCGTCATATGCGCTTGACGCTAACATCTTCTCTGCCATAACAAAGAGTTCGCTGTTGGTGTTAGAAAGAACTTGCCACTCGATCGGCTCGTATTTGAACCAGTAAACGGTATTGATAAAGTAGCCGTTATTAGGCTGATTGCTGTGAAATTCGTCTGGCGGCCACGTTGTGTAACCCGGCAAGTACTGGGTGAAATACGAGCGCTTATATCGGTTGCCGCCATAGTTTGCCGTGCCGTCGGCGCCAAGGGGTTGTGCGTTGAGCGCGATAATCAGGCCGGTATCCGTTACTTTGGTTTGTGGGTAGGAGCCGAATTCGATGATATCGCCGGTTACATAGGGTGCATAGTTGTTTACTGTTATATTGCCAGGCTTTATTACAGGTATAATTAAATTTAATGCTGCATTATAAAAGTCTCCGACAGTTAGCGAAAGAGGTGTTATCCCTATCCAGACTGACTTCACGGTAAAAGTTATATCCAACAAAGAACCGGCGGCATTAATACCAACACTATTAACAACGCTAAAATGGATTGATGTAAAATTTCCGTTTACAGTATATGGAGAACCAGATGCAAGAAGACTGCCTGCGGCAGCAATTCCTAGTGCTCTACTTTTATAATTTAATTTAGTATTGTCGTATTTCAAAAACAAATCAGCTGCGGCCAAGCCGGAGTTAGCCGAAATATTTATAGATACGACAACATTTTCTCCTGCAGTACCGGTTACATTACTGACAGAAACCAATACAGGGTTGGCAGCCGAGATACTAATAACTTTACTTGGAACCATGGAAACGACCACAA
The DNA here is from genome assembly GCA_964627535.1 of uncultured Eubacteriales bacterium. Classification (GTDB taxonomy): domain Bacteria; phylum Bacillota; class Clostridia; order Oscillospirales; family Acutalibacteraceae; genus UBA1447. Next base: position 30,361 of record CAZVJW010000008.1, read on the forward strand.
TTATTGCCAAAAATACACTGAATAGCCGTTTTGAAATTTGTCTCATGTGTTTTTCTCCTGACCATAACATCGTTAAAATTTGTTTCGACAACAGCAAGCAGCCGCTTGCAATTTCCTATACAAAATCTCATTATTATTTTATTCCTACATATCACTATTGGCGTTCAAAGCCATATTCTGACTTTCATTTTATGGCCGCACTTCGGGCAGGTAATTTCACGCTTGCCTTTCTTCTTGTTTAAGCGCAGAAAATCCTTGCAGTTCGGGCACCTTCGAAACCGGTGCGTACCGGAATATTTGATTCTGAGGTTTAAATTTTTCGTTATGCTTTTGAATTTATTAGTTGTTTCGTAAAAATTCAACAATTTCAGCAGATTTTCAAATTTGAAGTTTTCATTCTGCCGCGCAGCGATATTTTTTGACAGCATCCTGAAAAGGGTAAGCGCAAAAAGTGCAAACGAAACAGCGGAAAGTATGGCTGATGGCTGCCACGCCCTGACAAATGAATTCACGACATTTACGATTAATCCAAGTATCAGCAGAAATCCGGTCAGCTTGTCAAAACCGTTTCTGCCATACATGAACTGCGCAATTTTCATTGCATACTCTCTCAATTTGCTCTGCATATTTTCTCCCTTATGGTAATTGTATAAATACTATAATTCTCTGTAAATCCATAATCATTTCAAACTACTGCTGCCGATTCCGGGTGCGCACAGCCAAATTGTTAATACCGGCACCGATGCAGGGCGAGCAGGCTTTCAATGATTGTACGCAACATCAAACATAGCCGGATTCAGGAACTTCGGCATCTCCGGCAAAAACATATTTTTGCTTTTGGTCCAGACATTGTTTTTAAGATTAACCGAAGTGCAGTAAAAACCGAAGTTCAGTCTGCCTCTGTCAACATCCCTTGAATATGTTAAATCGTTTGAAACCGAATTGCCGCTGAACTCAAGCCCCGACACATTATTTGCGTCGAGAATATACGACGGCGAGTCTTTAAAGGTATTGCTGCTTATCTCAATATTGGTAAACGCGGTTGTTGTTTTGGCTGCTTTCCCGGCGATTTGCGTTCCGATGAATATTGCAGCGCCCCAATTGCTGTAGCTGCACATATTAAAGGTATTGTTTCTGACAATAAGGTTGTCAACGCCGGTACCCTCCTGCCAAAAACCCGGCGAGATATCCATAATAATTCTGATGGCGTTACCCATGATTTTATAAAAAGTATTGTTTTCACAAAGTCCATTGCTGGATTGTAACAGAAGCCCCCTTGCCCTGTTCTCGTGAAAACGGCTGCCTCTGATCACATAATTTCCGCTGAAATGAGCCGTGTTAAAAAGCATTCCGTCCTTTTTAACGGTTTCGGGCAATTTATTGGAAAGAGTAACGGTATAAAGCCCTCCCCCCACGGGCGAAACGGATACCGCAGCGGAGGTAAAATCAAGTGTTTCAAAATTGCTGTTTTTGAAAGCCAGTATGTCCCCCGGAAGAATCGCTGCCGCCATCCAGCCCTGTACAACGAGTGTTTTGCTGTCCGTTACACCATTGATGCAGCCGAGATTATCATGAATATTGACACCGTCGTCACCCATAAAGCTGAAATCACAGTTTTCTACGCGAAAATACCCGTTTGAATCCGCGATATGCAGGGCGTCCGCGGTTACGGAAACACGGCGGGTTGCCGCAAAGGCGGGGTTCAGCCCAACGGTCGTGTTCAAAAACTGAAAATGATTGGCCCCGCCCTCGACCACAAAACCCATGCCCGCGGCGCCGTAAATATTTACCCCGTCAAAGGTGATATTTTTGCTGTTGTTGTAAAGGTAAAAAACGGCGCTGCCGTAAACATAATGGCGCAGCAGGTACACTTCGCCGTTCAGAAAGTTATCCAGCATACCATTATGCGTAACTTTCAATACGTTGCTGCCAACCTTTTCCACGCCGGCAATTGCCCCGGAGCTGTTATACAGATATGCTTCTTTTGAGCTTTCTTTCGCGCCGGGGGTCAGAGTTTCGGCATCATATTGTGTAAGCGCGGAAAAAACAATATTTTCATTTACTTCGGCAAGCTCCGTAAAAACAAGGTCCAGCGTATGGTTTTGCGCGTCGGCATTTTCAACACGCACAATTGAGCCGAGCCGCGAGGCCTCCCAGTTCCAGTCGATTGTTAAATTGTTGAATTCAACGCGGTCGCAGTTTGACAAACTCAGATAACTGCTGCCGTAACTGAAAACAAATCTGGCGCCGTTGCCTTCAAAATATATATCCGTTAAGCTGTCGAGGCCAAAGCCGGCGTCGGTGTTGAAGGCGTAATCTCCCGCTTCAAAAACAACACGTGTTTTGGGGTGCTGTCTGCAATAGCTCACAATCTCGGCAAACGCTGCGTAATTATCGGCATTAGCAGCAATAAAACCGAAGTCGGCTGCGTAAACGGTGTTCAGCGCGTCCGCTTTGGGGCGGACAACATAAAAGACAGAATCCTCCACGCCGCGTATCTCATCATAAACGCAGTATTCGGATATCACCGGCTTTTCCTCTGAGTTTACTGACGTCTGAGGAACATCGGGGATCACAAACCCAAAGATGTTGGATATCATTGTTGATACCAGCATCAGCAAGGAAACGAATTTTATCACCATAGGTTCACCTTCCTAACAATTAATCCGAGCCGAATGTTTGATGCGGGTCATTTTCTATGTTGCCGGTTTCTTCATAAGCCTTGCTCAAGTGCGCTCTTCGTTCATTCAGTTCCGCATACATTCTTTCCCGATTGGTGCGGTTAATGTTGTAGAAAAACTTGGGGAACATCGAAATAAGCCCTGTAATTGAAGGAACAAGCGTACACATGATAAACATTAAATATTTTGTTCTGTCGGACTGCCCGCCAAAGCCGGCAGTGATATTGTATCCGATTTTTTTGAGAATTAGTGTTGTGAATGTGGAATTAGTGTTGGTGACGATTTTGGTAATCATATTCTTTGCGGCGATGGTCATGCCTTCTGTGCGGTATCCGTTTTCCCACTCAGAGTAGTCCAGCGCTTCATTTAATATTTCCCTTGGAAGAATTTTTTTCATTCCGGAAGTCAATTGCCAAATCGTTTCCTTCACCATTAAAATCGGAACCATATATTTGATACTGCGGAACCACCCGCCGGTGCCGCTCCCGCCGATCGAACCGAGCATAAACACAACGAGAGAGAGGATGTGTCCCATATGTGAGCCGAAAATCCACAGGTATTTTGTTGCGAATTTTTTGCGCGACCAGGCAAGATATGTGTAACTGAGATAATAAGCCGGTGTGGATGGAATACTGATAAACGTTTTTATCAGCAACGAACCGAGCACATCGAGATAATAATTATCCATCCCCGTTGAAATCGTTAAAGCGTTGAGCAAATCTGAAATCATGATAATCCGCAAAGGCTTGCTCTTGATAATGGAAAGAAAGCCCTGTTTGATATTCGGGCGCTGAACCGATTGCTGTACACGTTCCTTTGTTATAAAAAAACAGAGCATTGCAAAAACGCCGCTTACGAGCGTTGTCATAACACCGATGGACACATAAACCGTTCGAAGCGATGATTGAATCATATTGTGGTTGACCATGTCAATCAATACCGCCAAAAGGAACTCCGGAATGTTTTCGTAGAATGAGGAGAAAACCTCCGATTTGGTGAGAATACCCATTCGCTCCTGAGGATTGGGTGTTACAGTGGATATCAAGCCGGTTTCAGCAATGGAGCGAAAGGTTCCGCCGCCTTCCCGGAGCATTGCCAGAATAAGCCAATAAAATAATTTTCCTGCGTCAAAAGGATTTTGCCCAAAAAACATCGGTGTCAGCCAGTAAAACACAGTTCCGAAGGTACCCAAGAAACCGAATATGACGAGGTAAGGCCTGAATTTACCGTACCTGGTCCTTGTTCTGTCGACAATCGCCCCGATAAAAGAGTCGTTGACAATATCCCAAACACTGTTAATCGCGTTGATGACGGTTTGCCAGCCAAGGTCAATTTTAACAACATCCAAAAGAAACCGGGTTGTGTATTGGTTAATCGTAAAGGTTTTTGATGAATCAAAGAGAATGTAACCAATCGTTTCTTTTAAGCTGACATAACGGCGATTCTGATTGATTGTTGAGCTTGATTGCATAGGAGTCCCCTTTATCCCATATAGTTTCCCACCGCGGGTTAATTCGTCATACTTTTTTACGCTTTTTATATTTATATCTCTTTTTTAACACTTTTGCTGTGTTTTGCTCTAATTCGCACATTCTGTTTTCAAGGTTACTCTGACTCGCTCGGTCGTATATATTTTGCCTACTGTTTTGCTTTTTCAATAAAAATAAGCGATGCCGACGCAGGGTTGGCAAGGTTTATCATAATCCCTTGTTTGAGTTCGGCACCCGAAATCGAAGTGAACGAATTAAGCCCGTCAGAATCGGTCAATGTATATATAGAGTCATCCTTTACGCCTCTGAGGCAAATCTTGTATGAATTCTCTTTGTTGCCGCTTTGCCTGAAGACCTGCAGAACACCGGATTCATCCGTTGGGTCAAAGTACATCCACGAAGTCCAGCCCGTGCTGTCGGTATGGTTATGCCAGGGCGTCAGGGCATAGAAATCGCTGTAGTAATATTGCTTGATGCGGTCCCATTCGCCAAGGGCGGTTCTCAGCGTGTTAAAATTGAAATTCGGGTCCCTGCTCCATGCGCCGCCGTAGGCGTTAATCGGCAAAAAGCTTACCCTTGAAAGGTATTTTGTCGCCGAGGTGTCCGTACCGAATGGCGCAAGCATGTTGGTGCCGTTGCACGGTATCCATTTCATAAAGGTTGTTGTCACCGAAAGCCTTATTTCCGGTGTGTATCTGTCCGCGTCGCTTCTTAAAAACGGTACGGCTCTTCTCATTGTTTCAAGGTCATTTCGTCTGCCGCCCGAAGCGCAGCTATCGATGATGGTGCTTCTGCCCGTTTCCGCGCAGAATGCAATTATTTTGTCCCACAGTGCCAAATGCCCTTGAATATATTTGTTTTCCGTTATGCCCGTTCTGAAAAGCCCCTCTTCAAAATCGGCCTTTTTCCAGTTGGATGCAGGGTTGGTATTAAAATCTTCCCGGTATAAATCCACACCGGTTTCTTCAAGCACGGTTTTTATTTTATTAAATGTCCATTCAAGGCAGGCGGGATTCCCCAGATTTGAAATGTTGCTGCCGATTTTCCAGCTGCTGTCATAACCGTAGTTCTTGCAAAACGCGTCAAAATCCTTTACGCCGATTCTTTCGGGTTCAAACCATAAAAGCGTTTTTGTCCCGTTCGCCTTTAAATAATTTGACATTTCTAGAAATGTACCGGCCGGCCATTTATTTTTGTCCAGTGTCAGCGTCCCCGTTCTGCTCCACTCGCTCCAGATTGACTGGCCGTTTTCGTCATAATACCAACCAGCGTCATACCACTGGTAGTCAAAATGCAGGTTTTCTGCCAGCACCTTGTCGAAGCTGGCTTTCCATGACGAATGTTCAAAACCGACGCTGCCGTCGCTGCTTGGATTCGGGCTGTCGGTGCTTAAATGAAAACATGTTTTCGGCTGCATCGGCTCCGCGGAAGCCGTTGTTTCGGAAGGCATGTTGCAGTCAATATACCAGTTGCGCCAAAGCTGGGTTGCTTTGTCCTCATCGCGCCCGTAATACCTTAAAAAAGCCATAAGCGGTGTTCTGACTTTTTCACCGGGCTTCAGGTATGTGCACATACCGTTTGTGCCTGTTCCCGTAAAATGCGTATTGCCTTTGTAGTCATAAGAAAAAGAGGCTTTCCATGTTCCCGGCCAGCCGATGGCTATCATTGTGCCGCCGCTGTCCGTTTCCAGGTTAAAATACGGGAAGTTATTATCCGTCGACCTTCCGTCTTTGGAAACAAAATTCCGCGGGAAAAGGGTTACATCATATTGATAAGGCTCATACCAACCGTCACCGTCACCGTTTATGCCTTTCAGCACGGGGTTGCTTCCGGTGAAGTACATATCGGCCGCCGCAACACATGATAAAACCGAAGTATTTTCCGTCCCGGTATTTTCAAAGCTCACGGTCCACTCATATGCGTTGTATGCGGAATAATATGAGCTTATAACTGTCACTTGCAGCTTGTTGTCGCTGTGCAGCAGTACAGCTTCGGTCGTTTCTTTTTTTTTGCCGGCAACTGTTTTACAGCTGATTTCTTTGAAATCACCAAATCCTGAATATTTCTTTGTTCCGTACATAAAGCTCATAGGCAGCTTTGCCAAATTATCGATATAAGCGTGGTACTCTTCATAAGTTGCCATACGCGTTTCATCCTCCGTGTAATTTTTCGGCTGAAGATAATACGGTTCTCCGCTGAGAAAAGCCATAATCATTGCAAGCAGCGAAGAAACGAATGCATAAAAAGAAGAAATTAAGAGTTCCATCATAACCAACCTCCGTGCAAATTCAATTAATCGATTGTATCATATTAACATTTTCAACACAAGCAAGGCGTTGCCGAAAACGAAATTTTCAGAGTGTTACGAAAGCTTCACAGCGGATATCCGACGAACCCGAACCGGCAAGCACCCTGAATTCGCCCGGTTCGACAACCCATTCGTAACGAAGGTTCATGAGCTTAAAAGAATTGTAATCCAGCTTGAAGGAAACGGTTTTGCTTTCGCCTGCCTTCAGACATATGCGCCAAAAACCTTTCAGCAGCATCGGCGGCGTAACAACAGTGCTTTCCGTATCATCAATATAAAGCTGAACCACCTCATCGCCGTCATATTTGCCCGTGTTTTTCACCGTGACAGAAACATGGACATCGAATTCACCTGTTTTCTCAACAAGCATATTTGAATATTCAAAGGTTGTATAGGAAAGGCCGAAGCCGAACGGGAAGAGGGCTGCTTTCGGGCCTTCGAAAAACACTTCACCGCCGCCCGGGAGCATGGAATAATAACAGGGAATCCTTGTGGAGCTTTGCGGCAAAGAGATTGGCAGTTTGCCCGAAGGATTGATTTTGCCAAGCAATGCCTCAACAATTGCTCTTGCGCCGAGTTCACCGCCGAACCAAGCCATCAGCACAGCATCGCACAAAGAAGTTTCAACGGAGATATCAAGGGGTTTGCCGTTTTCAAGCACGAGAACCAACGGTTTACCAAGCTTTGAAATTTTTTCGACCAATTCGCGCTGCCTGCCGGCAAGGGTAAGCTCGCAGCGGTCTCTTCCCTCGCCGCTTGTGACGGTATTGTCGCCGCAGACCATCACGACAATATCACACCCGGAGGCAATTTCAAGGGCTTCATCGATTGAATCGGCTATTTTTTCCTCCCCCGCGGAGCTGAGGTGCGGCTGGCCGTCCACCACTCTTACGCCGTCATCTTCTGTTATAGCGCAGCCGCTGCATTGGCGGATAGTTATGCTGTCACCTGCTGCGGCTTTCAATTCATCGAAGACAGAAGGAATGTTATAACCAAACGGTATTGGGGAATATCCGCCGATTTTCTGCGACGCCGAGGACGGACCTATTAGGGCAACGCTTTTTATTTCTTTTTTTAACGGCAGCACACCGTTGTTTTTCAGCAGGATGATTGATTCCCTTGCAGTTTGCAGAGAGATTTCCCTGTGGGCTTCGCAGCGGATAATTTCTTTATATTGGTTTTCATCGGTATATGGATTTTCGAAAAGGCCAAGTTCAAACTTCACGCGGAGCACTCTTCCACAAGCATCGTTGATGCGTTCTTCGGTCAGTCTGCCCTCTTTGACAAGTTCGGCAAGGGTTGTTTCCCACACATCATTCGGGTAATCGCACCCTTGAGTATCAAGCCCGTTTTTAACCGCCAAACAGATTGCATCTTTGTCAGTTTTAACAAGGTGATGTTTTGACTTAATTCTGCCGACACCGCCCCAGTCCGAACGGGTGTAGCCTTTTAAGCCTATGCGGTTTTTCAGCACATCCGTCAAATAATGCTCGGAGCACATGAGCAAATCGCCGTCCACCGAGTTGTAGCTGACCATCGCGTTATAGGCTCCGCCTTCGCGGATACCCGCTTCAAACACCGGCAGATAGCAGCTTTCGACTTCCCGCATGCCCGCCCTTGCGGGGGAACAGTTTGTGCCGCCTTCGGCTATGCCGTGAACGCAGTAATGCTTCGGCTCGGCAATGACGGCATCGGGGCGGCTGATATCGCCCTGTTGCTCACCCGAGATGATGGCAGCGGCCATTCTTGACGAGAGATATGTATCCTCCCCGAAGGTTTCCTCTATTCTGCCCCAGCGCGGTTCGCGCGAAACATCAAGATTAGGCGCAAGAATTTCGTGGATACCCAAAGAACGGGTTTCCCTGCCGATTGCCTCGCCGACAGTTTTAACCAAATCCGTGTCAAATGTAGCCCCGAAGTTTACCGGGCACGGAAAAATCGTACCGCGAAGCCCGCCAATGCCATGAAGGGCTTCACCGGTGAAAATGCATGGAATACCCAGGCGTGTTTCTTCAACAAAGTATCTCTGCAAGCGGTTCAGCGCTTCGGGTGTCGAATAGATATCGTGAACGAAACCCACGCCGCGGTCACTGAAAGCGGCTTTTAGTTTACCAAAATCATAATCTGTGTCCGGTTCAACCGAACAGCTGTGGTTTTTGCACGGTTTGGTCGCGAATTCAACGCCTCTGGTCATATCAAGCTGGGCAACTTTTTCTTCAAGTGTCATTCGTGAAAGCAAGTTTTCCGCTCTTTTTTCGGGTGTCAGCGCCTTATTTTTATAATCCATCATACCCTCCGATTGATTCATAATCTTGGTTAGTATTTTAACATACCGGCCTGACAATGGCAACAAAAAGCCGCGGAATGCATTCTGATATCAGAATATTTTACAAAGTCAAAGCACTCCGTTTTCGACGAAGTGCCTTTTATCAGTAAAATCAATTATTGTTAACTGTAATGACTATTCATAATACTAATTAACGATTAAAAAACCTCTAAAAAATTAAGCAAAAGCTTTGATTCATACTATTCTACATTTTAATGCAGAATAGTATTATTAGGTTTTGTGCGGATTTTTTAGTTAGGTTTTTATGAGTAATTAGTATGAGTTGTTAAAAACCGCTCAACAGCTTTGCCGCAACAAATAGTTACCCTAAGTTGCCTCGCCCGTGCTTTGGTCAAGTGTCAACGCATAGTTTTGAACATCCTTTAAAACAACGCAGTCGTTTTCGTCAATCACACCATCCCGGAAGAGGTCACACGCTTTGATATAGGCGGCATCCGTTACGGGGTCCCATTGCGGCAGCGCGTAATTACCGATATCAACAATCGTGTCCGCATCGGAAGTGTCAATCACACCGTCGCCGTTAACATCGCCGTAGATGATGATAGTTAATTCATCGATAACGGTTCCTTCTCTGTCAAGCAGCTGCAATCTCGCACCGGTTCCCAAGCTGCTATTTTCGGGGATACTATTGCCGCTCGCATCCAAAAATCTTATATTTGTATTTCCGATTTGACCTCTCATTTTCTCAACGGAATCATTCGCCGTAGAAATATTCGTTATAAATCCATCGTTTTCATTCACCAGCAGCGTGCTGCTTTGAGTAGCCGTTATGCTGTCGTTTTCCACTGTCACGTTGCAGTTTGCTGTTTTGCCGTTATCTGTCGTTGCCGTAATAACCGCGGTACCCGGTTTTAATGCCGACACCATTCCGTCCGCATCCACAGATGCAACAGCTTCATTGTCTGAACTATAAGTTAAAACAGTATTCGTCGCATATGCAGGCGTGAATACCGGCGTGATGAAAGTGTTTTCATCCGTAGTCATTACAAGGCTTTCCAGGGAATAGCTGATGCTCTCCGCCAAACAAGGCACTGTAACATAGCATGTCGCGAATTTGCTGCCGTCACCGGTTATTGCTGTTATCTGAGCTTTGCCGTATCCGACTGCGGTTGCGTTGCCATTTGCATCAACAGTAACAACATTTTCATCCGATGACTGCCAATTGACTCCGGCACCTGCAGGTTCAACCACCGCATTGATTGTAACGGTATTTCCACTCACTATTTCTGCTGTTTCATCGATTGTCAGGCTGGTTGCATAATCCGTTTTAATACCGGCCGGCGCAACCGTTACCGTTGATAAGTCAGACTTTGTCAGCAATAATACTACATCGGTAATATTGTCTTTTGTAATTCCGCTCACCGCGTCCAAAACAAGTTTTTCACCAACCTGCAGCGGTGATGCAAATTCAACAGTTGCTTCCGTCCCGCCATCATCTTGGAGTGTGCTGAGTACAGCAGAAAAATCGACCGTACCCGAAGCATCCGCACTTGGCGTAACAACAACTTGGAATCCGTTGTTGGGCAGCAGTAAATCCACTTCATTCATATCAATACTGATGTAGTTGTAAGAAATGCCGTTTTCAGAAAAACCTTCTGACATTTCCTTATTCAAAAAAGCCACTTGAGTACCTGCAGAATCCAGAATACTGATATCCACATTTCCGCTAAGACGATAAACCAAGGCATCCGACATGCCCGCCCCGGTAGTAATAAGCTCGTCGGTTGAAGTTATTGCTTGTGAGGCGGATTTTGGCGAGTTAATATTATATGCCGCTGTACCGTGTTTTATATAATCAACCACCACATTCAAAACATTGGTATTATTAACTAAGCCCCCATGGTCAACACCACGAGCAAGCCCATATCTTTCAGGGAAAACAAACTCTCCGTTATTGTTCTTGTAAATCCCGCAAGCACTGATTTGAGTTATTGTGCCATCACCGTTTGTAGTATGATTATACCCGTTGAATTTTACCGGTCCGGTACCGTAATTAAAAGAATCAACATATTTCGCGCTTATTTCTGTATAAATCGGTAAATTCTTTTCATTTTTCGGTTCAACACCGGCAATATGATACGCTTCCACTTTTTTGAAAACATTCATGATGTTGCCTTTGACATAAGTTTCCCTGTATTTTTTATGGCTTTCGCCGCTGCCGTTTGTCATATTTTGATTCAACCCGGCTGTACTTCGATTTAATAGACTGTAAAAGCCGTTTATATTGTTGACTGAATGATAACCGGTTCCCAAAGAACCTGTTACTCCGATCGGGCACATAGAAACAAATTCATTGCTTGGTAAAAGTTGGTAAGTGCATGGCGTATTTTTTGTTAAATTCATAATCCAATTGTAAACCCCAAGTGGATAACCCAAATCCCCCAGCATTTCCTCAACAAAATCAGCCTTGCCTGTTTCTAATGGAGTCAACGCCGAATATGTGCCAAGCAACGGAGCGCCAAGCGTGACAACTTTTTCTACCTTTTGCTGATTTGCCGTACTCGCGGCTATATATTCGGCGGCGAGCAAGCCGCCCGTGCTGTGAGTAACGATCGTCACTTTGTCATAGCCACGGCTGTTAATATCCGCCTGTAAATCGTCAGCTGCCTCTTTAAGCGACTTTCTCCAATCATATGAAAAGAATTTGACGGTATCGTAATCTCCGCCATTTTGTTTTAAAAAATTCGACTTCAGTGTTCCCATAATATTTGCAGCTGTATCCTTACCGCTTATATCCGTTGTACCGTAAGAATAAAGGCCATTGCCATTGGGCGCATTATCTTTTACCCTGTCAACTCCCATTAAATTTCCGTTGCCGTTTTCATCCAAACTGAAAGCCGAACCAAAATGATTATTAAAATTAACAATATCGGCTAAGATTACGGGTTTTGACATCCAAGCCATATTTTTCGTTGATGTGCTGTACAGCTTCGAGCCCATATACCCCGGCAAAAAATAGATGGCTTTTTTTAAATCATTTCTAACGCTTACGCTGCCGTTGGAAACAGTATAGGGAACGTTGGTGTAATACATATCAATAAAATCTCCCACTGCCAGATTTACCGGTGTTGAACCTGTCCAGCCATTTTTTATGGTGAAGGTGATATCCAGCATTGAACCGGCGGCAACATCCCCCGTATCATCAATATAGGCGCTGTAAATCGTTTTAATATTGCCGTTCACAGAATAATCAGGGTTAACAGATGTAAGCCCATAGGCAGCCGCAACTCCCTCAGCGCTGCTTTTATAGGTTAATTTGTTTGTGTCATAACTCAAATAGAAACTTGCAGCAGCTAATCCGGAATTCGCAGGCATGTTTATTGAGACAACAACATCCGAATTTGCTGCGCCGGTGGCATTGCTGACCGACAGCACTACCGGCAACTGTGTCCACTGCGCAACACAGGTTAAATCGTTCGCGGGCATTGTTGCCGGAACACCCGGCAACCAACCCAAGAATCTGCAGCCGGCTTTGGTTGGGTTGGCAAGCCATGGTATCGAGCTTCCTACATCTTGAGTTATTGAAGCGACGGCTGAACCGCCGGCGCTGTCAAAGGTAATTGATGACATAGGATAAACCTGGCCGTAAAAATCCGCATGACTTTCAAATGCGCTTATGGAACGGCCAAATAATGAAGCCGGATACACCTTGGCACCGGAAGAATTTTTAATATCAAAATGCAAATGCACCCCGTTTGAGTCACCAGTTGTGCCCATTATCCCGACACGCTGCCCCAGTGCAACTCTTGATCCTACGGCTAACCATGATTGAACATCAAGGTGAGCCATATTAATTATATAACCGTCATCGGTAGTTATGTTAATATGATACCCGAAGCTGCTGTCATATTCATTTAAACTTATGTAACCGCTTGTTGGCGCATACAAATCGATTTTATAACCGCCGTAGGTTGCAAAATCCAAACCGTAATAATAAGAACGGTTATGTTCCGAATCTGTTGTTGTCAGCGCACAAATTCCTGACCATGGTAATATCCAATCGTTTGGCGCGGCATATACAGTAATATTTGCCTGAGAAAAAATTAAATTTAATAATACCGTTAAGCAAAGGATGCAGCTTAAAATCTTTATTCTTTTCATGCTAATATCTCCCCCAAATTTATGATTCAAATCAACGAGCTTAAAGAGCTATCCTTAAAAAGTAACTGGAAATATTTTGAAAGGAAGACCTCATAAGTGCAAAATAATCTTTGGTTGCTAATCAATTTTTAGTTATATGGATATGTAACGATACCCGAGCAGTATTGTAAAATTATAAGTGCATCCAACACACTGACTCTGCTGTCTCTGCTCACATCTGCAACCAACCTTTGAAGTGGAGTCAGCGCCCTCACGCCTGTTATTCCTTGAAGAGCCATCAACGCATCGATTACGTTAATATCGCCATTCTCGTTGATATCACCGAGCATACACCACCACGCTACACAGATAAGATTCTCAGCGGGCATTGTTGACGGGACATCAGGATACCAACGCATGAAGATACCGCCTGTTCTTGTGGGATCGGACGGAGCTGTTATCGGGGTTCCCACATCCTGAGTTATTGAAGCGACGGCCGTTCCGCCGGCGCTGTTAAAGGTGATTGTTGCGATGTTGGCTGTTTTATAAGCCGGCCGAACAATGCACAATATGTGAGCACCATCAATGCTATTAATTGGTGTGTGCCTTTTAACCGTTCTTGTATATAATGTTTGAATAGGATCATCTTCGCCTGCGTTACCGCCAATTGTATTAACATTGCTACCGGAAACTGAATATACTATTTCAGCGTGATCATAACTTGAGCCAGTACTCCCCCAGTGAATAAAACAGATGTCTCCCGGTTGAGGCGATGATGTTGTATCAAGACCACCAGCGTCGAGAATATCCTTTTTTAATTCAAAAACGTCCCCATTATAAGGGATGGCAGCACCTTGATTCGCTGATATCGCACAATCACATATGAACCTGGCACACCACTCATCAGAGTATCCAAGGCTGGAACCGTTTTTTCCTTCCTGAGCGAATGCAATACTAATCATATCAGTTGCGCCATTACCGGTCAAAGTATATGCGTTACTGATGTTGTCGATCCTCGACTGAGTTGCGCTTGCTTCAATCAAGTTAAATGGAATGATTGAAAAAGCTATAACAGTTGCAAGAAAAGCACTGAAAATCCGTTTGAAAATCTTATTCATCGTTTTTTCTCCTAAAAAATTTTAGATTAGCGACCAATAGTCAGTTAATAGCATTACAAGGGAAGTGGCCTGTCATTCAGAGGAGCTTGCGACGAAGAATCTTAATAGATTGAGATCCTTCAATGCAAATAGGCCACCAGTGTGAGGCCGGGATGACAAGACAGATTCGCTATCCCACCCGCCCTACACTTACGAGGCCTTTGGGGTCTGCGTGCGGTCATCATACCAAACCCGAAGTTTGTTTATAACCCTACAGTTTGGCAATCCGACGATTGTATCTTTCCATCAAATCCGCAACGAGCTCGGCTTCCGTCGCAAAGCTTTTCCCGCCATACATATAATTTTTATCCCTCACTATTGAGCGACACCTGTACGCTGGTCAAGCGTCAATGCATAGTTTTGGACATCCTTTAAAACAACGCAGTCGTTTTCATCAATCACACCGTCACGGAAAAGGTCACACGCTTTGATATAGGCGGCATCCGTTACGGGGTCCCATTGCGGCAGCGCATAATTCCCGATGTCAACAATCATATCCGCATCGGAAGTGTCAATCACACCGTCGCCATTGACATCACCGTAGATGACGATAATGTAGCTGTCAACTACTTCATCGGTATTATTGTCACGGACACTCACTAACGTCCCGGTGCCAATGGTATCCGCGGAGTATTCCAAGGAATAGCCGCTGTTCACAAGCACATAACTGCTTTCAAATAACGCCTTCGTTAAGCCGGGTTCGAGCCCGTATATACAATTTGTTTTGTCATTGACAATACAACCTGACGAAGTTTTTCCCATAATAAACCCATCGTTTACGATGAGGGAGCAGCTTGCGGTTTTACTGCCGTCAAAAGTTGTTACCGTTATAGTTGCCGTACCTGCTGAAACCGGAACTGCATAACCATTTTCATCAACGTATACAACCGTTTCATCATTTGAACTCCAAGTAACATCTTTATTGGTGGCCGCGTATGGAAAAATGAAATAACCCAATGCAGTTTCTTTTCCAACATGCAACGACAATGTTTCATCGAGCATTATGACAGAACTGACATGAACGGTTTCATCAGTAGTTGTAACCGAGGTGCCAAGATTGTTAAGAAATTCAGCGGTTTGAATATTCTCTTGTGTATCACCTATACTGTTACCGCTTATATCTAAAAATACCAAAACAGATAAGGTGTTTACAAACGCTATGCTTGTTAGCTCATTGTTTGATACGTCTAATACCTTTAGCGCAGTTAAAGAAGAAATCGGCGCTGTCAGGTTATCCGTCAGACCACAAGCCGCCAGCTTAAGCTCCATCAATTTGATTTTGCTGTTAATGGGAATCAAACTTTGAATTTCATTCCCGCTGGCATTCAAGTATTCAATGCCGGTTGATGAAGACAAAAAGTTTATATCGGTTATTTCATTGTTGCTGATATCCATTATTTTAAGAGAAGTTAAACTGAATGACCCGTTGACTCCATTATCAGTCAATTTATTATTCTCAACATAAAGTTCTGTAAGTTTAGCAGAATCTTTTAGAGCAACTATGGTCGTTAGCCTGTTATTACTGAAATCTGCCGTTTCTAAGTTCAATAAAGATGTAATGGGTATAATTTGAATTAAATTTCCGGACACATCAATTGTTTTAATATTCTCGGTATACAAGCCCGTTATATCCGTCAACGCGCAGTTTTCGGCATAAAGTACTTTGAGCGCTGTTAAGGTTGTAAGATTACCGAGTGTTTGGATTGTATTGTTTGATATATTTAAATGTTCCAAAACAGTTAAGGTGTTCACGGCAGATAACGAGGCAACTCTGTTGTTGGAAATGTCGAGATAAAGAAGAGAAATAATTGTGCCAACTTGAGATATGTCCGAAATCACATTACCTGAAGCGTTTAAATACTGCAAATTGTTTAAAGTTGAAAGAGCCGTAATATCACGGACTGTATTTCTGCTTATATCAAGTGTTTTCAGCAAAGGAAGATTTGCCAGAGGAGACAAGTCAGATATATAATTATCGCCAAGGTATAGTACTTCTAAGTTAACAAAATTCTCAATGCCTGTTAAATCCGTGATTTGTTTATTACGGAGGTCAAGTCTTTTTATTCCCTGAATTATCGTATCGGTGAAAGCAATCGATGAATCCAAGCCGATATCGCTTCGAATAGCCGCTTCCAATTTAGAGTCAACGAAATCAACAAAATCATTATTCGGTGAAGCTTGGACAGTAGCGGAATAGGAGATTGGAGTTGCCGTTGTTAAGTCCGCTTCCAAAGGGAACGAATCTGATATCATTTTTACAGCGGCTTTGCCTGACATAATATCTACAGGGTCTAAATAAGAGCAGATTCCGATGCTTTGCTGACTGCTTTTTCCACACAATCCGGCATAACCTACAGCAGTATTGTGAGCACCAATCCAGGACTCCAAATTGACTAATGTTTTAACAACCTTTTCATACCCAACTGCGCTTAAAGTGCCATAAACGGAGCCTTTATAAAGGCAAAGTACTTTGTCACAAGCCGATTCCGCCAAATAGCCTGCAGCCTGCGTTTTAAAGTTATTTACATCAGCACCTGCATAAATCCCGCATGATAATTTAGTTCCCCCATCAACACTAACACTTAAAAAACTTAAGCTTCCCCACATTCCCGTTGTGATACCTTCCGCGTAAAATGTAACCTCGATAATTTTTCCAGCTTTATTCTCAACTTTAAAAGTTATGTTTTCATCGGTATTGTTGACTTCATCAAATTCAGCGTTTATAACCGGTGAAGAAATTACAGAAAGCCACCAAGTCACCGCTTTACCCATTTGATTCAGCGTTTGATTATCAAAATTATCGTACAAATTTGAAAAGCCCGCAAGATTAATTGCAACACTTTGCTGAGACAGCTCTAAAACATTTCTCTCCCAAGACGATTGCGGGTTTAAGTCCTTCATAATTCGATAAGTATAATTGTTTAAACATACCGTTACTTGACAAAACTCGCTTGATACAAAATCTTTCACATACTCTATAGTATCGGATGACAATTCACTGCAAACATATAAATTGCCGAAATTCGATTTTCCCTTGGCACCCCAATCAAATTTTATTGTTGGCGAACCATATAAAAAGGTACGGTGATTTACGCCTGCCTGAAAATTATCGTTATCATTACCTTGTTCAAAATTACCGCCAATCCATAATTCACCGCCTGCAAGGCTGCTTATTCCGTTTGTTTGCGATATAAAATCACCGCTAACGATTATTTCACCGCCGGACTGATTTAAAACGCCCCCCGTGCCGGACCAACGCGAAAAGAGCCCACTGGAATATGAAAGTTTTAAACTACCCGCAGTCAGTTGACCTGAATTCACTGCCAATTCACCGTTTTTGACTTCTATATTACCGGAACTTAGATTACCATACATGATAATGCTGCCACCCAAGACATCTATAGTACCTGTACACAGCAGTCTATCAATAACCCAAACTACGCCTCCGTTAACACTTAAAGAAGAACAATTAACGCTGCCATTGATATAAAGCGAACCACCATCCTCAACAATAATAGCGCCATGAACTGTCAGATTACCGGATATTGTCAATGACCCAACGCTGCTGTTAATGATTAAAGCCTCGTTTAACTCATAATTATTGTTTATCATTTTAGGCTTATCTGTACAAGTCAGGCTTTCCTTGTTTAAATCGGTAATCAGATAATATGGATTTTCCGAAATATTGATTGTCGACTTTGCAATAACCATTTCGGCATTACTTGCCGTTACAGTTATCATAATCTCTTTTTCTGCCTCATTGGGAGGCAAGGCATGTCGATATATTTCCTTATCAACAGTCAAATATCCGTCCGCAGGAAAATCTCCATAGTTATATATAAAACAATTAACCAAACTATCTTTTTGAAAGCTGAATCCCGTCGGCAGTTGAATGGTTACCGTAGTATCTTTTGCCTTTAAATTCTCTTTTAGCCCCTCTGACATTCCGCAAAAAACATATGGGCCATTATATATTTTTGCAGAAAAACCGATATGATCGGATTCGAAACCAAGATTTCCGTAACTCATGCAATAATTGTCGTTTATTATTCCTAATACGGGTGAGCCGTTGTCAACAATTACCATACAGCTCACGGATGATCCATCCATATGCGTAGCGGTAATGATTGCTGAGCCATTTGCGATGCCTTTGACTATCGCCTTGCTGACAACATCCGATGTTGTATTTAAAATTTGAACAATACTGCTGTTACTGGTACTCCATGTAACTCCTGACTGATCAGAAGACAATACATCATCATATCCATATGCAGTAGCCAATATTATATATTCTTCATTTAATCCAATTTGAATCGGGCCGGACTTAATCTCTAAATGTTTTATAAACCGGCTTAGTTCCTGGTTAACCGCGTTTATAACCGTAAAACCGGAACCGTTTTCAATATTATTATGAATTCTATTTATATTGTCACAAATGCCGTATATCTTCCCAGCCCCGCCAAACGGAGATTTATAGTTTGAATAGCAATTGCTAACACCGCCCCCATGACTACTCCATTCACCATTGCGACCGTTTACCCCAATAATTCCGCCTGCAAATGCACCGTAGTTGGTTGTAACAACACTTGCTTTAACGGAACCGGTAAAGTAGCATGTATCTATATTACCGGAATTGCTGTACCCGACAATCCCTCCGGAACAAATACCGTTATAATATCCGCTTGCTTCAACAATTGCATTCGATGCGCATAAATAGATACTGCCGCTATTTTGCCCGGCTATCCCTCCCGCGCCTGCAATGCTGCCTTCTTCCATCCGCACATAAACTTTGCCACCTGTTGTTATACAAGATTTTATGGTTCCATTATCATTATTCCCTGCTATTCCCCCTGCGAAACAATAGCCTTCCCGACGTAATGAATACCCGTTGACATTTCCCTCAGCCCTGCAATAAGAAATTGTCCCCGATGAACTGCCTGCAATTAAGCCAACATAGGAATAAGAATAATATGCCTCAACATTCATTGTTATGCTGCCTTCAACCGTACAGAAACTAATTTCGCCGGAATTAATTTTAGCAATAATACCGCCGGAATTAATACAAGAAACTTCCGCATTGATAAAATTCAATTCTCTGATTACCCCTGAATTTTGCGAAACAAATGGTGATTTTAAATCCTTAACAGCATATCCGTTGCCGTGAAGCACTCCGGAAAAACTATTTATTGTTATCCATGTTTCAGATTCCGGCAGGTTAATATCATTCATTAATATATACTTTTTGCCAGGGTCATTTCTAATATTGTTTAAATCGGAAACCGTATAGATGCCAATATAGCCGGTCGGAATAGTTGTTTGTTGATTTCGCTCCTGCGGTACAAATTTGTCGTCACTTTTAATAATTAACGAATAATCATCAACCACGCTAAAATAGCAACCTACTACTGTGCAAGGAAATGCATCATTTCCGATGGTTGTCACACCGGCCGGGATCATCACGCTCGTCAGCCCTGTACAGCCGAAAAAAGCAGAAGAACCGATACTCGTCACACCAGCCGGGATTGTCACGCTCGTCAGACCTGTACAGCCGTAAAATGCAGAAGAACCGATGCTCGTCACGCTGTCCGGAATGATTATGCTTGTCAGGCCGCTGCAGCCGTAAAAAGCAGAAGAACCGATACTCGTCACACCAGCCGGGATTGTCACGC
>CAZVJW010000008.1:50192-51794 GCA_964627535.1 uncultured Eubacteriales bacterium
TGCTCGTCACGCTGTCCGGAATGATTATGCTTGTCAGGCCGCTGCAGCCGTAAAATGCAGAAGAACCGATACTCGTCACGCTGTCCGGAATGATTATGCTTGTCAGGCCGCTGCAGCCGTAAAATGCAGAAGAACCGATACTCAAAACACTTTCAGGTATTGTTATTTCGGTCAACTCTGCGCAACCGGAAAATGCTCCGCTACCGATGATTGTCACACTGTCCGGGATTGACACGCTCATCAGACCTGTACAGCCGTAAAATGCAGAAGAACCAATGCTCGTCACACTGTTCGGAATGTTTACGCTTGACAACCCGCTGCAATTGTAAAAAGCATAGTCCCCGATGCTCGTTACGCTTTCCCCGATAATCACGCTTGTCAAGTTTATGCAGTTGTAGAACATCTTATTGCTGATATTTTCAACATTGTTACCGATTATTACGTTTGTTAACCCGCTGCAGCCGGAAAAGGAGTTAATTCCGATGCTCGTAACACTGTCCGGGATTGTTATGTTTGTCAGGCCGCTGCAACCGGAAAAAGTATAATCGCCGATGCTTGTGACACTCTCAGGAATGCTTACACTTGTCAACCCACTGCAATTGTAAAACGCGTAGTTCCCGATGCTTGACACGCTGTTTCCGATTGTCACACTTTTTATTTTGCTACAGTAGTAAAACATTTTTTCACCTATGTTTGCAACACTGTTGCCGATTGCTACGCTTATCAGCCCGCTGCAACCAGAAAACGCGGTTGGAGCGATGCTCGTCACACTGTCCGGAATACTAACGCTTGCCAGTACGATGCATAAACGAAACGCATAATTTCCAATGCTCGTCACGCTGTTACCGATTGTTACGCTTATCAATTTGTTGCAGTTATAAAACATATTATCGCCGATGCTCGTAACGCTGTTTCCGATCGCAACACTTGTTAACCCACTACAACTGAAAAATGCGCTGCTGCCAATGCTCGTTACACTGTCCGGTATTGATATTTCGGTTAAAGCTGTACATGCGGAAAATGCACTGCTGCCAATACTCGTTACACTGTCCGGTACTATTATTTCGCTTAATGCCGCGCATTCAGAAAATGCGCTGTCACCAATACTCGTCACACTGTTCGGTATAATTATTTCGCTTAATGCCACGCATCCGGAAAATGCGCTGTTACCAATGCTCGTCACACTGTTCGGTATAATTATTTCGCTTAATGCCACGCATCCGGAAAATGCGTTGCTTCCAATGCTCGTTACACTGTCCGGAATTGTTATTTCGGTCAAAGCTGCGCAACCGGCAAACACTTCGCTTTCGATGTTCATAACACTGTCCGGGATTGTTATTTCGGACAAAGCTGCGCAACAGGAAAATGCTCCGCTACCGATGCTCGTTACGTTATTTCCGATTGTAACACTAGCCAATTTGCTGCATTTATAAAACATATTATCGCCTATGCTCGTAACACTGTCCGGAATGCTTATGCCCGTCAGCCCGCTGCAGCCGGAAAAAGTATTATCGCCTATGCTTGTAACACTCTCTGGAATACAAACACTTGTCAATCCACTGCAATTGTAAAAAGCACGATTTCCTATGCTTGTCACGCTAT
>CAZVJW010000008.1:51894-104492 GCA_964627535.1 uncultured Eubacteriales bacterium
TCCCAATTGTAATGCTTTTTAATTTGCTGCAATAGGAAAACATGTTTTCACCTATGCTTGCAACACTGTTACCGATTGATACGCTTGTCAGCCCACTGCAACCAAAAAACGCGGTTGGAGCGACGTTTGTCACACTATCCGGGATGATTATGCTTGTTAACCCGATGCAACCGGAAAATGTATAATCCCCTATACCCGTAACGCTCTCTGGAATACTAACACTTGTCAACCCGCTGCAATTGTAAAAAGCACGATTTCCTATGCTTGTCACGCTATTCCCAATTGTAATGCTTTTTAATTTGCTGCAATAGGAAAACATGTTTTCACCTATACTTGCAACACTATTACCGATTGATACGCTTGTCAACCCGCTGCAACCAGAAAACGCGGTTGGAGCGACGTTAGTCACACTGTCCGGGATGATTATGCTTGATAGCCCGGTGCAACCGGAAAATGTATAATCTCCTATACCCGTAACGCTATCCGGAATGTTTACACTTGTCAGCCCGGTGCAGCCGGTAAACGCAGAATCACCTATGCTTGCAACATTGCTGCCGATTGCAAAGCTTGTCAGCCCACTGCAATTGTAAAACGTATAATTTCCAAAGTTTGTTACGCTGTCCGGGATTGTTATGTTTGTAAGGCCGCTGCAACCGGAAAACGTATAATCCCCTATACTCGTCACGTTATTACCGATTGTGACACTTGTCAACATACTGCAGCCGGAAAAAGCATCATCGCCGATACTCGTCACGCTGTTTGGTATTATAATGTTTATCAGCTTGACGCAATTGAAAAACATTTTATCGCCTATGATCGTAACACCATCCGGGATGTTTATACTTGTCAGCGCACTGCAACCGTAAAATGCATATTCTCCGATGCCCGTGACACTGTCCGGGATAATTACACTTATCAGTCCGCTGCAGCTTTCAAATGCACCGCTGCCGATGCTCGTCACACTGTCCGGGATGCTTATGCTCGTCAGCCCGCTGCACCCGAAAAACGCAGCAGCACCTATGGATGTAACATTGCTGCCGATTGAGACACTTGTCAACCCGATGCAATTGTAAAACGTGTAATTTCCGAAGCTCGTCAAGCTGTCCGGGATGCAAATACTTGTCAGCCCGCCGCAACCGGAAAATATATAATCCCCCATACTCGTCACGCTAACCGGGATTGTCATACTTGCAATGCTTGTACATTTTGCAAACGCATTATCACCAATGCTTGTTATGCTATCCGGGATTGTTACGCTTATCAGCCCACTGCAACCGGAAAATATATAATCCCCTATACTCGTTACGCTGACCGGGATCGTCATACTCGCAAGGCTTGTACAGTTAATAAACGCCGAATCGCCGATGCTTATTATGCTGTCTGGTATTGTTATTTTACTCAAAGCCACACATCCGGAAAATGCGCTGCTGCCTATGCTCGTAACACTGTCCGGTATTGTTATTTCACTCAATGCCGCGCATCCGGAAAACGAATAATCCTTAATACTCGTCACGGTGTTCGGAATTGCGATCGAACCGTTTTTTCCTCCGGGGCAGATAAGCAACATCATTTTTCCCTTGTTAAACAAAATCCCATCATCACTGGAATATGAAGGGTTTCCGGCATTGACATCGATACTCGTCAAACCACTGCACCCCAAAAACGCAGTGGAGCGGATGCTCGTCACGCTATTTGGGATTGATATGCTTATCAGCCCGCCGCAACCGGAAAATGTATAATCACCAATACTCGTTACACTGCTTGGAATTGTCACACTTGTTAGTAATACGCAATCTGATAACGCATATGAACCGATCTTTGTCACGCTGTTTGGGATTGTCACACTTGTCAATTTATTACAATATCTAAATGCAGAAGAACCGATGCTTGTCACACTGTCCGGAATTATTATCGAATCACTTTTCCCTCCCGGGCAGGTTATCAACGTTGTTTTTTCTTTATTAAATAAAATTCCACTAACACCGGAATATACAGAATTGCTCGCACTAACCTCGATGCTCGTCAAGACGCTGCATTGGAAAAACGCTGAAGAACCGATGTTCGTTACGCTATTCCCTATTGTCACACTTGTCAGCTTGCTGCAGCCACTAAACACAGAAACCCCGATGCTTGTTACACTGTCCGGAACGGTTATGCTTGTAATTTTTGTCCGTGATGCAAAAGCGCGGTTGCCAATAGAAACTACAGAATAACCGCCAAGAGTCAAGGGTATGTTTATTGCTCCGGAAGCGGATACACTACAACCGGTTATCGTCGCTATTCCGTTTGAAACAGTATAAGTATAAATCCCTTCCGTCAGCGCGCTCGCTTCAATCTTCAACCAGTCAAAATTCAACCAAGCCGGTAAATGGAAGTCAATTCCGGATATTCCGGAAAGTGGTGCTGAACCAAAAACCAAAATAAAGGCTAAAAGTGAGGCGACAACACTTTTCAATAATTTCTTCATGTATGCAACTCCCTTGTTTGACTGTAATTATTAAGATTATATCATTTACAGATTGAATTATCAATCAGAAATAAATACGAGTGAGGAATATTTTTGTAGAGTTTTGCACATTTCTCAATTCATTTCTTGAACAAATAAAACAATTCTGATATAATAAATTTCAACTTATCATTCATACTAATTCACGATTGAAAAACCTCTAAAAAAATCAAGCAAAAGCTTTGATTCATACGATTCTCCATTTTAATGCAGAATAGTATTATGCTGTTTTGTGCGGATTTTTAGTTAAGTTTTTATGAGTAATTAGTATTAGCCGTTCATTCACGCTAAATTTCTATTCTCGGAGGTGACTTCCATGCCGATTAAAATTGACAACCAACTGCCGGCGCATCAAACGCTTGAAGCGGAAAATATCTTTGTTATTACCGAAGCCCGGGCACTCCACCAGGATATTCGCCCGCTGCGGATACTGCTTCTTAACCTGATGCCGACAAAAATCGAGACCGAAACCCAAATACTGCGTTTATTGAGCAACTCGCCGATTCAGGTTGAAGTTGATCTTTTGCATATGGCAACATACACCTCAAAAAATGCGCCGCAGGAGCATATGCTTAAATTTTATAAGGTTTTTAACGATGTTAAGGATTTGCGGTTTGACGGGCTGGTCGTTACCGGCGCGCCTGTTGAGCAAATGGCATTTGAGGAAGTTGACTACTGGGATGAGCTTTGCACCCTTTTTGAATGGAGCAAAACCAATGTTTATTCCACTTTTCATATATGCTGGGGCGCGCAAGCCGGTCTTTATTACCATTATAAAATTCCGAAATATCCGCTTGAGGAGAAAATGTTCGGTATTTTCCCGCACCGGCCGCTGGATTTATACCATCCGCTGCTCAGAGGTTTTGACGATGTGTACAACGTTCCCCAATCAAGGCACACCGAAATCAGGCGCAGCGATATTGCCATGGTTAAGGATTTGCAAATTCTCTCCTACTCGGATATTTCCGGGGTCCACCTGATTTCAGACATGGCATGCCGAAATTTTTATACCACCGGGCATTCGGAATACGACAGGGATACGCTTGCCCGCGAATATTTCCGTGATTTAAACAAAGGCTTGCCTGTTAAAATCCCATACAACTATTTCCCAAATGACGACACAAACCAAACACCCATGATGACCTGGCGGGAAACCGGCAGCCTTCTGTTCGCAAACTGGCTTAATTATTTCGTATACCAGCAGACACCGTACGATTTAAGCACCCTTTGACAATTTTATATAAAAAAGCATCCCCGCGGTTAACTGTAATCTGCGGGGATGCGTCTTTTACGGCAGCTATTTAATTCTGATAAAGTCCCTTTTCTTCACGGTAAACCCGCCGACATCAAAATCGCTGCCGGTATAGTTTACATAAATGATTTTACTGCCTTCATATTCCGTGCAGAACACGCCGGGAGCAATCTTCGTATGCCTGATCATTCTCGCATCACGCAAATCAGACAGCGCGGTGTTTGCCTTTAAATAAAAATCAACAGCCTGATTAATCCAATCATCATAATAAAATTTTTCAACACCGCCGGTTTTATCTTCAAGATCTTTGTATGTCCACTCATAGCACGGGCTGGCGCCATACTCAATATAACGCAGCATCCTATCCTTCAGTTCTTTTTGCTCCTCATCATTAATGCTGCCATACTCGATATCTTTTGCCGCAATGCCTGTTACATCCGTATTCAGGGCATCGTTTATCGGTGTACCGGAATAATCAACAATGCCATGCATAATCAGCTGAATAAATGGTACAGCCTCATATGCAGGGTTTTCCTCAACGGATGTTTCGAGCGGCATAGGCATGTTAACAATAACATCGGCATTTTTTATTGCACAGAAATTCCCGGTATCTGCCATCACTTTTCTGCCGGTTGAAAGCGAGGTTAGCTGCCTTGCAACCTCCGAAGCCGCAATTTGCCGGTTGTATCCGTCACCGGAATAATCGGAATACAGTATTTTGCATGCATCATTTACACAAAAACCGGTCAGTTCTGTATTTTTAAAATAGGTTAATGTCTTCAGAACAGCCTTATCAATCCCCGCCACAGTGCGAATGCCCCTGCTGAAACTTGCGTCGCCCGCATATTCATATAGTTCATTTGGCGCTGTGAAGCAGGCAGAATCTTTGGTAATTGCAGCCGCCGGTTTTGATTTATCGGACAAACTGTTACCCCCGGTAGAAAGCAGATCAATATCCAAAAACAGCTGTATCTTCTGCGCCGATAAATATTTATTCAGCGCTGTAAACCCGTTCTTCCCACCCAGGGAAAGCATAATGTCCGCTCTTGCAATGTCGGTTTGGTTTAACCCGCCCGTAAGGGCGCCTTTATACCGCAGGAAAATACCGTTAACCCCTTTGGATTTCATTCTTGTCAGCATATCCTGCGCCTGTTCAAAGGTGGTAAGCACCGCCGTAGTTTTTACAGGGATACTTTTTATTATGTTATTTTTTACCGCCCCGACAACGGTTAAATTAAAAGGCAGATAATCGCTTTTTTCAACCGTTTTGGTTGAAAGGAATTTGTCGCGGATCAACTGTTCTCTGCATACGGATGCCAAACCCGAATATGTCGCGTTCGCACCGGCAACAAATCGCATGCAAAGCTTGATTTCATTAGTAACAGCAGTATTTTCATTATAGTAAAAAAAGCTGTTTTGGCTGATATATCTGTAGTATTTATTTTTTTTCTCAACTGTTAAAACAGGTGTCATATTGAACCTTGCGCCAACCCTGTTGTAACCGCCCGTTCCGGTTGCGCGGTCCGCTGTGACAGACGCGACAGCATCACCTTTTTGCACAAGCACGGCAAGAGCGCTTTCGCCGCGTTTCAACCCATATGCGGCAATAACGGCCGTGTTTGCCGTTTTGGCACCGGAAGAGCCCGCATCATTGCCGTAAACATTAAAGGTCAATTGCTTAAAATCCGGTTGTTCGACCGCGGTGTTAATTAACGCACCGCTGCCGTCCGGCACAAGAATAAAGTCGCCTGCTGCGGCTGTTGACGATGCCCCGAAATATTCGAGCAACCCCAAATATTCGATTTTTGCATTCCCGTTGCCGGAAAGATTTTCGTTGGAGCAGGATACAATAAGGCTGCCATCTGTAAGCGTGTATTTCACACTTACGGAAAAAGCAATGTCACCTGTAATATATTCTGTTTTTTTGCCGGTTTCGGAATCAAGCGTTATTGTATAATGAACGGTTACGCTTGCGGTTTCCGCTGTATATGACACGTTGCCGAAAGCGACCGAATTATCCTGAGAATTCAGATAAAGCGTTTCCCCGCCGTTTACAACCGTAAGCGACACGACCGCGGCGGAATTACCGGATGTTTGACCGCTGCTGTCAGGAACATATGGCAGCGAATACCAAACACTGTTTTTTAAGGTTTCCTTAACAACAATCGAATAGTTTTTTTCGTCGATATAAATCTCGATTAGTCCCGATTTCGCAATATATTTCAACTCTTCATTACCGGTAACATGCAGAGTGCTGTCTGTGTTTTCCGGGTAGATATCCTTCACGGCATCTTTCACAAGGACCTGCAATTTCGCGGCTTCGGTCTTTTTTCCGCAGCCTGTTAAGCAAAATATCATCGCTGCCGCAAGTAAAAGGGAACATGCGCGCAGAGTAAAACTTTTTATTTTGCCGGTCATCCTATATCATCACTCCTGTCAAGCGTATTTTAATAAAGCCAAGTATATCATATCAGGTTCAACTTTTCAACCGCAGGCCATCTGTTTTTGAACCCGGTAAAATTTATTCCGCCATGTTTTACCTTCTGTTAAACACAGCGGAATTGTTTATTTTCGTTATATTTAATGATTACCGGCGGTTAACGCTTAACGGCGGTTATACTAATTACTCATAAAAACCTAACTAAAAATTCGGTACAAAAACCCATTTGTCAAAGGTTTTTGCTTGATTTCATAGAGGTTTTTTAATCGCGAATTAGTATTATATCAACGCCAAAGAAATCCAATACAGCACCAGCCATTTTGACCGGATTCCAGCTTGATTGTTGTGCGGCATAGAAAATAGCTTTTCCTATGCCCGAAATTACCTCAAGGGCAACGGCATTAGCATCGCCGTCAAGCCCGCCTAACGTAAACAATTTATACCTCAAATCCGTCACAGGGTTATCGCCGAGCAAACCGATAAATGTCAGAACATGCGTTTTATATGCCGATGTGTCATTTTCGTTTAATTCAATCACCCTGACGCCGCGTTCCATCTCCGGGCCGAATTCATTGAAGCCCGCCGTAGGTGTATAGACATAATCAACACCCAAACGGCTGAAAGTATCCGAACGGTAATGGTTGTGCCCGAAAAAGGACGCGATTATATCCCCCTGCGCGGCAAATGAGCCATATACATTTTCGTTGTAAGGCACGATATGCTGGAATTCAATAGACGGAACCGGTTTGCCGCCGTTTGCTGTTTTCAGCTCATTGCTTTTTGAAATATACCAATTCACCTGGTCGGGCAAAACCTCACTCTGATTGGAATCAAGCAAATAAATATTAAAAGCTGTGCCGATGCCGTCGCTGCCGAGAATAGGCAGATTGTAATTGCCGCACCCGCTTACAGACGGCCCCTCATCCACAACGAGGCACCCCTTGTATTTTTGAAGCATTTTCACCTGGTCTTCTAAGCTGACGGCTATTGCGCCATCATGATTGCCGAAAGCAAACGCGAAAGGTATTCCTCTTCTTACAAGCGGTTTAACAATATTGTCAAGAGCCTTCGCAACTTTGCAATTAATATTGCCGCCGTCAAAATCCGAATCGTAATTCTTCATCTGGTCGCCTGTAAATACAACCAAATCCGGTTTGCTTTCATTAAGTGCTTTTTGAATCAATGTCAGCATATTGGGCGACGCCCACTGCGTATCCTGTGAATCCGAGATTTGAACGATTGTAAAAGTACCGTCACTGTTGAATTTTAAAGGACCGGGTGAAGAGGCCTCAGCGGCATTTGCTGGGGCTAATAATGTAAATAATAAGGTGACCGCAATTAAAAGGCTTATGACTGCTTTGCTTTTTGATTTCATACTTATCCCTCCATTATCTCACCAAATATTTAATAGGCAACTATATAAAAATCCCCTCATATAAATTTGACTAAATATGGGGGTGTAATTTTATTCGTCGTTATCGTTGTCTTTTTTGCTTTTCTTCCTTCTTGCTTTGCTGCTTGCATTGCTTTCTTCCATTTTAGCGGCTTTCTCCGCTTCCTGCGCTTCCTTGGCAGCCTGCCTTTCAGCCTCAGCCTTTTCGGTGGAAGTGTTGTTCGTACTGATTGCCCAGCGGGTTATCTTGATTTTATTCCTGTCCGCGCCGGTTTCAATAATAAGAGAATCATCTTTAATGGTAACTACTCTGCCGACGATACCGCCGATGGTAGTGATTTCATCGCCAACTTGAAGACTTTCGCGCATTTCTTTTTCGGCATTTTGCTTTTTCTTCTGCGGCCTGATCATGACGAAGTACATTATTGCAAACATACCGCCCATTAAGAAAATTAAGGAAAACGAGCTTTTACCGCTTGTGCCTGATGCAGCAGCGCCGGTACCTGCCAATAGTGTGTAGAAATTCATTAATATTTAACCTCCGAAAATGTAATGCTATTATTATAAACTTACAAGCTCCATTATGCAAGCTATTTTTTACCGTCTAAATCCTTGTATCAAGTTTTACCGTGTAATTTTCTTTGAAGGTTTCAAACGATCCGTTATCCAGAGCGTCGCGAATTTTTTGCATCAAAGTGTTATAGAAATATAAATTATGCATAACGCTTAGACGCATTGCCAGCATTTCTTGTGCCTTGAACAAGTGGTGAATATAGGCACGCGAATGCTTTTGACAGGTTGGGCACGAGCAGGAGGCATCAATCGGATTATTATCGACTGCATATTTTGCATTGTTCAGGTTTATGATGCCTTCTCCGGTGAACAGATGGCCGTGACGGGCGTTGCGGCTTGGCATAACACAGTCAAAAAGGTCAACTCCCCTGCTGACCGCTTCAAGAATATTGCCGGGTGTACCCACGCCCATGAGGTAACGGGGTTTATGCTTTGGCATGTAAGGCTCCACAACCGAAATAATACGGTACATATCTTCCTTGGGCTCACCGACGGCGAGACCGCCTATCGCATAGCCGTCAAGGTCAAGCTCCGCTATTTTCTGCATGTTCTCTATCCGAAGGGTTTCAAAGGTGCAGCCTTGATTAATACCAAAAAGCAACTGCTTTTTATTCAGTGTATCGCTTAAAGAATTCAGCCTTTCCATCTCGTCCCTGCAGCGGTAAAGCCAGCGCACGGTACGCTTGCAGGATTGTTCGGCATACTCCAACCCGGCAGGATTTTCGACGCATTCATCAAACGCCATGGCAATTGTTGACGCCAGGTTTGATTGGATTTGCATGCTTTCCTCCGGGCCCATAAAAATATGCCTGCCGTCAATATGGGACGAAAAATGTACGCCTTCTTCTTTAATTTTTCTCAATGATGCCAGCGAAAACACCTGAAAGCCTCCGCTGTCGGTTAAAATCGGCGCGTCCCAACCTGTAAACTCATGAAGGCCGCCCAGTTCCTTTATCAATTTGTCTCCCGGGCGCAAATGTAAATGATAGGTATTGCATAACTGCACCTGGCACTTAAGGTCTTTTAAATCGTACGCCGAAACGGCGCCCTTAATTGCACCTTGTGTTGCCACATTCATAAATGCGGGCGTTTGTACGGTACCGTTCACCGTTTCGAATTCACACCGGCGCGCCGCGCTTTGTGTTTTTAAAAGTTTTAACATATTTTCTCCATTCGCTGCAAATGCTGACTGTCAGCAAAACATAAATGCCGGCATGCTCATACTAATTACTCATAAAAACCTAACTAATAAACCCTCACAAAGCCTCATAAATCAAGGCTTTTGATTGATATTTTAGAGGTTTTTTAATCGTGAATTAGTATCAATCAACTGTATTCCATAATCCGTTCTATGAAACGCGATAAAAGAGGCCTGTTTCAGAATATATTTTCATCAAATATCAGTATATGATACTCATCGGAAATTATTTCACCGGTCTTCATCCGTGCTAATTCATCCCATTTATCGGTATTGTCAAGAATATTATATTCCATCTCGTTGAGCAGAAGAAAATAATGTTCCTGATCCTTTTGATCATTAAACCAACTGTATTGCGACTGATAGTAATAAGGGCTGTAACCGCTGTCATCTATAGTTACATTTCGCACTTTAACCTTTGAATCCGAAATAACGGTAATTGATTGAGAGTACCAAAAGGTTGCGTAACCATAATCCAAATTATTCTCTTCCAATACCTGCGTCAGTTTATGAAGATCATTTTCACGCCCGTAATCGGACGGCATAGACAGAATAGACCCGGCCGAAATCAGACAGGGCAGCATAATTGCGGTTAAAACGATAATACTTTGCCTGATACCGAAACCTCTTTTATCCCAAAGCCACTTTGCATAAGCAACGCAAACGACAACGGAGGAGCCTACCAAAGGACTCAGCCGCCAGTTCGCGCCCGACAAGCAGCCGAATATGAACGCATATAAAATAAAAGCAGAAACACCTATGTGACTCCAAAGTAAAAGCTTCAGGTTTCTGTCCCGAATCTTTTTATATTGGAAAAGCATAGCGGCCGGAGCGGCCAGCAACACCGCACCTCCAAGAATTCGTATAATGTTCAGCACCGACTTCACACTTGCCAGCGGATCCGATTCCGAAATATTAACCCCTAAGAGGCTAAACCACTGCGGAATAAACTTCATCAGATTTGAATCCCAACTGCTCATTGCCGCATAGTGCGAATAGCCTTCGGCATACCCGGCCACAATATTGCCCTTAATAAGTTTGAGAGAAACCAGCCCGCAAACAGTTGCAAAAACAATAATGATTACAATAATGCCTTGTATTATATTCCTGTTTGAAAGAAATTTGACTGTTGAGTCGAAAAACCTTTCAGCGATGACAGCGAATAAAAGCGGGAATGTATACATAACCAGCGTCGATACTCCGTTTAACGCGGTTAACTCGGTAAACGCAAACATGAAAAACAACAGAAGATAAGTTTTTTTAATTTTCGAATTTTCGCAAAGGCCGCTCATTGCCGTCAGCTTGCAGACAAGGTTTAACCCGACAAACAAGAACAGCAGGCCCAGGCTGTAATAAATAATATGGCCCCAGAAAATTTCACGCAGCTTTTCGCTTGATGACAGCGTCATTAATGTAATGATAACGGCTGCCATAGACCAGTTGTAATTAAACTTCATAGAACGGAACAGGAAAAATAACGCCGCAATGAACAACCCGGCAAAAATAACCATACCGATGATGTGTGTTGTCATCGACACCCCGAATAAAGATATAAACGGAAGCATTATCAGGGAGCCGCCAAACGGCAGTAAAGCAGAATATTTAAAGCTGTCACTGATAAGTCTGCCGGAGTCACAAACAGCCTCTGCCCAATAAATAGTATCGGTGCAGTCCGACTGGAAATATCCTTGACCGGGAAAAATAATAAAATAAAAAACCAAAAGGCAGACACCGGCCATCAGCGCTGTCAGCATCCAAGTAACCAAATTGCCAACCGAAATTTTATGATTTCCCATTTAATATCTCCTCTCATTCAATTATTAATATACCGGTTTTAAGAGGTATGTATCGCAAAGATTATACTAATCCCGATTATAAAACCTCCATGAAATCAAGCAAAAACCTTTGATAAATGGGTTTTTGTGCTGAATTTTTAGCTATGTTTTAAAGAGGGATTAGTATTAACTGCAATAATCAGTTGTTCGGGCCTCAGAATGTTCAATCCTTATTCATCGATATCTGATAGCGCCGCAATTAACATCGCATCTCCAAAGCTGAAAAAGCGGTATTTATCCTTAACCGCCGTTTTATAAGCTTTCATTGTATTATCATAACCGCAAAAAGCGCACACCAGCATAATCAGGGTGCTTTCCGGCAGGTGAAAGTTGGTAAGCAATGCGTCTATACATTTGAATTCATAGCCCGGATAGATGAAAATATCGGTCCATGCCTCATGCCCGCCTATTTCGCCTTTTTCAGCGAAAACGGATTCAAGTGTACGGCAGCAGGTTGTGCCGACAGCAATTACCCTTCCTCCGTTTTGTCTTGTTCTGTTTATAATATCGGCGGTTTCATCCGGCAGCCGGTAATGCTCCGAGTGCATAAGATGGTCTTCAATGTTATCGGTTTTAACAGGCCTGAAGGTTCCCAAGCCTACATGCAATGTTACAAACCCGACCTCAACACCGGACACGCGGATTTTATCGAGCAGTTCCGGCGTAAAATGCAAGCCTGCAGTCGGCGCCGCGGCGCTTCCGAGTTCTTTTGAGTAAACAGTTTGATAGCGTTCTTTATCCTGCAGTTTTTCGGTTATGTAATGCGGCAGCGGCATTTCTCCGATTTTATCAAGCACATCGAAAAAATTGCCGTCAAATTTAAACTTCGCTATACGGTTGCCGTCGTCCAGAACATCCAAAACTTCGGCGCTCAACAAACCGTCGTTAAAAATAAAGCGCGTGCCTTTTTTTGCCCGTTTGCCGGGACCGGTCAGCACTTCCCAGGTATCGCCGTTTTTTTGATGAAGCAACAAAAACTCAACGCAAGTGCCTGTATCCTCCCTAACGCCGCAAATGCGGGCAGGCAGTACCCTTGTATCGTTAAGAATTAGGCAGTCACCCGGGTTAAGATATGAAAAAATATCGCCGAATTTTTTATGTGCTGTTTCTCCGGTGTTTTTATCCACAACAAGCAATCGTGAACTGTCACGCGGTTCAGCGGGGTGCTGGGCAATCAATTCCTGCGGTAAATCATAATAAAAATCGCTTTTCTTCATTTATCGGCCTCTGATTACAATAAAATTATTAATAAAAATATTTGACTTGAATACATCACAATGTTATACTTTCATTGATTATAGTGTTTTTGGCTGCTTTGCACACCAGCACTAACTTTTTTTATTATATTGCAAAGGCGAAAGCATTACAACCGTTATTTTACTAAAATAGAGCTTGAGGATGGTATTTTATGAAACAGTACAAAGTCGGTATTATAGGCGCAACGGGAATGGTAGGGCAGCGGTTTGCTCAGCTTCTCGAAAATCACCCGTGGTTTAAAGTTACTGTATTGGCGGCAAGTCCCCGCTCTGCAGGCATGAAATATAAGGATGCCGTTGGCAAACGCTGGTATATGCCTACCCCCATGCCGGAAAATATGGCGGACCTTATCGTTATGGACGCGACAGCCGATATTAAACAAATTACTGATGCCGTTGACTTTGTTTTCTGCGCAGTTAATATGAAAAAGGACGAAATAAAGGCGCTTGAGGAGGCCTATGCGAAGGCTGAATGTCCTGTTATTTCAAACAACAGTGCACACCGTTTCACCCCGGATGTCCCAATGATTATACCTGAATTAAACGCAGAGCACGCTGAGGTTATCCCTTTTCAAAAAGAAAGACTCGGCACAAAACATGGTTTTATCGCCGTTAAATCAAACTGTTCACTGCAAAGCTATGTTCCTGCTCTTTATCCCCTCTCGAAGTTCGGGGTTAAGGATGTTTTAGTTTGCACTTACCAGGCAATCTCCGGTGCAAGCAAGACATTTGATACATGGCCGGAAATGCTTGATAATGTTATTCCTTTGATTCCCGGCGAGGAAGAGAAGTCCGAGAAGGAACCGCTGAAGATTTGGGGCAAAATAGAAGACGGCCAAATTGTTTGCGCGGATTCCCCGCATTTCACCGCGCAGTGCATCAGAGTACCGGTGAGCAACGGCCATCTCGGCGCAGTTTTTGTCCGTTTTGAAAACAAACCTTCCATGGAAGAAATGAAAAAGATTTGGAAAGAGTTTAAAGGGGTTTCTCAGGAACTAAATTTACCCAGCGCGCCGAAACAATTTCTCAACTATTTTGAGGAAGAGAACATGCCGCAAACAAAGCTTCAAAGAGACCTTGAGGGCGGCATGGCCGTTTCAATCGGCCGCCTGAGAGAAGACAGCCAATATGACTATAAGTTTGTATGCCTTTCACACAATACACTAAGAGGCGCTGCGGGAGGCGCGGTCCTGATGGCCGAACAGCTTTGCGCACAAGGGTATATGGACTGACAAGTGGTCAGTGGCCGGTGATTAGTGGTCGGCGGATGGTGTACAGTCGGTGATTGTAGGGGACGGGTCATCCGCCGTCAAGCAGTCAGTGGTTGGTAGAAATCCGAAACCGGCCGCAGCAAGTTCGGGAAGCCTTGCATTATTAAGAGAAAGGTCTGGTGAAAACCATGAAAAAGACTTTATTTACCGGAGCAGGTGTTGCGATTGTTACTCCTTTCGATTCAAAAGGAAACGTTAACTACAGTTTGCTCGAAAAACTTTTAGATTTTCAAATTGAAAACGGCACCGATGCCATAATTATCTGCGGAACCACAGGCGAAGGCTCCACCCTTACGCACGAGGAGCATTCGTTAACTATAAAACGTGCTGTGGATTATGTCGGCGGCAGGGTTCCCGTTATTGCCGGCACAGGCAGCAATGATACCAATTACGCAGTTAAACTTTCAAATGAAGCCGAAGCAGCCGGTGTTGACGGGCTGCTGATGGTTACACCATACTATAATAAAACATCGCAGGACGGGCTTATAGCTCATTATAACTTCATTGCGGACAGGGTCAGCACACCTATTATCACCTACAATGTTCCAAGCCGAACCGGTATGAACATCCAACCCGAAACTTATTACGAGCTTTCCCGCAACCCGAAAATAGTCGGCGCGAAAGAAGCGAACGGAGATATCTCCGCCATGGCAAAAACGGTAAGCCTTTGCGGTGAAGATTTGGCTGTATACTCTGGAAACGATGACCAGATTACCGCATTTATGTCACTCGGAGGCAAAGGCGTTATTTCTGTTCTTGCCAATATTTTACCAAAGGAAACCCATCAAATGGCGGCATTATACCTTGACGGTGATGCTTTCGGCAGCGCAGAACTTCAGCTGAAGTATTTGGATCTTTGCAACGACTTGTTTATTGATGTCAACCCTATCCCCTGCAAAGAGGCTATGGTCATGATGGGTTTGCCTGTCGGTTCCTGCCGCATGCCGCTGGCACCGCTTAACGATAAAAATCGTGCAATTCTGACGGCTACACTTAAAAAGCACGGTCTCGTCTGACGTAATGTCCAGTGGATAGTGGCCAGTGATTAGTAGAACGGTTATTCGTATGGCCGAAGCCCACATCTTAAGAATAACCATAAGATGACAAGTTAACGGTTAGAGGAATGTTAGTGTTTGGAAGGTAACTTCTAACCACTAACCACTAACCACTTCAAATCCATGGATTTGTAAAACAAAGGAATGATGCGAATTATGACAGATATATTATTAAGCGGTTGTACAGGCAAAATGGGGCATATAGTCGCCGGATGCGTTTCCGGCTGCGATGACTGCAGAATAACCGCCGGTATCGATATCAATACAGATGCGAATATCGGGTTTCCAATATTCGCTGATCCCACAGAATTCACCGGCAAAGCGGATGTTATCATTGATTTTTCCCACCCGTCAGCCCTTAAATGCTTGCTCGAATATGCCGTTAAGAATCGCATC
Organism: uncultured Eubacteriales bacterium; assembly: GCA_964627535.1. GTDB lineage: Bacteria > Bacillota > Clostridia > Oscillospirales > Acutalibacteraceae > UBA1447. The sequence goes on from CAZVJW010000008.1 coordinate 67,070, forward strand.
CCCGCAGTTATTGCAACAACCGGCTTGGATGAGGCTCAAAAAGCGTTGATCAGCGAAGCCGCAAAAATGATACCGGTGTTTTTCAGCGCCAATATGTCTGTTGGCGTCAGCTTGTTAAGAGAGCTTGCGCAAAAGGCGGCAAAGGTTTTGGGCAGCAGCTTTGATATCGAGATTGTCGAAATGCACCACAACAAAAAAATAGACGCCCCGAGCGGAACGGCTTTAATGCTTGCCGACGCTATCTCGGAGAGCCTTGCCGAAAAACCAAGATATGAATATAACCGCCAGGCCAAAAGAGAACCGAGAAGTAAAAATGAAATCGGTATCCACTCTGTCCGCGGTGGCACCATAACGGGTGAACACGAAATTATATTTGCCGGGCATGATGAAATCATCACCATCAGCCACAGTGCGGGCAGCAAAGAAATTTTTGCAGCCGGCGCGGTAAACGCAGCAGTTTTTATAAAAGATAAACCTGCCGGGCTTTATTCGATGAAAGAACTTGTGGAAGAATAGGAGAACTTTATGATTACTATTGAAAGAATATCCGTTTTTGAGGATGTTACCTTGATTTCTTTGAATGACTCCCCTGCCGATATCAAACTAATAGCAAAGATTTTTGAAATGATTTCACAAGCGGACATTGATGTCGATATGATTTCGCAAACCCCGCCGAACGGCGCACATTCCAGCCTATCTTTCACCGTTGCCGATGGTGATTTTGGCAAGATTTTGGAAATCGCCGCAGAACTTCGCCGTTTAAACCCGGAGTTAAAAATCAATGTCAGCAGCGGCAATTGTAAAATATCCATATTCGGCGAATCCATGCGTGGCAAACCCGGTGTCGCAGCGAAGGTTTTCGGCGCCGCCGCCTCCGTCAATTCGGATATCAGGATTATTACAACCTCGGAAACAGATATTTCACTGCTGGTTGCAAAGGTTGATGTTGATAATACCGTGAAGGCGATTGAAAAGGTGTTTGCTTTGTAACATTTATCCTATGAAATGTTTTGGCTTGTTCAAGAAACTCAAGTTGAGAATTTTGAACAAGCCTTATTTATTTGTATTGATTTTAAAGAAACATATATTATTTGACTCTCATTTACTAAAGCTACCGGTGATTAAAATGTTGTAATGTTATAAAATATCGAGACTGAAAAAGAGATGTGAAGATGACATATTTACAGATTTAACCATAAAGCGGGACGGACACCGATGCTATTGTTGCTAACATCAGTGGTGAAGCAGTAGTTGAGATAACCATCATAGTAGATATAACCAGCATAATTCTGATAACCGCCGGGCGACAGCAACCACCAGTTACTGTTTTCAAAATTAGGAACCCTATACCCTTTACTCTTAGCGAAATCTGTTCCCAGCACTATGTGTGCTGCATAGTTTAGTGAATACTTTTCGATTTCCTCATAGCATAAAAGGAATACTCTATCATTCGTATTATTTCCACCGGCTGTTCTGTAGCTTGGGTTATCATCGTTAATCACCTTTTTTGTCGAAATTTCCTTTTGTTCTTCCTCTGAAAATGCTGCATGGTAAAAACCATCATTAAGCCATTTACGCAATGTGCAGGTCTCCCAAGTGACATCCTTCATCTCATTGTTATATGGTAGACAATCCAATATCATTTTCGAAAGAAGTAAGACTTTGTCGTTTTCCACAGCAAGCACTCGCCACTCAATATCTTCTTTTCTATTGACAAAATTATTACCCTGCTCGTATTTACCGAATTTAACGAAATCCCCCGGTTTTGCTATTTTTATATCAACAGGCAATTCATTTTCAAGTAAAGTGTCTTGGGTTCCAATATTAGCTTTTTTTGTGTTATATGTCCCTGCGTTATCTTTTTTTACAAATGTTTCTTCCGGTTCTTCATTTTGTTTTATTAAATTAGATTCCAGATTTAACCATAAAGCGGGACGGACGCCGATAAAAGTATTGAGAACACAATCGCGGTAGATGTTGATATTACCATAATAGTCAATACAACAGGCGTAATATGAGCCATGGCCCGGAGTCCGCAACCACCAGTCGCTATTTCCAAAGTCTGTAGCAAAAAGCCCTTTATTCTTCACCAAATCCGTATCCTGCGCTATTCGTTCAGTTGTATTTAAAAAATACTTTTCGGCTTCTTTAATGCTGAGTAGGTATGTTTTGTCATTTGTGTCATTCCCCCCGTCTGTTCCGTAGCTTGGGTTACCCTCATTAATAACCTTTGTTGTGACAATTTCCTTTTGTTCTTCCGCTGAAAATGCAGCATTGTAAAAATCATTAATAAGCCATTTGCGTAGAGTACAGGTCTCCCAAGTGACATCCTTCAAAACTTCGTTATATGGTTTGCAATCCAATATCTTTTCGGAAACCAGCAAAGCTTTCCCCTTTTCGACCGCAAGGACACGCCAGGCAATCGGCTCTTTTTCATTTGCGTTGCTCTGAGGATATTTCCCGAAATATATGCTACCTCCAACATTGACTTCTCCAAAGACTTCTTTGAGTTTCTTTGTTTCTTCTATAGCCGGTTCAGTTATAATAGAAACCGGAACACTTGCATCGGCATTTGTTTTGGTAACGACCTCAGTTATTTTAGACCTGCATTCATCATAAAGCCCTTTATCAAAGTAATCGCAGAATTCATCCCATTGATAGTTGAATCTTTCCAGGTATTGTATTGTACTCATGATAAAAGCGAGTCTTCTCGATAATTCGGTTTTTGTGAGAAATATTGGCAACGGCACTTTCTTTAAATTCATACAATAGCTTATTTCTCTGTTAACAAACTCGCTGCCAACAGAATTATCACTCAAATAGACGATAAACTGCTTGCAATTGTAAATTGCGGTTGCTAGTTCATCCGGGAAATCTCTGCCGAACTCAATCCCTTCGTCATACCAAACTCTATATCCATTGTCATTCATCCACTTAATATCTTTCATTACCTCATCACTGTCTTTGTGAGAGTAACTGATAAATATATGGTTCAGTGCCTGAATATGACGGTATTCGTTTTGGCATGATGTTTCCCTCAACTTACAAAAATTTTGATAACTCTTATTTGATTGGCATCATTTATTATGTCCTATATCTGTTCACTTAAATCTACTGAGTATATTTAAAATTACATCATTATTTTGGTTCATTCAAATTTGCCCTTCTTCATTTTCATGCAATAGGTAATCGGTGCTATTTTCCATGTCACGCCAAAGTAACTTCAATTTTTACATTGTCGTAGTAAATTTCATCTTGACCGGAATTACCTGCGGCCAAACTGAGTGAAGAAAACGGAACAGTAGGATGCATTTCTAATTTCGAGCCCTTCAGATCATTATCAATATAAACCTCGTAAGTCCTATCTTTCAAATCATGAACCATCTTAACATGATACCATTTTCCGTTTTCATAAGTTCCAATCTCTAATCCATTTGCGCCATATTTCATAGTGCTAATTATACCTTTGCTAAAAGATACCGAAGAAATACAAGTTCCCCATGTATCAACTGACTCATTATAAAGGCAAATCGCTCCGGAAGTTGAACCGCTGATCGGTTTCACATCAGCTTCAACGATCAGTTTTGTGACTTTTTTTAAGTCACTTTGTAAACAACTTACCAATTGATTGGATGCCCAGCCTGAGGCACCTTGCAGACGAAATACATTTCCTTCACCTTTCGAAGCTTGCTTTGTCATAATTACTTTTTGATTTGCGGTACCGGTCCCTTCATATTTTACTTTAAATTGAGTCGGATATGTGTTTACACTATAGCTGCTGAAATCATCAAAGAAGATTTTTGTAGCGTTGTTTCTATTTGTATTCCAAGCCAAAACAACGATGAGGCATATGCATATCAATGTTAAAACAATATAAAGTTTTTTAATGTTTTTCTTAGGTTTTTTGGGTTTAGTTTTTTGATTATTCGTTTGATAATCCGAAATGTAACCGCTTTTTAGTTCACCTGTTCCTTTTTCAATGTTAACCGGAGAGATTCCGCTATCTGTAGCCTTCAGTTCGGCATTTTGTGATTGCTTCACTCTTTCGGCTTCATCTTTTCGTTTTCTTTGAATATAACCGGGTGAATTGCTTAAATAGTTTTTTAAAGTGTTTATTATTTCGCCAAAATAATATTCTGCGGGATTCGGAAATGCATCTATCCAATGTTTACCGCTTAAAAAGTACTCTAAAGATTTATTCATTTTAACATTGTTTATTTTAAATGGTAAAATGGTCTTCTGAAAGTTAAATGCGAGAGTAAGTTCATTCATCACATGCGGTGATTCATTTGAATTTTTTGAGAAAACCAGAATAAAACAAGTACAATTCTCAATCCCTTCTGTAAGGTCGCTTGCATAATTATGGCCAGCGATTACATCTCTCGGCGCTATCCAGCAGCGAATTCCTTCCTGCTCGATTGCATGGCAAAGGGCATCGGCAATAACTTTGTCCTTGGATGAATAGCTGATAAATACATCATGTGCCATATAATACACCCTTCCTTTTACAAACCAAAATTAAATGCAATTTGGTTTTAAATCAGTCTAATCTTTCAACAATATATCCTTCTCTGTCTAACAATACCGGAATGTTTTCTACTATATCCCTATCCTTTACCTTTTCTAATTCAGGCAATACTTTCAATCCCATTGCTTTGGCAATATCCGGATACCGCTTTTCAAGTTCCTTTTTTGTCATCTTTTTCCATGGAAGAAGAGTTGGGTCGACCGGGAATACTTTCTTACCCTCTTCATAATGCCATCCGCTTTTAACTGCTTGCCTCATGAAGCGATCGTGTTCAGCTTCAGCCAAAGACTCAATATCTTTACTGCTCAACTTATATGATGTCTTATTCTCTGATTTTAGGGTCATAGCGCATCCAATGCACGCTAATTTTGCCGGAATATCCCTCACAATGTCACGGTTGCTTTCTTTATAATACTCTGACAGTTCCGAATACGGAACAAGCATGGGGCTTGTTAAGTTTGGCGGAATATTATTGCGTTCCGGCGCATATATATATCCCTGTTTCTTCCTGCCTTCACAAAACATATCATGGGCAATTGCTGCCAAGTTTTCGAGTATCTCGCCTTCCAAAACAATCGAATTTGCTAAACATAAAAACTTTTTGCCATCCACATGTATGTTCAACTGTTCGGCCGACGGTAAAGATGACCGTTCAAATCTGTCTCTGCCGGTCAGCATACTCATGTTGATAATCGCTTCCATCGAACGGACACCGTGATAATACTCCTTAACAAGCAGGAACGCATGGAGAACCCCCCTGTCAATTTTCAGTGTCTTCATGCTGCCGGTTGTAAAAATACTGTCCGGAGCGGTATACTCCAATACAGAACGCAATAAGATAGCACGTTTGATGATGAAATAAGGGTCATAGATTTCTCCCTGTTTGGGCGGATTGACTCCTGTTATATCAACATACCCTCGAAGTCTGCTGACAAAATCCGGACCTTTCGAATCTTTGAAATGTTTTACAATGTTTTCATCTTTATCATTGTCCTTGTTAAACTCTTTAATTGAAGTGCAGGTTCCGCCGGCAAACACAAATATTGCCTTGCCGATCGGATGGCTTAACTGCCCTTCCAAAAATTCCCCGTCCTGCATGGGGGAGAGGAAGAACCTGAGCCAGCCCAACTCGGCATTATCGAGCTTTGAGTCGAATTCATCCCAAAACACCAATGGAATAAGCCCTTTTAAAACCTTATCCCGTATTTGGTGGAAAGCTCCGATAAGCTCATCCGATGATTTCATCTGAGATAAATTAAAGGTTATCTCTTCAATATTATATGAAAGAGATTTTGCAATCTGCTTAACACCAAAAGATTTGCCTGAACCCGGAGGCCCGAATACGGCAATTGACAAGGGCTTTGCAGCATGCTTTTGTGCGCAGTATTCATTTATCAGGGTACGGATACTTCGGAATCCTTCAATTTCCAGCCTGTCTACTGTCAGCATTTTACCAAACTTGCCGAGAGGCAAATCTTTTAATGTCTCTTCAGCTCCGTTCTTTACAATATTATATGCAGTCATATCAATCTGACTATGATATTGTTCCCTTAAAATAGTCCAGACTTCATCCTTTTTACAGCTGTCAAGCGCTGACTTTTGGCAGATATTTGACGGTTTTGGATAGTAAACATTCGTTTTTGAAAAGCCTTTTTTATCTTTCTCAAACAAATCATCACAAATTAATACCGCGGGAAACGAGATTGATTTATGGCCTTTACAGGAATCCGTCTCCTGATATCCTTTTTTATGCAGTAACCGCATTGCGGAAAGTCCGTCCTTAATGCCCTTATCTAGCTCCGGAGCCTCAAGCAAAAACTGCCTTGCAACCGCCGCTGTCATGCAAGTATGGTAACCGAGCATCCCCCCCTCGTATTCCTGCTCCCACATACCCTCCACAACCTTTGGGTCAAAAAAAAGTTCGCATTTCGGCATTTCGGATATTCCATTTTTGTTTTTGCCTTTATTTTTGTTTGAAAACAAGATTGCGCCGGCATTTTTGAAGGTTACCACTACATTTCTGCAATCCATCATCGAATTGATCGCGGGATTATATACCAATTCCTTCGCGGTATCCTGCGCGGTTCTTTCCCACGATAATTCGCGGCTGATTTGAACCTCAGCCTTGCGCAAATTATCCACCGAAACGATTACAATCAAATTTTCGGCAAAATTGGCATGCAGGTGTTTCCATAATTCACCCTGCGCAACAGGTTCCGATGTTTTCAGAATAACAATCGGCTTTTTTGCTTTATCCGGTTTGTTAATCGCTTGTGGCCAAAGAGCCGGATCATCTCTGAATCCCAGATTAGCGTCATCAAGCACAATAATATCTACCGAAAGATTATCTTTTAAAACCGGCAAGTCAGTGATTATGTCATTTGATGATGAAACAGCTTTTTCAACACCCAAAAACTCTTTGACTCTCCAAACAGTTTTGGCTTTTGTTTTTTTGTCCTCGGCATATTTCGCCCAGGATACAATTGAATGAGAAAGGTTCTCATCATCCGGGTGAAACTTACTCTCTTTTAACGCTCTTTGAATCAATTTCCAATTCAACGATTTCTTCGGTTGATCAACATTTATCCTTGCTACAATTTTGTTTAAAAGATCCGCCAGCAATAACACGCCGCCTTCCTGACCGCAAATCCTGCTGAATCCGCTGTAGGCCATAACCAATGTATCCCCTGCCTTTAACACATCGGCCATCAAATTCCAGTCAATGGCTATATCCCCTGTCACAACTATGGTTTTTTCTTTATTTGCCATTACATTGTCCCTCCATTAAGATTACTTTTTTGTTATCTTATACCCTAAAGCCATTATAAGTTTTAATGTCTCCAGCGCCGTGTTTCTGTCATATTCCTTGTCAGCCTCTGTCAGGTCTTCATATTCAACGATGCAGGGGTTTTGCTTAAGCGCATCGTCACGTTTGGGTCCGTATGACCAACCCTCTTTTATCCGTTGCTGCGCCCATACCTCGTGCGTGTTTTTCGCTAAATACTCTTTTAATTTTAAGATTTCCTCACTTAAAATTATTTTTGAGGTGTCAATTGGTTTGGGTGAATAAGGCATATTTGCATGCTTCCTTTCGGTTAATTATTTGCGTTTTTTTAACTCGGGATTGCTTGTAAAATGCTCTCAAAGCATCGTTTCGGCTAATTTTTCAAATTCATCCAACCCGCAAATGTGGTGCTGATCTTTAGAAGGGTTGGGATTCCATTTGCATTAGGATCTGCAGATATTTTGTGCTATTACCCTATGAAGGTATAATTTTAACACTCAAATTATCAGCATAGATTTCATTAACACCTGATATGCCTGCAGTCAAATCAAGTTTTGTCGGTGAAACAGATGGATGCATTCCTATTCCTGAAGACATCAAAATATTGTTTATATATACATCATACATCTTTTTCACCAAATCACATACTATCTTTACACGATACCAGTTGTTATTAATATACTCTCCGATAATTAATGCGTCGCTTTCGCTGCCGTTCATCTGAGCGTAAATCTGACTATTATTGAAGGAGACGCAAACAATACGGGTGCCCCATGTGCCAACTAACGGATTATAAAGTCCAATCCCACCCGGTGTTGTACCGCTAACCGGCTTTACATCCGCTTTTATAATCAATATTGCCGCGTTGTCACTTGTTAAGTTTGCCATTTGAATTGACCCCCACGATTGGGCTCCTTGCAGACGAAACACCTTATTATATGCACCTGAAGCATCCATAGTTTCAATAACCTTTTGATTACCCATACCTGTGCCTTCATACTTTGAGGTGAATGTCGCGGGATATGAGTCTACATTATAACTATCGAAGTCCTCTTTAAGGAACTCAACAGCATTTGCATCATCAAATTGAATTGGTTCTGTTGCACTTTTAGTTGCCTGCGTACCGGTTGTCGTTTTTTCGCCGATTGTTACAGTAATTGTTCCAGCCGTTTTATCATTCGAATCGTTTTTTTGATTAGCTATTTGCGACAGCAGGCGGGATGTAAACGATAATGCCACTATTAAAACAATAGCCGCAAATAATCCTATTATCAAACGTCTGTTCCCTTTTTTACCCTCTAATTTTCGTGTTTGCTTTGGACTATGTTTGATTATACTTCCACTTTCTGTTTTTGGACTTGCCATATCAGTTTTAGAAGCATTTCTAACATCTTGATTTTCATTTGGCATAGAAAATGTTCTTCCGCAATTGCTGCAAAATATGGAGTTTTTTGGCGTTGTTTCCCCGCACACACTGCAAATAACATTTTCAGTATCACTAATGGCATTGTCGAAATTTAATTTCTGCGCTTTTTCTAAACCCATGTATTTTTTCAGGCTGTCTATTATCATTTTGAAGTGCAAATTAGCCGGAGGTGGAAGTGCATCAATCCAGTGTGTCCCTCCCAAATAATATTCTATTGACTCGTTCATCACTGCATTATCAATCTTAACGGACAAAATGGTTTTTTGTGAATTGAATGCAAGATTAATCTCGCTGTTTACATGTTGTGCCGCATTAGAATTTTCCGAAAAAACCAACACAAAATATTCGCAGCCTTTAATCGCTTTATTGATTTCTCTCGCAAAATTCTGTCCCGGATTAACATCTCTCGGGGCGATCCAGCATCGAATACCTTCTTGCTCGATTGCATGGCAAAGGGCATCGGCAATTAATTTATCCTTTGATGAATAGCTTATAAAAACATCGTGAGCCATATGATGTCCCCCAAAAAGTTAGATATTTTATATAATTCAAAAATAATCTAATGCGTAAGAATCTATATTTTCCCCAACCATTTTTCAAATATTATCGGAATCTTCTGTACAATTTCGAGGTCAAATGCTTTAAAATTATCATTCATCGTATCAAGCGCATATTTATTTCCGTCTTTGCGGGTTGCCAAATCCTTTTTAAATTTATATACGCTCAGGCTTACCCGGTCCAATTCATCGAATCTACTATCAGCCGTTTCCAATCCATCTTCAATATTTTCACACAAAATATCCCACGCCTCTTGAATCTCAGCAGGATCCGGATTTTCTTTCAATGCAATCTTGCCATTATCCACACCGGCTTTGCATAAATTATTGGAAGCATCGCATGGCACAAGACATGGGTGCAGCCGTGCCAATAAGTTCTGCTGCTTTTCTATTGCGTTATAATATTCATCGAGCTCGTTTTTGCTTGGCGTCCTGAACCCCTCGCTGCGCATATACGCATTCCAGCGTGTGTGTTCCAGTTGCATCAGCCAAAGAGCATTCTTTTCATCTTTCAGTTTTTCCGCAAATACTTTTATAATTTCCGGTGATATGCCATTTTCTAAAAGCCTGGCAACACCTAACGAAAACATTTTGTATTTGATATGGACCGCGGCTGCATACGATGAACGCTGATTATACATGATTTGTTCAAATCGAGAGATTTCCTTGTCATATTCCTTTGAACCGCAGCTTATTTCCAGTTTGTCCCGGCAGGCTAAATGAACTTTTTTTGCCAAATCATCAAGTTTGGAGTTTATTGCGACATTAAAGCAGAACCTTTCCTGTATACTGCCAAAGGGTTTGATGTTATACGGGTTGCCTATGCTGTCTTTCATTGCGTAAATCTGTTTGCTCTTTGCCTGATTTTCAATCAGCACATGAATAACCGGGCTGGCATATTTTTTGTCCGATAAACGCAACCGTGCGAAAGCGGAACGGATGATTGCTGCCGTACTGATGTTAAGGTCATCACTGCCCAAGGCAACAATAACATGCGTTGTGTCATCAGCCTCATACCTCAAGAATGTTTCAAATTCCTTTGACTTTACATCAATACGTTTAGATGATATATTATACAATTCATTTAATGCGAATAACTCGGGGCATTCAAACTCTAATTCTTTGATGTTTTGCCCGTTACTATCCACTGCATTTATTTTTAATGAAAAGCTATCACCAAGCTGGCCGCACCATGAAACGGCTTTAACAGCCTCTCTGCCCATCCATCCGCAACCGACGACAAGCAGTGAAATACCCTTAAAATCCGCATCATAGCTGAACAGAGGTTTATTATTCAAAAGATGATAAATTGCGGAGCGCGCATCATCTATCAATCTGATTTTAAATTTACTGGAGCTGCCTTCTTCCGCATTTTTTTTACCCAGCGAATCTAAAATGATTTCCGCTTCTTTTTGATGTGAAAAAACATAGATGCATCTGTTTTTATACTGATCTGATTTAATCTTTTCGACTATCTCAACCGCGCCGGAAACATTGTTTGTTTCATCTTCTTCTATTAAAAAATAGGTAACAGCCTTACAACGCCTGCTGAAAACCATTTTTGTGCTCGATATTTCATTTTCAATACATTTCGCTCCGATTTTCTTGGCTCTTTGGCTAAGCTCAGATGTTGCTTTTTGATTGTCGTCAGATTCATTTGTAAAAATAATCATTGGTTTGTTTGTTTTGGAATTGCAATCCTGCATGCCATTGTTTGAAATATCTTCGGCCAAAGCAATTGACCTTAAGTTCAATTCTGAAAACAGGCATTTCTCTTTGAACGGATGCATTTTGATATGAAGACGCGGAAATATATTTTCCAAAACAGTCAGAATAAAAGCTCCACCTATCACCGGTGCCATAACATGCAAAATATTCATGTATAACATTAACAAAAAGTTCAGCATACTGTTTTGCGTTAAAGAATCAAGTTCCGCTGCGCCTTTTACAAAAACAGGGAATGTTAAGAAGTCGGCATACATTTCATCAAGACTGATTGTTTGCATTGTGTGTGTAAAGCTGTAAAAAACAGGGTAAAGCAATCTCTTGATGAAATGCACATCCCCGACCGTATTGTAGAAATACGGATATCGTATAAAGAAAACCGCAAGCACAATAAAGCCGCCCAATAAAAGCAACGTTGTCTTTAATTCACTCTGTTTTCTTCCTCTCCAGCTGAGGATAGCCCCGCAAAAAGCAAGGATAACCGAAATTGTTCCGCAGATAATCCAGCACAACATTGAAAAAAGCTCCTCCTTTTTTGACAAGGGTTAAGTATTAATTCAACCCGATTTATCAAATAAAGAATTCTGAAAAAAAGCACATCAAACACCGCTACCACAAAATAAGACGCAAATATTTATACTGCGCCAAAAATGATTGCAACCGGTCATGATGTGCCAATAAATAATCAGTTATTGAACTGTTAATCTTATTTAAAATAATAATATATATCTTTTGTATAAGTATACAACAAATTGATTAATTGTCAATATTATTTATATGTTTTTAATTCTAAACCGGGCAATCTTTGCTGTCAGTCCGGTACCGTCGCCACTTGTTGCATTAGTGCCTAACAGAGTTCCTGATAATTTAAATCATACGCAACTACGTCATACTTTGCAGCCAATGCTGCCGCGGCACCCGCGACCTGACACACCTGTTGCCTTACAGGTTGCCTGCACTCTATAACTGCTGTTTGCATCAGCATCACCTGAAATACATCGGTCGGCTTCAAATAGATGCTTTTAGCTCTTAGGGATAAGCGCTCCGTAGAGAATGGTTGGAACCACGCCCATATTTATACTCTTTATATAAATTTAATCAAGCCGTTGAAATCCTTATTGTCAAAAGATGTTCCTTGCCCAAGGCAAAGAACATCTTTATGATTCCTGTTTAACTCAGAAATTAATCCTTCAGCAGTACACCGTTTGCGTCTTTATTGATGGAGCCGGTTAAAATCATAATTCCCTCAATAAATCCCCAAAGACCGGCAGCCCCGCAAGTTACAACAGTCAGAACAATTTGCAGAACCGCTCTGTTGGTAAAGCCCAAATAGAAGTTGTGCACCCCGAATGATCCAATAAATATTCCCAGTAAACCAGCTGTAATCTTTGATTTTTGTTCACCTTGAATCGGCTGTAATAACGGCGCACCGCAATTGGTACAGACTGCCGCGCCCGGAGATGTTGGTGCCGCACAGTTTTGGCAGAAAGCAACGCCCTGACCTCTTGGCGCGCCGCATCTTACGCAAACCACCGCTGCATCATCAAGTTGATTGGCACAGTTTTTACAAAACATAAAGCAACCTCCTTCAAATTTATACTTTTTCGGTAAGAAAGAATAACACAAAAGTACATCTTGTTCTTTCCTTTTTTCATATTATACTTAGAAATATAAAATGTCAATACAAATTCCATTAAACGCCGGAATTTCTGATATTTGTACACAACCGTTGTATTTGAACAGCTATTGTATTGTTTCAATTCTGATCCATATACAAATTGTTTGACACCCTCTAAAATGATGATATTATATATATAAATAATAATTTGAATGTTTGATTAAGGAGGATTAACATGGATTCAACAAACTGGCTATCATTGCTGCAGGACAGCATACCACTTTCATTAATAAACATACCGGGCACTCATGACAGTTCAACGCAGTTTGTCACCCTATCTCCTTTCAGCAGATGCCAGAACAAAAGCATCGGTCAACAGCTTGAAATTGGTATTCGATTTCTTGATATTCGCCTTGAGCTTAAAGGTGCTGATTTTAATGCTGTTCATGGTATTGCGGACTGCAGAACTTTAAAAAGCAGGAATTCGCCGTTGCTTCATTTTGATGATACCTTCGAAAGATGTTTAAACTTCCTTCAAAAACATCCTACAGAAGCGATAATCCTCAGTTTAAAAATGGAAAGAGGAAATAACAGCGATGAGTTTTTCAGCACTTTCACCAAGCGATTTATCGTACCTTATTTTTCGAATTGGTTCTTAGAGAATCGCATACCCTCATTGAATGAATGCCGCGGCAAGTTAGTTCTTATGCGGCGGTGCGTTTTGGGCAAACCAAATAAAGCCTTTACGGACCAGAATTCAGGGATGAATTTTACCAATATGGTTCAAAAAGATGCATCTGAAAACAGCTTGCAACTATTATGCTCTTTTAAGCTGCCTGACGAAGATCGGGCAAATGATTCCGCTGTTATTCAGGATCAATTCATGCTTCATCCAAAAGCTAAATGGGAACGTGCTGCAAAGATATGTCTTGAAAGTGCCGAGCCAAACGATGAAACGGTTTATATTCATTATTTAAGCACCGCCGGAATGCCTTTTTTACCTTCTTTCAATTCAAAGTATGTCAATTCCAAATTTAATAAATTCGAATTAAAAAGTAAAAAAGCATACGGCTGGATAATTTTAGATTTTCCAACCGAAGCTTTAACTGCAAAAATCATTGAGAGCAATTTTTAGGTGACATATGAAACTTATTTTTGAAAATAGATTAATACTGAATCCCAAAAATTCAAAAAGTAATATATATCTGCCTTTTAACATAGAATCCGGCTTTGAAAGGATGGAGATTCATTTTTCATATACGCCTAAATTTCTTGAAGACAGAAATCTGTCGCAGACGTACATCGAGGAAGGTATGAAAAAGTACGCACCGGGTGAATTCAGGTCCGGGTATAAAACATGGGAATATTATCTTCCTGTTACAAATTTAATTACATTATCCCTGGACAGCCCGGAAGGATATGTCGGCTGCGCCCACAGACACAATCCGGAGCAAATGCATATTCTGTCCGAATCGTTCGGTTCTCCCGGTTTTGTTGCTGTCAACTTAACCGGCGGTATTTGGCAGGCGGTTATCAATGTTCATGCTGTTGTTACCGAGAACTGCAACTGCATCCTTAAAATTATCGGCTTCAGCGGCAGGGAGGGATCAATATGAACTGGTTTGCAGTCGAACTTCATTGCCATACGCTGCACAGCGACGGGCAATTTACAGTTGACGCTCTTCTTGAAAACGCACAGAAATTATCACTTGACGGAATCGCTTTAACGGACCATAACACTACGTCCGGCTTGGCCGAGTTGCCTTGCTGCAGCGAGGTGTCCGGGGAACCTGCATCCGGAAATATCTGTGCAGTCAAAGGAGTTGAATGGACAACCTTTTTCGGCCATATGCTTGTGCTTGACTGCCCCGTTTATGTTGATTGGCGGGACGCTTTACCGGACACTATAGATGAAAAGATAAGTGAAATATGCTCGAACGGCGGAGTGGTTGGTATCGCTCACCCTTATGAGCTTGGAAGCCCTATGTGCACCGGCTGCTATTGGGATTACCATGTAACCGGATGGGAAAACGTAAATTTCATTGAAGTTTGGTCAGAGTCCTTCCCCTGTATAAAAACACTTAACCGTCGTGCGGTTGATCTTTGGAGCAGTATTTTGGACAAGGGGTATTCTGTAGCCGCAACATACGGAAAGGATTGGCACGGGAAGAAAGACGAAACAGTACCGTGTGCCTGCACCTATATCGGAACCGAGAGTTCAATATTAACTGCCGCTGACATTAAAAGCGCTCTGTTTCGCGGTCTGACAGTGATTACAATGGGGCCGCTTTTTCTTCTTGAGGCAATGCAAGGAGAAGACAATCATCAAATCGGAAGTACTATTAAATGCGGTAGGATATGCTTCAAATTTTCAGTTGACTTAACTGCCCGAGAAAAGCATTGGAAAAGTTTCAACTTTAACATCGTTACATATCGTCTTATAACAAACGGCAGCCGGGTTGTTGCCGAACTGCCGTTTGAAGGCAGTATGGCTCAACTCGAGATTGTTGCACAAACCGGTTGGTATCGCGGAGAACTGTGGGGGTCCGTAATGGGTAAAAACTGCTGCATAGCCATGACAAGCCCCTTTTACTGTTATACATAGTCATACTAATTCACGATTAAAAAACCTCTAAAAAACCAAGCAAAAGCTTTGATATATGAGGTTTTGTGCGGATTTTTTAGTTAGGTTTTTATGAGTAATTAGTATCAGATAAAAGTTCAACATTTTTACTGATGCCAAGCTACTATTCAATTAAAGTTAAGAAAGGGATGGAATTAACATGAAGAGGGATACCAAGGCAAAGATTGGTTATGGTTTCGGCGATATTTACGGCGGTGGTTCATTCCTGGTTTTCAGCCTGCTTTATATGAATTTTCTGATAGTGGTGGAAGGGTTGCCGGTTGTTGCAACTTCTGTCATCATATTGATTGGTAAACTTTGGGATGCAGTTACCGACCCGATATGCGGCAGAATATCCGACAAAACCCGCACGAAATTCGGGAGGCGGCGTATTTTCTTTCTAATCGGAATACTACCGGTGTTTTTCACTTTTATTATGCTTTTCTATTCCTTTGGGATTGAAAACATGACTGCAAAAATAGTCTATCACACTTTTGCCTATATGATGTTTTGCACGGCATTTACCATTGTCATGGTTCCGTATAATGCCATACTTTCCGACATAACGGACGACTATAACGAACGGACAAGTTTTACAACCGTTAGGATGGTCATGTCAGGCGCAGCATCATTGTTTTGCGCTGTACTTCCGGGCATTATAATAAAATCGATAAGCGGAAGTGCAAACGGCCCCCGGCAAAAGCCCGGTTATCTTGCAATGGCTGTTGTTCTGGCAGCTGTTTTCGGCCTTTGCTGGCTATTAACATTCCTCGGAACAAAAGAGAAAAAGGACCTGCCTGAACCGGATATCATGACACTCCGGAAGTGGCTGTCTGTTTTCAAAAACAAGGCTTATTTGAATTTTCTCGGCATATTTTTATCTTATCAAATCGCTATCGACCTTATGCTGGCACTGTTGATTTTCTATATTGATATCGTCGTACTAAAATATAAAAGTTATGAGTTGATTGTTGGTGTGTTGCTCATCTGTTCGATGTTTTTGATGGTGCCTATGGGTGCGATAGCTAAAAAGAAGGGTAAAACTTTCCCCTTGTTTATCGGGCTGCCGATATGGGTTCTCACCATGCTTGCTTTTATCCCGACAAACCAGAATACTCCCGTAGTTGTCTTTTGTGTATTTGCCGTGTTAATCTCCTTTGGATCATCTTCGGGAAATCTGTCAACCTGGTCAATGCTTTCGGATATCTATGATGTCGACGAAATCATCACCGGCAAACGCAGAGAAGGCATATACAGCGGGATAACAACTTTCCTTAGAAAAGCCTCGAGCGGAGTCGCTATTTTATTATTGGGATTCGGATTGAAAGCCATGGGATTTGACCAGAACCAATATAATTTGATAAAAGCAACGGCAGCAGAATTCAATCCTGCAGCTTACGCTAAAAGTGATGTTGTTTCCGGTGTAAAATGGATGTTTATAATTGTTCCGATTATTTTAATGACCTCATGCCTGTTTTTTGCTATCAAAAACAAAATAAATAAAAAGCGTTTCGATTCGATTCAAGCAGGGATTGCCGAGTTCAAAGCCAACGGCAATATTGACGCGCTTAAAGAAGACGAATTGGCCGATGTGCTGATGGTAACAGGGATGGATAATAAGGATTTGTGGGCCGGAAACGTTAAAAAAGAACCCTAATTTCTCCCGGTCTTTTTATCCGATTTCATAAATATTTAGCCGCGTATGCATTATTTCTGCATACGCGGCTAAATATCATTCAACAACCATTATACGGTTTGAAATATTTTACTGTATTTTTGATTTATACTTTTTGTAAGCGGAACATTTTTTATGTCGTTATTTAAATATTCATTTAAAAGAATCGGTATGTTTGAAATTAAATTCGTCTTTTGCGGCAATATACCCAATTTGTCGTAAAACCATTCAAGCAAACTAAGAACCGCAAATAAATGCGCAGCGCTGTCAATTGTCCACATATATAACGCCTTGTCATTATCAATAAGCGCAGACATTTTTTTAATATTAATCTTTGTCCAAAGAAGCGAATAAAAATCAAACGGCATATTTTTAATAAAGTTCTCGTCGATTGCCTTCCTTTTACTGACTACCTTTATTGCTTCAAGAAGACCGATTTTTACTCCGGTTTTTTCGCCAATAGTGATAGTTCTCTCGGCATCATAGCTTTTAACTATAATGTTCAGTCTGCTTTTATATGTATTAACGAGCTCTATAGTCGCATCACGGTTTTTATCGCTGGCCTCTTTTAGTTCAAGTACTATTTCCTTATCATATCCTTTTTCCGCCAGATATTCGAACATTTCAAAAGCTTTTGGCACAATTGTTGTATTTTGCAGCCTTTGGCTGATAATTGTTCTCACCCTTTTTGAATCGGGCAATAACAGCGCCCTGCTTCGAAGACTGTTGTAGTACTTCTCAGCGTTTGTGATTTTAATACGGCTAAGTTCATCATATGATATATCGCTGATTTTTTTATTGAATTTGCTTTTTGTCATTGTTTTCACATTGCCGTCGTGCAGCACAACCAGCACATTGTCCTGGGTTAGCCTCACATCGCATTCAAAGCCATTAATCCGTTCAAGCCCATTTCTTGAAACGGAAACTTGCAGAAAAGCCTCTAACGCTTCCATTCCGTTATCGACATGGTTAAATGCCCTTTCTGTTGGGCTGCCAACATTCATTCTGTGGGCAATTAAAAACAATTCGGGTTTAATTGCAACATTATCCATTATTAAATCCTCCTGAAAAGAACTTGATAATATTATCGCATCAATTCATTTTATTCACAATAGTCTGAAAGAATTAATTCGTATTTTACAACAAATAATACTAATTCACGATTAAAATACCTCTAAAAAATCAAGCAAAAGCTTTGATTTATACTATTCTCCATTTTAATGCAGAATAGTATTATGAGGTTTTGTGCGGATTATTTAGTTAGGTTTTTATGAGTAATTAGTATAAGGCCGCTAAATTCGATTAAGCAGCCTTGCTATTTGATTGTTCACCGCAGTTAAATACTACGAATAACAGGTTCTATTGATAATTATCAGCTTCAATTCATCGGAAAGCTCATTAAAATATGCACAATAACCTGCTACACGAACCATTAGATATTTATATTTCTCGGGGTTTTTGTATGCCTCCAGCAAAATTTCGCGGTTAATGACATTCGGCTGAAATTGCATACCGCCTTTTGTTAGAAAAGTCTTAAAAATACCTGCAAGGTTTTTTACACCTTGAGTACCCTGAAAAAGAGCGGAGTCAATTGTAAAGGTTACTGTTGTTCCGTTTGATGCATAATCCGTAAAATTTACATCTGAAATCGCATTCAGAGAAGAGAATAAATCTGATTCCTCCATTGCATAGTGCGGAGCAACACTGTTTGCAAGCGGGACACCTTTTAATCTGCCCGATGGCAATGCTTGTGTTTTTTTGCCGTATCTGTCACTGACATTTAAAGCGTAATAACCAGCCGAATAAACACCGTCGCGCGGGCAGTTTTTAACCGAAGCCAATGCATTATTGTAAATACACATCACTTTCGTCACCCACTCAGCAGTCTTCCGCGACGAATCGTCACCGAATTTCGGCACTGCAAGCAGTGCTTCCTGTATTTGCTGATTTCGTTCGCCCTCAAAATTATTGTCAATCGCTTCTATTATATCATTTAAAGTAAATAATTTTTTGTTGAATACAACCTCATCGACAGCAAACAAAGAATCCGCAACATCCGTAACACCTATAGCCTGAATTCCGCTGCTGTTGAATGTCGTTCCGCCTTCATACGCGTCTTTTCCGCTTTCAACACATCCTTTGTAAAGAGATGATGCGAGAGGTGTTGTAAAGTTTTCCCGCAGTGCTTTTTCAATGTTTTGATGGTCTGTCAAGATTGCATTTGCCAAATGGTTCAGCCTTTTCTGGAATCGCTCAAGCAATTCGTCCATATCGGACGGAGGATTATAAATATAAAATCCTCTTTCAATATTAAGTTTGTGAACTTTTTTATTATGTCTCGAAACGATATATTTTGAAAAAGCATTCTTACCATCGAATGTATACTCAATAAACTTCGATATTATTTTTTCTCGCTTATCACGCGAGTTGTAATTCCACAAATCATGTTCTTGACCTTTAAGCGCTTGTAAAAAAGGAAGAGCAAGGTTCATGTTGGCACAGTCTGTATTGCCGAAATGGTCATCCGAAGCGTTTGGTTCGACACAGCCGACTATGGCATAATTTCTTGCATGTTCAAGGGTTGTCGGGTAATGCTTTTGTATGGATTCAATGTATATTTCATCACTAAACAACTCAGGCATCGGGCATCCGTTTATATATATCTCCGCAAGCCTGTCTAAATATTCCGCCGGACTTTTCTTGCTAATTCTTGCTGTCATATTAATTGCAAGCGGCTGTAATTCACATGCGTCAATAAGCATATATGTAATATCATTGGTGGCATCATTGCCGTCTTTGTCGATACCGCCGAAAGTTAACGCCTGGTCGGTAGATAATGTTTCAAACAGTTTGCTTACATTCAGGTATGAATCGCCGTCGTTCACCAATATGGCTTCATCCATTTTCAAAATAAACAAACAAAGCAATTCTTTGGCTTTTTCTTTTGTAATTATTCCCGCTTCTTTGTCCCTTTTATAGTACGGAAATAATATTTGGTCAAGACGGCCTAAGGATACTGCATTTTCATAGGATTCGATGCAAAGTGCAATTTGTAAAAACATCATACTCTGCAGTGCTTCATGATAGGATCTGGCCGGATACTTTGGAACCCGTGTGCATATTTTTGCCATTTCATCAAGTTCTTCGCGGCGGATAGGATTTTTCTCACTCATGCTCAACTCTGACAGCACAGCTGCATATCTTTGCGCAAAAGTTTCCAAACCCTCCAACGCAATAATAGCGCCTTTATAAAAATCTTGATTGTTTTTAGGTTTTTCGATCTGTTTAGCTTTGATTTCCTCAATCAGCCCGGTGGTACCAAGTTCAAGAATACGGTCAAAGTTCACTATGAAATGGGCAATTGCAGCCATGTTGTTGTTAAATCCCGCGATCATTTCCGATGAGCGTGCGATCATCGACATAAAATCAGAAAGTTTTGGATTTACCTTCCTTAACAGGCTGTGCTTAAACCAGAATGGGAATATTCTGGTATAGAAATACAGTCTCTCCTTGAAAGAACACTGGAAAGATACCGGCTTTTGTCGGTTAATTTTATAAAGAAATGATATATCAAGAATACCGTAATGCTCTTCCCAAACCTGTCCGCCAACCCTTTTAGATGTGAAATTACCGACAAGAAGTTCATCAGGATAGACTTTAACCGTTTTATTGTCAAGAACATAAGAAAGTCTCTCTGCCCTGTGGATTGGAGTCGGTTTATCAAAGCCGTTTTTTCTGTAATACTTTGTTTTGAGTTTAGACACTTCAATACAAAGGGCCCTTTTGCTTTCCCTTATAGCCTTTTGAATATTCAACACGCGCTGTGAAAATACAGCCGGTTTCGGCGGCGAGACAAGATCAAGATTCTCCGCTCTTATGCCATACTTTTTAAACAGCTCTACCCCATTCTTTATTGATATAAGACTTTTTTCGGCAGAGATGCCAAGCGGTATAAAATCCAGTTCCAAGCGTTTAGCTTTATCTTCGTACATGTTATGATATTTCAGCAATTCAATAGAAGTATAATTGATTGATTTTAAAAATTCTGAAGCTGCTTTTATACTGTCTTCGCTGTCATTTAGACCGGGAACCAAAACCATGCGAAATTTAACATTCGCTTTTAAGTCAAGAAGATTTTTTATATTGCTGTGGATTAATACACTGTCTTGTTTTGTAAGTTTTTTATGCAATTCATCGTCGCTGACAACCTTTAAGTCAACAAGAAAAAGGTCAATATACGGCGCGATTTCAAATATATTCTTCCACGGTGCGTATAGTGCTGTTTCGGCAGTGACTTGTATGTTTTCTTTTTTTATAAGATCCAACAGCGTCTTAAGGTTTTCCGTGTTCTGCAGAAAAGGGTCCCCGCCGCTTAATGTAACTCCGCCTCCAACTTCAAAGTAATACTCTTTATCTCTTAAAACAACATCAATAATATCTTCAACCGTGCAATCACAATTCGGAGTTTTTGATATGTTGGAGGAAATAGCCTCCGGATTTTGACACCATATACAATCTAACCCGCACCCTTGAAAAAATACGGTTGTTCTGAGTCCGGGGCCGTCATGGACACAAGTCCGCTGAATTTTCACAACCTTTAAATTGTGGAAATTATCTTTTCCGGATTTTTCCGTTTCGGGTTGCAACACAAGAGTTTTCTGCAAAATAAACACCTCCAAACATTTGGTTCGCATGAGTATAATGCCAATATTGTAATATATTATTAAAACTCGACTATTATTTTTTTGATAATATAATTATATCATCATTAAATATAGATTTCAACATAATTAGACAGTTATTATTGGTGGGTTATACTAATCCCGATTATAAAACCTCTATGAAATCAAGTAAAAACCTTTGACAAATGGGTTTTGTGCCAAATTTTTAGCTATGTTTTAAAGAGGGATTAGTATTAGAATGAAAATGTTTTGTAATTAAATGATTTGTCAGCTTTATCGGCGGGACAGCTGCTTCATTTCAAAATCAGCACCAGTAATGCATAAATAGCAAGCAAGGTAATCATTGGCAATAACAAGACTTATTGATTTTTTAAAACCTTGAATTTCCTTGCATCACTTTTCCTTCCAACAAAATATCAACCGCCTGGAGTCCGCTGTTCATGGTTCCGAAAACGCCATGCGCAAATTTCGGAAGTAAAAGACCCTTTATTGGTGTAATGACAGGAATCCGGTTGCGTCCAAAATTTTCAGGCAAAGATGCCATATCATATATCGAGCCGCTAAAAGAGCCTGAATATCTTGAATATGTTGCCGGTGTGGATATGTCCATAACAGCGATGTGTTTTCTCAATTCAGGAATTAAGTATTTCTCCACAATATCAATTAGAAGAGCGGCCGTTTTTTCTTTTTCGCGTTGATAGGCTTCACGGTCATTATCCCGAAGATATCCCCAATTCCCAACAGGCATCGGGATTGCCTGAATAGAAATAACAGGTTTTCTGCTTGCTTGTGTTCCTGTGTATGAAATTCCGATATTAAAGCAGTTTTCAGTAAAACCGGATTTGCCGTCTTCGAAAGCATTATAAAGTTTTTCATATGCATCATTCCCGCTTGTCAAGAGCGCATAACCGCATTGAAGCCTTTCTATTCCCGGGATTTCATCATCATCAAGACCCAAACTGACAGTAAATGCCGATGTGGTCATTTTGACGTCTTCAATCCTTTTTGCATACTTTGGATTTATTGAACGGATTGTTTCTATGCCTATTAATTGATTGATTGTCGTTTTGACATCAATAGTCGAAATAATATTTTCCGAATATATAACATTCCCATTTTTCAGACAAACCCCTTCAACTTTTCCGTTACTGACAATAATTCTCTCCACTTCGGTTTTTAGCATAACCTCACCACCCAATTCACGAAACCTCTTTTCCATTTTTTGAGGTAATTCAACAAATAAACCGGAAGGTCTATAAGCCTTTTCGAGAAGTGAATACATAACGCCGACAGTCAGCAGTGCCGCGATTTTACCATTAGGTAGGCCGCAAAACGATGAGAACACTTGAAATATTTGTTTGATTTCCGGATTGCTTATGTTGAACCGTTTACAATATGCCTCAAAACTTTTTGATGCATATCGAATCACTTTCGGACAATAAAAAAGCATTCTCAACATATCAATAACATTCGGTGCATATTTAAGGCCATAAAGCTCGTCAAACATTTTAGATGAGTAATTTAAAAACTTATTTAGTGAAACAGCTTCATCCGGGAACATCATCATCATTTGCTTTTCGAATTCTTCTTTACTGGAGTGCAGCTCAATAGTATTAACAATATTTGTCACGGTGTCGGCTTTGAATATTCGGATAAAATCATCTTTAAATTCCTTCCATTCAAGTTTTATTCCGAAAAAATCAAGAATATTTGTTACATTTGAAATCATCTGACATGTATCAAACGAAAATCCTTTTCGGTTAAAAGATGTCACATAACCGCCGCTGATTGGATTTTTCTCAACAATCAGTACTTCCTTTTTCTTGACATTGTTATTCAAAGCATATGCCAATCCGGCCGAAAGACCGTTAATTCCGGCACCGATAATAATCAAATCTTTTTTTGCTCCATCTGACATCATTTTATACTCCCCGTTGATATACCGCCTCGCGATACTCTGTAATGCACTTTATTATAACAGTATTAAAGTCAATGGGTTTGAATTCTTTATTTAAAAAATGTTCCTCACCTGAAGGTGAAGAACATTTCTTGGCAGGGGTAGAAGGATTTGAACCCTCGACACGCGGTTTTGGAGACCGCTGCTCTACCAGCTGAGCTATGCCCCTTCATATTGGTGGGCCATCAGGGACTCGAACCCCGGACCAACCGGTTATGAGCCGGTTGCTCTAACCAACTGAGCTAATGGCCCAAATTGAAGCATAACAATTAATATTATTATATACTTTTACTGCGAAAAGCGAGCAGATGTATAATAACAAATCGACATCTTTTTGTCAATCACTTTTCACAAGTTTTTGTGAACCGATAATAATATATTCGTTTTTATTATACGCCCACATCACTTGAAGCGATTAACTTTGCTATCTTGATAACCGAAGCCTTAACCGCTGAATGATATGAGCAATTTTAAACATCAATTCATAAAACAAAATAAAAATAAACTATTACAGATACCCGACTACGCCATCTCAATAAATCTTTCAAGATTGTTAAGGCCGGTTTCAACAGCCATCAAATTTTCCTCAATCCCCTCAAACTCAATACTGACATAACCGTCATAACCGTTTTTCTTAAAAATTGAAAGGCATTGAAGAATCGGCACATCCCCATGCCCGATTATTGCTCCGCGCAGAAAGTTGCCTGCTCTGCTTGTAAAAAATCCCGCTCCCGGATTTATTCCCTGGCCGCTTTTTACATGAAAATCCTTGCAGTGAACATGTTTTGCAAATGGCGCAAGTCTGCCGACGGCCAATTCCGGCGCTTCATCGGCACAAAGAAAGTTTCCCATATCAATAAGAACCCCAAAGTTTTCTTTGGCAACGCCTGTTACAAGTTTTTCAATTCTTGTGCTCTCTTGGCAAAAAAAGCCGTGATTTTCAACCATTGTCTTAACGCCTTTTTCTCCGGCATATTCTGTAACCCGCCGACAACCTTCAACAAGAGCACGAAGAGCATCATCAAAACTTTTATATGACTTTTCCATACCCTTATATCCTCCGGTAGCATCGTGGCGCATTCCTTTTGCGCCAAGAATAACTGCAATATCAACCTCACCCATTAAACGTGATATTTCATCATCAAGGTTCGTGCAATTCAGCAGTTCTGCCCCTATGGTATAGTTTACGATAGGCAGCTTGCATCTTTCGCTCTCCTCACGTAGTTTGTATGCAAAATCTGCAGTATTCATCCCGTTTGGCGGCACAAGATTTGTAAATTCTATCGCGTCAAAATCCATACTTTTTACTTTTTCAATCAGTGTCAATTGTGAATATTCACCGGAATTTATCAGTTTTTGAAAGCTGTAACTGCTCACACAGGTTTTCATCTCTGTACTCCTTTGATATCAATCAAGTTTTTTAAAAACATAACCGCATTTCGAATATCAGATTCCGGATTATCGCCCACCTCACGTTCAATTGTCAGAAAACCTTCATAGCCAATATCGGCAAGCGCAGCAAGATAATTCGGCCAGTTAACCTGGCCCTCTCCCAACGGTACTTCTTCAAATGACGGGCCAGTGACTATTACAGATTTTTTCACACCATAGACTATCTCAGGTTCCTTATAAAAAAGCTGCCTTCCGTCCTTTGCATGAGTATGCACGATGTAATCCTTCAAATTGTATACTGCTTTAACAGGGTCATCTCCGGTAACCATAACAAGATTTGCCGGATCTAAATTTACAGCAACACCCTTTGAATTCAGCCTGTCCAGAAACCCTTTCAGTACAAGCGACGTTTCCGGACCCGTTTCAATTGCAAAATGAGCCTCCAATGTATCGGCATATTCAGCGAGCTCAAAACATGCTTCTTGCATAACTTTGTATCTTTCCTCTTGGGGATCATCAGGTACAACGCCTATATGGGTGGTTACAACATCCGTACCGAGTTCCTTTGCTAAAAAAAGAATTTTTTTTGAATTCATAATTCTCTTTTTGTTTATTTTTTTATCGGTAAATCCACCTAAATCACCGCAAAGCGCTGAAATTTTAAGCCCGTTGCTCTCAACCAATTTGACAAACTCACGTCTTTTTTTTTGTGACAAATTTTCGGGAGCCATTTCACCGCGAGTTGAATAAACCTGAATGCCCTGCGCGCCAACCTCAGCTGCCTTTTTTACCGCCGAAGGGATGTCTGTTCTGAAGCTGTCAATTATTACACCGATTGGAAATTTATACATTACTTTTCCTCCTATGATTTACTAACACTCTTTATACTAATCCCTCTTTAAAACATAGCTATTAATTCAGCACAAAAACCAATTTATCAAAGGTTTTTTCTTGATTTCATGGAGGTTTTATAATCGGGATTAGTATTATTTGATTAATTATAGCACAGAACATAAAGGCTTGCAAGCAAAAAGCACAAACAACACCCGTCAAGATTTTCCTTGACGGGCGTTGAAAAGCTGCTATGCAAAATTACCGTTATATCTCGGATGGCGCTGCTTGAATTGCATTTTGAACTACATGTAAAATACTTCCCCTGATTTCTGATTGATACCTACCACCCAGTTCATGCAGTCAATAATAATACTCGCATCGTTTTCATCAATAATACCATCACTGTTTACATCCCCGGCGAAACGTTTATCAGGGTTGTTGGTCCAATTATAGTAGTAATTGCACAAGTCGATTAGAATGCTGTTGTCTCCGCCGTCGATATTACCGTCACCGTTTACATCACCGAAAAGTATGACTGTATACGTTGCTATAATCATTCCGCTAAAACTAAGCTTAACTTTTGTACCCGTTCCGGAACCTTGAACTGTTTTCGTGACAGTTACGGTGGCACCGCCAACGGGGAAAATATTTTCAATTTTTAATCCGCCTAAAGACAATCCATAAATGAACTTTCTGGTGGTATTAACAACCGGTGTTAATGGATTGCCATAAATATCTGTTGCGGAATCCGTTATCGGATCAATTCCTGGTGTACGTATGTATTCAAGACCATATATTGCTTGGTATAGTGCTGCCGCTATGACATCGACACTTTCCTGTTCTTCCCCGGCGATATGACGGTCAAGAGCATTTGCGGTGTTAAGTGCTGCAACCAATGCTTGAATACTCGCCGGTTTATATGTGTTTGAAGGAAGATTAGCCAAGGTTGTTGTTGCCTGTGCAATATAATCATCAAGCTGAGTGTAATCAGCAAATGGAATAAACACCTTCAATCCTTTTACTGCCAGGAACAACTGATGTCTTGCTTCCGTAACCATTGACTGTGTTGTGCCCGCTTTGTTTATCATTGCATTGGTACGCACGGTCATGGCAAAATTATAAGCTTGTTTCCACGCTGCAAAACTTGCCGCAGTATACGTGTTGTCAGTTTCGTGACTTATATAATCAGCATAGTATGATTTAGCAATCTCTTTGGTAAGCTGATTCGCGCACAAGGTATTTCTCTTAACCAGCCTGTTGTAGTAATAAGTAACCCTGTAAGCCGCATCCGTATTTATAGTAAGGTCTAAAGTTTCCGGATCAGCATCATATGCGTCAAGCAAAGCCCGTGCTTCCGTCATAGCTTGTTTGTAATTGAAATATGTTCGAAGCTCTGCAAAATCCTCTGAACCAAAGAAGTGATATCCCTCTTCGTAATATTGGATATTGGTATTAAGGTTCAATGGTGTGTATGAGTCCAACAAGTTCTGCAAGGCATCAATTCCGACAAGAGGTGTCCCTACAGGTGCTTTGCGGAGATATGTTTCTTTTGTCCAAACGCCTATTAAATTGGTGGCGAGCGGGAACAATGTTCCAAGAAAGCTTCTGCCATAATCATAAAGGTAAAGACAAAGGTTTTGTACCGTTGCTCTAAAGTTTGTCTTTGAGAAAATAGAATCAAGTGTTGTAAGGTTCATCGGAAGGACTATGTGATTCCCAAGGGTTCCTTTGATTACGCGGGATACCGTATTAAGAAGCACTGTAACAACACTTTGATTAAGTTCGGATGTAGGATTTCTCTTAACAATACTCATCAAACCTACATAATCGAAATCAAGAATATTTCCGATAAGCCAATCCATCAGTAAATACTCCGACCCTGTAAACTCGGCCGGCAGCCAGTTAAGCGGTATTATGTCAAAGATAACCTTATCGATTTTTTGCCAAACGGTATCGGTCAAAGCAAAATCCGATGTGTCGAATAAACCACCGTAATTTTCGGGTTTTACAAACCAGTCAAAAACAGAAGCGATAGTTTGCTCAAATGTCAAGCCGATCGGAATATCAATAGGAAGCAACCCGTTAAGATAATAGCGCATCATTGCCGCGCCGACAATAAAAATACCATCGGTAAACGGATTTAAAGTACCTGCGGCAATCATAGCATCATAATCAACTTCGGGAATGGTATCTCTCGCTAAACCAACAAGAAGATATGTTACTACAGACCTTATATTGGTGGCGGTTTCGGGAATATCCGCGAAATCAACAAATTCATTGATTAAAAGCCTGGCAAGGTAAGCATAACATTCTGTCAAGGTCATTGTTTTGATTTCATCGGCTGTTTTAAACACGGTGGTGTTCTTCAAAAAACCGAGGCCGGGTATTAATCCCAACGCCACTCTGACCAAAGAGTCAACCATCGTTATCATCTGTTCGGTTACATGAAGCCCGGTGTCATCCAAATAGATAAATGCATGCAGCCCGCCGTCAATAAATAAATACTCGAGTGTGGCGGTCATCTTTGAAAGCGGTGTCAATAAATCTTCCGGAGTATATTCAATACCGGAACCGACAAAGCCGTTTATCACACCTATGATCATATCAAGGTACTGTGCATTTGTAGCATCGCCACCCGGGAATTCATCGTTGAATTCAACACCGGCGAGATCTAAAAGCAGTTTTGACAGCATCGGGACAATTATATCCCCGATTGCCGAATTGATTACATCGGTAATCAATGTGTATACGCTTGTTGTGGTAAGGTTGGTTTTACCTTGCATCCCGGGCAGAAGTCCGCTGTATTTGCCGGTTTCCGGGTCCAGAACGCCAATAATCAAACCGTCAATCATCTTTTGCACGAGCTGGTCAACCGTCGTACCGGCAGCCGGTTCCACACCATCGTTAAGCGCCTTAAGAATACTTGTTTTAAGAACGCCGGGAATATTGTGAACCTCAGGAGGCAGTTCTGTAAAAGTTGGTATCCAACCCCAATCAAAAGAGTCATCAATTAGCTTTCCGACTACGTTATAGTTGTCCTTCAAGAAACGGCAAAGCGCAATAACAACATCAAGGTCGCTTTGCCCGGCACTCGTTCTAAGCGGGCATTGCTGAATCCACGTCATATTCATGTTTTCAAGGTCGCCTAAATTCGCAATGGCCATTGCATTGCCGATTAAGCTCCAACCCCATAAGTCTGTGATAGATTGTGTAGCCTGGTCAATTGACCTCAGATCAATGGTTCGGCTGCCGAGAATAGATAGATCGATCGGAATTGTCATGTTGTTTTCGGCAAGCATTGTGTCAACCATGTCAAGCAGCATGGAAGCCGCCTGCTCCGGTGTAACATAGGGATTGTCCAGACTGTTATAACCTCCTGCATTTGTGTAATCTGTGTGTTGTGCATAAGCAGTTAAAGGAACGGCCGTGAACAGCATAACCAATGCCATGAGAACAGCGATAATTCTTTTTGACTGTTTCATAAAAATTGCACCTCCAAAAATACTGTGATTTGTTTGACTGCGATAATGATTTCCGTGAAAACCCATGTTTTGACTTTACTTTTTCAATTTCACAATAAAAAACAATAACAACATTCTATTGTAGTCCACTATTACTATATACTATTGTAAAGCAACTGTCAATATTTTTTTATTTTTTTGTAAAGATTTATCTGTTTTTTATTGTTATGCATTATCTCTTTTATTTATTGAAAAAATGTGTTGATTTTCTGATTTGATTTCGCTATAATACAACAGTGTTGAAACATCATAAGCAAAGTATTCCGATATGGAGAGTTGTCCGAGTTGGTCTAAGGAGCACGACTGGAAATCGTGTAAGTCGCAAAACGGCTTCGAGGGTTCGAATCCCTTGCTCTCCGCCAAAGGGTACAGGGCTGCCGAATCATCAAATGATGCGGCAGCCCTGATTTTAGAAGATGGATGTGCATATCGATGGGAAACATATACAAAGTCTATCTGGAGTCTTATCATCCCGAAAAGCTTGAAGGGACGGAGTTCAACAAATGCATTGCAGACCTTTTTTACACTCAGGAAATCCAGGGTTTAAAAAGGTTCGAGCAGCATTTAGAGATAAACCGTCTTCAGCATATTACCAGCGTATCGTACCTGAGCTTCTATGTATGCGAAAAGATGGGTTTGGATAAACGCACTGCAGCAAGGGGCGGAATTTTACACGATCTTTTCTATTATGACTGGCGGGAAAATGATTGGAGCCATCGCCCCCATGGATATCTGCATCCTGGGTTCGCTTTGAAAAATGCCCGTGAGCTCTGCGGCACGCTTGACAAAAAAACGGAAAATATTATAATAAGACATATGTGGCCGCTGACACCAATACCTCCGCGCTATAAAGAATCATTTATCGTCAGCATGGCTGATAAGTATTGCGCAACGAAGGAGCTTTGTATTTCTCTTTCTAAAAGTTACCGCACCCGGTTCTATCAATCGGTTGGAATTGATGAGCAAAACACGAATTTATAGGTTTGGAGATATTCATGTATAATGTGTCATTATTAATTTTATATTATTTTTTCTATAGTGCTTTAGGTTGGCTGGTCGAGTCCATCTATTGCTCATTAGCTGTGCATAAATGGGTAAACAGAGGCTTTTTAACAGGTCCGTTATGCCCGATTTACGGCGCCGGTGCACTTGTTTTAATAGTTTTCCTCCGCCGTTTTAAAGAGATGCCGATACCTGTTGATATCTTCGGAGTAAAATTATCCATAAGCCCTCTGCTTGTTTTTATTGCCGGTATGGTTTTAGCCGATATTGTTGAGTTTATTACAAGCTTAATCATGGAAAAGCTTTTCCATGCACGATGGTGGGATTATTCTGAAAAGCCATTCAATATTCAAGGCCGGATTTGTCTTCAGCATACAATCTATTGGGGTATCGGCTCTGTTGTTTTCCTTTATTTGATTGATCCGTTTTTCAAAAAGATTGCCGAAAACATTCCGCAAAACACAGCATTCGTTATTATCGTTGTTATTATGTTTGTATTTATAATTGATTTGATCAACGCCGTACGCACAGCAATGGATATTCGAAAGGTCATGGATAAAGTACACAAGCTGAGTGAAACAATATCGAAGGTTGCCAACGATATTAAAGGTAATGTAGAAGTCAGATTTGACGAGTTTCAGGCAACTGCCGCAAAACGGGCGGAAAGGTTCGCGCTTTGGAGAAGCGATGTATCAAAACAGATGGTGGAAATTGTTGAGACTCTCGGCTCATCAATACGTAAAAAAAATGTTGATAAGGAAAAATTCAACCGTCTCATCACCGGTTATCCCAATTTAAGCAGAGTCGCAAAAAAGCAATTAAAATCGCTGGAGGAATTGCTTTCTGAAATCAAAAAAAGAATTACAGACGATGATAACGAAATGTATTAATATATTCAATACATTCATTTTTGTTCTAACACATAATACCCGATACCTAAAGCCATGTTTTACCGGTCAACAGACACACGCTTCAATTGTACACTAATATAATTTTAAGGAGGAACTCAAATGACTGAAACCACAAATGCTAATGAAACCGGTTCGGCAATACTAAAAGAACGTAAGCGCTGGTTATTTTTCGGCCTTCCTTTTACTTTTACGAAATACAGTCTGACTCAAAAGAGCTTACAGCTCAACAAAGGGCTCTTCTCCACAACCGAGGATGATATGCTTCTCTTCAGGGTAATGGATGTTTCGGTAAAACGGACTCTTTTTCAAAAAATGGCAGGACTCGGCACTTTGATTATTTCTTCTTCGGACAAAACCAACCCTACTTTAGATATTAAAAACATTAAACATATTCACGAATTCAAAAACGCTCTTGACGAACGCGTTGAAAAAGAGCGGTTGCGTATGCGCTTCAGAGCAGGTGAAATCATGGGCGACTTTGACCAGGATTTTGATCAAACTGACAATCCTGTGAATTAATAAAGTTTTATTGTATTAATATTAAAAAGCGTGGCAATGCCACGCTTTTTAATTTACGCATTTGAAGAAGTTCGGTTTTTTTATGATGCGAGGCTTGTACTTTGGCTGATCTGCAGCGCATTGTTTACGGAATCAACCATAACAGCAGCATCGTTTTCATCTAAAACTCCGTCATGGAAAACATCGCCGGCTTTGTTTGATACCGCAAGGCGGACCGGATCCAAATCAGTATAAACATAATTTTGCATATCTATAAGCATACCCTCGTCATTTATGTCCACGATACTGTCACCGTTAATATCGCCGAAAATAACAATGTAAAAATATTGGATCACTTCATTTGTTGATTTGCCAACAAGCTCAACCTTTGTACCGGTACCGAAGCTGCCGTTCGCTAATGTGCAAACAAGCCTTGCGTTATCCGGGACCTTAACGAAACCGCTCTCGAATTCCGCTTGTGTCAAGCACTGCCTGAGCCCGTAGATAAAATTTCCGGATGTATCAATTACCGTCGTGCTGCCGTTTTTTACATTAAGTGTGCTGCTGTTTGTTGATAAAGAAATTACGCTGCCGTTTGTTATTACAGGTATCATAGGCTTATATGTGTCGCCATTATAGAAACCGTCAACCAGTAGTGTTACCGGTGCGGTTCCTATCCAGCCCGGTTTAACCGTAAATGTAATATCCAATAAAGAACCGGCAGCGGATATAGACTCATCAGCCGCAAACGAGTCGTTTATCGTTAAAAAACCATACTGTACGAAAAAGGATTTATTTATAATCCCGGCAGATCCTGCAGCCGCATTTCCCGAAACCGCGCTTTTACAGGTTAATTTTGTCGTATCATACTTGAGCAGAAGTGTCGCCGCTCCCAGCCTTGAGTCAGCCGAAATTTCAACCGATACTATAACATCTGTCCCTTCTGTACCGGCCGGATTGCTAACCGTCAGCAAAACCGGTTCATTTGCATATACGGTAACCGACGGTAAAAATATGCTTGCTATCATCAGAACTGCCAAAAAACAGCTCAGCATAAACCTATTATTGTGTATTTTCATTTTGCATCTCCCGTGAATCCTTAAACCGGTATAATTCCAATTTATATTTTCTTTTTGATTTTAGCTAACCGTTATATCCCATGTCTTTATGGCATCATATCGTCCGAAGGAGTAATCGTTCTTTACCAAGACCATTATTGTGTATGTACCCTCTTCTCTGGGTGTCCATACACAGTTTTGGTCAATTGAATATCCTCGCAACTCCGTGGTACGCATATCCTGATCATATACATAAAACTTGTAAAGCAAATTGTCTCCGTTTACACTTACTGCATTTGCTTTCATTTCAATCGGTTTTTTTACATGTGCATTCTCCGTCAAATATGTGTCATTGAGCGTTACACTTGTGATGTTTGCTTTTTGTCTAACCGTATCCGTAACGTTGACTACCAATTGTTTCAACATTTCATACGAACCAGCTCCCGCTCCCTTTGCCCTTGCTTCAATGGTATATTCACCGATTCTTTCAGGTGTCCAATTCAATGTGTTGCTGCCGCTCCAGGCTTTTATCATCACATAACCGTTTGCATCGTATCTCCAGAAGGAATACTGCGGTGACGGCAAGTTTGATGTAGCAGTAAAGACGATCTGCGTGTTTTTGGGAACATCCGGCAAAGTCTTGTTTGATGTCAGTACCATAGCCGGAATTTCACCGCTGTCTTCTCTCGGTATTACAAGTGTTCTGATTATTCCGTCGTCATAGCTCCCTTTTTCTGTTCCGATTATACCGGCTCTTGTTACCAACCCGATTATATGGTAAATTCCGGGTGCAGATATTAAATATTGCTGCGTTCCGGCGTTTGATAACTCCGCGGATTTGTATATATTCCGTGAACCTGGTTCTCTTATTCTGTATGAGAATGTCCCGTTTGCGAATGTCGGGGTTATATCAACGGATCCCGATGAATAAGATACTGTCATGTTGTCAATACTTCCGTAGTTTATATCGCTGCTCAGCGAATAAAGCTCGAATGATATGGTCTGGGTATCAGTTGTTTTACCGTTTGTCACCGTTAGCTCCACGGTGTGTACTCCCGGTTCAACTGCCGATATGTCCCATATAAATTCATTCGTATCGCTTTCGGCAAGTTCAACTGCCGTCGGTCCTGTGATTGTCTTCGCGGAGCAGATTGTATCGGAAACATTGTTAACGTCGACCTTTATCCGGACTTCTGCGCCTGATTTAATTTCCTTTATCTCAGTACCGCTTGTTACAATTCCGTCTACAAGTGTCTCATTAATAACAACCTCGGATACGTCTTCCGGTGTATATGAATCTCTTGCTTCACATATAAAGTTGTTCGCCGAATCCGCCATTCTGACCGCTATAGTATAATTCGAGTCCGGTGATGTGAAGGCCGGGATTGTATAATTTATACTGCCGTCGTTCTGTAAAACGCCATCGCTGCCCGCGATGTATGATTGATCCAGTATCCACTGGTTTACCTGCACATCATTTTGGGCGCCAAGCAGGACATCACTCTTTACCTTTTGCCAGCTCCATATTTGATACCTCGTATCCGCTTCCCAACCTTTGATATTTATTACCATATCGGTTCCTGTTTTTGTAACTGTGACAAATGTCTGAACCCACTGAGCCGTATATGTGACATTGCCCGCTCCTGCTGTCGCAGGCACCTCAGGCAGCCAGCCGTTGAAAACGTAGCCGTCTCTTGTAACTACCGGGGCCTCAAGCGCCGCCATATATTCGATTTTTCCGCTTGTACCTCCCGTGCCTCCGTTTGCGTCAAAGGTTATTAAATAGGTTTCCGGTGATGCATCGGGGCTGTAAAGATTTACTGTTACGATGTCATTAAGCAGGAATGTGTATTCCTTATTAATACTTGCCATTGTTCTGGCTCCCAAGCTCTGTGATCCGGCACCTCCCATATTTTCAGCATCGTTTATTGTTATTGTAAGGTTTCCGTTTATATCGGTATAAACGGTTTGTGTCACTTCATTGCCGGCTTTATCTTTTGTATATAAAGTGAATCTGTTATGGGATCCGTCAACGGTTGTTGCATATCCAACCGAAATATCAAGGCTATTATCAGGTTCATTTATCACATTTGTTGACAACAGCTTATCGCTGTAACACTGAACGACATATTGCGGGGAGCCTTCAAAAGCATATTGGTAAAGTTTGACCAGTGTCACTCCGCTGCCGCCGGACTCGTTAAGAGTTGCCGTACCTGCATCAATCCCGGAAAATGCAGGGTATATATAATCAACATTATTCACCCTGATAATTTTATTGAACACATTGCCCCAACGGTCCGCCAAATGAATAAAAACCAGTCTGCTCGGGCTTTTGATTACATGCTGTAATGACCATGCGGTGTTTGACCACATAACCGTATTGCTTGAATATACTCCATCCGTATCCGTCTTTATTGCTTCTTTCATCAAGCTTGTTGCCGCTGCAGCGCCGCTGCCGTCACCGTATGTATTTATTATCGCTGTGTCCCTTGTTGAGTCAAGCACATAATAGAAACAAGCCAGATTTTTCTGACCGAAAGTCGGGTCGTTTGTGGGATAAATTACATCGTCTCTCTTTGATATTTCATCATTGGTTGCACCCGCGGCATTTCTGTAGAAATAATCGCGTTGCACCCATGTGCCTTCAGCTCCGAGAGTGTTATAGGCTTTAAAACTGTTCGCGCCTCGACCATCCTCATACCATGTCCCGCCGGATAGCGACATAGAATTTCTGTATTCGATATATATTGTTATAGTCTTTGCTGTCGATGTTATAGCTACTCCGTTTTTATAAGTTGCAGCGCCTCCCGCGAGTGATGTTGTGCCAGCTTTATTTCCCGTATCGGAGGAATCGTCAACACCACCTATCGTATATTTCGCAAACTGCTTGCTTGTTCCCTGAACAAATTGAGGTTTAATAACCAAATAGCCTGATTGATTGTAATAGGCCGATCCCTCAGCACTGTAATTCATGCCGATGGTGTAATCTGCATATCTGTCGTTCGAAACCGTTACACTTCCGCTATCAACAGTTCCTGCCTTTGTTCCGTCGTCATAGGAATAATTGGCATAACCCGAATTCACTACACCTGAAACCTTGCTGACACTCATACTTGTCGGGTAGGAAAGTCTTCCGTTCGTATCCGCTATGTCAGCAGTGTTGACCAGCACAACAGGATTTTCGCTGTTTGTATAACAATAATATGTGTAATATGTTTTACCCGGATATACATATGATATATCACCGTAATTTTCCGGATTAAAACCATCAATGCTTATTCCACCGGAAAGCATTGTTTCCGTCGTTTCGTATACATTAAGCTTCGGCGCCTGTGTATCTTGGTACGTTATTAAAGCACTGCTGCCAGTTCTTTGATTGTAAATTTCCGTTGCATAATTGTTTACAGCGGCTTGTTCGATTGCATTTTTATCGGTTGTGACGACATCTACAGCCGACTGAAGTTCATTAAGTGATGCCTCTGTATAGCGGTTAAGATTAATCTTGTTCGCTTCGGTTATTTCCGCATTGACATATGTATATACTGCTGCATTCGGATTCACAATCAAGGTTTGTATGGCTCCCGAAAGAGTATCGGCCTTGGCAGCAATATTGTTTCTGTTCGCCTGAGTATCGGGCAAAGGGGCCAATGCTTGTAATGCTGCTGCATTATTGTACGCATCTGATACGGCTTGTCTTTGTGTTGTATTACCATATGCATAAACACTGCTCATAGTCGTTCCATCACCGCTAAGAACCGGAAAAGACTCAATAAGGGCGGATGTATATTCATCACTGACGACTGCGTCGATTTCCGTAAAATCCGCAGGGATAATTGTCCAGTGCGCATATAGCGATTGGGCTGATGTTATAGCAACAACCGTACTTCCCGTTACCTGATTGCCATCGATTAAACTTGTAAACCAGCCAACAAACGAATAGCCTTCATATGTTGGTGTGGGTAATGTACCATATGTATTGTTATATATAATATCTTTGCCCGCCGGAGAAACAGAACCTCCGTTAGCATCGAATGACACAGTATAGCTGTTCGCCGTCCAATGCGCGTACAGTGTCTGCGCCGATGTTATCGCTACCGTTGTCGCGGCGGTGATTTCCGTGCCGCCCGATGCTGCCGTCCACCAGCCCGCTAAGGTGTAACCGGTTAACGAGGTTGTCGCCAATGTGCCGTAGGTGCCCGCATAGGTGACGGATTTCGATGCCGGCGAAGGCGTGCTGCCTCCGTTAGCATTGAATGACACCGTGTAGCTGTTCGCCGTCCAATGCGCGTACAGTGTCTGCCCCGATGTTATCGCTACCGTCGTCGCGGCGGTGATTTCCGTGCCGCCCGATGCCGCCGTCCACCAGCCCGCTAAGGTGTAACCGGTTAACGAGGTTGTTGCTAACGTGCCGTAGGTGCCCGCATACGTGACCGATTTCGATGCCGGCGAAGGCGTGCTGCCTCCGTTGGCGTTAAAGGTGACTGTGTAGCTGTTCGCTGTCCATATCGCATACAGTTCCACGGTAGCTCCCTGTGTCGCCGTCATGGTCGATACGCTTTGTCCGTTGGTATAATTCGTACCCGTTCCGTTGGCAAGCGTGTTCCAGTGGTCAAAGCTGTGTCCTGTCTTTG
>CAZVJW010000009.1:0-98697 GCA_964627535.1 uncultured Eubacteriales bacterium
GGCATTTTATCTTAAAATAGATTATATCAGCAATTTATCATAATCGCAATACAAAATATCTCTTTAAGTTTTTTTGAGTTTCTCCATTGTATCTTTATACTAATTATCATATTGAAATGGAAAGTATAGGCTGAATATCTACAGGCGCCGTTCTCATAAAAGGAGAACGGCGCCTGGTTATTGCGTATGAACACACCGGAAACAGCTATTTTACTTTAATCAGACACCTGCAGGTTTCAACGCCGTGCGCGGTCAGCCTGAGCCTGAAAAGTTTTTCCCTCTCCCAGTCGTTTTTCAGGCCTGCGTCATCAAGCGTTACGGTCTCCACCACAGCCGAAAGCGAAGGGTCAAAAGCTAGGGTGTGACCGGCGCGAAGCACAACCATACCATTGCCCGCAAGTTCCGGCTTGTCGCAAAACATAATATTAAATATGATTTCCCCCGTGCTATTCAGGGAAAGCTTATCCTCTATTTCTATTTCATCTTTCCCGAACTTCACAGCGCGGACATAACTTTTCAGCTTTGACTCGCCCGGGTATGCGGCCGTCAGGTCCATAATAAGTTTGCGGCTGTTTTTTGTGTATGTAATATTTTTCACTTCAAAGCTTCTTCCCTGCGCCTGCATCATTCCGTTGATGACGGGCAGGTTGTGGTAGGCGGACTGCATTGTCCAAATTTTATAACGCGCGCTGCTGTCGAAGGTTTCTCTGCGGTAGGTTCCGACACCGGCATCAATTATCAGCGGCTCTCCGTCCGCGTAGACAATAAAATTGCCGACATCGTTGTGGTTATGCTGTTCCGCGTTGTTGCCGCCCTTTGCCGCAAGAAAAAGCCCTTGATCCGTTTCGCTGAAACTGCGCTGAGCCATGACACAGATACCGTCAAGCCATACACTTTTTGGGGTTCTGTAACCGCTCCTGCCCCGGGGAATGTCATACAGGTTTTTTATGCCGCGGTAGCTATGGAAGCATGTTACCGGGCACTGCCCGTTTTTCACCCACCCTTTTACGCCGAAACTTGCAAGCGGGTTTGAACCGGTTCGCCTGCCGAAGCGGGCAACCATGGCATATTCAACTTTAAGACGCGGGTGCGCGTCGGCAAACGGGATAAAATAGTCGCCGTTTATATGTACGTTCATAATGTATTCGCCCATATTCCGCAGCAGAGGAACATGGAAAACATCAATCCCCCCGCCAGTCATGTCATAAATAATCTCAAGCGCATCAAAATAGGAAGCACCCGCGGCTGCCCAATACCCCGGGCCCTCATCGCAGCCCCCGTCGGGCAGATAACCATCTGTAAAGTTGTCAAGCATTACAAGCGAACGGTCTACAATTTCACATCGCGCCTTATCCATCTTGATGCAAAGCGCTGCCGCGGTAAGAACATTTGAAATAATCCACGGGTTCCAGTTATTTACCCTTCTCCCGCCAAAACCTGTCCACCAAAGCTTGTCATTTTGCATATAAGGTTTGAAAATTCTTCTGTTGAGTTCAAAAATAATTCTGTTGCAAATTGACGGCGAGACTTCGTCAAGGAACGGCTTGCCGAGATAATACGCCCAAGCTAAAACGGCAGCGGTGCACGCGGAAAATAAATCGATCATTTCAACATCATTCTCATATTCCGGCGGCAGCGCAAAAACCTCGTTTTCGGTGTTTTTCAAATGAGCCGGCACTACCCAGGTGGTTTCCTCAAGAATATGCCAGATGCCGTCAACAAGCATATCCGTAAATCTGCCCTTGCGCTCGCAAATCTCCGCAAGCAGGAACCCTATTACAATGTTTCTTCTTGAAAAATATATTTCCTCGTAAACACTCCGGTTGCCGTCACGGTAAAAGCGCATATAATCCGAAGCTTTGAGCATGCCAAACCCGAAATGGAGCCTTATCACGCCGTTTTCGATAAGGGCAGCTTTTGTTTCTTCGCTTAATGTTTGTTCCGGCAAGTCACGAAAAGGCTTAAATTCCCGGAACGGCAGTAACCTGCCTTTGGCGGTAATGTTTTCGGATTCGAATATTTTCATTTTGCCATCTCCTTTCCGCGCAGTATAAACCGGAGAACAATCAATGGTATAACCCATCCTGATATATTCCGAGAAATATTCATTGAATTTATTTTACAGTTTAAGATGAAAATATGCAAGAAGGTTTTTAACGGCCGGCAGGGATGCCGGTCAGCAATTGAAAAAGCGACAAAAGCTTCCGCTGCTGCCGCTTGATTTTGCCTCTTATGATTTTTTCGCTAAACCGGTTTTACTTCACCAGTACTTTGGATAATGGTTCGCGAACCGTTGAGCACATCCATGATGATGCAGGCGTCGTTTTCATCAAATACACCGTCGCGGAATAAGTCACCGGCCTTGATTACTGCCGCATCCCCGGCAGGGTCCAATGCCGTATATTTATAATTTGAAAGGTCGATAATCCAGCCTTCATCATTGGTGTCCACAGCACCGTCGCCGTTCACATCGCCGAAAACAACAACGGTGTAAGTCTCCATCACGGTGCTTGTTAAATTGTTGTAAACCTCAACAACCGTTCCGGTGCCGAAGATGCCGGAATCTGATGATATCTGAAGCGTTCCATCACCTACCACGCGGACAAAATCGCTCTCAAAACTCTCCTGAGTCAGGTTTGCCTCAAGGCCGTAAATCATCATGTTTTCCCTGTCAATTACGCAGCCGGAGCCTTCAACCGTTTCAAGCATCAATGTGCTTCGGTTTATTTTGAATACTGGCCGCACACCGACAAAGTTGTAAAAATTGGTGCTGGAGGAATTATCAAAAATAACGCCGTCCGAAAGAACTGTGAGGGCACCGTCCGGATAATGCTGCGGCGTGCGGAGCCACCAGTAGCTGTTCCCCGCGTAAGCACCGTCCGCTTGTACGCCAAGGCCGTTGCATTTAGCGAAATCCGTTCCCCGGGCCATTCGTTTTTCGTCCGCTACGCTGTAAATATTGAAACCATAAGCAAGGTATGTTGCTTCATCGTATGACAGTATAAAGAGCTTATCCTCTGTGGTATTGCCGCCATCCGTTCCGTGCCACGGATTATCCAAATTATAATTTGAGCTTGTCAGTAGTTTCTTCCTATCCTCAGATGAAAAAGCGGTTATACAAAAATCATCTTTCAGCCATTCACGTATCGGGCAAGTTTCCCAAGTCACACTTGAGGCTTCTTGATTGTATGCTCCGGCGTCCAAAATATTCTCCGCCATGACGAACATCTCGTCGCCCATTCTGTTAAGAACACGCCATTGTACCGGTTCATATTTAAACCAGTACACTGTGCGGAAAAAGTAGCCGTTATTATCCTGGTAACTGTGTTCCGCATCCGGAGCAAGACCTGTTACAATCGGTGTGTACTCCTCAAAATAGACCCTTCTGTATTTTTCGCCTTCATATTCGGCGTCACCTTTTACATCCGTTGTCAACTCGTTCAGGACAGCGATAAGCGATAAGTCAGTCACCTTGCTCTGCGGATAGGTGCCGAAAGTGAAGCGGTCGCCTTTTGAGTAATAAATACCGCTCCACTTCGCGTAACATGCGGTATCGGCAGCGCCAAGGGTAAAAGGCCATGTAACGGCTTGCGTCAGCTCAGGGTCCGAATACCATCCGGAGAAAGTGAACCCGTTCCTGGCAGGGTCCGCCGGTTTGGATACTGCTGAACCATAGTTTTGTTTAATATACGCAACCGCCGAACCCCCGTTGGAATCAAAAGATACGGAATACTGATTAATTGACCATTGAGCTGTATAGGTTGTGTCACCCTCCGGCACCGTTGCCGGCACAGCCGGCTGCCATTTGGTGAAGGTATAACCGGCTCGCGTGACCTCGGGTGCGGTAAGCGGCGTTCCCAACGTCATTTGTTCGCTCACAGTGCCATTGCCGCCGTTCGCATTAAAAGTGATGGTGTAGATGTTGGTCCAAACAGCATACAGCAGAACATTGACTCCGCCCATTTCAAACGCGGAGGCGTTTTGATAGACCACTGCTCCGCCGGATGTCAGCGCCCAGCCTTTGAAGGTGTATCCGGTTTTTCCGTAGGTATTGACATTCAAAGCGACGACCGAACCCGCTTCAGCGATTTGGGGCGTCATCGTACCGCTGCCGCCGTTCGGGTGGAAAGCAATTTGATTCTGCTTTAATTGGAGCGCATCGACAGCTGATTTTAATCGATACGCCACATAATCCACATACAACTGATACAGCACATTGTAATTTACACTGATACAAGCGTTAGCAGCCGATAACGCCTCGTTGAGCGCATTTCTGGTTATATCGGTATAGTAGTCAAATGTGCCCGCTTTCCAATATTTCAGTTTGCTGCTGAAGGTTGTGTCGGCGGTGTTAACTGCATTAAAAATGAAGGAAAGCGGTTTGACCGATGAGCCGTATAAGGTATTGCCCAACCCGTTTTCAAGCGTGTGGGATGCACTGTTGGTATAGTTTGCTCCCCTGAGCGTGAGCGGACTGTATTTATCCGGCAAATCAGCTGCCGCGGTGTCAATCGCAGCCTGGCCGGTGTTCGGCTTTTGCATTTGCTGCCAGGCACTTTCATAGGCGGTTTCATAATCCGGCCAGCCGCCGGTGTAATACCAGCTCTGCGGGTTTTTGCCTTTATTGCTGTTTGTTATGCCCCCGTTCGCCGGGTCTGAGCCGTTTACTGTCTTGATGTACGTGACGGCGTTGCTGACTGATACCCCCACCGATGAGTTCAGGTTTGTGCGCAGTGTTCCTTTATCCAAATTCACTAACTCTATCATCACGGCATGATAATAGTGCATATAAGGCGTATCGCCGAATGGGCCGAAAGCATCACCCTTGGCTTTCCATTTTGTAATCAATGTATAGCTTCCGGCAGCGCCTGAGCCGCGCAGAGTGGTGGTTGTTTGCATACCCGCCGTATTGAAATCAGTCGCTGAGCCCGGCGCCGCCGACGGATTCAACGCAGCCGCTGCCGCGGTGTCACTGCCTGTGACAGCACCGGTGCCGCCGGTATAAGAAACATTCCCGTCTTTAACCGCCCTGCCCTCATAATACTGGTAGCCACTGCCGCAGCGGATATCGCTGTGAATAAAGAAGTGCATCCTGAAATTGCTTGATGTGAGTGTTTGTGTGCTTGTGTCAAGGTAAACGGTTGATTTACCGCGGTCAGTGTCTGTGGGGTAAACCCCTCTGCCGTCGGCAATAAAATTATTACCGGTATCCTCGCCCTCAGGCTCAGCCAGCAGCATCGTTTTTTTCGGGATGGTCGTATCGCTTTCATCCACATGCTCATTATCGATAAAACCATGGTAACCGGCGCTGTATTCGGCCGTATTGTCAGCATCTCTGCCTATTTCCTCCGAATAAACACCCTTGCCCAGCAGCCTTGATACATAAACCACATCGGCGCTGTCATTTGGGCTAAGCTGTGTGCCGGCATAAGCGAAAGCCCAAACGCCCGAAGGGAACACAATGTTTTCAACATAGGAATACGCGGTTGCTTTGTATGTATCCGTAACATTGACGCCTGTAAACGGGTCCTGCCATGTGTATGTATAGGACACGGCAATTTTCAGCGTCGTGCCCGCTTCCGCTGTGCCGCCCCTAATTTCCCACGCTGCACCGGTTGTGTTTGAAGTGCTTCCCCCGTTAAAGGATGCTGTAGCTGCCGCTCCCGGACCCGTTATAGTAACCGAAACATTGCTGACCTCGTCAGATGAACTGAATGAGATTGACGGCCAGTTTGGTGTTTCGCCTGCATACGCTTGGGAGGCATAAGCACTAA
This sequence comes from uncultured Eubacteriales bacterium, assembly GCA_964627535.1. Classification (GTDB taxonomy): domain Bacteria; phylum Bacillota; class Clostridia; order Oscillospirales; family Acutalibacteraceae; genus UBA1447. The sequence continues at coordinate 5,775 of CAZVJW010000009.1, forward strand.
CGATATAAGGCACCCCGGAAGCCGTTGCTTTTTTAATCATCGTGCCGCTGTCCATGGTTGTGTCGCCCGATGCTCCTACTCTTATAACTTCCGTTACATATAGTGCGATATCGGGTGACGGTCTTCTGAATGTTGTTGTGTTGAAAGGTGTCAAGGACTGAGTCTGCGCGCCTGTGGCATCAGCCGTGAAACCGAAGGACACGCAGGTTAAAAGTATTGCGGTTGTTAAAAAAAGTGAAAGTGTTCTTTTCATGATGGCAACCTCCTTTGTAAATGTAAAGCCCATGATTTAAACAAAACAAGGACAAAAAAAGCACCCAATACTGCTACTACAAAAGACATGGCCGAAATCGCACGCCTGTTATGTAACTCGTATTGATGTACCTTGGTTTGTTATTTTCGCAGATAAAGCTTCTGTTAATCCGATTGCGGTTTAACGCTTTCAAACGATAAAACTTTTTGACAATATTATTTTATTCTTTTCGTCAGATTTTGTCAATATTGTAAACAAATTATAATAATATCCTTACAAATTATAGTATGTTATGCTAATATTTTCGAGTATAACAGATATTTGTCTGAACCTTTTCCGTTGTTGTATGCACTGCGTCGGTCTGATATAATTTAATAAATGATATTTTTAAAGGAGTGATTCTTACGAAAAATTCCGAACAGCCCGTTCTCTGCCTCGGCAATCGTGTTGAATTAATGACAGATGATTATTTGCTTGAGCGTCTGGAAAACGCCCAGTTCCGCATCAATACCCCGACAAAATGTGAGGATGTTCTGATTTTTAAGGAAGTGTGGGAGGGTGTCGGCAGCCTGGGCAACACCGTTTTCCGGCATAACGGCAAGGTTTACCTTTACTATCGAGGCTTTCCGGGCGAAACCTGCCCGGACGAGGATGCGATGCAAACAACGTGCCTTGCGGTAAGCGATAACGGAATTAACTTTGAAAGAGCCAACGTCAACCGAATTGCCTACAACGGCATCACTGAAAATAACATTGTGTTCATGGGAGTTGAAGCGCATAATTTCGCACCGTTTTATGATGATAATCCGGCTTGCCCTGATGATGAAAAGTTTAAAGCGGTCGGCGGCATCCTGTCTGTCGGTGGTATTTATGCGTTTAAAAGTGCCCACGGGATTGTGTGGGAACGCATGAGCGAAAACCCCATTATTACAAAGGGCCAGTTTGATTCCATGAACACAGCTTTCTATGATAAAATTTGCGGTCTCTACCGCTGCTTCTCCCGTTATTGGCTGCAGGGCGGCTTTTCCGGCTGCCGGGCAATACAGTCCTGCACATCAACGGATTTTATCAACTGGAGCGACCCTGTCCCGAACAGTTACATCGGCAAAGACGAGATGACGGAGCATTACTACACCAATGCGACAAGACCCGTACCCGGCGCGGAGCACATATATGTGAGCTTCCCGATGCGGTTTATGCCCGACCGGAAAAAGCTGGGGGATTATGATAATAAGGGTGTATCCGACGCTGTATTCATGTCCAGCCGGGACGGAGTGAATTGGAGCAATCCGTTCAAAACCGCCTGGATTTCGCCTTCGCTCAACGAGCGCAACTGGACGCAAAGGAACTACATCACCGTTTCCGGCATTGTTGATGCCGGCGATGAGTTTTACTTTTATGTAGAAGAAAAATACATGTGGGACGACTGCTCTATCGTCCGGTATTCTATCCCGAAATACCGGTTCGGCTCGGTTTACGCCAACAGTGACGGAGGCAGCATATTAACCAAACCGTTCATTTATGAAGGGAGCGGTTTATTCATTAATTACGCCACTTCGGGTGCCGGGTATATATCCGCTGCTGTTCTTGATGAAACTGAAAAAGCCGTTGAGGGCTTTGGCTTTGAGGAATGCGGAGAAATTTACGGCAATGAGCTGCAGAAAGAAGTGCTGTGGGACGGTAAACCACTTGGTGACTTGAAAGGGCAGAAAATAAGGTTAGTCATCAAACTCAACGACGCGCATCTTTATGCAATCGGCAAGCCGGTATAAATCGAGATCATCATAATACAGCAAGAAGATTTGTTTGTCTTTTTATATTGTTATTTTTTATCTGGTTAAATTCATTATGCATAAAAATGAAGCCGGAAAAACACATTGAAGCATTCCTCCGGCTGTTTTGATATTTGGTTTTGATAGATGTTTGAACAAGTGATACTAATTACTCATAAAAACCTAACTAAAAAATCCGTACAAAACCGCATAAATCAAAGCTTTCGTTTAATTTTTTAGAGGTTTTTCAATCGTGAATTAGTATGAACCGTCCCTGTCTCCTGTCTCGCGAGATTTAAAGCGGCTTCCGCTTTCGCGGGAGCCGCTTGATTTTGTCTTATTTTTTTGCTTTACTCTAAACCGGTTTTACCACGCCCGTACTTTGGTTAAGAGTCCGAGAACCGTTGAGCACATCTATTAGGCTGCAGGCGTCGTTTTCGTCAAGAACACCGTCGCGGAACAAATCACCGGCCTTGATTGCTGCCGCATCCCAGGCTGGGTCCAACGCCGTATACCTATAATTTGAAAGGTCGATAACCCAACCCTCGTCATTGGTGTCAACCGCGCCGTCGCCGTTGATATCGCCGAAGATGATGACTTTGTAATTGTCAACCACCCAGCCGCCAACAGAAAGGTTAACACGGGTTCCCGTTCCTATTGTACCGGTGTAACTCACGACATATCCGCTTGCGGTGTCGACATACCCGTCAAGTGAATCTAACCCTGTTGTTAGACCATAAATATAGTTGTTTTCATAATCAATAACACAGCTTGAACTCTCCGAAGGGATAAATACCGCGGACTGCAGATTAATCTTGAACGCAGGGCGTATGCCCACACACGCCTGGTTGGGAATGTCGCCGTAATTTGGAAAACCGCCGTTATCAAAAACCACCCCTACCTTGGCGGGGGTTTCGCCCGGGGATCGCAGCCACCAGAAGCAACTGCCGTTGCTCGGCATACCGGTAAAAACACAAAGGCCGCAGCTTTCCGAATAATCTGTTCCCAGCGCTTTTCGGGCGGGATCCCCTGAATTACCCGGAATGAAACCATAGGCGGCATTTTGCGCCTCGTCGAAAGAAAGCAAAAACAGCTTGTCGTTCGTGTTATTGCCGCCCGGTGTGCCGTATGTCGAATTACTCGGGTTGGCAACCCCGGTGGTTTTTATCATCGCCTTTTCTTCAGCCGAAAACGCGGCATTGAAAAACTCGTTGTTCAGCCAGGCGCGTATGTCGCTCGTCTCCCATGTAACAGCCGAAACATTCCCATTGTATGCCCTCGAATCCAAAACTTTTTCAGCCATCACAAACAAATTGCCGTTTTTGCTTGACAATACACGCCACTCAACCGGTTCGAATTTAAACCAGTATACCGTGTTTCTAAAGTATCCGTTATTATCTTGGAAGGTATACCCCGAATTGTCCGTAAATCCGCCTTCTATCGATGTATAGTGTTCAAACAACACCTTTTTAAATCTTGCCCCGCCGTACACAGCGATGTTATCCGCCGACAATGTACAGGCATTCAGCGCCGTAACCAAATTCGCATCCGTTACTTCGCTCTGCGGATAAGAGCCGTACTCCAATATGTCGCCGGCCGTATAGACCGGTGGTGAGAGCTGTATCCGGCAAACGGGGCGGACACCGATATCGGCGGTGATTACATGCGTATAGACAGCGCCGCCCTCGCTCCCGCTTCTGTTAATATAACCGGCATTGACCGAATTCCCGCCGGGTGAGCGCAGCCACCAGTCGCTGTTGCCGGCGTACAAATAATGGGTCGAGACCAAAAGACCTCTGCTTTTTGAAAAATCGGTTCCCTGTGTTTGGCGGAGGGTATCAACCGCGTCGTATGCTGCGTTGAAACCGTATGCAGTGTTTATGGTTTCGGCATAAGAGAGTAAAAACAACCTGTCGTTTGTGGTATTGCCGCCTGTTGTCCCGCTCCAGGGATTGCTGCTGTTGGCGACTTCGCTGATTTTCATTTTTATTTTATCGTCTGCCGAAAAGGCTTTATTGTAGAAATCGCCGTTCAGCCACCCGCGCACAGCGCTTGTTTCCCAGGTGACGGCGGCAAGGGTTTCATCATAAACGGCGGCATCAAGAATCTTGTCGGCCATAACAAAAAGGACTCCGTCCGTATTCGATAACACGCGCCATTGAATGGGTTCAAATTTGAACCAGTAAATAGTGTTGATGAAATAACCGTTGTCATCCTGGTAACTGTTCTCGGCAGTGGGGTCAAAAGTCAGGTAGCGCGGAGAATACTGCGTAAAATATACCTTTTGGTATTTTTCCCCGCCGTAGATGACGGTGTTTTCCGCGGATAGTGCGCAGCCGTTCAGCGCTGTAATAACGCTTGAATTTGTTACCTTCGTCTGCGGGTATGAGCCAAAGGTGACAATATCCCCGGCCGCATAATCATTTTGAACAGCGGCGGTTGCCGAAGCTTTGAAAGTGCCGTTAGGAAGCATAGAAATAAACATAACAATTGCCAAGAAAGCGCACATAAGCCGTTTGGAAATTTGTTTCATTGTTTTTTCTCCCCCATATGTTTGTCAAAATATATTCACTCAAAACGACCTCTCCGTCAGTCCAGCTAAAAGCTCGGCTTTAGCTTATTCGCCTGCCAGCTCTCCTGACGCAGGCGAGGCAAGTTAAAGGCTCCTTTTTCAAAGGAGCTGTCGCCGAACGGCGACTGAGGATTTAATCACCCGTCAGGCTATCGCCTGCCACCCTCTTTGAAAAAGAGGGCTTTTCGGAGAAAAAGCTGTCACGCAGTGACTGAGAGGTAGTTCATTTCCCCGCCACCAACCTGCTATATCGTTCCATCAAATCCGCAACGCGCTCGGCTTCTGCCGCGAAGCTTTTGCCGCCGTAGGCGGCCTTGACTGCGCGGTCGAGGTTGTTGTGGGCTTTTGTCAGTTCCGGCGGCATGGTCAGCGGGTCATATAAGTCGGCAAGGCTGCTTTCGGGGTACAGAGCGCGGGCATCCAAAACGCCCTGCGCCGCTTGCTCGATTGCCTGCTTTTGGGCGTCGGTCGGGTCCGGCCACGGGAAGTTGTTGTAGACGATAACTTTTGAATATCTATATCGCATTTCAAGCCGTCCGCTCACTGTTCGCATCCAAGCCACATGGATATTGGAAGTCAGAATCATCGTCGATTGTTAGGATTGTGCGAATGAAGGTTTTACAATTCACTTAATAGCAATCTTTCGAAGTAATGAGATGATATAGGTAATCATATCTACTATCTTCTGCATTTGTTCTGTTGAATTGATGGATATAGCCGGTTCAGCTTCCCCCGACTCTTCAAATTCCTGAGCAGACATATTTCTTTGGGCATAGTTATCACTGACAAATGACTGTGTCTGCAACTTTTTTAACTGCCAATTATACTTATAGAATATGACCTTCAACGAATCGGTTGCGATAACATTATTTTCTCTGTCCACCAAGTTTACAGTAATATTAGCAGTACGGGCACCGGTTTTAAGGTTCTTGATTTTTCCGGTTTGGTCAACTTGAACTTTGCTTGGATTATCCGAGGACCACACTGCGGTTACATCTGTACCCATATTGGTTGAAAAACCCAGTTGAATATCATTCTTGCTGTTCTTGTATGATCTGTACCAGGGGACTTTAATCTCAAGTTTGTCGGGAAGAGCCGTACTGCCTTGTGTGATATTGACGGAAGGTGCCATATCCGCAATAATATAGTAACTTAGATGACTTGTTTCAAAAACTGCAAAATTTCCTTCAATAGTTACAAACATTACTCCAAGTGTTCCATCATCATTGTATCTGTATACAGAAATATTATTTCTATCATAACCCTCTGGTATTGGTATCATAACCCTAACTTTCTGATTGGGCTGAGTTTCATAACCGTTTTTATACATAGTAATATTATAAATCTTATAATCTTCTACGACATCTTCAAAGCTGCCAGTATTTAAGTTTATTTCATTTCCATTGGTAATTGCATATGAATGCAGTATAACATTGTCCTCAAAATTACCGCTTTGAGGAGTTACTATTATGCCGTTTGAAACCTGTGAAGAGTCATTAAGTGGTGTATATACATTTATCGATTCATTTTCCTTAGAGTTTACAAAGTTGATTGAAAAATCCAAATGTGAAATGCCCTTGTTCAATGCAAATAAGGAATCCAACACTTGTCCCGGAATACTCAAAAATGATGTGAATGCAGCTTCGGCAACAGAAATCCCGACATCAGCGGAACAATCAACAATTATTGCCGAAAGATCAATGCTATTACTCACCAATATACCTTTCGTAGCTGCAATAATCTGGTCTATTTGATTGTAGGTTATTCCCTTTGTCATTTGTTGGCCGAGCTCTAACGACAATGCTACCAAAGCATCTTCGGTGCAGTTGGCAAGCATTTCATTTACTGTTTCTTTAACAACGGCGTCCGTAACCTTGTCAAGATTGTTTAGCCCCAATGCTGTTGACATAATGCCGGCTGCGGTAAAGGTTCCGGATACGGCAAAATTAATAACATTGTATAGATATGCAACCATTGATTCCGCTGAATTGTTGCTGATTTGAATATAACCGTTTTTCGGAACCTTTACGGTAATCTCGGTTTTTTCAGAAAGGTTCCCGTTAGTATAGCTATATGGATCAGAAAGAGAGCCTATTTGGCCAGGCAAGTACCAGCACTGTTCCAAAAAATCTCTTAAACTTTGCATGTAACTATCAAATTTTTCAATAACAGCATAATCCTGAATAATACCATCTTCTGAATAAGCTGTTACCGCGCCATATACATTTTTAGAGTTGTAAATATTCATAGAAACGGTGTAGCTTCCATCGGGATTTTGCATATATGTAAAGTGATCAACAAATAATCCGCCAACACTGTAAAAGTTAGTTGTTGTATCTTTCGCGTATTGCTTTTCCGGAACGTTGTTAAATCTATATACATTCTCTTCCGGAGTTGCTGTGAAAACAAGATTGATGTATGCGCCGGAATTTACTTCTTTTATGTTTAGGAATGTTGAACCCTCTTTAACAGCTTTTAAAAACACACCTACACCAATATCTCTCGGAATCGTATTTGTTATACTAAATATGGAAGCATTATCAAATACGAATAAATATGAATCCACATTATTAACTAAATTGCCGTTTAAATACAATGCGACACCAAAACTAATATTTTCTCCAACCGGGACCGAAAAGTTTTCATATTGTGTATAGACTTTAAGTTGATATTCATCTTCCTTAATTATTATCTCCCTTGTTGAGCTTGCACCATCGGATGTAGAGAATGTCACCGTATACGTTCCGGCTTTTATCCCCTCTACCATAATAGACACAATGCCATTTGAAGCAGTGCCAACAAATGACATACTGCCACTAACAGTGAACGCCGACGGGTCACTGAAAGCATAGCTTATTGTGCTCGAATTAAATGCTAATGTCGAAGATGAAAAGTCTGCAGTTACAGAAAAATACGAATCGACAAATTGCGTATAATTGTCAACATCAATTTCGATAGAGGTGGAGATGTCAGATGTCAGATTTAGGTTCATAGCGGGGCGGGCACCGTAGTATGTGGAGGTGACACCGGCATCGCCGCCGCTGACGGGTCCATCATATTCCACGTTGCCGGCAGCCTCCGGATAGTAGCCGGGCGACCGCAGCCACCAGTAGCTATTTCCCAAATAAGAACTATCTGTATAAAACCAAAGCCCGTTGCTCTTCGCGAAGTCAGACGCCTGCGACCTGCGGGCAGTGTCATGATTATATTGGTCTGAACTAAAACCGTAAGCGGGGTTCATCACTTCGCAGTAGGAGAGCAGAAACAACTTATCGCTGGTGTTGTTGCCGCCGTCATTGCCATACCATGGGTTGTCCTCATTGACCACGGTGCTTGTTTTGATCTTCGCCTGCTCGGTTACATTAAAGGCTGTGTTGTAAAAGTCATTGTTTAACCATGACCGCATGGTGCAGGTTTCCCAAGTAACACTTGTATAGACCTGGTTATATGCCCTTGATGCCAATATCTTCTCCGCCATGACAAAAAGTTCGCCGTTGGTGTTGGATAAAACACGCCATTGGATCGGTTCGTATTTAAACCAGTAAACGGTGTTGATGTAGTAGCCGTTATCGTCCTGATAGGTAAGGTACGGGTCTGTAGAAGTATCACCAAACCGATCAGTATATTGTGAAAAATACACCCGCTTATATTTTGCCCCGCCGTAGGTTACGGTGCTGTCACTTTGCAGTGGTTGGGCATTCAGCGCAGTGATAATATTTTCGTCTGTTACCTTTGACTGTGGATAAGAGCCATATTCGATGATGTCGCCGGTGACATATTCGGTTTGAGCGACGGCGCCGATTGCTGTGGCTTTGAAAACACCGTTTGGCACCATTGACGCTAGCATAACCATTGCAAGGATTGTGCCGAAAAGCCGTTTGAAAATCTTTTTCATTGTTTTCTCCCCCATATGTTTGTCAAACTATATTCACTCAAAACGACCTCTCCGGCTGCTTCGCAGCCACCTCTCCTGTCACAGGCGAGGCAAGTTCGGGGTTCCTCGTTCTTGGCTCGCCTATGTTAGGCGAGCTGGCGCCGCTATACTAATCCCATATAGATTGAAAAATGTTTTTATTTAGGGATTAGTATTAGGCGACTGAGAGGTAGATACCAACCTGCTGTACCGTTCCATCAAATCCGCCACCCGCTCGGCTTCGGTGGCGAAGCTTTTGCCGCCGTAGGCGGCCTTGACCGCGCGGTCGAGGTTGTTGTGGGCTTTTGTCAGTTCCGGCGGCGTCTTTTTTTGAAAACTGCATGGCACGGGCGGAAATATCTTTCCAGCTGAGAGTCAATGAAATCACTCCTTATTTACTTAATACTAAATATATCATAATAATATTTTTTTGTAAACAAGTAATATGACGGGCAGGGGTCAGTGGATAGTGGCCAGTGGTTAGTGGTCAGAGAGAAGTGGAGAAGTTTGGGAACGGAGAAGCCGTCGAGAAGAGCGGCTTTGCCGCGGGAAGCAATGGAGAAGATGAAAAAGAAGCAGCATAATCCCTCAATTTCATTGTTTACTTTTTTAAATGTTATGATATAATATCTTGAAAAAGTAATTGTGAATAAACAAAAAAGAGGAACTTATGAATTACCTAAGCGAGAAAATATTATCTTTATTTCTGACATTACTAATATTGATAACTGCAGGGGGATCTAATCATCAAAATAGCAGCGATGTAACAGGTGATGCGCCGGCAGCAACCGTAAAGTTTATGAAATGTGTACCAACTACTAAACAGAATGAACCAACAACCAATAAAATTGAACCAACTACCGATAAGCCGGAAGATCGAACAAAAGTAGTAATAAGCGCAGCAGGTGACTGCACACTTGGCAGTGATAAATGTTATAGTTATAAAGATTCATTTGAAGCATTCTATGACAAATATGGATATAAATATTTTTTCAATGATGTAAGAAAAATATTTATGAAAGACGACTTCACAGTTATTAATTTAGAGTGTGCATTAACGAATTCAACAAAATATGCGGACAAACAATATGTATATAGAGGTAAACCGGAATATGCAAAAATCCTTAGCTACAGTGATGTTGAATTAGTTTCGCTTGCCAATAATCATTCACATGATTATTTAGAGAAAGGGTTTAGTGACACGATAAGTGCCTTGAATAAAGAAAGTGTTAAATATGCATATTATTATAAGATTCAAATAATGAAAAAAGGCAATATCAAAGCAGCATTTATAAGCGTAGACTATTGGAATTGCAGTAAAGAAATGTTGAAAAATTATTTGAATAAAGCTGATAAATTAGGCGCAGATTTAAAAATATTAAGTATTCACTGGGGAACAAACTATGAGCAAAATTACGATAGCAAGCAAAAGTATTTTGGGCATTTGGCTGTAGATTTAGGAGCAGATCTGATTTTAGGGCATCATCCGCATATATTGCAAGGTATTGAAATATATAAAGATGTACCAATAGTTTATTCATTAGGAAACTTCTGTTATGCAGGTAAAAGAAACTTAGGTAATGAAAGAAATACAATGATATTTCAAATGGAATTTGATTTTGAGGGTAAAAAATTAGATGGCACAAAGTGTAAAATAATTCCAACTTATATGTCCAATAAAAACCCGCAAAACACTTACAGACCAACGATAGTTACCAGTTCAAACGAAAAAACAAAAATTTTAAAGCAAGTATATAGCCTTAGTAAAAATTTAAAATAAATACATTCAATAAAGTTAAAAAAGACTGCTGCCGGCACGCTCAGATTGCGGATTGCCGATAGCAGTCTTTTTATTATAATATATGAATACCGCAAGTGCAGAAAGCAATTACAAGACCGATTCCTCAAAAACGACTTCGCCGCCTTTGATTTGGCAAAGATAGGTTTTGCCGGTGTTGAGCTTGCCTTCCAGCATTTCCTCGGAGAGTTTATCCTCAATTTGCGATTGAATGGCGCGGCGCAGAGGCCTTGCTCCGTAAACCGGGTCAAAGCCCGCGTTCGCGATTTTTTCAACCGTTTCCTCCGAAAATTCAATTTTAATATCCATTTCGCCCACGCGCTTCGCGAGCGTTGCCAGCATACGCCGCGCAATTTCCTGAATATCCTGCATTTGAAGCTGATGGAACACGATGATATCGTCCACCCTGTTGAGGAATTCAGGCCGGAAAGCTTTTTTAAGCTCGCCCATAACGGCATCCCTTATGCTTGTATGGTTGAGCGCTTCTCCCGGTTCATTTGCCGAAAAGCCCAAGGTACCGACTTGCTTTGAGATAAGGTTGGCGCCTATATTCGAAGTCATGATAATGATGCAGTTTTTGAAATCGACACGCCGCCCCTGTGCATCCGTGAGGACCCCGTCCTCAAGAATCTGCAGCAAAATATTGAACACATCCGGGTGAGCCTTTTCTATTTCATCAAAGAGCAAAACGGAATACGGCCTGCGGCGGATCTTTTCGGTAAGCTGGCCGCCCTCGTCATAGCCGATATACCCCGGAGGCGAACCGACCATGCGGGACACCGTGTGTTTTTCCATATATTCCGACATATCGAGCCTGATCATGGCGTTTTCGTCCCCGAACATCGCCGCGGCAAGGGTTTTGCAAAGCTCGGTTTTGCCGACACCTGTCGGCCCCAAAAAGATGAATGAGCCTGTCGGGCGTTTCGGGTCCTTTAAGCCGACCCTGCCTCTGCGGATAGCGCGCGAAACGGATGAAACCGCCTCATCCTGCCCGACGATGCGCCGGTGCAGTTCATCTTCCATATTTAGCAGCCTTTCGCTTTCTTCCTGCGTGAGCTGAACAACGGGGATGCCTGTCCAGGAGGATACTATTTCAGCAATCTCCTGTTCGCCGACCTCGCCGGTTGTGCGCGAGCTTTGCTCTTTCCAGCTGTTTTTCGCGTCTTCAAGCCTTGCGGAAAGCTCCTTTTCTTCATCACGCAGCTGTGCCGCTCTTTCAAAATCCTGGGTGTTGACAGCGGCCGCTTTCTCTTCCGAAATCGCTTTCATTTTTTCTTCAAGCTGCTTTAAATCAGGCGGCGCGGTGAATTCTTTCAGCCGTACGCGTGACGCGGCCTCGTCAATGAGGTCAATGGCCTTATCCGGCAGATACCTGTCGCCGATGTAACGGGAAGACATTTTTACGGCTGCGATAATCGCCTCGTCGGTTATTTTCACCTTATGGTGCGCCTCATATTTATCCCTGATGCCTTTCAGAATTTCAATTGCCTCCTCCTCGGTCGGCTCACCAACGGTTATGGGTTGGAACCGGCGTTCAAGAGCGGCGTCTTTTTCGATATGCTTCCGGTATTCCTCAAGGGTAGTTGCGCCGATAACCTGCAATTCACCCCTTGAAAGGAAAGGTTTCAGCGTGTTTGCGGCATCCACAGAACCCTCCGCGGAGCCTGCGCCGACAAGCGTATGCAGTTCATCGATGAAGAGGATGATGTCGCCTGCTTTTGTCACTTCTTCAATAGCGGTTTTAATGCGTTCCTCAAAATCGCCTCTGTATTTTGTGCCGGCCACCATGCCTGTCATATCAAGGGCGATAATCCGCTTATCTTTCAGCGTTTCCGGCACATCGCCAAAAGCAATTTTCAGGGCAAGTCCCTCGGCGATAGCTGTTTTACCTACTCCCGGTTCGCCGACCAGGCAAGGATTGTTCTTTGTTCGTCTGCTCAAAATCTGAATTACTCTTTCAATCTCTTTTTGCCTGCCGATAACGGGATCGATCATATTTTTATCGGCGAGCTCCGTTAAATCCCTGCCGAACTGGTCAAGAGTCGGTGTGCCTGATTTTTCATTTTGTTTTGCCTCGGTCGCAACCGGGCTGGGGCTGACTAATGCATCAATGATATCTTCAAGCGTATCCTGCGGCTGCGCGCCTAACTGAGCCATAATATTAACCGCCGCGCTTTGTCCTTCTTTAATGACAGCGATTAATAGGTGCTCTGTGCCGACATAGGAATGCTTCATGATTCTCGCCTGCGCTGCTGCCATATCAATGATGTGCTTGCAGCGGGGTGTAAAATCACTTGGTGAGAGGTCGGTAGGCGCGCCGATACCAACGCTGTTTTTTATAGCCGCCTCCACCTTTTCAACAGAAAGGCCGTTTTCCGAGAGCACAGTGTAAGCAATGCCGCTGTTTTCTTCCAAAAGCCCGACTAAAAGGTGTTCGGTGCCGATATAGGTATGCCCCATATTTTCCGCAACTTCGATTGCGGTGTTAAGGGCAATATTTGCCTTTTCCGTAAATCCTGTGAATTTGTACATAATGATTCCTCCTGATCTGGTTATTTAGATATTGTATTTTCGGGACGGATGACCCATCCCCTACAATTTAACCGATATTTTTCAGCTCTTCTCGCACGGCGGCGGCCCGGATGGTATCCCTTTCGGCAGCGCTCAGGTTTTTGCCTTCGCGGGCGTTTATTGTTGCGGGCTGCATGTTGACTATCAGTTCGTTGAGTTTTTCGAGGTTAATATCCAATATTCCGTTTGAAGCGCCCAGGCGCAAAAGAGATATTAACTCCATGAATTCGTCTCCGCTCAAAAGCCTCGCGGTTTGCAGAATGCCCAAAGCGCGCCATATTTTATCGTTTTCACCGGGATTGTTCAGCATAATTTTTGCCGCTTCCCGCTCCTGATTGACAAGCTGCATCGCAATCGACTGCAGGTTGTCCAAAGCGCCTTTTTCCGAAATGCCCAGGGTAATTTGGTTGCTGAGCTGATAAATGTCGCCCTTCGGGCTTGATCCTTCCCCGTAAGCGCCTCTGATAATCATCCCCAATTTTGAGACCGAAGTTGCCAGCCTGTTTATCTGCCCCACCCTTGTAAGAGCCGGCAGATGAAGCATAACGGAGGCGCGCATGGCAGTGCCCAGATTAGTCGGGCACTGCGTCAGGTAACCTATGCGCTCATCATAAGCATATTTCAGCCGGCTGTCTAAAATAGTATCGATTTGATCGGCCGCTTCATAAGCCTCGTGCAGAGCCAAGCCCGCTTTCATCACCTGCAGGCGGATATGGTCCTCCTCGCAGAGCATGATGCTCACCGACTCGTCTTGTGTCAGCATCAGCGCCCGCCCTTCGGCGGCGCTTGCGAATTCGGGGCTGATTAAATGCCGCTCGGCAAGGGAAACCGCCTGCGAACGGGTCAAGCTGTTCATTTCAAGGTAGTTGAAGCCGCCGGTATTGTCGCTGAGCAGCGCGTCACGAACAAGTTCGTTGACCGTTTGCCTTCCCTTGGCATCGAGCCTCGCCGGGAAAGGATATTCCCTCAGGTTTCTCGCAAGGCGGATTCGGGTGCTGATAACGATATCACCCTGCTCGCCTTTTTCAATATACCACTTATTCATGCTTAACCCTCCTTTTCCAATTCCTTGATTTCATCCCGGAGTTTTGCGGCCTGTTCAAAATCTTCATTTGCAATTGCCGTCTTCAGGTCTTCCCTCAGCTGCTCCAATTTACCCGCCTTGACGACTTCCCCGCCGGCCGATTCGGAGACTTTGCCGCTGTGCTGAATCCTGCCGTGTATTCTTTGAAGAGACGGTAAAAGCTTATCATAAAAAGTGGTGTAGCATTCCGCGCAGCCTAATTTACCCTCCCGCGCAATATCCTCAAAGGAACAGCCGCATTTCGGGCAGCGCATTACTTTCGCACCGCTTGGCGCAGGCAACCCGGTTTCCGCTAATCCGCTGAAGAGTTCGCCGAGATTCAAGCCGAAGCCCGAAAAAATATCCCCATACCCCAAGTGCGCGGCACATTCCGGGCAAAGATGGGTTTCGGCGGTGTCCCCGTTAATTACCCGCTTGATGTGGGTGGTCGCCTCATGTTTTTCGCAATTTTGGCATAACATATGTATTTCCCCCTATATATTTAATTGGTTATTTATACTGATTTTCATGTAACTGTTAAGAGCATATTTTTCAAAATATTTGCCCGGACGCTGTCCCTGTTTTCCGGCGGATGAATGCGCAAGGTGTTGTCGGCAGTCGCGGCCAGCATAAGCTTTGCCGTAACGGTATCCAAAACCGACTGGTGATTCAGGTTGAGAATGTGAGCCCGGCAAGTTTTCTCATCCAGGCTCCGTCCAATAGTGTTGATAACATGCATCATCACCGCGCCACTGTCCAGCTTAACTCTGCTTATGCGGATATAACCTCCGCCGCCCCTGCGGCTTTCAATTATATAGCCCTGTTCCGGGGTAAATCGTGAAGCGAGAACATAGTTAATCTGGCTCGGTACGCAACCAAGACTCTGAGCAAACTCGTTGCGCTGAATTTCGGTGTGTCCTTCATTTTCCAGCATTTCCAGAATAAGCTTCTCAATGTTGCTGCTTAAGTTCATCTTAATAGCCCTCTTCGTCTTTGACCTTCTTTGACCTTATGTTTAATTATATTCTTCGGCATAAACTTCGTCAATGGTCAGTGAAGGTCAAATTTGGCTTAATTCTATTAATTTTTTAATTTATCTCCGTTTTTCTCGGTTTTTCTTGTTGTTTTTCATTTTTTCAACTGTCTTCATAAACAAATCCCGATTATAAACCTCTATGAAATCAAGTAAAAACCTTTGATAAATGGGTTTGTGTGCTGAATTTTTAGCTATGTTTTAAAGAGGGATTGGTATTACCGGCTTTCAAGCGTAGTTAATATAATCCTCACAGAACAAACGCTGCGGCAAAGTTGATGCTGCCAAATATCCAATCAGGAAAACAGGTTTTCATATGCATAAACTATATAAAACGCTAAGCAAAACATCAATAATAATACAAAAACCGGTTGTATTTAAAATACTTTTTTGTTATAATTATATAAATTTGAAAGAAAAATTGTTCGAATTAGCTAAGGATGTTGTGACTGATAGGATGTAATAGATGTATATTTCACAGATAATCTTGTGGGCAGGTATTTTGAGCGGGATTCTGCTTTTTTTCAAGCATCCTGTTCTGACCGGCGATAACCCGATAAATACACCGAAAAAGATTTCAGTTATTATCCCGGCAAGGAACGAAGAAGAGAATTTAATGAATATCCTGAACGATTTAAAAATTCAGGATACGGTTTTATATGAAATCATTTGTATTGATGACGGTTCTGAAGACAGAACTGCCGAGCTTATATCTTCCTTCGGAGCGGAGCTTGTTTCTGTCCATGATAAACCTGCCGGATGGACAGGCAAGTCCTATGCTTGCCAGGAAGGAGCGAACCGTGCCTCAGGAGAAATATTTTTGTTTTTAGATGCTGACGTAAGGCTGAGCAAAAAGGCCATCGGCAAGCTTCTGAATGCTTATGAAAACAACAACTGCACAGTTTCCGTACAGCCGTATCACAAGGTTCCCAAATTATATGAGCAGCTGTCCCTGTTCTTCAATCTGATTTTAATTGCCGCAAACGGAGTCAGTTCACCGTTTAATAATAACGTCGGGCTTTTTGGCCCGGTAATTCTGATTAGCAAAGAGGATTATATAGCCGCAGGCGGCCACTTTTCGGTTAAAAACAGCATTGTTGACGATCTTTCTCTCGGTGAAAACCTTCATAAAAACGGATTAAAGTTTAAATTGTATTTAGGTGACGAAGATATTTCATTCAGAATGTATAATAAAGGTTTAAGGCAGCTTCAGCAAGGGTGGACAAAAAATTTCGCAACCGGAGCGCTTAAAGCCTCACCTGCCATTATTATGATGCTGGTATTATGGATAGGCGCATGCGCTACCGGAATGATTAATTTTTTTAAATTAGTATTCGATTATTCATTTTACAACTTTGTTTATGCCGCGGTTATATATGCAATAGCTGCTGCGGAAATTTGGTTCGGAGCCCGAAAAATAGGAAGTTTCAAAGGTGCGGCATATATCTTTTACCCATTTGAACTGCTGGCTTTTTTGTTGATATTTCTTTATTCGATGTTTAAAAAAATATTTAATATCAAAGTAACTTGGAAAGGAAGAAAAATATAACGGAGGGAAAAAATGCAAATTATTGAGCTTACCCCAATTTGTACACTTGCTCTATGTATAATACTCTGGCCTGTAATTCAAGCCGCCATATCCATTCTATGTTTGCTTATTAAGGACAAACATTTATCAAACAGCTCTTTTATATTCAAAACACATTCCTGGGAGGCAGGCGGAGAAATATATAACAGGTTTTTCAAAATACGCAAATGGAAAAAATTTCTGCCCGACGGTGCTGCCGTTTTGAAGAGCGGATATAAAAAGAAACATCTCAATAACTCCTCTATAGAAAATTTAGAAAAGTTTGTTATTGAATCCTGCCGCGCAGAACTTCAACACTGGCTTTCGATACTTCCCTTTTGGATTTTCGGTTTATTCGCACCGACATATATATTAAAATATATGTTGATTTATGCTTTGATTGTCAATTTGCCTTGTGCTATCGCTCAGAGATACAATCGACCGAGAGTAGTTAATTTGCTGAAAAAAATGAAATCCCGGACTGAGATTTTAAGCAGGGAGCAAACAGAATGAATCGCAGGGCAGTATTCTATGTTTTGTTGTCAATTCTTATTTTTTCTGTTTTCTGCTCCTGCGCGCGCAATGAAGCCAACGCGGAAACAACAGTTGTTTTTAATCAATATAACTCAACCGCTCTTGCATCTCCATGTACTTCAGCTTTCACTCCGGAATCGGAAACCACAACGGCAACGGTGATTGCAATACCGGGCGAAACCACCGAAAAGACATCTGCAGGTGAAGCTGCGTCAATCTTAACCGCCCCGGCCTCCGCTTTAAATGCTGAAAAAAAGCCCTCCACAATATCTGACATCGTTAATTGCTTCAATTCTGCGGCTGACAAGATTAAAAACGAAAAACCGGGATACGAATTCACCGTTACACCAAAAACAGATAAAAATAAAATTATAATTTCCGAAAATGTACCCTTTCGCAACTTTATTACAAGATTCATAGTCTCTGCTATAAACAAGAGCAGCAAAGACACCGCACGGGTAGCATATGGCACCAACCATAACGATTACCCTGTTAAAGGGCAAGTCTGGGCAAGCAAACTTGAACCCGGGGCACTTTCCAAAGCGACTTGCACCGATATAGGCGGTTATTATGAAATTGAAATGTTATTTCGAGAAGAAAAACTTGCGTCGCTGCCGGATAAATCCGAAGCAACGACGCACGGCAAAGCATTTACTTTACTTTTGAATCAGGAATTTTTACAAGCGTTCGGCGGATTTGATATAACGCTGCCTGGCATCTCGGTCAAGGTCAGCAACATGAAATTTGAACCTGTTTACAGGAACAGTTATATTACATGCAAAATTGATAAGTATTCCGGCAGTATGATAACCGCAATATATTACCTCAATACATACTCGGTTGTTGATACCGCGGTTCTGGTTAACAGGAAAACTCAAATAATAGG
Source organism: uncultured Eubacteriales bacterium (assembly GCA_964627535.1). Taxonomy (GTDB): domain Bacteria; phylum Bacillota; class Clostridia; order Oscillospirales; family Acutalibacteraceae; genus UBA1447. The sequence goes on from CAZVJW010000009.1 coordinate 23,737, forward strand.
GATACAGATGGAATACTCTGTTACAGAGGAATATATTTTCGTCTGATTCTATCCCCCAAGTTGATCTTCTTTTAGAAATATTGATTAATAATCGTATATATACATCTCGAGTAAAGACCGCCCGACAGATGATATGCAGCCGGGCGGCTTAAATGATGGCGGTGTATCAGTCCATGGTTTATAACTTTGCTAAAAGTTCCTGGGCATCCTTTGCGGTCAACCCGCCGGGTGATGACGAAAAGTTTTTAGGCGCTTCCGTTACCCATCTTTCCGCAAAACGGGTTGCCTGGTCCTGTGTAATATGAATTCTCGGCAGACCCGTCAATTCCGTTATAATTTTACAAAGCGATAATAAATCGGTTCCGAGCCAGACAAGCAGCTCCGTTAATTTCTGTGGTTCGTATTTATGCGCTCTTTCCAAAAACGACGGCAAAAAGACCGCGCATGCTTTTCCGTGAGGAACACCGTAATTTTCGGTAAGAATATATCCGAGAGGATGGGGGTATGCAGTTCCGCAGGTATTGATTGCAAGCCCTGTGTAGAGTGAGCCGTAATATAATTCGCTGCGAACGGCCTTTGGCGGAAGTTCGCTTGCTTTATGCAATATTTTCAGCGCTGACCATAGCATAGGAATTCCCTTCAGTGCGAAACATTTAGTGATTCCGGTACATTTCGGCGTAAACCAAGCTTCAATCCCATGACTGAAAGCGTCAAGCGCGGTTGAAACTGTTATATCATATGGCACAGAATATGTATATTTCGGATCTGCGTAAATAAGCTTTGCATAACAATCGGCACCGGAAATGCTCTTTTTTCGGCCGGTTTCGTCAACGGTTAAAACAGAAACGCTCGTTACCTCGCTGCCGGTTCCTGCCGTTGTGCCAATTAACACCACAGGCAACGGATTGTTGGCATAAACTCTTTTGTAAATATCTATACGTTCTAAATCCTTATTCGAAGCATAAATCGCAACAGCTTTTGCAGCATCAAGCGGTGAACCTCCTCCGATGCCGATGATAAACTCGGCGCCAAAATCTCTCGCCTGTATTCCCGCAGCATGACAGGCGGATATCAGCGGGTTCGGTCCTATGCTGTCAAAGCATCCATATGTTATACCCTCTTTCAGAAGCGCCGCTTGAACATCGTCAAGAGCGCCGCTTAGTCGCCCCGACGAACTGCCCGTGACAATCAGGCACTTTTTACCAAAGTCTTTGAGCAAAGTCGAGTTTTTTAAAACCGAGTCCGGACCGCTAACCGTTTTTACGGGCATAAAAAAATCAAATTCCACTTTATACACCTCTTAAGAAATTGTTATAAGGATAAATGTATTATAACACAATATTTCAAAGGATATAAGTTTTATTAACTATTTTTTTAACATATCAGTTCAGTTGGATTACCCGGAACAGCTGACAAAACGTCTGTTTACCGCTTTTTTAATTTAACATATTTTGCTAAAAGTCCAAATTCCTATACATCTTCAACAAAATACCAACAAAAATTGTTTTTCATCAAAAATAATCGTAAGCATTTCTGTTTTTCATCAAACAATTCTTGCATAATTAAAGGGATAAGTATACAATGTTTCAGAATATATTCACAGGTTGACAATTCGAACCTCGGGGGATGACACTTTGGCGGCAACCGGTAAATTGAAGAATAAAGTTGGCATCGCAGCGGTATGTATTGCGGTTACAGCGCTTGCCGGAATATTCATTATTGACGCCGTTTACAGTACTTCTGAAATTTCTAAAAGCGGTATAGCCATGGGTACGGTGGTTACTCAAAAGCTGAAAGGAAAAAACGCGAAGGAAGCCGCGCAGGAGGTTCTTGACCGGATTAACGAAATCGAAACGAAATCGCTTTCATGGCGCATTATAGGTTCCGATATATATAACATAAATTCCCAGGCAGGCAAATACGTAACAGTTAACGGAAAAACACCCGATTGGCTTGAGCAGTCCTTAAAAGTTTGTAAAAGCAGTGCCGGCGCTTTTGACATAACTGTCGGAAAGCTTACGGCACTTTGGAACATCGGCAGTGACAATGCACGGTTGCCTGCACAAACAGAAATAAATGATCTGCTGGGCGCGGTAGGATACGGCCAAGTTGAAATAACCGGCGGTGAAATCAAGATCGCCAAAGGGCAGAGCTTAGACCTCGGTGCTGTGGGCAAAGGCATCGCCTGCGATGAGGCATCACAGATTCTTGAGCAAAACGGGATGAAATCCGCCATAATCTCTGTCGGCGGCAGCATACTTCTGTTCGGCAAAAGCGCAGTGAATGTCGGCATCCGCAACCCGTCAGGCGGGTCAAACGACTATATGGGTATTCTAAGCTTGAAGGACTGCTGCGTCTCCACCTCTGGAGATTATGAGAAAGTGCTGACGGTTGACGGAAAGAACTACCATCATATTTTAGACCCGAAAACAGGTTATCCTTCCGACAGCGGTTTAACGAGCGTAACCGTTGTCAGCAAATCCGGGCTTTTGAGCGACGCGCTCTCCACCGCATGTTTTGTGCTGGGTTATAAAAAATGCCTGCCGCTGCTGGCAGAATACAAAGCCGAAGCGGTGTTTATTACCCTCGAGAAGTCGGTTTATGTAACGGACGGCCTCGCTGATTGCTTTGAAATAAAAGACACAGCATATTCAATGGCCGGAGCGGAAAATTAAGATTATGAATAAACTGTTTAAAAAGGCCGATATCATCCTGATTCTCATTCTTTGCCTTTTCAGTGCCGCTTTGTTTTTGCCCGGTATGTTTGGAAACGGCAACCTCGAGGCGGTTATATACGAAAACGGAAGCATAACGCACCGCATTGATTTAAGTAAAGTTGATGAAAGCTATACCATTGAGCTTGCCGGCCCGCCGGCTTCAACCGTTAAGGTCGAGCATAATGCAATCAGCTATGTTTCCGCCGGCTGCCCCGATAAGCTCTGCGTTAAAACAGGAAAACTTGCGCACTGCGGAGACACCGCAGCCTGCCTGCCCGCGAAAACAGTTGTTGTTCTTGAAAGCGGCTCAGACAATGAAAAATCGCCGGATATAATAACTTATTGAACTGATTTTGAGAAGAAGTAGAGAAGAAGTGGCGAAGAAATAGAAAAGAAGTTGGAGATCGAAGTATGGCAAAAACTTCTAAGCGTTACTCCTATTGCTTCTCATGACATAGTCATACTTCTCCATGCTTCCCGCGGCAAAGCCGCACTTCTCAATGGTTTTCATCAAAACCAACAGGAGAAAACTATGTCCCATAAGAAATCTAACCGAAAAATAGCCCTGCTGGGAATTTTAGGTGCGCAGGCACTTGCTCTTTCATTTTTGGAAAATCTGATCCCCCCTCTGCCGGGTTTGCCCCCGGGCGCGAAACCGGGTTTTTCAAATATTGTTACAATGTACACTGCGGCAACAATGGGTTTGGGAGAAGCGCTTTATATAACAGTTCTGAAGGCGGTTTTTGCAGGTTTGACAAGAGGCGCAACAGCTTTTTTCATGAGCATATGCGGCGGACTTTCAAGCACATTTGTTATGTTCTGGCTTATTAAACTAAAAAAGCAGCCCTTCGGCATAGCTGGCATAGCTGTAGCATCCGCAGTTGCCCACAACCTGGGCCAGCTTTTAGCCGCGATGGTAATCACAGGAACCTATTCTGTTTTAGGATATGCTCCCTTACTTTTCTTCTTCGCCGTTATAACGGGGTTGGTAACCGGTACGGTATTAAAGGTTGTCATGCCGGCGCTTAAAAAGCAGAGTAGATTTTTATCATAAACACAAACGAAAATATCAGCTGGAGATGAATGAATGAAACATATGAAATTGGATGGTGTGCTCAAAGCGGTCTCCAAAGTTCAAGGCGGTGTCACAGTTTCGCACAACAAAAACACCGCCGAAACAGAAGTTGAGCGCATGCCTTCACCCGAAAAAGTTATATTACCCATGCAGCAGCATATCGGAACACCCTGTCGCCCGATTGTACGGGTTGGAGACAAGGTCTTCGTCGGACAACTAATTGCCGACAGCGATAGGTATGTCAGCGCGCCCATACATGCATCAGTTTCGGGCAAGGTTACCGCAATCGGCGAAACAGTCCTGCCAAACGGCGTTATCTCGCAAAGCGTGACCATTGAATCGGACGGCGAAATGAAACTTTTCGAGGAGCTTGAGCCTCCCAAAGTCGAAACCAAAGAAAATTTGATAAAGGCAGTAAGAGCTTCGGGGCTTGTCGGGCTTGGCGGAGCAGGGTTCCCGACACATGTCAAACTTAATTCTCCCGCGGGCAAAATTATTGATACCCTCATTGTAAATGCTGCAGAGTGCGAACCTTTTATTACCGTCGACTACCGTGAATGCATCGATAATTCGTGGGATATTCTGTCCGGCATATATACCCTTAAGGAAATGCTCGGGATCAAAAATGTACTCATTACCATTGAGGACAATAAACCAAACGCTTTTGATGTTCTGAGCCGAATAGCGGGAAGCGACTTCGACAAAGATAACGATGTAAACTTAATGATCTTAAAGTCCCGCTATCCTCAGGGTGCGGAAAAAGTTATGATTATGTCTTCAACCGGCCGCAAGGTCCCACCCGGAAAACTTCCTTCGGATATCGGCTGCCTTGTGATGAATGTAGCAAGCGTTGCTTTTATAGCAAGGTATCTTAAAACGGGAAAACCGCTGGTCAGCCGTTCACTCACGGTTGACGGTTCCGCAATAGCAAACCCGAAAAATGTCCGCGTTCCTATCGGCACAAACATTGGCGAAGTAATCGATTTCTGCGGTGGATTTAAAGCGGATCCCTTCAAAATCATTACCGGAGGCCCGATGATGGGGCTTGCCGTCATCAACACAGATTTGCCCGTATTGAAGCAGAACAACGCGATTCTCGCTTTTGCGGACAATACTTATAGTGTTAAAAAAGAACGGGACTGTATACGCTGCGGACGCTGCATGCATGTTTGCCCGATGTGTTTGGTGCCGACGAAAATCATGAATTATGCAAAGGTCAAAGATATTGATAAACTTGAGAATGCCGGCGCGTCCGTTTGTATGGAGTGCGGAAGCTGCTCCTACGCCTGCCCCTCCGGTATCCCTCTGGTTCAATATCTGCGCCTTGCGAAAGTACTTCTTACAGAGGCAGGTGGCAAAACATGACTTTAAATAAAAAATTGACCGTCAGCGCCTCGCCGCATGTGCGTTCTGCAACAACAACAACAGGCATTATGCTTGATGTTATTATCGCGCTTGTACCGGCGTTGATCGCCGCGGTGTCTATTTTCGGCTTCAGAGTGCTCGCGGTCGTCGCGGTCACGGTAGGAACCAGTGTACTTTCGGAGTATGCTGCCAGAAAAATTATGAAAAGACCGGGTACGCTCAGCGACTTAAGTGCTGTTGTGACAGGTATAATTTTAGCTTTCAACCTTCCTGTAACGATTCCGCTGTGGATGGCGGCAATCGGTTCAATGGCCGCGATTATCGTGGTTAAACAATTCTTCGGCGGCATTGGGCAAAACTTTGTCAACCCGGCGCTTATGGCGAGGATTATTTTATTTTTATCTTTTACGCAGGCAATGACCACCTGGACAAAAGCTTTTTCCTGGAAAGATGGTATCGATGCAATTACCACTGCTTCGCCGCTCAGCCAAATTAACAGCGTGCCTGCGGGAGGCAGCTTAGAAGGACTTCCCTCGCTTACTCAAATGTTTTTCGGGCAGCGCGCAGGCAGCCTCGGCGAGGTTTGCGCTGCAGCGCTCATTCTGGGCGGTCTCTTCCTTCTTATCCGAGGTGTGCTACATCCGGCAATTCCGCTTACATATATCGGAACAGTCGCGGTTTTCATGCTCGTTGCGGGCAAGGGTAATTTCACCTTTGTAGCCTATGAGCTTATGGGCGGCGGGCTTCTTCTCGGCGCCGTCTTCATGGCGACGGATTACTCGACTTCGCCTATCAACCTGAAAGGCAAAATTATTTTCGGCATCGGATGCGGGCTTTTAACAGCTGCTATAAGGCTGTTTGCCAGCATGCCGGAAGGTGTTTCATTCTCGATTATTCTGATGAATCTTTTGGTTCCTCACATTGAGCGTTTAACCGCTCCAAAACCTTTCGGGACCCCGAAAGAAAAGAGAAAGAATAAAAATAATAAAAAGACCGCTTCCGAAAACAGCAAGGAAGAGGTGAAAGCATGAAAAAATCAAATTTCAAGGTACTTGTTATGCCGGCAATTATTTTATTTGTTATTTGCCTTGTTTCAACCTTTTTATTAGCTCTAACCAATAAAATTACCGTTCCGGAAATCGCGGAGTTGGCCATTTCAAGCGCGGAAGCCGCCCGCTTGGAGCTTCTGCCGGAGGCAATAAGCTTTGAGAAGAGCATTGCCAATCTTGGCGGCGTTTCATATGAATACTATACGGGCGTTGGTAAAGACGGAAAAACGGCCGGTTATGTATTTACGACGGTTTCAACAGGTTACAGCGGTGATATTAAGGTGATGACCGGCGTTGATATGAACGGCGCTGTAAAAAAAGTCAGCATTCTTGAGCTGAGCGAGACTCCGGGCCTCGGTATGAACGCAAAAAAAGACAGTTTCATTAATCAATATATCGGGCAGAGCGGTGCGATATCTGTCGTGAAAACCAAAGCAGGCAAAAACCAAATACAAGCCATGACCGGTGCAACCATCACTTCAGGGGCTGTTACCGGCGCCGTTAACAAAGCGCTTGAAATATATATGTCCCTGAGCGGTCAAGCAACGACAACTACAGTACCTGAAAGCAAAGCAAAATCCGGTACCGTCAACTTATACGGCAAGGACTATACTTACGAGATGCTTATTGACGGGAATAGCATAACGACCGGTTACATTTTTATTACCGAAGCAACAGGCTATTCGGGAAACATCATAAAATTAAAGATTAATATTGATTTAAAAGGCACCATAAAAGGTATTGAAGGCTTAATAATAGAAGATACCTCCGGTTATGGCTCCGGTTTTAACACAAGTTATTTAAATCAGTTTATCGGCAAGAACAGTAAAATTTCCGGTAAAGGCGATGGTGTTCAGGCGATATCCGGTGCGACTATTACTTCGAATGCGATTACAGCCGCTGTTAATACGGCATTTGACCTTTATAATTCGGTTGCGGGAGGTAATCAATAATGGCTGATAAAGTACCCCTCATGAATGAGCTTACCAAGGGTTTTCTCAAAGAAAACCCCGTACTTCGCCTGGTGCTCGGAACATGCCCCACACTTGCCATTTCCACCTCCGTGGTAGGCGCGCTCGGGATGGGTGTTGCGGCAACTTTTGTTCTCGTATGTTCAAACGTGGTCATTTCCATGCTGAGGAAAATAGTTCCCGATAAAATCCGCATCCCGATTTACGTTGTCGTTATCGCGGCGTTTGTCAGCATTGTGCAAATGCTTGTAAAAGCTTTCGCGCCGGCTGTCGATGAGATGCTTGGTATATACCTTCCGCTTATAGTTGTCAACTGCATTATCCTGGGCAGAGCGGAAGCGTTCGCCGGCAAAAACCCCGTCCTCGCCTCAACGGTTGACGGCATCGGCATGGGCATAGGATTTACAGCAGCAATACTGACCATGAGCATCATAAGAGAATTCCTGGGCGCCGGCTCACTTGCCGGAATAGCACTTCTACCCGATTCCATCGCTCCGATGGCTATTTTTATACTGCCGCCGGGAGGGTTCTTTGTATACGGCCTTATGATGGCGACTGCAAACAGATTAGCCGAAAAAAAAGGATTGCCGCGGGCTGAGCTGAACGGCTGCGATTCCTGCCCAATGGCAGGTTCATGCACAATTAAGGTCGGCGGAGACGCAGAGAAGTGTGAAAATAAAGAGGTAACCGCATCATGATGAAAGCTTTTATGATTATAATTTTCACCGCTATCCTGACAGAGAATTTCGTGCTTCGCCAATTTCTCGGCATCTGCCCGTTTTTGGGCGTTTCCAAAAAACTGAATACGGCAATGGGCATGTCAGCCGCTGTTATCTTCGTCATGGTTTTGTCCACCGCGGTAACTTATCCCATAAACCAATATTTTTTAGTTAAAAACAACATGGAATATTTGCAGACGCTTGTATTTATTCTGGTTATCGCAGCGCTTGTCCAATTTGTTGAAACAGTATTGAAGAAGTATATGAAGCCCTTATATAACGCTCTGGGCATATACCTGCCGCTTATCACCACAAACTGCGCCGTTCTTGGCGTTGTGTTTCTGAACCTGGAAAAGGAATTGAATTACACGGAATCGATTGTAAACTCTTTCGGAGCAGGCGTCGGCTTTTTACTGGCAATGTTTATCTTTTCGGGCGTCCGCGAGCGCATGGAAAGCTGCGATATCCCTAAGTTCCTGCAGGGGCTTCCGATCACCCTGATCGCTGCGTCGTTGACATCCGTCGCATTTTTCGGTTTTGACGGACTTGTTGAAGGAATATTCAAATGAAGGAGGCGGAATAGATGGATACAATAATACTTGCAGTTTTAATCGTTTCCGCCATCGGTCTTATAGCCGGGTTGGGACTTGCGGTTGCGTCAAAGATCATGGCGGTACCCGTTGATGAAAAGGCGGAAGAAATAGAAGGAGTTCTGGCAGGTGTTAACTGCGGTGCCTGCGGTTATTCCGGATGCTCGGGCTATGCGTTGGCACTTTCTAAGGGAGAAACGACAAACACAGTTCTTTGCTCACCGGGAGGCACAGAAACATCGAAAAAAATAGCCGAGCTTACAGGGCTTGCCGCGGGCGAGATTCTGCCGTCGGCCGCCGTGGTGCTCTGCCAGGGCAACACAATCAACACCGGTAAAAAGCTGAAATACAGCGGAGCTAAAACCTGTAAAATGGCAACACAGCTTTTCGGCGGACCAAAAGACTGCGTATATGGCTGCATAGGCTTCGGCGACTGCGTCGAGGTTTGCCCCTATAATGCTATTCATATTTGCGACGAAATTGCCCGCATCAACCCGTTGGCATGCAAAGCTTGCACAGCTTGTGTCGCTGCTTGCCCGAAAGGGCTTATTCAGATGATGCCGCTTCATGAGGCAAAGGCTGCCGTGCTTTGCGCTAACAAAGAAAAAGGCGCTTTAACCCGCAAGCAGTGCAAAACCGGCTGTATAGGCTGCATGAAATGTGTCAAGATTTGCGAAGCGGAAGCAATAACGGTTACGGACAACTGCGCAAAGGTTGATTTCGACAAATGCACATCATGCGGTAAGTGTAAAGAGGTTTGCCCCGTGAACGCGATTGATATCATTGATTTGGAAAAGATCGTGGGAAAAGTCGAGGCGTAAAAAGGTTTGATGAACGCCCCTCCGGTCAAATGAACGGTGGGGCGTTATGTTTTCTTTTTAAGGAGCCTTATGTGAGAAATTTTTCAACTGTCATTCCGAACGAAGTGAGGAATCTCAGCCCGAGAGCTTTCCGAAAAAATCATACCACCTGTTTGATCAGTTCCGCCCAGCTGTTCATCGTATAATACTCCTTGCCGTTGTGTTCTTTACACTCGAAAAGGATATCCGACTTGCTGTCATACAAAACCGGAAGGATTCCGCTGTTATGCGCTCCGCCGACATCAGCGGTTAAGCTGTCCCCGCAGTACCAGCATTCGCCGGGTTCAACGCCTGCCTTTTTCCCCGCTGCAAGAAACATATCCGGTGCGGGCTTGCAAAAAAGATAATCGGCGCTTGTCAGGATGAATTCCATTTTGCTTTCCGGCAGTTGTTCTTTTATGGCAATTGCCATCGCTTCGCCCGAAAGTACTGTATTGCTTATAACGGCAGTTTTAATTCCCGCGCTGTTGAGTGTTTTTAAAAGTTCAGCCATATGCGGTGTTGCCGTTCTTGTTGCGTTAAAACGGTCAAAAATAATTTCGCATTCGGTAAGACTTATAGAATATCGGAGTCCTGTTAAGGCAAAAATATTGCGCAGTATACCGGAAAGCTGAATTTCAAGCGTATATCCGGCTTCACTTCTGCCACGTTGTGACACTCGGCTGTCTATTGTCTGCCAGAGTTCGCACATATATCCGGTTGTCGTCACTTCCGGATTATCAGCGGCAAGACGAAGCGCATCAAGACCGTCATTTGCGGAAAACGGGCTGTCTATAATCAGTGTACCCCCGAAGTCGAATAGAACGAGTTTTGGTTTGTACATATTTTGCCTCCTATTTATGCAGAGAAAAGCGACTTCGCCGAGGGAAGAAATGGAAGTTTTCTTTCTCCCACTTCTTCTCAATCGCTCTCCAACCTCTTCTCAAAACAAAAGCCTCATATTGATGCAAACTATTCCTGCTTTTGTGATATCAACTACCCCGTAATCACCATCGCGTATGCTGCCGGGATTAAAAAGATGAATACCGTCGATATAGTCTTTTGAAGGAATATGCGTATGACCGAACAGCACAAGGTCAGCCTCAGCGCCTTTTGCGGCGTCTAACAGATCAAAATCGCCATACTTAACTTTTTCCCAATGCCCGTGCGTGCAGTAAATCCGCTTACCTTCAGCAATTTCAACGCAGTTATAAGGTTGAAGTGACCCAAAATCCGCATTGCCCTTCACTTGAACCGTTTTCATTGTGCTGTTCGCGCCCGCAAGCCCGTCCATGTCCCGCTCTCCGTCGCCCAAATGGATCATCATACCGGCTTTTTGCTGGGCTTCCATAGCGCAGCGCAGTCCAAAAACATCGCCGTGTGAATCGGAAACAACCAGAATTCGCAAAGATAACCCTCCGTTAAAGATTAATTCCCGCCATACATTTTATAAATTATGTTGTTGACAAGTCCCGCCGGCAGCAGTTTTGAAAGGAAAGCCAATATTTTATATTTTAAACCAACCACAACAAGAAGCTTGGGTTTTTTTGAATTTGCCTGTCTAACAATCATCGCAGCCACCGCGGATGGCGGCATGCCGTTTTGCTCATCTCTTTCCATAACCGCGACGGACTTGTTTATTCTTTCGGCATAAACAGCGGTTACATTATTGTTTTTCTTTCTGCTGTCCGTAAATCCGGTTTTTATATCACCCGGCATGACATTTGTGATATTAATGTTGAAAGGTTTTACTTCAAGCTGCATCGCATTAAAAAGCGAATTAACGGCAGCCTTGCTCGCCGAATAAAAGCCCTGAAACGGCAGATAAAAAACAGCCGCGAGTGAGCTGACATTGACAATTCGCCCTCCCCCGTTTTCACGCATTGAAGGGACAACTTCCCTTGCCAGCCTGAAGGCTCCAAAGAAGTTGACATTGAAAATATAATTCGCGCTATCATCCGAAGTATCTTCCAACGCACCGGATATACCCATTCCGGCATTGTTGACAAGCAAATCTATTCTACTCTCACATTCCAAAACTGCAGCTACTCCCCGTTTTATATCCTCGGGCTTTGTTATATCGACCGGAACAGATTCGACGCCCGGGATATTGGTTCTGCTGCGGTTAAAGGCATAGACTTTATATCCGCTTTTTACCAGAAGGATTGCTGTTTCTCTGCCGATACCGGAGGATGCGCCCGAAACAATTGCTATACGATCAGCCATATTTGCTACTCCCTAAAACAGTTTTGTGTACATATCAAGGCTGAACCCTAAAAGAAAATGGACAGCCATTGACGGAAAAACCGACTTTGACTTATATGCAATAAATCCCAGAATGAATCCTCCGAAAACCGCGGAAAATGTCTCGGCTATCGGTTTGCCGAAACCCGCAATTGAGGAGTGTACAAGCGCCGAGATCATGGTGGAAAAAGCAATGGCAAGGGCCGGCCCGTATCGGCTGTTCATGTTGAAAAACCCGAATCCCCTGAACATATATTCCCATCCGAAATAATAAGCAAGCAACGAAAGATAATAAAGCAGGAAATATTTTGCGGAGGCAAATACAAGATCGCCGCTTAGCGGATACAGTTCTTTCATCTGCGGGTCTCCGACAGCGCTGAGTGAGACAATCGGTGCAATAATGAGGGCAAGAAGTATGATCTTAATATTGATTTTTTTATTTCTGAAGTTAAGCCCTATATCCGCAAATTTCTGTTTTGTGGCAAACTTCACAACGGGGATAGAGAGCACAAAGAAGAATATGAATGCCATAAAATTATGATAAATGTATTTATAATATAGCATGGTATCGGCATCGGTGAAATAGGTTCCGAACATCTTCACAAAAAAGTCCTGTATCCCGAAATAATAATAGCACGCAAGCGCAAATGTAATATAGACTACGGCAATTACGGTATTTTTATCAGCACCCCGAAAAACAAGATTCAGTTCGTTTTTAATTGTATTAATCATCATACTACCTCTTCACTTTAATATTTTTCGGCATGCCTTCGAACCACTCGGCCGTTCTTTTTGTACCCTCCTCAAGAGATACTTCGGGTTTATAACCAAACCTCATCTTGGCCTTTTCGATGGAGAAGTGATAATCGTGACAATTTTGCTCAACGGAAAAAAGCGTTATCAACGGCATAGTTTTGATCTTAAACAAATGATAAAAACCCTCAATTGTCTTTGCAGTCATTATAGACATCTGAGACGGCAGGCTCATAAACCTCGGTTTTACCCCGAGCGCTTTCGCCGTATGAGTCAGATATTCCGCAAGTGTTTCGCCGTAGCCGTCGGTAAGATTATAATCATCGTTATATGCCGAAGGAGTTATACTGGCCAAATATATCCCTTTAACAAGATTCCCTGCATAAACAAAACAGCTTTTATACCGGCCTTTATCAACAACTGCCATCTTTCCTTTTGATACAAGGCGATAAAGATCATAAGATGAGGTCATATCGTTGTCACCGTAAACGTTGCCGGGCCTTATAACAACATAATTCTGACCGATTTTTTTACAGTAGTCCATTACCATTGTTTCGGCATGAAGTTTTGAAAGCGGATAAGGGTTTTGCATTGGCCTCTTATCCCCCGTTTCCGGTAAATCCCGAAAACCATAATACCCGTAAACAGCCACTGAACTCAAATAAACGAACGCTTCGCTTCCAACTGCTTTCGCATAATCAATCACTCTGCGTGTCCCGTCCACATTAACACGGTCAAAATCTTCGATATTACCCCAAGCACTCACTTTACCCGCTATTTGGTAGACATAATCTACCGCTCCGAGGGAGCTGAAATCGAAGCTGAGCAAATCGCCCTTAAAAACCTTGACTTTGCCGTCATCGATATACCCGTTGAGTTTCGAATTGAGGCTTTTTTCTTTCATGTCAACACCTGAAACCTCAAATCCCTCCTCAACAAGAAGGGTGGCAAGATGCGCGCCGATAAAACCACAGACGCCTGTAACAAGTGCTTTTTTCATATTTTTCCCCCATACATATATATTTGTGTCAAGCATAAAAAAAGCAAAAACTAAAATTGCAAGAAATATAAATGAATTTGACTGCATTAAGTTATTAATTATTATATTCAAATTTATTATATACCCGGTTAGAAAAAATGCAACAGCGAATATTACCTTTTCATACCGCTTTTTATATAACAATTCATATGAAAGGCGCTATATATTATCGGAGATTTTATATAGTTGTATTTATGCTTGAAAGGATATTTCTTATGTGTTAAAATTAACAGACAATAAATGAAGACATTTAATTCGGAGGTAATATACATGAAAATTTCCACGCAAACCTGTGTTCTGAGCAGCCTGTTTGGCGATGCAGAAACGATCAAGATTTTAGCGGAGGCAGGTTATGACTGCATCGACTATTCTATGTTCGGCAGCAAGGTTGAATCTCCGATTTTCGGGGATGATTATGAAAACTATACACGGGAACTGAAGCATATTGCGGATGAAAGCGGCATCTGTTTTAACCAGACACATGCCCCTTTCCCTTCGCTGAAGGCCGATGATGTCGCATATAATGAAAGAATTTTACCGCTCATTATCCGCTCCATTGCGGTTACCTCTATCCTTGGTGCGAAGCATGTTATCGTGCATCCCACCGCGATACCGGCAAATAAAAAGGAATACAATATCGAATTTTTCAGCTCTCTGATACCTGCTTGCAAAGAACATAATGTTATGGTTGCACTTGAAAATATGTTCGGCAGCAATCAAAACAACGGCCAGATTATCGCTAACGTCTGCAGCACCGGTAAGGAGTTTTGCGAATACCTCGATGCACTGGACTCCCGCTGGTTCATTGCCTGTCTTGATACTGGGCATGCGGGGCTTGTGGGCGAAACAGCCGAAAACATGGTGAGAACCCTGGGGCACGACCGTTTGAAGGCGCTGCATGTGCACGACAACAATCATCTGCGCGACCTGCACACCCTGCCGTTTACCCACTGCCTCAATTGGCAGGCGATAACGGCGGCACTCAAAGAGATAAAATATTCCGGCGATTTCACCTTTGAAGCGGACAGTTTTCTAAAAGGATTCCCAAAGGATCTTGTTATCCCCGCCTGCAAATTTATGCTGGAGACAGGGCGCTATCTGGCAGCGCAATGCGAATAACAGGAAGGGTTTAATCATATGATTTTTGCCAATCATGCACATATTTTTCCTGCCGAACTCAGGGAGGACGGCGATTTAAACGCGCTCAGACGGCTCATGGACGAATGCGGAATCGACAAATGTGTTGCCTTCGCGACCTTTCCCGGCAGATTTGCAGAACTCAAACTTAAGATCAACAACAATGTCTGGCTCTATGAGCAAATCAAAAATGATGCCGCATTTACGGGATTCGGTACAATTGATTTTGAAAAAGATAACCTCGAAGAACAGGTTGATCTTATTGCCTCGCTCGGATTCAAAGGGCTAAAGCTTCACCCGCCGGCGCAGGAATTCGCGATTCTGGAAGAACGGGCGCTGCGGGTATATGACCGCGCGCAAGGCCATGCGCTTTTTCTGTCCTTCCATACCGGAGTGCACTGGTCGCGTTTAAAGGACAACCTGCCAATTCAGTATGACGAAGTGGCTTACAACTTTCCCGACCTGCGTTTCAGCATGGAGCATATCGGCGGATACAGTTTCTTCAATGACGCGCTTGCGGTAATTGCTAACAATAAGCGCAACGGTCGCCAGCCCCGAGTTTTCGCCGGATGGACCAGTATTGACAGCGCGCAAGGCGGCGCTTGGACGCTGACCGATACCCAGCTTGAAACCGTCGTCGCCCAGACAGGCGAGGAAAAAAGCATTTTCGGGCTCGATTTCCCCTTCAAAAAAGCTGAATACATCACAGCGTCCATAAAAAGGATACAATCATTAAATATTACAGATACAGCAAAGGAAAAAATTCTTGGACGCAACTTAGAAAGAGAGCTCAGTTAGTTTCCGGTATTACATACAAGAAACAATATAAAGCAGGGTATTAACGGCATTTCATCTTGAACACCCAAATTTTTATTTTTTTGCAAATTATTTATAATAAATTGATGACAAAACGCAGACAATATGGTATAATCTAACAAAATATTTAAAATTTATTATGTTATTTGACATAAATCGGAAGTGTGTTATGTTCGAACAGACAATCAATGTTGACCGGATGGAAGAAGCTGTCAGTCTTTTCGGCAGTTTTGATGAGAATATCAAGCTTATTGAAAATGAATTCGATATTACTGTTATAAGCAGAGGCTCCGAGCTGAAGGTTACCGGTGAGGAAGAAAATGTTTCTAAAGGGATCCGCGCTATCAATGGTCTTCTGCTGCTTATCAGCAGGGGTGAAACGCTGAGCGATTTGAATATTCGCTATGTTCTTTCCCTTGTGAACGAAAACAGTGAAGACAAACTTTCGGAAATGACTGCGGACTGTGTGTGCATTACCTCCCGAGGACGTCCTGTCAAGCCAAAAACACTGGGTCAAAAAAAATATATTGAAGCCATGAAGCAAAACACCATCGTCCTCAGTATCGGTCCCGCCGGCACCGGTAAAACATACTTGGCGGTTGCGATGGCCGTAACGGCATTAAGAGCTAAGGACGTCAGCAGAATAATCCTTACCCGCCCGGCTGTGGAAGCAGGCGAAAAGCTGGGTTTTCTACCCGGTGATTTACAGCATAAAGTCGACCCGTATCTCCGTCCGCTCTACGATGCTTTGTTTGATATGCTCGGCGCCGAAAACTTTCAGAAGCATCAGGAACGGGGCAACATTGAAGTAGCGCCTTTGGCTTATATGCGCGGGCGTACGCTGGATGACAGTTTCATCATACTTGACGAGGCTCAGAACACCACAGCGGAACAGATGAAAATGTTTTTAACGCGCCTCGGGTTCAATTCTAAAATGGTGGTCACCGGTGACATTACGCAAATCGATCTTCCGGAGGGAAAGCGTTCCGGACTTATAGATGCTGTTAAAATTTTAAAAGGTATTGAAGGCATTTCAACTGTCCGCTTGTCGGAAAAGGATGTTGTACGCCATAAACTGGTTCAGGATATTGTCAAGGCATATGAAAAAAACGAGGAGGCCAGAAAAAGGAAATGATAGAGAAGGTTAAGGTCGTAATTACAAACGACCAAAGAGAAATTAAAATCCCAACCGGTGTGCGAATGCTTGTGCGCCGCTGCTGTACAGCTGTTCTTGTAGATGAAGGCTTTAACGGCGCTGCCGAGGTCAGCGTACGCTTTGTTGACGATGATGAAATCCAGCGTTTAAACCTTAAATACCGCGGGATTGATTCCAGCACCGATGTGCTTTCCTTCCCGTTAGGGATCGAAGGTGTTTATGATGTCAATAACGATACCGGTGCGCAGTTGCTTGGCGATATCGTTATATCCATACCGCATGCTGTTGAGCAGTCTGAACGCTTCGGTCATTCCCTGCAGAGAGAAATCGGTTATTTAACCGTTCACTCAATGCTGCATCTTTTGGGTTATGACCACGAAAACGGCGGATTGGAGCTTGTGCGAATGCGGGAAAAAGAAGAAACCGCCCTGACACAGCTCGGGCTAAAAAGAAACGGAAGTTATTATATGGAGGATGAGGCATGAAAGCCTTAGCCAAAAGTTTCGTTTTCGCCTGCCAGGGGTTTATTTATTGCCTGCATAATGAGCGCAACATGAGAATTCATCTTGCGTTCTCTCTTTATATGTATTCATTTTTAATATTCTATGATTTTTTCAAATTGAGCAAGCTGGAATTTGCGGTACTTTTTATCGCAAACGCACTTGTTATGATGGGCGAGCTGATAAACACTGCCGTTGAAACAACCATCAACCTCGTAGAAAAAAAATATAATAAAATGGCAAAAATCGCCAAGGACACCGCTGCGGCAGGGGTAATGATCGCCGCGGTTTTTGCGGTTGCAATCGGAGTTGTTTTACTTTGGCAGCCCGATGCTTTTGAAAAACTTTTTTCTTATTATGCGAACAATACCGTTATGCTGGTTTGCTTTTCAGCAAGCCTTATACTCAGTTTGATATATATTTTCATCGGTCCGTTGGCTGTCAGGGATTTTTTACATGGCAATTCAAAACACACTCACAAGTATCATTCGAAATTTAAGGGAGCAAAAAAATGACCAAAACCGCGTTTGTCGCAATTGTCGGCTGCCCGAATGTGGGCAAATCATCTATTCTCAATCATCTCATCGGGCAAAAGGTGGCAATCGTTTCCGAAAAACCGCAGACGACCCGCACCAAAATAATGGGTGTTTTAACCAAGGGTGATATTCAGCTTGTTTTTACCGATACACCCGGCTTTCACCGTCCCCGTACAAAACTTGGTGAAAAAATGGTTAAAGCCATCGGGGACAGCATATCCGGCGTTGATGCCTGCCTTTTTGTGGTTGAACCCGAGGGTGACCTGCGCGCAGCCGAAACCGAATTGCTTGAAAAATTTAAAACTCAGAAATTGCCTGTAATTTTAGCAATCAACAAAATTGATACCCTGCTTCACAGAGACACCCTTATAGCAAGAATTATAAAGTTTTCAGAGCTCTATGATTTTGAGGCGGTTGTTCCTATTTCCGCCACTAAGGGCGACAATATGGATGCGCTCGCAGACGAGCTGAACAAACTTGCCGGGCCGTCAGAATTTTATTTTCCTGAAGACACCCTGACAGACCAGCCGGAAAGAGTAATTGCGGCGGAAATTATCCGCGAAAAGCTTTTACGTTTGCTTGACAAGGAAATACCTCACGGTATTGCGGTAAATATAGAAAAGATGAAGGAACGCGAAGGTTCGGATTTGCTGGATATTGATGCCAATATATTCTGCGAAAAAGAGAGCCACAAAGGCATTATCATCGGCAAGAATGGAGAAATGCTGAAAAGAGTATCCACCCGTGCCAGAGAAGATATGGAAAAGTTTTTTCAATGCAGGATTAATCTGCATTGTTGGGTCAAGGTCAAAGAGGACTGGAGAAACCGCGAAGGCCTCATCCATAACTTTGGACTTGATTGAGAAAAGCAGTTATTGGGCAGCGGGAAAAAAGGATAAATAAAAAAGGTTATAACGGTTAAATCCCATGGAGGCCATATAATGCAAATGAATACCGACGGCTTGGTGATAAAAGCCACCGATACCGGTGAAAGCGACCGTGTTGTGACAGTACTGACAAAAGATTTCGGAATTGTCCGCGCCTTTGCAAACGGTGCGAAGCGGATGAAAAGCCGTTCACAAAGCGCCACGCAGCTGTTAAGTTATTCCCGCTTCTCGATATACAAAAGCAAAGAAAGCTATATCATTGATGAGGCTCAATGCATAGAAGTATTTTTTAAACTGCGGGAGGATATCGAAAGACTTTCTCTCGCCCAATATTTTTGTGAACTTGCAGGCGAGCTTACACCGGAAATGGATTATACCGAGGACTACTTGAAACTGATGCTCAACTCCCTGCATTATTTAGCAAACGGGAACCGTCCGCAACTTTTGCTTAAAGCCTTGACGGAACTGCGCATGCTTTGCCTTGCCGGCTATATGCCCGATTTAACGGCCTGTTCAATATGCGGAAAATTCGAAGACAGTCTTATGTTTTTCGATGAAGAGAACAGCCAAATTTTCTGTTCGGACTGCAGCAAACAGGGTATGCCTGTCGGCATGGGTATTTTAACGGCAATGAGGCATATTTGTTACGCTGACAATGTAAAGCTTTACGCCTTTACGCTTCCCGATGAAAGCCTGAAAATTCTTTCTCGGGTTACAGAGAATTATCTTGCAGTTCAAGTACAAAGAAATTTTAATACTCTTGATTTTTATAAATCTTTAATGCTAAGCAATTAAATTAAATTTTTGGGAGACAGCCATGACAGTTAACAGTAATAATACCAGGCATTATAAAGCGCTTGAGCTCGATAAAATTCTCGAACATCTTGCCGGATTTACCGCCTGCGAAGACGCACGCTTTCAGGCGCTTAATCTGAGCCCTCAAAGCGATATAAATCTTGCCCGGGCATTGATAAAACAAACGGAAGACGCCCACATGCTTTTAGCCCGTTTCGGCGGCCCGTCGTTCGGCGGGCTGAAAAATATAAATAACGTCTTAAGCCGCGCGGACGCGGGCAGTGTGCTCACTATGAAAGAACTTTTAGATGTCGCTTCGGTGCTCCGGATTATCCGCGGGCTCGTTCAGTGGCGCAGCTCCAACAACGGTGTCGAAAGCGTTTTGGATATATATTTCGGCGCGCTTGCGCCAAACAAGTTTTTAGAGGATGCTGTTAACGCCGCTATCCTTTCCGAGGATGAAATGGCCGACAGCGCTTCTCCTTTGCTTTACGATATCCGCCGCAAAATCCGCGTGCAGGAATCTAAAGTGCGCGAACAGCTTGAAAAATATGCCCGTTCACAGACCTATTCAAAATATTTGCAGGAAAATATTATTACCATGCGCAACGGCCGTTATGTTGTCCCGGTTAAAAACGAATACCGCAACGAAATTCCAGGCCTTGTTCACGACACTTCCTCAAGCGGAGCCACTGTTTTTATTGAACCGATGCCCGTCATTGAGGCCAATAACGAAATTAAAGTTTTAAAAGGCAGTGAGCAGGACGAAATTGAATGCATACTTACCGAGCTTTCGGCAATGGCAGGGAGTTTTGCGCAGAGTATTAAGACGAGTTACGAATGCGCCGTCGAGCTTAATCTGATTTTCGCCAAAGCCAATTACGCTTACAGCATCAAAGCAACCGTACCCGAACTAAACGACGACGGTGAAATCAATCTCCGTGCCGCGCGTCATCCGTTAATTGATGCAAAAACGGTTGTTCCGGTTGATATACTGCTTGGCAAAGACTTTGACACGCTGGTTATTACCGGCCCCAACACCGGAGGCAAAACCGTTTCAATAAAAACAATCGGTCTTCTGTCCCTGATGGCCATGTGTGGGCTTCTGATACCGGCGGGCGACAGAAGCCGGGTTTCGGTTTTTAATGAAATACTGGCCGACATCGGCGATGAGCAGAGCATTGAGCAATCCCTTTCAACTTTTTCGGGACATGTTACGAATATAATTGATATTATAAAAAGAGCCGATGACCGCAGCCTTGTTTTAATTGATGAACTCGGTGCCGGCACAGACCCTATTGAAGGCGCCGCTTTGGCGATGGCAATATTGGAAGCGCTGCACTTTAAGGGTTCGAAAATTGCCGCAACAACACATTACGCGGAACTGAAAGCGTACGCGCTTCAAACACCCCGTGTTGAAAACGGCTGCTGTGAGTTTGATGTTTCCACTTTACGCCCAACGTACAGACTCTTAATCGGTGTACCCGGGCGTTCAAACGCATTCGCTATATCCGAACGGTTGGGTATGCCTAAGGATGTTGTTGACAGAGCCAGAGAACTTGTTTCATCCGAAAGCCTGCGCTTTGAGGATGTTGTCGACAAACTTGAGTTCAGCCGCCGGCAAATGGAACAGGAACATGAATATGCGCGTTCCCTTTCCGCGCAGGCACAGTCCGCCTTGAATGATGTCAATGCATCAAAAGATGAAATTCAACTATTGCGTGATAAAGAACTTGAACGGGCGAAAGCGCAGGCGGCAAAGATAACCGAGCAGGCAAAACGCGAGGCTTATACCCTTTTGGCGGAGCTTGAAAAGCTCCGCAAGGAAAAAGATAAAACGAAGGACACAGATGAACTGGCACGACGCGCGAGAGCAGCCGTTAAACGCGGTGTTGAAGCGATTGACGCGGCATCCGATCCTGTTGTCGAATATGCCGACATCGAAGGTAATTACATTTTGCCGCGCCCGCTGATGATTGGGGACACGGTTGTAATTGCCGAAATCGGCAAGGACGCCAAGGTTCTTTCTGTTCCGGATAAAAGCGGGAACGTCGAGGTCCAAACAGGCTCCATAAAAACCAGAGTCAAACTTCAGGGACTGCGTTTGGTGGAGCATCCTCAGACAAAAAAAGGAACAACGCCGGCCCGCGGCAGAACAGGCGTTGAAAGCAAGCTAACTTTGGCGCCTAACACCAGGCTCGATTTAAGGGGGATGACGGTGGACGAGTGCCTCATCGAGCTCGATCGGTTTATTGACGCTTCCCTTCGCACGGGGCTTTCGGAATTCACCATCGTTCACGGAAAAGGAACCGGCGCGCTGCGCAAAGCTGTGCAGAAATATTTAAAGGACAGCCGATATGTCAAATCCTACAGATTAGGTGTTTTCGGTGAGGGCGAACAAGGGGTTTCGATAGTTGAGCTGAAGTAATAAAGCGGATAATGGTTAGCTGATAGTGGTCTGGAGAAGGTTGAGATGAATAAAAGCAATATTTCTCAAAAACAGGAGGATTTATCATGAAAAGTTTTTTACTACTTTCAATTTCAGCAGTTATTATGATTTTAGTATTAGCATCATGTAATTCTCAAATTGAAACGAAATATATATCAAAGGATGATATTGCTAAAATGTTCGCTAATGAAGGTTACACAGTTCAATTTGAGGAATGGCCACCAGCAAAGAGTGGTAATTTTCCTATTCACTTGACTCCTACCGTCATAAAGCTAGGTGGTGAAGAGGAAATATGGCTTTTTGAATTTGATGATCTTAGTAAAGCGAATGATGAATTATCTAAAAATACGGACAAAGATAAAAGAATTTATTATAAGGATTTATATGTTATGATGTACAATGGAGAAAATCAAACAATTATTAACATTTTGAAGAATCATTTTACCGTAACAGATTGGAAGCGATAGGTAGGAGTCAAGCTCTACCCTACTTAAAATAATTAGATACTAAAAGGAACGTTCAGATTGAACGTTCCTTTTAGTATCTAATTACCATTTATGATGTTTGCCAGCTTCTCAATATTTTCCGGCATGGGTTTCGCATCGGGTTTGCCTTCTTTTGCCGCTGCCTTTTTCATTACATTTGTCATTATTTTATCCAATCCCTTCATCTTATCCGTGTTGAGTTCTCCGCCGAAGCACTCCACCGCAACTGCTTTTTCCCGAAGTTCTTCGGGGAAGGCATTCTTTAGCGTTGCATCCAGGTTTTCGGGCAAACCGCAGCAGATAAACAGTGCCGTCCGCTTTTGAAGAATCGCACCGAGGTTTTGGGCGATATACCCTTTGAGCTTTTTATCAATCTGCCCCATGTAAACCGAACTGCCGACGATAATGTTATCAAAGCTGCCGATATCGGGAATTTTGTCACTTTTAACATTTACAGCCGAAACTTCACCATCAAGCCGGATTTTCAGTTTCTCAACACATTCCTTTGTATAACCGTATTTTGAAGAGTAAATAATTAATGTTTTCATAGTTTTTTAATTCCTTTCCTATTTTAATCCGTCAAAGCGTCCTCAACCGCTTTTAAGTATGCTTTGCTTGTCACAGTGGCACCTGTCATGACATCAACGGTTGTATTTTGTTTTTCAATGACCTTGTCAAACAAGCCTTTTGACACCTCAGGCTTTTCAAATAAAACGCTTTTTAAAATATCGATTTGCGTTATTCTATTGTCTTTAATTGTGACACTGACTTCGTTTTGCCATCTTCCCTTTCCGTAGCTCCCCTCATACTTGCCATCAGCGAGCTGTGCAGCGCTGATGGGATTAATTGCCAAATCTTGGCCTTCTTTCAATCCCCTTGTGATGTATAATCCGAGACTCCCCACAGCAACAACAAACACAAGTATGATACAAAGCACGATTTTTAAAAACAGTTTCATATAATTTCCCCTTTTCCTTTTGAACTACCGGTTTCTTCCATCCTATCCAAATTTATCAACATTTTTTGAAGCAATGCTCTACCGCCTTTCAGTTCCTCGCTATTGATATCCGAAAACAGATTTTTTGTAAACTCGCTTCCCTTCGGTTCCATCTTTTGCCAAAACAGATAACTTTGTTCTGTCAGTAATATTCGCGTAACCCTGGCATCTTTTTTGTCTTTTTCCAGCTTAAGCAGACCCTTTTGTTCAAGTTTTAAAGCAACCTGCTTAACATTTTGATGAGAGCTTCCCATTTGTTTTGCGGCCTCTTTCATTGTCGGTGGTTTCTGGAATAAGTTTTCAACAACAATTGATAAAAACCATTGCTTTGCCGTTATGTCGAATTCTTTCAATTCTCGTTCTAACAAGGTTTCCATTCTGTTGGCAACAACCAGCAGCGCACCAAATATGAATGTATCATCTTTCATTTCATCTGTAATATTCATAAGCACCTCCAAAATTTATTATGTAACACATTACCCATATAGATAATACGTTACCAATTTTCATTTGTCAACAGTTTCTTTGAAAATTTTTTTATCTCTTTTCTTCTCGGGTGATGGACGTTGATGACATCGTCTGTTCCCTCTTCATATGCTTCCTCTGCATATGCAGCTTACTTTTCCCATTTCACTAACCATATACAAAATTGTAAAATATTGCCCTAAAATCCTGCCGTTTTACTTGTTTTTTTAGCCCATACAACAATTTTCCGCAATTATCAAAAGAATTTGCCGATAAGGGTTGCGCCTTGCTTTTCATTGTGGTATAACGTGGGCATACGATATGAAATTAATGTTTCGGAGAGCTTCAAAATAAAACTAAGGCAACTGAGTTTGATTTTGAAGCTCTCCTTCTTTTAAAGGGGTGATACCATGCTGCCTGACGATATCCTCACAAATATCCCTATACCTCAAGAATTCAGGCAAAAGGCCGAAAAGGTGTTATTGGATGATGAGAAGGCGTTATTCTCTATTGTCGGCGATTTAAACCTTTCGGGGAAATACGCAAGTTCGGCTCTTATTGTTACCGATAAGCGATTGATTGTCTTTGACGATTGCCACAAGGACGGAGTCTTCATTCTGCCCCACAGCGAGGTCGAGGAATCAACCGTCAAACGCATGTACGGCAACGCAATTCTTAAGGTTAAAAAGGACGGCAGGCAACTTGGCATTTTCCGTTTCACCTATTCCATCGCTTCGTTGGCCGACGCGGCAGCTATGTTCACCGAAAATATCGCAAAAGGCGCAGATGCCGCGGAAGAGTTCGAAATTGTTTTAGCGACATTCGAAAAGAAGAAATCTGTCTGCCCGAAATGCGGACGTGCTTTAAGCCGCCAGGGTGCCGAATGTATCAATTGCGCTTCAAAAGGCAAGCTTGCCAAGAAACTTACGAAATATGTCAAGCCCGAGCTGAAGCCAATGCTGCTTTGCCTGTTTCTTTCATTAATTACGACGGCTATGGCGCTTGCTCCGCCATACATCACCAAACTGCTTGTTGACAATATTATCCCCCAAAAAGATTTACGCGGGCTTTTAGTTCTGGTTTTTTCATTGTTGGCTATTTATACTGTTCAATACACCTTCGGCGCCATCCGGGGCTATTTTATGCGCATTACGGGGGACCGGATTGTTTCCTCGCTGCGCAACGACATTTATGAGAAAGCGCAGTATCTGCCGCTGAGTTTTTATGATAAAACAAGCACGGGCTCTGTTATTTCCAGAGTCAGCGGAGATACCGCCACCCTGCAGGGTTTCATGCTCAGAATTTCGCAGGATGCCGTTATACAGTTTTTCTTAATGATCGGTATCATTATCATCATGTTTGTTTTAAACTGGAAACTAACCCTGCTTTCGCTTACCCCCGTTCCCTTGGTGGTCATCGGAGCGCGTTTTTTCGGCAAGAGAATCGCGCCCATATACCGGAAAATCTGGCGAAGATGGGCTGCGGTCAGCTCCATTTTATCGGACACCCTGCCCGGGATAAGGGTCATCAAATCCTTTACCGGCGAGCAACGGGCTGCGGATAAATTTGAGGCATATAATGAAAAATGGCTGGCGCAAGATAAAAAGGCTGCTGTACTTTCCAATGTTTTTCCGTCCGCCGTAACCTTTTTTGTAACCTGCGGTTCCCTGTTGATTTGGGGCATGGGCGGTTATTGGGTTATATCGGCACCGGATAAAATCTCCGTTGGCCTGCTGGTGTCTTTCATCTCATATACAAGCATGTTTTACGGACCGATAAACTTTTTTGCAACCCTCAACGACACTTATCAAAGCGCCTTAACATCAGCCGAACGGATTTTAGATATCATCGATGCCGAACCCGAACAGAATTTCGGAGCCGGAAATACCGTCAGTTGCCTGAAAGGCAAAATAGAGTTCAGAAATGTCACCTTTTCTTTCGACAGAATAAAGAAAACTTTAAACAATATTAACTTCGTTATTGAGCCCGGTGATATTGTCGGTATTGTCGGCACAACAGGTTCAGGCAAGAGTACGCTGGTCAATCTGCTTATGAGGTTTTATGACAGTTATGAAGGCGATATTCTGGTCGACGATGTTAATATTAAAGACATAGACCTAACGTCCTTCCGCAGCAGAATCGGTTATGTCCAGCAGGAACCGATGATGTTCAAGGATACCGTTTTCCGCAACATCTCTTACAGCGACCCTGATGCGGATGTGGAACAGGTCATACACGCAGCGGATGTGGCGAACGCGCACTCTTTTATTGCCCGCATGCCGGATGCGTATGATACCATGCTCGGCGAGCGCGGAGTCGGTCTTTCCGGCGGTGAAAAGCAAAGGATCTCTATAGCAAGAGCTGTGCTTAAAAACCCAAGCCTGCTTATTTTCGACGAAGCAACCGCAGCGGTTGACTCCGAAACCGAGCATCTTATACAGCAGGCTATTGAACGGCTTATCAGCGGCCGGACAACTTTGATGATCGCGCACAGGCTTTCAACGCTGCGTAAAGCCAATAAAATACTTGTTGTGGATAAGGGTGAAATCATCGAGTTCGGTTCGCACGACGAGTTGATGGCTTTGCAGGGCAAGTATTTCAAACTGATCGAAATCCAGTCGCTTTCGGAAAAAATCAGAGAAGGCAAGGAAGCGGAGAATTTTGAGTAACTGTTTTGAGAAGAGGTTGAAAAGAAGTAGGCGAATATTCGGGTAAGAAGTAGAGAAGTAGTTGCGAAGAGGTTGAGAAGAAGTTGGAGAACGAAAGAAACAGATAAGCGGAGAAATGATGCCTATCCATACTCCAATATCTTTCTGCACCATTAGTGCGCTTTTCAATAGCTTTCCGTGACGAAGTCACTCTTTCTCAGTAATTCCCCCATTGCTTCTCCACTTCTTCCCGTGACGAAGTCACACTTTTCCATTCTTTTCTATCAATACCGAAGGGTTGGCAAACATTATGGACGAACGAACCTACATTGAATACGATAATGCGCGCATTACGAAAAATGACGGCATACTGCTCAAGGTTGAAATGTTTGACGGCAGAGTTTTTGACGATATTGAAGCACGCAGGCTTTTCCCGCTTACGGGTCTTCAAAAATATATTACCCTGCTGGACAGCGAAGGTGTTGAACAGGCTGTCATCCGCGATTTAAGCAATCTCACTCCGGACAGCCGCAAGATTATCGAAGATGTGCTTGAGGAATATTACCTTGTTCCCAAAATAACTGAAATCGTTTCTATTGTTGAAAAATACGGAAAACTGAGGTTTAAAGTCGAAACCGACAACGGATCTCACAGCTTTGAAGTAAAAAATTCTCATTCGGATATAAAAATGCTTTACGACGGCAGAGTGCTGATTACCGATTCCAGCGACAACCGCTATGATATACCGAATTTAAACGATTTAAGCAGAGACAATTTACGTATATTAAATCCTTATCTTTAATTTAGGAGGAAGTCATGAAATTAGTAGTAGCAATAATAAACAATGATGACAGCGCGCAGGTCACGGCGGCTCTTTCAAATGAGGGATATTTCATCACAAAACTTTCCACCACCGGGGGTTTTTTAATGGCAGGCAATACAACGCTGCTCATCGGCGCCGAGGATGATGAAGTTGATAAAATCAAAGAAACTATTTCAAAGCACAGCTACACACGGGAAAAGAATGTGCCCACAAGCTCCTCTCTCGGGAAAGGCCTCGGCGCAGCGGATGTTAATGTGACCGCGAAAGTCAAAGGTGCCACTATTTTTGTCCTGAGTATTGACAGTTTCGACAAATTATAGTTTCGGCATACAAAACCGAAAAAAATAATTTTAAATATTTTTTCCACAGGATTTTCAGTTTTTTTACATTTTTCCGGGCATATATTGTGGTAAATCATTTACATCTACACTATCCGTTGCTAACCTAAGAACTTTCACCGTTTTTAAACTGATTTTCAACATTAAAATGTTAAAAAAAGAATGCCGATGTCAAGATTTTATGCTTGACACCGGCTTATCTTTTTAGTATAATATGGCTCTGTAAAGTTAAACCCTTTACAGATCAACGTTCCGTGTTTTACATCTGTATTTAAAAAAGAAGGTGTATCTTTGGCTAAGAATCTCGAAATAATAATTTTACTTGATTTTTACGGTGACATGCTCACCCAAAAGCAGAGGGACTTTTTAGGTTACTACTATAATGACGATCTCTCCCTTTCCGAGATTGCCCAAAACGAGGGCATTACCCGCCAGGGTGTCCGCGACGCCATCAAGAGAGCCGAATCCCAGCTTTTCGAAATGGAAAACCGTTTGGAACTTGCCCGCCGCTTTGAAGAAATGCGCAGCGGCCTTAGCGAAATCATTGATTTGGCTAATGAAATCAGCGATTACAACCTGCGGCACAGCCTTTCCAGAGAAATCAACGAATATACCGTTAAAATTAAAACCGTATCGCAACTGTTATTACAGTGAGGTGTAAACTTTGGCATTTGAAGGTCTTTCAGATAAATTAGAGGCTGCATTCAAAAAACTGCGAAGCAAAGGCAGCCTTACCGAGAGCGATGTTCGTGAGGCAATGAGAGAAGTTCGTTTAGCTTTGCTTGAAGCGGATGTCAATTACAAGGTCGCCAAGGAATTCACGGCTACCGTTACGGAAAGAGCCATCGGCGCGCAGGTTATGGAAAGCCTGACCCCTGCACAGATGGTTATCAAAATCGTTAACGAGGAACTTGTTGAATTGATGGGCGGCACCCGTTCCCGCCTGGCTATTGCCCCCCATCCCCCTACCATTGTTATGATGTGCGGGCTTCAAGGCTCCGGTAAAACAACACACAGCGCAAAAATCGCACTGATGCTGAAAAATCAAGGCAACCGTCCCCTGCTTGTTGCCTGCGATGTATACCGACCTGCTGCCATAAAGCAATTGCAGGTGGTTGGCGAAAAGGCCGATATCCCTGTTTTTGAAATGGGTACCGCAAACCCGGTTACCATCGCAAAAGAAGCTGTTAAATTTGCCCGGGACCAGGGCTACGATTATATTTTTCTTGACACTGCAGGCCGTCTGCACATTGATGAAGAGTTAATGACGGAACTCAAGAATATTAAGTCGGAGGTCAAGCCGCACGAAATCCTGCTTGTTGTTGACGCAATGACAGGTCAGGACGCCGTTAATGTAGCCACATCCTTTAATGAAGCGCTGGGTATAGACGGCATTGTTTTAACCAAACTTGACGGCGATACCAGAGGCGGCGCTGCCCTTTCAACCCGTGCTGTTACCGGCAAGCCGATTAAATTCGCCGGTACCGGTGAAAAACTTGGCGATTTGGAAGACTTTCATCCCGACAGAATGGCATCCCGTATTCTCGGCATGGGCGACATGCTTTCACTGATAGAAAAAGCCGAAATTGCTATGGATGAGAAAAAGGCTGTTGAGCTTCAGGATAAAATCCGCAAAAACAAGTTTGATTTAAACGACCTTTATGACCAAATTACGCAATTTCGCAAAATGGGTTCCATCAAGGACACCCTTTCCATGTTACCCGGTCTTGGCAAGAAGCTTGAGGATGTTGATATTGACGAACGCAAATTCGACCTCCTGCAAGCAGTAATTCTTTCTATGACGCCCAAAGAACGGGAAAATCCCGACATTATTAACCCATCCCGCAAAAGAAGAATTGCCGCAGGGTGCGGGCAGCAGGTTGAGGATGTCAACCGTGTTATCAACCAGCATAAGAATATGCAAAAGATGTTTAAGCAGTTCAGCGGCAAAGGCGGCAAAAACAAATTCAGAAAAATGGCTATGGGGCAGCAAGGCGGCCAAAACTTCATGTAATATCAATTTAATATGATATTTCATTTTAAATTGTAATTATACACATATTAACTTTGGAGGAATTTATCATGGCAGTTAAAATCAGGCTGCGCCGTATGGGCGCGAAAAAAGCACCTTTTTACCGTATTGTTGTCGCGGATTCAAGATATCCACGCGACGGAAGATTTATAGAGGAAATAGGTTCTTACAATCCTATGCTTGACCCTCCCGAAATCAAGGTTGATTCCGAAAAGGCTCAGCAGTGGATTGCCAATGGTGCCCAACCTACGGATACGGTTAAAGCAATCCTTAAAAAGGGCGGAGTCCTTTAAAGGTATTTCTGAATTTAGGAGGATGTTTTCATGGAAGAACTGTTGATTGCAATAGCTCAAGGACTCGTTGAGGACCCTTCCGCAGTCACTGTCAATGTCGATGAACCCTCGGAAGACGGTACAATTGTTTACCATCTCCATGTGGGTGAAGCTGATATGGGCAGAGTAATCGGTAAACAAGGACGCATAGCAAAGGCTATCCGCACCGTCATGCGTTCCGCCGCAAACCGCAAAGGCGAAAAGGTATCCGTTGAAATTGATTAAAAAAACGGAACGCTGTCTTAATAATTTTCTGGAAATCGGTCAAATTGTGGGCACTCACGGAGTATGCGGGGAGTTGCGTGTAAACCCTTGGTGCGATACTCCGGACTTCATAAAAGGTTTCGAAAGACTGTATTTCGACAAAAACGGAGTGCAAGCGGTCAAGGTAATTTCTTGCCGTCCGCACGGCAATATAGCCTTGCTTTGCCTTGAGGGGGTAACCGGTATTGATGCCGCTGCCGCCCTGCGGGGCAAAGTTCTTTTTATGTGCCGTGATGATGCGCATTTGCCCGAAGGACGTTATTTTGTAAGCGATTTAATCGGGTGTAAGGCTATGGACGCGGATGATGAAAGCATATGCTACGGCACGCTTACCGATGTCAGCCAAACCGGAGCTAACGATGTTTGGCATATTAAAGGCGTAAACGGCAGGGAATATTTACTGCCGGTGATACCCCATATCGTTATCGAAACAGATATCGAAAAGGGTGTGGTAAGGATTCGGCCGCTGAAGGGGATTTTTGACGATGAGGATTGACATACTGACCCTTTTCCCCGAGTTATGTGAAGCCGTTCTCAAGGAGAGCATCGTCGGGCGTTCGCGGGAGCGCGGTTTGGTTGAAATATACTGCCGCAACATCAGGGATTACACTGCCGATAAACATAAAAGAGTTGATGATACGCCATACGGCGGCGGAACCGGAATGATTATGCAAACCCAGCCGATTTATGACTGTTTTGCCTCCCTTTGCGAGGATACGGGAAAACGGCCTTATTTGATTTATCTTTCCCCTCAAGGCAAGGTTTTAACGCAGGAGCGCATCAAGGAGCTTTCGGTTTTGGATAACATCGCGTTGCTTTGCGGACATTATGAGGGTGTTGATGAACGCATCATAGAAGAAATAGTGGATGAAGAAATTTCCATTGGCGACTATGTGCTTACGGGCGGTGAGTTGCCTGCGCTTGTTTTGGCGGACTGTGTCACAAGAATGCTGCCCGGCGTTTTGGCAAGCGACGAAGCCTTCGAACAGGAAAGTCATTATTCTTCGCTGCTGGAATATCCGCAGTACACCCGCCCTTATGACTGGCACGGGTTGGAAGTACCGGAGGTTCTTCTTTCCGGGCATCACGCGAACATCGTGCGCTGGCGCAGGGAGCAGAGCCTGGTCAGAACACTTGACCGCAGGCCCGAAATGCTTCAAACAGCGGAATTGGACAAAAGCGACAAGGATTTTATCAAAAAGAAGCGGCAAAATGATTAAATCGTCGTCGCCTTGTTTGTTCCTTTTCTCAATTTTCAATACATTCCGTGCAATGTGCTGGAATTCGCATTAAATTTTTAGTCATAATGCACAACCTTAACTCGCCGAAGCTGTCATACTTTGGGATACAATACGAATTATTCAAAAAGCTATGCAAGTTCACTCAATTCCGTTGACGTTAAAGTAATTTGTGATATACTGTATATAGTGGAGTTATTTATGAATTTATGTGTAGGAGATATATATTATGTATGTAAAAGATGTAACGGTTCAAAATCAGGTCGGCCTTCACGCCCGTCCCGCAACTTTTTTTATTCAAAAAGCCAACGAGTTTAAATCATCCATCTGGGTGGAAAAAGAAGAACGCCGTGTCAATGCAAAAAGCCTTTTAGGCGTACTCTCGCTTGGTATTATGGGCGGCACACAAATTCGCATCATCGCCGGCGGACCGGACGAAGAACAATCGGTTGATGAGTTGGTGAAACTCCTTAATACCGGTTTTGCCGACAATTAAATTTTAGATGAAAGTTGCTTCAGCAGGCTGTAAAGCCTGCTGTTTTTATTTTTCTCTTTTATTTCAGCGTTTAAAATGTTAAAATATTGAATAATACTGATTCGCGATTAAAAAACCTCTAAAAAATCAAACAAAAGCTTTGATTCATACGATTCTCCATTTTAATGCAGAATAGTATTATAAGGTTTTACGCAGATTCTTTAGTTAGTTTTTATAAGTAATTAGTATAAAGGGGTGTTAACATGTATCAACCCGATTTTGATATTTTCCTGAAAGCCTTGCATGGAGGAAAAACGCAGCGTCCCGTGCTTTATGATTTTCACATGAGCGAGCATATCGCGGTGCCGGTTGCCGGCAGTCCCCGGGATGACAGCCCCCTTGCTTATTATGAAAGAAATGCAAGGGCATTAGCTGCCATGGGTTATGACTACGCGCCGGTGATACCACCGTCCTTCGGATTTATTTCAAAGCCTCATCAAAGCAAAGAAAGCACAACGATGAATGAATCTATGATCATTGAAGGGTGGGCGGATTTTGAGCGGTATGCGTGGCTTGAACCCGACGACAGCATCCCCGAATACCTTGAAGAAGCCGCGAAACTCATGCCGGAAGGAACCAAACTTTTTGTTTTCGGCCCGGGCGGCGTGTTGGAGAATGTCAGCGCGATTTTAGGCTTTGACAACTTGATGTATAAACTCTATGACGATCCGGCATTGGTGAAAGCCGTCGCGGACGGTGTCGGCAGCCGGCTGCTGAAATATTACGAGCTTGCGCTGCAGGTTAAGGATGTCGGAGTAATCATGTGCAACGATGACTGGGGCCACAAAACACAGACCATGATGAGCCCGACGCATATGCGCGAATACATCTTCCCCTGGCACAAAAAGGCGGTGGAAGCCGCACACGCGGCCGGTCGCCCGGCTGTGCTGCACTCCTGCGGAGAGCACCGCGCGGTGATGGACGACATCATCGATGACATGGGTTATGACGGCAAGCACAGCTACGAGGATAACATCCAGCCTGTTGAGGAAGCCTATGCCCAATACGGCAAACGGATTTGCATCATGGGCGGGCTGGATATGGACTTCCTGTGCCGTAAAACGCCGGAGGAAGTATACGATAGGGCGAAAGCCATGCTGCTGCTGAGCCGGGAGGAGGGTCATTATATGCTCGGCACCGGCAACAGTCTTGCCCGCTACCTGCCCCTACCGCAATACAATGCCATGCGGCAGGCGGCGTATGATATCAAGTGAATGGTAAAGAAACACTAACAGGGATTGTTCTCGCGCGTTATTGAGTATGTGAGAACTACGCTGTTTGCAGAATTCGAGTAGGTGGGGGTAATATGTGTTTGAAACAAAAAACGAGCAAAGTAAGAATTATTGCCGTTATCATAACAGGTATCATGGTTTTTGCGTTGTCGGCTTGTCAAACTGGCGTTCAAGATACAACCACCGCCGGTATTCTCGATGAAACAACCAGAGACGTATCTTTACTAACTCAAGAAATTGGTTCAACGATTGGTAATGATTTGACTTCAAATACTGATGGTAATTCAACAACAAAATCTTCAGTTTTTACCACCGGTCCCATTGCCGCAACTAAACCAACTGCAACAAAAGAACCCACAATATCCTCTAACGAATTGGAAGGTGTGGCGGCTGAAAGATTGGAATTTACCAAGGTCATGTTGAATCTTTATGATGGTAGTGTTAATGACCATGTTGCTTTTAGTAAAATTAAAAATTTTGTGACTCGTCAACAGATTATTAACTATGGAAAGACGGGAGAAGGTTTGTCAGTGGTTAAATATGATAATGGGACTCCGGCTGTGGCTTTAATAAATTGTAATGATAATATCACTAATATTTTTAATAGCATGATTAGTCAAATGAAAAGTTATGATTCAAATTATCTTAAAAAATTGACTAGTAATGGTATGGTGGCTTTTATGGTTAATAGATATGAGCCTAATTGGGGTAATACTTTTACTTTTAATAGAAATGGTTTAACAGTTTGGAATCTTGCGTCAGAAGAAGTTAATACCGTTACTCCTGGTAAATTAAAAAGAACAGTAGAAACTGAAGCTTTTGGGATTAAAATGTACAGTTTGGGTGGTGATTATGCAAATTATATTGGTTTTATGAAAGAACTACTATCTAGTGATTGTTGGTGGAATTTGTGGAAAAAAACTGGGGACCAATATTGTTATGATATGTCTCAAAGTAGTTATATGATAAGTAAAATTACTTATGGTCCAGCATATGCACCAGTAACTTTACAAGACGAAAAAATTCAAAATTTATTAAAAAATATTAGAGATAAAAATTTAGCAACTTCTTTTGGTGGCAGTTGGAGTGAAATTTCTGTTAATATTGTTGATAGACCGGATTGGGAGTAACCATCCAACTGTGTTAAGATCGGAGGTTTTTATTAGCAGCTTATCACAGGTACTTTTATCTGGAACAATGTTTTTGCTGATTATTGGCTCAGGCATTTAGCTAAGCCGGTTAGGCAAACCTTACAATACCGGTATTTTTACAATACATAAACTGATTGCGCTCGCGGTATCGGTGTTCACGGCTGTCTTGATTATTCATCTTTTTAAAACCGCGGAGCCGGCAAGCCTCACGCTCTTATTTATTATTACAGCCGGCATATCTGTTGCTGCATTGTTTGTGACAGGAGCACTTTGAGCGCTGGCAAACTCCTGTATATAGCTTTGAAGATCGCGCATGTCATCGCAATCGCTGCAGCATTTGTATCGGCTGGTTTGTCCGTTTATTTATTACTGAAAAAACAATTTACAACCAGATGGACGGTTCTCATGTGTTCTGTAACACGCGGAAACCGTCTATCTGTGTTACCATTCTTTGCACCGGTATGTCCTATGTTTCGGACTAAGAAAGGGAATCATTGCCGCAGTGCTTGACAATCCCGGTTCGAGCGCTTATAATGCATTCGAACAAATGTTTGTTGAATGGCTTGGAGGGCGGCATGGACCTTTTTGAAAAACTCCGCATCCTGACAGATTCGGCGAAATACGATGTTGCCTGCACCAGCAGCGGTTCAAGTTCAAACGGCGCGGGCGGTGCCATCGGCAACACCGTCAGTTGCGGTATTTGCCACACCTTCGCCGCGGACGGCCGCTGCGTCTCGCTGCTCAAAGTGCTTATGAGCAACGCCTGCGTCTATGACTGCCTGTACTGTGTCAACCGCGTGTCCAACGACATTGAGCGGGCGACTTTCAACCCGCGCGAACTCGCCGATTTGACCATTGCCTTTTATAAACGCAATTATATTGAAGGCTTATTTCTCAGTTCAGGCGTTGTCAAAAACCCCGATTACACCTGTGAGCGCATGATCGAGTCGCTGCGTATTCTGCGTGAGGATTACGGCTTCGGCGGCTATATCCACGCCAAAGCGATTCCGGGCGCGGACAACCGTCTGCTCGAACGGCTCGGATGTTTGACAGACAGAATGAGTGTCAACATCGAACTGCCTTCGCAGCAAAGTCTGCGCCTGCTCGCCCCGAATAAAACCAGGGAATCCATTTTGCGACCAATGGGGTTGATTCGGGAGCGTATCCTCGAAAACCCGGCCAGTCTTGCCTCCCCCAGCCGCGCCGCGCGTTTCGCCCCCGCCGGGCAGAGCACCCAGCTCATCGTCGGGGCATCACCCGAAAGCGACTACCAAATACTCTCACTTTCTGCCGCACTGTATAAGAAATACGAACTCAAGCGCGTGTTCTATTCCGCGTACATTCCGGTTGCCGACAATGCGCTTCTGCCCGCGGTCACAACCAAACCGCCGCTGCTGCGCGAGCACCGCCTTTACCAGGCGGACTGGCTGCTGCGCTTTTACGGTTTTGAGGCGGGGGAACTGCTGGACGAAACGCACTGTAACTTCAATGAATTTGTCGACCCCAAATGCAACTGGGCGCTCAACCACCTTGAGCAGTTCCCCGTTGAGGTCAACACCGCCCCGCGGGAAATCCTCCTGCGTGTGCCGGGTTTCGGAGTCACCGGTGTCAAGCGGATCATGCAGGCGCGGCGCGCGGGGCAACTGAGCTTCGAGAGCCTAAAAAAACTCGGCGTTACGCTCAAGCGCGCGCAGTATTTCATCACCTGCTCAACCAAGTCGGCGCCGGGGCTGGTCTTCACCCATGATAGCATCCTGCGCGCCCTGATGTCCTATAACTGCCGCACCGCTTACGAGGCGGGGGGATACGAACAGCTGAGTCTTTTCACCCTCTCGCCGGATAGAGAGGATCATGTTAAATGCCTGACCGGTCAACTGTAAATTATGTGTACGACGGCAGCTTCGAGGGTTTTTTGAGCCTGGTGTTCGAAAGCTGGCGAAAAAAGGAATTGCCTGCCATGGTCTTTCCTGCCGGCAGCGAGCTGATGACGCTATTCCCCTCTTACTATATCGAAACAGATGATGAAAAGGCATTAAGGGTCGAAAAAGGCATCATCAAAGCCGCAGGCGCTGATGCTTTTTGCAATGTCGAACAGTGTTTTCTCTCCTGCGCTGCCCAAAAGGAACTGCTCTTGCTTGACTACATCCGCCTTTGTATCGGACAGGGAACCAAGGTGCTCTCCATGCTCGCCGATGACACGGTGCACGCCGTTGAAAAAGCGGCGTTTGCCTGCGCAAGGGAGGGGCATCTTTACAAGGGTTTTGCCCGCTTTTCGGTGCACGGGGATGTGATGACCGCTGTTATTGAGCCGAAAAACAGCATCCTGCCGCTGATCGCAGACCATTTCTGCGAGCGCTACCATGCGGAAAGCTTTATTATCTATGACAAAACGCATGGCTCCGCTTTGATTTTCTCAAAGAGAAACAGCGCCATTGTCCCGGCGGAGGGTTTTGAGCCGCCCCGGGCGGACACAAGCGAAATCGAAGCCCGGCGTTTGTGGAAACTTTTTTACGACACAATTGCTATCGAACAGCGGGACAATCCGCGCTGCAGAATGTCCATGATGCCGAAAAGATTTTGGAGCCGTTTGACCGAAATGGAAGAAAAACCGGAATGCCCGGCATTATCGCAGCCGGGCAATTCAATACTAATCCCTCTTTAAAACATAACTAAAAAAAAGTACAAAAACCCATTAATCAAAGGTTTTTGCTTGATTTCACAGAGGTTTTATTATCGGGATTAGTATACCCGCACCGACTTGACCGCACAAGTCAGCTGAACACACAAGGGGCAGACCGGAGGGTTTGTCTTTTTTTAACCGGCACCGTCATTGTGAAATAGCGCAGTATTTGATATAATATCTTGAATGTTATATTTATACAGGTGACACAATGAACGATACCCTTCAAAAGCTCCGCGAAAAATCGATGCGCCTGCCGCAAACCCCCGGTGTTTATCTGATGAAAAACGCCAAGGGGGAGATTATTTATGTTGGCAAGGCGAAGGCGCTTAAAAACCGTGTAAGCACCTATTTCAGCGGGCAGGATCATTACATTAAAGTCAGTAAAATGATTGAAAAAGTGGCCGATTTTGATTACATTCTTACCGACAGCGAATTTGAGGCGCTTGTGTTGGAGTGCAGCCTCATCAAACAGCACATGCCGAAGTACAATATACTGCTCAAGGATGACAAGGGCTACCATTACATTAAAATCACCACCGGTCCCTGGCCGTCCATCACCGCCGTCAAGAAAAAGTTTGACGACGGCGCGGAATATATCGGCCCTTATACAAACTCTTTCGCCGTTTCCAAGCCGGTGGACGAGGCTTTGAAAATATTCCGCTTGCCGCAGTGTTCTAAAACCTTTCCCGCGGACTGGGGGAAAAGCCGTCCCTGCCTCAACTTTTTCATTCAGCAATGTTCCGCCCCGTGCGCGGGCAAAATTAAGGAAACCGCCTACAATGAGGCGGTTTCCGAAGCGGTTGCCTTTTTAAAGGGCGGCAGCGGCGCGGCACTGAAGGATTTGCAGCGGCGCATGGATGAGGCGGCGGAGAGTTTGGAGTATGAAAAAGCCGGCAGACTCAGGGACACCATCAACGCAATCAAGCGGATGAACGAAAGGCAGAAAGTCGTATCCGCCGGGGTAAAGGAACAGGATGTTTTCGCTATTGTCCAGGGCAGTGCTCAGGAGGATAGCCGCACAAGCGAAAAAGCATGCCTCGCTGTTCTGCGTTTTTCCGAAAACCGGCTTTTTGACAGCGAGCACTTCATCTTCGACAATCCCGAAAATCTTCCCGCCGCGCGCCATGAGCTGCTGAGAAGCTTCTACATGATGCGGGATAATGTCCCCCCGCGTATAGCGGTTGACGGCGAGGTTGAAAACGCGGAACTTATTTCGGACTGGTTAACGTTAAAAGCCGGGAAGAAGGTTACGGTAACTTTGCCGCAAAAAGGCAAGCAAGCTGAGCTGTTGGCGCTTTGCCGCGCTAATGCGGCGGAAAAATTAGCCAACAGCATCGGCAGGGCCGGGAAAGACACCGCCGCGCTTGACGAACTTGCCAAGCTGCTCGGGCTCCCCTCTCCGCCGGAATATATAGAGGCATACGATATTTCCCACACTGGCGGCAGCGAGAATGTGGCGGGTATGGTGGTTTTCAAAAACGGTATTCCTTTTAAGGCCGGTTACAAACGTTTTATTATCAAGGGTTTTACCGGGCAGGACGATTACGCTTCGATGGCGGAAGTGCTTGCCCGCAGGATGCAGAGATATATGGATGAAAAGGAAAGCAAGACAGGCTTCGGTAAACTGCCGGATTTAATTCTGCTTGACGGCGGACAGGGGCAGGTGAATGCCGTTTTACCGGTATTAAGGCAATTCGGGCTTGACATTCCCCTTTTCGGCATGGTGAAGGATAACCGGCACCGCACCCGGGCGATTGCGGAAAGCGGCGGGGAAATTGTTCTCAACTCAAAACGGGCGGCATTCACGCTGGTTTCCACCATACAGGATGAGGTGCATCGCTTCGCTGTTGAATATCACCGCAAAAAGCGCAAACACAGCACCCTTTCCGGCACGTTGACAGACATTGACGGTGTTGGCAAAGCAACTTCAAAAGCGCTGCTCGGGCATTTTAAAACAATGAAAGCCATCAAAGCAGCAAGTGTTGAACAGCTTAAAGAAGTCAAGGGTATCAGCGAAAGGGTGGCGGGGAATATATTTGGAGCGATACACGAGGAGACTTAAGCTTGAGAAGAAGTGGATAAGAAGTTGGGAAGAAGTCACACTTCTCCACCTCTTCTCAAAAATGAAAGGAATAAATCAAAATGGATTTTACGGCGCACAATGATGAAGTTAATAGCGTTTGGGAGAGCTATAATGCCTGATTCATAATATCAGTCTCAAACCCAATTTTTTTACTTGACAATATACAATAAATGGTGTGATAATACAATGTGCAATAATTTTATGGAGAAGTATCGATGAGAGTAATTACCGGCATATCCAAAGGCAGAGTTCTGAAAACCCTTGAAGGTGAAAATATCCGCCCTACCATTGAAAGGGTTAAAGAGGCCGTTTTCAGCATCATCCAATTTGAAATTGAAGGCCGCAGAGTGCTTGACCTTTTTGCCGGTTCCGGCCAGCTTGGAATTGAAACTTTAAGCAGAGGCGCCGCTTCGGCCGTCTTTATTGATTCCGATAAGCAGGCAATACAAATCGTTAAGGCTAACCTTGAATCTACCGGTCTTGGTGAAAACGCTGTCGTACTGCAAACGGACGCTTTGGCCTTTCTGCAAA
Organism: uncultured Eubacteriales bacterium; assembly: GCA_964627535.1. GTDB lineage: Bacteria > Bacillota > Clostridia > Oscillospirales > Acutalibacteraceae > UBA1447. Next base: position 63,211 of record CAZVJW010000009.1, read on the forward strand.
CCTCCGAACTGAACTTTGACATTGTTTTTTTAGACCCTCCTTACGGTACAGGCGTCTTACAGAAAGCATTGCCGCTTGCAGCGGCGAAAACGGCTCAAGGCGGAATCATCATGTGTGAAGCACCGTTTACCGAGAAACTGCCCGAAAGTGCCGGCGCTTTTACGCTCACCCGCATTTATAAATACGGTAAAACGGCGATAACCACATACAGGTGACGGAGTTGTCAGTGGTCGGTGGCTGGTGGCCATCGGATTGGGACGACTGATTTTTGTGATTATTGTTTAATTCATAACCATTTTATGTATTTCGTTTTTCTTTTTGAGCTCGATATGTTAATGACTTATCTCGGCAGCATGGATATGGTCTTCGTTCTGCTAAACACTGGCCACTGTCCGCTGCCCACTAAAAAAGAAGGTTTTTGCCATGAAAATTGCTATATGTCCCGGAAGTTTTGACCCGGTAACCAAAGGGCACGTTGATATCATCAACCGCACCGCAAAAATGTTTGACAAGGTGATAGTTGTTGTGATGATCAATTACCACAAACCCGAAAGAAGCTTTACCGCCGAAGAGCGTGTCGAACTTTTAAGGCGCTGCACAACAAATTTAAAAAATGTTGAAATTGACACCTACAACGGTCTGCTTGCCGATTACGCAAGAACTCATAATGCCGTTGCCATTGTTAAGGGACTTCGGGCTGTTTCCGATTTCGAAGATGAATTCCAACAGGCATTAACAAATAAAAAACTTAATCCCATGGTTGAAACCGTATTCGTAACCGCAAACGCCGAAAACATGTTTTTATCATCAAGTGTTGTTAAGCAAGTATGCGAATTCGGGGGAGATATATCAGAATTTGTCCCCGAAGAGGTGCGTGACGATATAATAAAACGGTTAAAAGGAAAGGATGCGTAATATGAATATTGAAGAATTGCTTGATCAAATTGAGGATGTGCTTGAAGCCGGCACAAATTTCCCCTTTAGCTCAAAATCCCTGATCAAAGTTGAAGCAATCAAAACAAGCATTGAAGATATCCGCATGAATTTGCCGAATGAAATAAGCCAGGCAAAAGCCATTGTTGCCGACCAGCGGAATATAATATCAAAGGCCCAGCACGAATCCGTTGATGTTGTGGCGCGCGCAAAAGAAAAAGCGGAAAAAGCTTTGCTCGACACCGAAAACAAAGTAAGGTCTTTAATTTCAAGGGCTGATGATTATTCAAAGAAAAAGGTTTTATCCGCAACCGAAGAGGCAAACAATATATTATCCTCAGCGCAAGCAAGGGCAAAACAGCTTGTTGAGGAACATGAGATAACCCTTATTGCCAAAGACAATGCTGCCCAAATTAAAAGGCAGACACAAAATGAAGCCAACGCGATGCTTTTAAAAGCAAAGGAACAGGTGGACGAACTTCTTTCCTCTGCGCGCGACGAAAAAGACAAAGCAATTTTAGCCGCGAAGGAAAGAGCCGACACTTTAACCGCCGAAGCCGAAAAATGGTCTTCGGGGCTTAGGGCTTCCTCCGGTGATTATGCCGAACGAATGATGAAAGCCACCGAAGAAACGCTTTCTTCGAGTTTAAACAAAGTCCGCGAAGCCATGCAAAAAGTTCAGGATATTAAAAATAACAGCAAACAATAGATTTAATTGTTGTTTATTGCAATAAAACAGCCTCGACGGCATAATTCAACCATTCGAGGCTTTTTCATAAACTTTTGATAAAATAAGTTGATTTTATAAAAACCGGGTGATATAATATCAACGCTGTGCGGGATTAGCACATCGGTAGTGCATCGGCTTCCCAAGCCGAGGAGGCGGGTCCGACTCCCGTATCCCGCTCCAACAAATAAAGCCCTTAAACCTTTGATTTGTATAGGTTTTTGGGCTTTTTGTTTTTGCATTATTTTATTTTTAATCAACTTTTTTCAACTTTCTTTATTTTTCGACTTTTTAAAGCAAAATTATAACACTTAACAATTTATAGTATCATTTATCCATTTGCCATAATTGTTCTTCCAAGACATTACAGATTCTTCCAAAATATTGTTTGATAATCCAATTTGATTAAATATCATAAATCTCATAAATTTATCATATAGACCACTTGCTGCAAGACTTTGTTTTCCATTGAATCGTACTTCATTACTTGTTAAGTGAGCAAAATAGTTTCTATGGTTCACCGAGCGAATTAAAAAATTTATACCTGCACCCTTATCTTTTATACTATTTCCCATGTTCTCAATCTCTAATGTATATTTGTTAATATTAAAAGAGTGTCTTAAAAGATTTCGTAAAGTAATATCATTAAAGTGACCCATCAAATCTGACAGCGCTTTTAAGACCTCGCTATAATCCATCTCCAACTTAGCGCAACACTCTTTAATCTCCTCTGATTGTTCTATTGCAGATACAGCCATTTTTTTAATTGCTCTTGCTTCACTTTTACTTAAAGATTCAATTTTCGACTTATCGATTGTAAGTCGACAAAAACCTTCCATCGCTTGAATTATTAGTGCTAATTTTACTTCTGGGTATAGATCGCATTTAGATACTGCTGTGTAATAAACATCAATAGTTTGTTTGCTATTTCCTCTCATTAATTTCCATTTATTTAGTAAGCAAGAAGCATCAATATTATTATCAAAACATATAAAATGCTCATAATTTCCAAAAACGCTTTGGTGACTCTTATATTTAATCACAATACCTTTGTCTAGTATATCTTCTTGAAAGTTAGAGCCTTGTATGATCAGTTTGTCAATATCGAAAAAATACCCAAAGCATAAATGCAAAATTTCAAAAAATAAATAGAAGTTTTTACACAAATCAGCCTTTTCTTTTGTAGTTGTTAGTATCTCAACTAATATAAAATCAGACACATCAATTTTGAAGGAACATTCATCAAATTGAAATGTTTGGCTTGAAAAGTAATCTAAGTATTCTTTACTTTTACAACTCAATTCAGCAAGAATTTTCATGGGAAGCAACCTCACCTTTGATGTAATCAAAACAAAACAATAAAATCCCATCTCAGTATCGCATCATTAATAAAAATATCAATTGTAAAAGTTTACTTTAACTTGACTGTTACAGGTGATTTAATACTAAAGAAACCGGGTGAGAATTCCATGTAATATTCGTTTATGCCTTGAGGCATCTCAAAAACAAAAGTTCCGGTCAGGCTCATTCCGGGATTGATCTCATCAAGGAATATGTATTTATCTCCTAGAATGACCATCAAGTCTACATTACTAAGCGCATCATATCTCTTGCCCTCTCCATCAATAATAGTGAGAAGGGCAGGATCTATCGTTCTTGAAACAGTATCATTATTATGGAACTTTGCATCAACAACTAAAAATTTCCCTTCCGTTGTTACATCTTCGATGAATTGATTGTTGCTTTCAATTTTATTTGTTTCATTAAAAGATGATAAAATAACTTTCAAATCACCGACATTAATCGTTTCGCCGGTAGTATAAAGGGTGGCAGTTGAATTCTCAGTTTTCTGCGTTTCTTTTTTAGTTGTCGTGATAGTAGTATCGCTCGAATCGGTAGCATTATTATTAGTATCCCCAAAGACTATCCCTATAACAATAAGAAAAAAGAATAACCCAACGCAAACAAGAATTGCTATTAAACAACCGCTTTGTTTTTTCTTAGGTGCTGGTTGTGGTTGATATTGCGGCACATATTGAGGTTGTGTATATTGAGGCTGATTATATTGGGGTTGAACATCTTGGGGGTGAGCATACTGTGATTGTACAAGTGGCGGTTGTTGAATACCTGAATCCAACGGTTCAGAACACTTTTGACAATTGCTGTTTACCGTTGAGTTTTTTTCACCGCATTTTTGACAAAAAGTAAACTCGTTTTCCATTTTCAAACCCCGCTTTCATTTTTTCCATATTAGCACAAGTGTAATAGGTATGCAACATTTATTTTACTTTCAACAATAATAGTCCGAATTATCGTATTGCAAAATATTAAACGATATAATCTTTCACCATATTTGTTTTGAAAAATTTGCGCTAGCCGACTTAACCATACCCTCCCCCCACTATTAAAAAGGGCATACCCCACCCCGGTAAACAATAAAATCCTCTGACTAAAATTGTCTTGCTCAAAGGTGCTTCTTTTATAGTGACTACTCGCCGAACGGTTTTCACCTACTACAACTCTTCTTTAAATCAAGCTCGTATTCATACCGATTTAGTATAATTTATTCAAGCATATCAACGCTTCTGCAATATTGCTTTGTCAAAATGGTATGATAAAGCACCCCAACCCAAACATGTAAAAATAAGCAAATAGAATTCATGAATTACAGCGGATTATACAAAGCAGGCGAAACTGTTGACAATCCCGCTCATTGAGTATATAGTTTTTATAGATTTCCAAACGAATTCTACATTGGTTCACATGAAGTTTGATGCTGCAAAAAAACTTGCAAAAAAACTTTTGTCAAATGTATTGACATATTGCGTACTTTTGCGTAAAATGAAATTGATAAGACCGCCCGCACCTCTCAACGATGTGTCCCAGTGGCGGGTATTTTTTTGAGGTGTTTATAACATGAAAATAAAAAACCCGACTACTTACGACGAACAGATTGAAAAGTTAAAGTCCCGTGGGTGTATTATTGCAGATGAAAATTTTGCAAAAAATAAACTGCAACAAATTAACTATTATAGACTAACTGCGTATTTTCTACCATTTAGAACTACTGACGCTTGCTACAATGAGAATACGAGCTTTGATACAGTTTATAAAATATATGAGTTTGACAGGAAATTGCGTCTTTTGATATTTTCCGCGGTTGAGGAGATAGAATTAATGCTAAGGACGAGTATGGCATATTATCATGCTCATAAATATGGGGCGCTTGGATATCTGAATGCCAAAAATTTCAACCTAAAGCATAATCATATGAAGTTTGAAGAACATATAAAAGAAGCTATAAAACATAATAAAAATCAATTCTTTGTAAAACATCATATAGAAAAATACAATTCTCAATTTCCGCTTTGGGTAATAATGGAACTGTTCTCAATGGGCGAATTGTCTTTTTTCTTTTCCGACATGGTGAAAGCTGATAAGAAACTTTTTGCAAAGGATATTTTTTTCACAACGGATTCTAATGTAAGTAGTTGGCTTTTATGCCTAACAAATATCAGAAATTATTGTGCTCACTATTCACGGCTTTATTACAACAAATTCGGAACTGTACCGGCAACGCCAGTTGGATTTCCATATACCCTTAATGACAGGGTGTTTGATTATATTTTGGTGCTTAAGTTTTTGTATCCCGACTCAGAAACTTGGGATAAAATATTTTTAGTAGAATTATGTGCATTGGTTAAGGAGTACAAAAGTGCTATTGATATGACTTGCATAGGCTTTCCCGAAAATTGGTTTGAGCTTCTAAAAATGAATAATTTAAAAATGTAGCTGATTTTTTGTATTATTGGTTTGTTTGTGATTATACAATGTTGTTTATAGAGACATGATAAAAAAGGATATCGCATAATTAGCAGACATCATAAAAAAGAACCGTATAGTAACACAAGCGAATAACGCAGGGGAGCGGTTAACCCGCTCCCCTGTTGTAGTTTACTTGCCTGCTCTTATTTTTTAATATAATCATCTGCTTTTCAATGTATGAAAACGCCTTCATTTTCAGTCAACTTTTAGTCAACTATTCCGTAAAATATCAACTTATTCTATGAGATAACGTCAAAGGTGCAATGGCAAAAACTTTATTCTACAAGACTTCAACGGACATCATCCGACTCCCGTATCCCGCTCCACAAGCGCTCTAATGGGCGCTTTTTTTGCCGATTTATTGATAAGTCATTTTTATCGCATCAAGCCTTGTTATACTAATCCCTCTTTAAATCATAGCTATAAATTCGGCACATAAACCCCATTTTTCAAAGGTTTTTGCTTGATTTCATAGAGGTTTTATAATCGGGATTAGTATTAACTGCAGCAGCTTTGTTTTTAGCTGTTTGATAAAGAAACGGATATTCATCGTGAAGGTAAAATATGTAGCCTATCCATTCCTGCACCATAGCAGAATAAGCCCTTAGAAAATCATTTGATAGATGGTCAATGACCGGTTTGGATAAATCTTTCAAATCCCCTCTATTTTGAAGTTCATCGGCTACATGAAAAACCGCCCAAAGCATGTCGGTAAAAGTATCATGTTCCAGCAAACTCGAGTTTTCAAGCAGGTTTAACAAAAAAGTTTTTTTGTCCGCCATTATCGATTTAAGCGCGTCGAGCTTTTCCGGTTCCGCATACATATCATATTTCAGTGATTTTATAAGCATCTTTGCCCGGGTTTGGTGCATTTTACCGTTCTCGTTTTCTTTTATAATTTCAGTAATTTGTGTGTCGCTCCGGTTGAATTCAGCCAATGCTGCCAATATAGCAACCCCTGCTTCGGTAAAAAATGTGCTGATAATCACATTTATCTTTTTGGTTTTTTTCTGTTTTTCTATGGAACTAAGTATCCTGTCTATAACAAAAGTAACTATCGCAACCTCAACAGGCAGAAACGCAAGATCTTGAAGTGTTAAAAAGAGCATTTCGTTTGTGCTGTGAAACATAAAATACTGGATTAAGTAGATAACAACCGAAGAAAAGAACAACAAAACAAATAGGATAATATTGTTTTTACGTTTGTTAATAAAAACCAACCCCCCTCGAATTTTGATATACAAAACATATTGTATAATTTGCAACTTATAAAGTATGCTCATAATACTACTGCATGATTTCCTTGTCAACGCTGCATATCTGACAGCAAGATTACTATACCGGGATAAATAATTAGGTGAGAGAATAACAAAGGGAGCGGAAACCCCGCTCCCAATTGCTATTGTGTGTTAGTCTCGACTTTGGCAAAAGATACGATGATGATAACTTACAGATTTATCCAGAAAGCGGGACGCACGCCGAAGGTGATTTTGCTAACAGTACGGCTCCCTTGGTAGTTGCCGTCCATGAGTACAACGCCTGCCGAATCCTGAGAAATACCGGGTGACCGCAGCCACCAGTCGCTATTTCCCAAATATTGCTCTATATCTGAAACATACAGCCGGTTGTTTTTTGCGAAGTCCGTTCCTTTTGATGTGCACTTTTCATAATCCGTGAAATACCTGTCGGCTTCCTCATAGCTTAACAGGAATATTTTATCCACTGTTAAGTTTCCTCCGCTTGTTCCGCACACCGGATTGTCGTTGTTTATGACGTTTGTTGTATCAATTTTTATTTGTTCGCTTGAAGAAAACGCTGTGTTGTAAAAATCCTCGTTGAGCCATTTTCGCAAGGTACAGGTCTCCCATGTAATATCCTTTTTTTCAATATTATATGGTCTGGCATCCAAAACTTTTTCGGAAATCAATAATGCTTTTCCGATTTTTACATCCAGCACCTTACATGCAATTTTTTCTTTGCCGTTTGCTGTGTTATTATCCTGCTCATAATTACCAAAATATATTGTGTCCCCGGCTTTAATTGCGGGTGTTTGTGTTGCCTGTGGGTTTGTGGCAACTGTTTTGTCAGTGGTTGCTCCGGCAACGGTTGCAGCTTCAAATATTGTAGTCCCTGTTATCCCTGCCGCCTCTGCCGAAACTGCCGCAGCCTCTGCTGAAACCGCTGCTGCCTCTGCTGAAACTGCTGCTGCCTCTGCCGAAACTGCCGCCGCCTCTGCCGAATCTGCCGCTGTCTCTGCTGCATCTATTGTATAAGCAGTTAAAATAGTTGTTTCATCTGTATTTGCATCCTTCGCACACCCTGCAAAACCCGAAATTAATACAAACGTTGTGATTAGTATAGAAACAGCTCTTTTCATTGGCGCCATCAACAGCACCCGCTTTCTGTTGTTTATAATGTAACAAGCATAATATGTTGTCATATTATTATATATTGCAATAAACGGCCGTCATTTCGATTTTATATGAAAGATTTTTAAAAAGCGCTTGCTTCTTTGCTCATTTATAAATTCCCGCCGGTCTTTTATGTTCATTTCTTCTGTTTTTCTGTTACTTATCATTTTTTGCTTTATTCTTTCAATTTCCTGACAAACATATGCAACCGATATTTCGGAAAGATGAGCGTCTTCGGAAGAACATGTTATCTTACTGAATTGTTTATGATTAAAATTGCGAAAATAGTCCGCAACAAAAACTTTACCGCGTTTCATATCGAAAAACACTTCAACACCCAGGCCATTCATTGCATTATATGCGTTCACAACTCGTGTAATATTCCTTTGCCCGGGTTCTTTTATTCTGAACTTTTTCATAATTCCTCCACTCCGTTTAAAAAATACAACCAACGGTTCCATAAATAAATTCTTTATTAGTTCTTAACATATTTTCTTTATTATACAACAAATTTATAATATAACAATACTTCTTTAAGTTATTTTTTTCGTTCTTTTGCCTTATCTTACATTTTGTAATTTATGACTTGTAATCCTTGCTTCATCGCCTTATAATAAAGCTGATAATTTACATGAAAGTGAGGTGAAAGAAATGGTCGACACGATTATTGGTTTATTTTCAGCACCCTTAACATCCATCTATGCTTTGTTTGATTCGCTGCTGCGTATTTTGGGTTCCGGATTATTAACCCCTATTTACAAATTTATTGCCTCAATGTTCGGTTGATGAATAAATTAATTACGATTAGATAAAATTTAACAAAAAGGGACGGGTTCAGCCGCCCCTTTTCTGATTTAATTTGTACCCCATGGGTGAATACATTAACCCATGGGTGAATACATTAACCCATGGGGTAACGTGTTCACTTTTTCACCTTGAAAATATACGAATTATATGATAACATTCTAAAAGGTGATTTTATGAAAAAAAAGCTGCTGAACGAAAAGATTATATCTCCCGCCTGCGCGCATTGTTTGCACGGCAGGCTTTCACCCGACAAGCTCAGTGTGCTGTGTATTAAAAAAGGCATCATGCAGCCTACTTCCTCCTGCCGTAAATTTATGTATGATCCGCTGAAAAGACAGCCGCAACGCCTGCCGCACCTGCCAAAGTTCATTGCGGAAGATTTCGAAATATAAAACCAAAGGGGTTAAACCACATGCCTTATATCTCCATGATTGACTATGAGACCGCTTCCGCTGAAATCCGCACCGCGCATAACGAACACGCGAAAATCGGGCGGATAACCAACATGAAAAGAACGCTGCTCCACAGCGTTCCTGCTTTTAAAGCACTGATGGAATGGTATACGCTTCGGGACGAGGCGGCAAAGTTCCTTTCCCCCTTAGATATCAACTTTTTCTGCTATGCTATTTCTGCACAGAATGACTGCCTGATCTGCTCCACTTTTTTTCGCAAAATTTTAAAAGATGAGAACATCAACTTTGAGAATTTTACTTTCAGCCCGCTCCAGCAGGTACTGGTGGATTACGGCAGGGCGATGGTGACTGACCCGAAGGGTATCGGCGATGAGATTTTTGATAAGCTCAAGCAGTTCTTTAACGAAGAGCAGATTGTGCTACTCACTGCTTTCGGAGCCATTATGATTGCGACCAACCTTATCAACAACACCCTCAAAGTGGAACTGGACGGGTATTTGATGGGCTACTGATTGTGCGGAAAAGAAGTGGGAGTCGGTTGAAAAGAAGTGGTAAAGATGTGGGAGATGCGAACTCCAATTGCTTTGCGCGGCAGAACCGCTCTTCTCATGGCGCAGCCATACTTCTCGTGACGAAGTCACACTTATCAATTATTTACACAGGAGGTCAACCATGCAGGATTTTTTAAATAAAACAGTGTTCACTACAGGTGCCGCCAAAGGGCAGGGCCGCGGTGTCGCGCTGGCGTTTGCCAAAGAAGGCGCGAATATTATCGCCTTTGATTTGGGCGAAAAACTCTGTTACCCCGCCTATAACCGTTCCTGCGGGGATGACTTGTGCAAATTAAAGGCCGAGGTTGAAGCGTTGGGCGCGCAAATAGAAATTTGCGCCGGTGATGTGAGGCGCGCGGATGATGTTATTGCAGCAATTGGTGCCGGCATCAAGCGTTTCGGAGCGATAGATGTATTGTTCAACAACGCGGGCATCTGCGCTTACGGGCTTTCCTGGGATCTGACCGAGGACGAATGGGATACGATGATGGACATCAACCTCAAAGGCGCCTGGCTGGTCAGTAAATATGTTGTGCCGCATATGATTGAAAAGAAAAGCGGCGTTATTATCAACAATTCCTCCGTCGGGGGCCTGCGGGGCATGAACCGGCTGTCGCACTATGCCGCGTCCAAATTCGGCATGATCGGGCTGACAAAATCGCAGGCAATCGAGCTCGCACCATACGGCATAAGGGCTGTGAGCATCCATCCGACCGGCGTGGACACCCCGATGAACGACGGGCTTGCCGAAATGGAAGGCGCGACAGCTATTGAAATCGCCACCCGTTCCGCCGGTAACCTGATTCCGGTGCCATGGATTGAAGTGGAGGATGTCGCGAATTCCGTGCTGTTCCTCGCCAGCGAAAAGGCAAGGTTTATCACCGGCAGTCAGTTCGTTTTGGACGCCGGATTGTTGACAAGGTAAAGTACTTTACATCCAACATTATCAACCCGCTCCTGTTCCGGTGCGGGTTTTTTATATTTTGCTATGATTATTCAGTTTTTTTTGATAAAATATAAAGCAGCGTTATCGTTGAAAGACAAATTTTCAAATTTGTAAGGAATGATCAACTGATGAATACATTGACAGCTCAATTTTATAAGGCCGGCGAGTTTTACGGGGGCGGCTTTTTTGAAAACCCGGAGCGCGGCAGATTTTACAGATTCGCGCATGCGCAGAAGGCGTTTTGGGAAAACTTTGCGATGCCCGAATATGACGGCGGCAATCTGTACCCTTGCCGGCAGCAGTATCCGGAACCGTTAGGCGTTTCCCCCGGCTACTCATATACATTTAATTTATTTGAAAATATATTAATGCAAAAGAACCCTAAACTCTTGAATGCAATGAAAGCCGAAAAGGACCTGATGCCGATGGTTCGGACCAGACATTCCGTTGGCGGGAATGGCTATGTGCACTCCATTCCGAACTATAAGCGAATTCTGAAGGAAGGCCTGAATTCTTATATTAAGCGAATAGAAAAAATCAAGGACAATGATTTGCGTGATGGGCTTCTGGAGGTTGTTGACGGCATAAAAATATACCGAGACAGATCCTTGAAGTTGCTGGAAAAATCGAACGCGCCGAAAGCTTTGTGCGACGCCTTAAAAAAGGTTCCCTTTGAACCTGCCGAAACATTGGTTGAAGCGGTAGTCGGGTGGAATTTCATATTTTATATGGATGGATGCGATAACCCAGGCCGGCTTGACGCCGATTTATTTGAATTTTACAACGGTGAGGACATTACGGCGCTTTTACGGGAATTCTTTATCAATGTCGATAATAACGAGGGCTACTCGAGTGCGTTGGGCCCCGATTGCAACCCGCTCACCCTGCAGTGCCTGAAAGCCGTCTGCGGATTAAGACGCCCGACGATGGAACTGCGTATAACGCAGGATACGCCGGAGGAAATTTGGGACGCGTCGGTTGATTCACTGATGTCAGGCTGCGGACAACCAGCGTTCTACAATGAAAATCTTTACCAATCTTCGCTGGCAGAGCATTTCCCCGATATCCCGAAAGAGGACTTGTTATGCTTTAACGGCGGTGGATGCACAGAGACCATGCTCGCGGGGATGTCCAATGTCGGGTCGATTGACGCGGGCATCAACGCGGCACTGATATTTTCCGAATTCTTGCCCCAAAACCTTGAAAAGGCTGCGAGCTTTGATGCGTTCTATGAAAAACTTATAGCGCAGATTCAACATGAAACAAAAACCGTGCTGGATGAGGTTAACATATACCGGAAAAACCGAGCCGGATTAAGACCACAGCCCGTGAGAACACTTTTTGTTGACGACTGCATTGACAATGAGACGGACTTTAACGCGGGCGGCGCAAGATACGGCTGGAGCATCATTAATATTGCGGGGTTAATCAATGTCATCGATTCCCTGCTGGCTATTAAAGCTCTTGTTTTTGAGCAGAATGAATACTCCGCTGCCGGGTTCTTAACACTTCTGCAGGCGCAGGATACTGACTTTTTGAGCAGACTTCAGATCTGCCCGTGTTTCGGGGTGGATGATGAAAATGCCGACCGTCTTGCCCGTGATTTTACACAGCAAATTTTTGACGGTTTTAAACAAAACACCCCTTATCTGGGCAAAGCATTTTTACCATGTTCCATTCAGTTTGTCACCTATGCTGATGCGGGCAGAAGAGTCGGCGCCACGCCGGACGGCCGCGCAGCCGGAGAACCGCTGTGCGATTCCATCGGGCCTGTACACGGCAAGGATAAAAAGGGTGTAACCGCCCTGCTGAACAGCGCGGCAAAACTGCCGCAAAGCGACGCGCTCGGCACACCGGTGCTGAACCTCAGACTGCGGAAAGAACATATCAAAGGTTATATCCGCCCGCTTGTTTCGGGTTACTTTAAGCAGGGAGGCATGCAGGTTCAAATCAGCTGCATCAGCAGAGAAGACATGCTGGATGCTTTGGAGCATCCCGAAAAACATGAAAACTTAATTGTCCGCATCGGCGGCTATTCGGAATATTTCAACCGGCTTTCCGCCGATTTAAAGGAAATGGTCATTCAGCGTATGGAACATTATACTAATTCACGATTATAATACCTCTAAAAAACCAAGCAAAAGCTTTGATTCATACTATTCGCCATTTAATGCAGAATAGTATTGTGGGGTTTTATGCGGATTTTTAGTTAGGTTTTTATGAGTAATTAGTATTAGGCAAAAAAAGAACGGCAACGGGCATACTTGTTGCCGTTTTTTGTTTATTCAGTCTCAGCAAAGCCTGCTTCATCTGCGGCATTAATATCTCTCGCGTACTGCTTTCTTCTTTCAAACAATTCCTCGTACATCAAGGCGCGTTTTTTGCCTGTCAGCGGATAGAAAAATCTCGGTATTAAGCTGGGCGCCCCGGTTATCATCGGCATTGCGGTACTCAAAGCAAAAAGCCAATATTTTGTTTTGTCCGCTTGCGTGCCGATTTTGAGGCCTTGGACATAACCGATTTTATAAAGTATCATATTTCTGACCGACCCCATAAATATTCCCTGCAGTTTAATGACAAGACCCCTCGCGACATTTGTAGTAGCCTCCATTCTGTATCCGTTTTTCCACTCGCAGTAATCCATCGACTCGTTGCCGATTTCAGAGCCGGTTATGTTCTTGGGACCCCATGAAAGCTTCTCAAAGAAAAATTGGGAACCAAATACAAAGCTCATAAAAAGCCTCTTTTTATAATTACCTTTATAGGAGCCGATTAAAAAAACGGCTATAGATAAAAGCCGGGAATAAATATCCAGCCCAATCCAAAGCGACTTTGATGAAAAGCGGCTTCTCAAGGGTTTAACAAACGCATAACTGATGGTTCCGTTAAATCCGGACGGTTGGTTGATAAGCGTTAGGAGAGAGACCGAGCCCAAAACATCGATAAAATAATCCTGAAGACCTGCTCCCACGCTGAAACCGCCCAAAAAGTCCGAAAGCGTGATCGTCAGCATCGGATAATTGTTGATGATTGCCTTGAGCCCTTCTTTTATGCTTGGCCGCTCGACTTTTTGCATCACGCGCTCTCTGGATACCAGAAAGAAATACAGCGTAAATATAGAAGATACGAAACCGGTACCCATACCCATCGTTAAGAAAACGGTGCGCAGTTTTATTGTTTTTATGATGTTGTTATTAATAAGGTCAAGCAGCACACCCATTATTATCCCGGGCAAATCCTCGCCCAAGTAGCCTGACCACATGCTCACAATCGTATTTAACCGGACGCGCTCAGCCGGCTGAGGGGTGATAGTTGACATATATCCCGTTCTTGCGATACCGGTAAACGTACCCGCGGTTTCCGTAATCGCGCCAAAGAGGAAATAGAATATAAGTTTCGGTATATACGTGGCGCTTGTGTCGGGGAAGAAATACGGAATCAGCCAGTAAATCGAGCCGATCAACGTCATCGGAATTTGAAAGGCAACGAGATAAGGCCGGAATTTACCCCAGCGCGTGCGGGTTTTATCTACCATAAAACCGATAATCGGGTCGTTTATGACGTCCCACAAACCGGTGAAAATCCCGATAAAAGCCGAAATCCTGAAATCAATTTTTACAACGTCCCAAATAAACCTGTTATTGAACCCATTGATGTTAAAGCTGTTAGACCAATCGTTCATTAAGTAGGCTACGGTCTCTTTTGTGCCGACATAACGACGGTCCTGATGGACATAATCAATGTGCACCTTTTCATCAACAGCGCCTGAATCATCGGGCTTTTTTATTGCGCTTTTGTATTTTAACATGCCGTCCTCCATAACCATTAATGAACATATATTTGGAATATTCTCATCAAGAGCCGTTCTGATGCACCTCAACGTTTATGCAGGTATTGATCATTATATTTTCCTCAGCGCAGCGGATATCATTGCCCCTGATTGTCAGGCCGTCAACATTTTGCGCAAGGATGCCGTATTTGCAGTCCGGGCAGTCAATGATATTGTTTTCTATCAGGATGTTTTTGTGCGCCGGCAATTCGGGCGTGAGCGCAAGAATATTGATGCTCACGCCGCCCGCGTCAAGAATTCTGCCGTGACCCTGTTTGCCGCAGTTAATCATTCTGTTGGAGCGGATTACAACATTTTCGGCGGTAATGCCCTCATGCCAGAAACCTTCCGCGCCGATATGAATCGCGGTGCCGGTATTGCTTTCAAACGAACAGCCCTGAATAAGCACATTGCGTGTTTTAACAAGCACGGAGCGTGCCAGATGGTTGCGGACAAAGCAGTTGAGGAATTCAAGCCTCGGCAAGCGCGTGCTGTCAGCCAGATAATATTCATCCGGTTCATCCGGCAAGCTGCCGTCAAGGGTCAGCTCGCACTGCCACTCGTCAAACAGCGGTTTACTTTCAAGCACTTTATAAGTTTTTACGGGCGTCAAATCCTCGATACCGGAAAGCTCGATGGTGTCCCCGACATCAAAATAGTCCAGCTTCTGAGCGTGCGTGCCGGTCGGCGCGTTGACGGTTACAACGCACTTATTATTGTCCTTTTCAATGATTGTATGATAGTAGGTGTGCACATTGGTTGCGTCGTCGCCTTGCCCGTCAAAGTGGCAGCCCTCAAAGCGAAGCAGCCCCGTGCAGGAGGTAAAATGGGTCGCGTCCGTGTTGGTGGACATGGCATCGCCGATGGACGGTACAATCTTCAGGCGTTCCAGCAAAATGTTTTCGCTGCGGTGGCCGACAATGCCCATACCGCAGTGGGAATGGATGGTGACATCCGAAATCACCGTGTTTGTTGCCTCATAAATCAAAATAGACGGGCGGTAATGGTAGGTATGGGTCAGATAAATCTCGTCGCCGATGTACGCGCCGCGCAGCCCGTAAAACCGATACTTTCCGTCAGACAGAAATTCAGCTTTCTCCGCGCCGGCAACAGCCGTATACCTGCGCTCAAGTTTTGAATAAACATTGATTCTCAGCGTCGGCATTTCCTCCGAAAGGAGCGGCAGCGCGCCGAAATCCGCGTCGGTATAACCATCACCGACGTTCATAACGGCACCTTTGGAATACGCCGTTCTTAACAGGGTTATCGTCAGATTTTTTAGTGTAACATCCTCGCTGTACTGAACCGAAATGTTTTCCATAAAGCCGTCGAATATCAGCACAGCGCCGCTGCCTTCGATTGTTATGTTTTTTGCGCCGCGCAGGTCAATGCCGATCACATAGTCATAGTTTCGGTTGAACATAATCGGCTCCGGATTTTTTGTCAGTTTACCGGCCATCACATCCCGCTGCAGCTGTTTTGCTTTCTCATCGAGCAAAACATAGGTGCCGGGCTCGACCACAAGCGTCGTACCGGGCGTGTTCCGCAGATATTCCGCGGCTCGCCTGAATGTTTCCATGTCATTTTTGCCCCGGAAACTTGAAAGAGTAACCGTATTCATATTTTTACCTCCAAACGAATGTATTAACCGAACGGGCGGTAAGCTTGACAGCTGAAAGCCCAGTATCAGCAAAATGCTCAAGATCCATTTCATCGTTTGTAACAATCATTTCCGCCGTGCCTTTACCGAAATCGCATTCAATCTCGTTTTGCATGGGGTTGACGGCGATAACCGTTGTTTTGCCGTCCTTCTCAAAGGCGAGCAGCTGCAGGTCCTTATTATCGCAGGCAATGCCAATTCGCCTTGCGCCTCTTTCAACAAACAGCGAAAGGTTGCCCGTCGCATAGTAGCGTTTTGTCATTTCAAAAGTTTTGCTGTCAAGGTTTATGTAAATCAGTCCGTCGCAGAAATCGACCTCGGAAACAGCTATCCAATGCTGCCAGGAGGAGGCGTTCATGATTGAGATATCTTCAAACATAATTTTTGCCATTTCGAGCGCCGAGTCCATACCCTTGTCCCGGCCGCCGACCATATGCGTCCATTCACTCATCTTCACAGGGATATCGGGATGTTTTTTTGCCATCCATTTGCCGAAACGGCGCAAAAAGCCTCTGCGGTCATTAAGCCAATCAGTGATTAACGGTATTTTTACAAAGGAAAAGTATGAGTGTACATCAATCGAGTCAAGATTGCGTTTTACAACATTGTCGTTTAAAAGCGGCCGAATATAGGATTTGTTGAAAAAGCGGACATCCCCGCTTTCGGGTCCGGAAAGCTTAACGCCCTTAAGTGACGTCCGCTTTTCAAGTTCCTCCGCGCAGGCGCGCAAAACGTTATGAACACCCCACGGGCGGTAATGGCACCCTTCCTGCCCGCCGGTCCATTTCCATTGCGGTTCATTAACGGGTGAAACATATTTTATTGGAAGGCCTTCGTTGATAAAATGCTCCGTTACGTCCATCAAAAAACGGGCGAAGGCAGGGCAGTTTTTCTTTTTCAGGTTCGGCACGAAGTTTTTATCCAGATGCGCCTTGCCGTTGATTGTCAGTCTTTCGGGCGGTGAGTTCACAAACAGAATGAGTTCACCCGCGCCGTCTTTAGCCGCCTGCCGCATCATATACACGGCGTTCGCATCCCTGGACCAGTCATATTTTCCCGCCGATACTTCAAAACACTCCGCGCGGCGCAGCGGGTTCCAGAAATTCCCTTTGCCCGAGTTGGCGGAGCCGCCGCCAACATTGTAGCGGTAAATCTCCAAACCGATGCCGTTCTCCTTGCTGTGCAGCAGCTCGGAAATGCGGTCGCGTACCGGCTTTCCGCTTGCCTCGTCTATATGAGACCAACCGCCGACTTCCTGCGCCCACCACGCACCGCTTGCACCGAAGCCCTGCATTGTCTGATATTTTTTACCCGGGGCAAGTTTAACATTGTATTTCATTCGGTATCCTCATTTCACGTAATACTATGCTGATTGCACTTCCTCTCCGTTAAAGAAAACAGCCTCACCTGTATAGTTAGAAAAAGCAGTTTTGCCGTTCTTAATATTCAGATCAACCGTACCGCCGAAAAGCGGTATTTTGTTCGCTTGTGCGGAAGGTAATAAAAGTAATAAGAACGCTTGCTTTCATAGCAATCGAAATGTTATCATTGAATTGTTATTATGCTCAATTGCGTATTAATATATTATCCTGTTCTTTTGCTTGTAACTGTTTGGTTTGTTTTCTTGTTTATCTTGTTTTAATAAGGGAAGGATTGATTACCGTAGATATTCAGTATGAAACAAAAAGAACATCCTTAAAAAGTAAATCTACGCTTTTTAAATCAAAGACTGACTTCATTGCAGTTGTAACTCTTTTAACTGCATATGCATTATTTAACCTTTTACTGATTAATAAATTTTTTCCGGTTTCCGAAGGATGGTTTCAGGATTATTCCCGCTACATCTCTGATGGCGCAGTTTTGTATAAGGACTTCTATTTGTGTATCCCGCCCGGTACTCCGATCTTAATGTTTTTACTCAGCAAAATGTTCGGAAATGTCTTTATTTTATATCGTTTATTCGGGCTTGCAGAACGTCTTCTTCTTATTTTAGTTGTATATTTAATCCTTAGGAAAATATTTCCTGCATGGATCGCATTTATAGGTCTCTTTGTCTCATCATGTGTTTATATTGCAAATTTACAGGATGTTTTTTATGGATATTATCAGTCCTCTCTTCTCTGGGCAATGCTTAGTATCTATTTCTGTATTCGGATGTATGAGTCGTTCGATAAACCTCACTTTTATAACGCCTTCTTTTTTGGCGTTTCGGTTATTGTATCTTTCTTTTTCAAACAAACTTTAGGGTTAGTATTGGCATTTGCAATATTCATCATGTTTATTTGCGGCGCTTATTACCGAAGCATATATAAATGTCTGATAAACTTTGGTATAGTCTTAACAGGATGTATTGTCGGCAGTATTCCTTTTATCGCTTACCTTCTTTACACTGATAGTTTTACGGCATTTATTGACCAGGTTTTTGGAGGAATAACCGCAAAAGGTTCTGTCACATCTATTTTGTTTTCATTTTTAACCCGTATACATCCCGCAAGCACAATCGTACTTGTCCTATTGTTCTTCATATATTTTTCCGCAGTGTTAATGAGAAAAGAAAAATTCAGCTGTAGTGACCGAATAAAAAGTATACACTCCGGATTATTCGTAATAGAAAACCTGGCATTTGCAGCAATCGTTTGCTTTTTTTCTATGGTAATATTTTACTCATTCACAAACCATACTATTTTTTTATTTGCTTCCCTCATAACCGTATTATCCTTACTATTGGCTGTAACAATATACAATAAATATTCTGCCAAACAGTTCATGACACCTCTGCTTATTGTCTCTATTGGTTTTTTTACAGTATTCACGCTTTTCATTATCTCACATAAACCTATTTCTTTTTTATCATTAAGCCAAGTCATAAATAATCGAAGATATCTGATTTATGCAATCTTTTTTATTCTTATCGCATATTCCGTACATTTGCTGTACGAGGTGTTGCTGAAACGAAATCAAAACAATACCGTGGAGCTGATAATTGTTGTTGCCTCATGGTCAATTATGTATATTCATGGATTCTCAATGACAATCGAAGAGCATAGTGCGCTTCTTTCCTTCTCTGTATTTATTGGTTTGATTTTGAATCGCATCAGGTTGGAGGATATAGGAAAATACAAACCGATAAAGTATACCGTTACTTTTGGGTTATGTTTTTTTATGGTATGCTGTGTTTTTATACAACGAAATAACCTGCCATACAGTTGGTGGGGTGTTGGTATGATTTCTTCCACATATAACTCGTCGGAAACATTTGATGACCCGAATTTGAAAGGCTTTCACGCAGACAGCACTTCAGTCAAAGCGATGAATGATATTTATCATCTCATTCAGAATAATCGCTCCGGCAGCGGAACCGATACCATGTATACTTTCCCTCATATTAACTATTTTAATGTCATGGCGGACATGGACTCTCCCACCTTTTCCAAGGTTCAGTATTTCGATGTATGCCCTGATGAGGTTGCAGAAAATGATGCAATAATTCTTATGAACAGTCTGCCGACATTTATTGTATGGATGGATTTTGATGAGAATCTCTGGGAAATTCACGAGGATTATTTCCGGGCAGGGAACGTAAGCGGACAGCGATCCATTCAAAATGCTTATCAGAGGTTAACACAAAGCGGTCAGTATGAATGCTTAGGAATCTTTACACTATCTGATACTGCTTCTCCAATATATATATGGCATTTAATTTAAAATTAGTAAATAATATTTATCAAAAATTATGAAACATACCTATCAGGAACATAGAATAAATAATATTGCAAAATTTTGATGGCATAAAATCTAAGCAGCCCCATCAGCGCATTCGCTGAAAATGTCGATTGTAAACATCTTACGGTTTATCCCTTGTTCTTTGTAGTGTTCAAATATATTTGATTTTTTTTTATTGCTTGTGCATTTATGCTTTAATCAATGAACCGGATATTTCATAATACCCCTCTATTTATTCAATTGTTAATATAGTCAAGAGAAAAACGGACAAACACGATTTGTTCGGCGTAATAATTTGCTCCGCTTTCAAAGATACATCCGATCGTGTCATTTTTTTCATCAATGAGCGACAGTGCTGAATAGGAAGCCATACCCTCATACAATACTTTGGATTTTGACCAGGTTTTACACTCGTCACTGCTTAACCGTACGGTCATTTTTTCGCGATGGAGCGAATCGGCAACATTTGTAAACAGGTAGACGCTCCCGCCCGGTTTCTCAATCTTGATGATATTCCCTTGACATGCAGGGTCAGGCAGCGTTTTATCAAGCGAAACATTCTGCCATGTCAACCCTTCGTCGCTGCTGACAGCGGTAACGCGGAATCCGGGCTTCACAGGCCGGATATTTATATATAAATCTCCATCGTCAAGCTGAACAAGAGACGCCTCTTCCCCACCCGGTATGCTCCCGCCAAGTTGCCACGTGCTGCCGTTATCCTTGCTGAAAATAATTTGCGCGTTCATTTTTCTGTTTTCAATATGGTCAGCGGGTATTACAAGCGTTCCGTCCTCAAGCTGAATTCCGTGGCTCGGGCCAGTGGCGTACCATTTCCAGTTGTCAAGCTTGACGTCTTTCGTTATCTCAACGGGAGTGGTCCAACTTTCGCCGTTATCCTCGCTGTGCATTTTAAAAACCCTGTCATTCTGTTTGCAGAAAATGAGCCAGATAAAGCCTGTGCTTTTATCAACAACCGGGCAGGCGTTGCCGATTGTCAGGTTGCCGTCTGCAATGAGCACTTTCAGCGGTGTCCATGTGTCACCCAAATCATAACTTTTACGCAGAACCACATCTGTCTTTGCCCAATCTTCTTTGCTGTCTACTCGTGCCTCCGCAAAAGATAGGATGGTTCCGTTTGGCGCCGTTATCATGGTGGGTATTTTAAACGTGTTGTAACCCGCGTCACCTTGATCATACAGAACCATTTTAAACGGCAAATCTGACGGGAAAGGCTTTGCCTTGGCATCGGGCGGCAGCATAATAACGCCGGCAACAACTGCGCCCATGAGTAAAAATATGAGCGCGGAGGTATTCGCACGCCGCAAAACACCGGAGACGCTTTTCTTTCTGATTGAATTGAGAATAACAGAAACGCCGGAAGGAACCAGAAGAAGAAACAATACAATTCCCAAAATGAGACCTGTCAGGATAAGAAGGTAGAGATTGTCCGCCGACAAATATTCGGTGGTTTTGTATAGATTGGCAACAGCTGTCAAAACTCCTGCGCCGACTATTACCGCAAAAAACGGCAGCACAAAGTTGCTGAACAAATTGCCGCGTTTCGGTTTATCGTTGAATTTTTTAAAGAATCCGAGAAACCCGAGAGCCGCAATAATTACACCCGCTATCAAAAGTGCGCCGTAAAAAACAGGATAGAACGGCCTTGATGTCGGCTTAAACTGATAGGTGATCAGAAAATCCCAAAATACCAGCGGAAGGCTCATGATGATTCCTCCCGCGGCAATCATCAGCAATGACAAAGCTTTGTCGACCAAACCTTGATTGTTTCTTCTTGTCGAATCGGTTTCTTTCATGATGCTTTTCCTTTCGGATTCAATTCTTTGTGTTCGACATTCTATAATTAAGGAATATACTTCACTTCCGCTTTTGTGTTTACTGTGTCTTTCAATTTTGGCAGCCAGTCCCGGCCTAAAATCATGCCTTCGCTGTCTTTCCGCTGTATGACAACCTCTGTCACACCGCTTGACATAGCAAAAAAAGCGTAATCACCGATTTCGGCTACAGACGCTGGTATGGTGACGGCGGTGAGCGAATCGCAGAAAGAGAAGGCGTCCACACCGATTTTGGTAAGCGTTCCCGGCAGGGTGAAATTCTGCAGATTAGCGCATTTGATAAACGCCTTGTCACCGATTTCAACAAGTCCGTTGTTGAACTGAACTTTGTAAAGATTGCTGCAGCTGTATAACGCGTTGTTCCGGATTTTTTTGATACTGACCGGCAGCACAAATTCAGCGCCGCCTGTCACTCTCTCCCCGGTATCTAAGGCAAGCGGCGTTTTACCGTTCGGGTAAGCAACCAGTTCCGTCATATCTTTTGTGTACAACACGCCGTCTATATCCGTAAAAGTATTGTTTTCCGGTGCAGCTTTTATTTGAGTCAGTTTCGCACTGTTGGTGAATGCCCATTCCCCTATCGCTGCAATATTTTTACCGATGCTGATACTGGTGAGGTATTCGGCATTGGCCAGCGCAAAATCAAGTATTTCCACAACCGGTTTTCCTTCATACACATCCGGCACGGTGAATTCGGTTTTCCCGGAACTGCCCTTATAACGGTACAAAGCGTAGCCGCCTTGCGCCTCTTTGAACTTTAGTTTCTCTTCTCCGTCACTTATACCGCTGCAGCCGGCCGTTAAAAGCAATGTTATAAAAGCCATCATCAGCGAAATCATCCGTTTCATGTCTTGTCACCTCTTTTTAAGCATCCCTGTTCATTGACAAATACTGCACAACTGCCCCCGGTTAAGCCTGTCCTGCCGCAATTCTTTTGGTACCCTTTTCAATCATCACATTTTCTTTGCCCGGCAGTTCAAGGCTGATATCCGTATGCTCATTGCCGGTGATTTCGATTTTGATTTTGTTATCATTGATGTCAATACTATAAGATATCGGACCCTTGCCGGTGGGGTAGTTTTTAACGGCAATATGATTATTCTGCCGCAGCCATTCCCGCGGGATACCTCTGCCGATGATGACAACCCCGTCAAACCGTTCCGCAATGAGGGAATTGATCAGCACCTTGTTGCAGTTGGCAACCGACCATGAGTTTGGAATGCTGCCCCAGGCATCCGTAATCACCTTGGTTGTCAGTATGTTTTTGTATTTATAGCTGACGGCCATTTCCCACCAAGCCAATGGCGCGGACTGTGTGTTTTCTATCATATATTGATATGCCCTGATGCCGATATCCCGGTATTTTTCAGCCCTGAGCGCCGCGGAACCGAACCCTGCGTTGTAACCGCTGCTTTCGCCCGGGAACGCGCCGAAGGTGCGCGGGTCCGCGCCGATTTTCGCCAGCCGTTCAAAACCGTAATCATAGGTGGCGTCAATCAAATCAAGCTGAATGCCCTTTTGCTCCGCGCCGAAAAGATAGCCCTCCCACGCCCACCGTCCGAACATAAAGTGGGCTGCCCAGTTGGCGTCATTCGGAACGCTGCAACGGTTATTGTCGTTGGGTTCCAGGATGGAAACCGGCAGATAATTGATATTGTATTTTTTCAGGGTTTCTGTCAGCGTTCTCTCCACCGCGTCAAACAGTTCATCGTATATTCTTTTTGCCCAAGCGCTTTCATCTTTATACTGCGCGTCGCCCGAATTCTCGAAAAGCCTGTCGGAAATATATTTGTAAGCGGTCAGACCTGTAAGCGCGGACCAGTTATCCATCAGCCAGAAACCGTCGCTGTCAATGCCGACGGTATGGTCCAAATACCCTGCCGGCGCCCGGTCAAATTCGGTTTTCCGTATGATTTTCTTGATCTCTTCAAACCTTGAACTTACATAGTCACAGTCATTTGTTTTCATCAAATACAGCGCG
Organism: uncultured Eubacteriales bacterium; assembly: GCA_964627535.1. Taxonomy (GTDB): domain Bacteria; phylum Bacillota; class Clostridia; order Oscillospirales; family Acutalibacteraceae; genus UBA1447. Next base: position 86,870 of record CAZVJW010000009.1, read on the forward strand.
AACGGCAGGGGGTACTTCCATTCTGCGTCGCCGTAAGCGCAGTTTTCCAGTATAACCTTGGAATGATTTTTAAAGTTGCCGTCGTTCATTTCCGTAAGCGCCATCAAAATGCCGATAACATCGTGGTTGCAGATGCTACGGTAGCAGTTTTGCCCCGTGACCAGCCGGTCGCCGTCTTTGATAATCATCTGGAAGATATAACCGGCTTTGTAAGCGTTCACCAGCTGCCGGTCAGGCAGTTCCAGCACTGTCAGCCGGCTTACCTTCTCCTCCCAGTACGCTTTCATATGCTCGTAATGCGCGGCGGGCTCCCCTGCCTCAATTATCTTTTCTTTTGCCGGATAGTCATAACTGCCGCCGAAGCGGTCAACACCTACGGCATATTGGCGGGTAACAGTTTCACCCGGATTTATCGCGTTGGGGTAACTGTCAAAAGGTGCTTCGAGCTTTGCCTGCCAAAACCTCAGTATTTTCCTTTTATACCAGTAGGTTCCGCTCTGGTATATTTTTTCGGTTTTGACTTTGGGCAGTTTAAGGGTTTTATCCGAAATGTTTTCGGTTTCCATGGTGGCGTAAACCACCACAAAATCATTGCCGTCTATGTTTACCTTGTCGGCAAAATTTTCAATCCGGTGCTTTAATCCGCCCTTGCTGTAAACGGAAATGTAGCAAGGCATATAATCGTCCCGAAGTGTCCAGTCAATCTTGTCGGCGTTTTTCACACCAAACACCATGATGGTATTCTTACGGTCCCGGATAAAAAAGCTGCCGTCGGCAAAGATAATCGGCGAGTTTTTGTCGCCTTCCCAGCCGAATACGCTTGTTTGAAAATAGTGGCTCTCAAAGCAATAGGTTTTAATCCGTTTATTATAAACCTCAATAAGATATTCACCGATAACCACAAAAAATCTCTTTAGCTTTTCTTTCATGAAAGTTCCCCCTCGTTTTGCGCATCCGCGTTTTCAATGTTGCCTTCTGTTCCAGCCAGTGCCGCAAGGCGCTCCTCTTCGCGCCTGTGAAGTTCCTTTATAATGTCCCGGTGTTTATCTTCGGTTAAATCATAGAAATGCATCGGGATGACGGTAACCAGCGAAACAACTACGCTCAGTACAATAGTAAAAATGAAAATCTTGTTGCGAATCATCGGGTCATACAGCACCGTCCAATCTGACGTAAACCCCATGCCGGCATACACCGTCGGCACCAGGAGCGCCATAAAGGGACCGAGCGGTGCCGTGAGCATACCGATGGAACCCATGAAGCCTTCGTACCGTTCGTTGGAGATATATTGCTGGTAGTCCCAAATATCCGGTGTCATGCCCCTGTCCGCAATACTCTGGTACTGGCTGATAACGCCGGATATGTAGTTTACAACGATTAAAAGGACAAAACTGTTCATCAGCACAGCTGCGACGGAAAAAAGCGATGTAAACATGGAAAGATACCGCGACGCCAGCCAGACTTTCTTTTTACCGTAACGCTGGATGAAAAATTTAGCTGTCAGGTAGCCGGGGATATTGGTTGTGCCGAGGATAGCATGTAAAATCCCGAACATCCAGTCCTTACGGAGCATGTAGATGACCATGATGGTGTTTATATTAATAAGCCCCTGCGAAAACCCGCCCAGCACACCCGAGGCGGTTCGAATCCACAGATATTTATTGTGGAAAACCGCTTTGATGCCCCGCATAAAGTCTATATTTGGTTCCCGGTCGAAGTCTATAATCACCCGGTCCTGAACCTTGAAGGCAAGAAACAAGCACATCGGCGAAAACATCAGCATCGTAAACAAAATCGATGTCTGGTAGGAGCGCAGCACCGTGAACCCGCCTGTTGCCGCAACGGCAATTGGCAGTACAATCCCGACAATGGAAGGGAAAAAGTTGTAGATCAGCGAACCGATTGCCATAATTCTTGTTCGTTCTAGCGTGTTCGGGGATATCACGTTTTCGATAGCGCCGTGCTGATCGTTGTAATTGGAAAAAAGCCACCACAGCTGAAACAGAAAACCCATGATCCAGAATTTGTTGTAATACGAAAAGCTACTATACGGGAAATAAACCAGGAGAATAGAGGTAACAACAAAAAACGGCCAGTTTACAAAAATCCAGGGTTTGTATTTGCCGTATTTGGGGGCGAATTTCCGCAATACCGTGCGTTTGAAATAGATATTGGCAACGCTCATGATGAATTTCGAACCGATTACCTGAGGCAGCGCCGGCATAATGAACTCGAAATAATGCTGCGGTACAAACATACAGGCAATGCCGAAAACCGCATAGATGGCGGCAACGCGGTTGACAGAGCGCATGGTTTTACGGGGTACTTTGCCCAGGTTATCCATAATGAGCATATCAATCGGCGCAAAGAAATAGCCGAGGATCATATACACAAAACCCAGCCGGACAAAATCCTGCATCGCCAATCCGTAAATAGCGCCCACAAAAAAACAACCCGCCGAAAAATACAGATATTGCTCCGCGTGCCCGGCCGATTGGCAGCCGCCGGAGCCAAGGATAAAATACATAAACTCCTTGTTGGATACATACTCGCCCTCGCGCGGATGGTTCCAATAGGTTTTTACATCTTTGATTGTGTTTTTGCCTTTTGCGGCCGCGTTTCTCGCTGCTGAGGTAAAATTCTTCACAAAAATCCCCTTGCATTATGAAAATCGAAAAAAGATCGCGCAGCATTCTGCCTTTGATTATATACTATGTATCACGCCTTGTAAATTGAAATATCTGTTTGAGCCGCTGATGCAAAAATCGAGCCTCTTCCGGGGGAATCGGCTCGATTTTCATTGGTTGATTTAACGGTTTCATTACAGCTCAATAATCCAAAAAGCAGCCTTTTCCCGCTTTTTGTCAAATCAATGCCGCAAGGCGTTCTTCTTCACGCCGGTGCAGTTCTTTAATGATTTCCCGGTGCTTATCCTCCGTCAAATCATAAAAATGCATGGGCAGTATGGTTATCAGCGAAACGACGGAACTTAATACAATTGTGAAAATAAACAGTTTGCTTCTGATTACAGGGTCATACAAAACCGTCCAATCCGATGTAAATCCCATACCTGCATAAACGGTCGGCACGAGTAGGGCCATAAAAGGCCCCAGCGGCGCGGTAATCATCCCCATTGTTCCCATAAAAGTTTCAAACCGGTCACCTGAAACATACTGCTGATAATCCCAGATGTCCGGCGTCATCCCTCTGTCGGCGATATCGCGGTATTGATTAATGACACCTGAAATGTAGTTGATAGCAATGAGCAGAATAAAACTGTTCATTAAAATAGCGCCTATTTGGAAAAAGGATATGAAAACGGCAAAATATCTTGCCGCAAGCCAGACTTTCTTTTTACCGAAGCGCCCGATAAAATACTTTGCCGTTAAATACCCGGGTATATTGCTGGTGCCGAGAATCGCTGCCAATGCCCCGAAAACCCAATCCTTTCTGAGCATATAGACCACCATAATCGTATTAACATTAATCAGCCCCTGCGAAAAACCACCGAGCACACCGGACGCGGTTCTTATCCACAGATATTTGTTCCTGATAACCGCCTTAATCCCTTTCATAAACGATATGTCGGGGCTTCTTTCAAAATCGATGATAACCCGGTCTTTCACCTTAAAAGCAAGAAACAGGCACAGCGGAGAAAAAAGCAGCATACTGAACAGTATGGACGTACGGTATGACCGCAGACTTGTAAACCCTCCGGTCGCGGATACAAGAAGAGGCAGGCTTATATTGACCAGGGATGGTATCGCATTATAAATCAAAGAGCCAAACGCCATAATTTTTGTGCGCTCGAGTGTATTCGGGGTAATGACATTTTCAATCGAGTTGCCCTGATCGTTATAGTTTGCAAAAAGCCACCATACCTGGAACAGCAACCCCATAATCCAAAACTTGTTATAATAAGAAAAATTGTTATAAGGGAAATATACCAGCACAACAGAGGTTAAAACAAAGAACGGCCAGTTGACAAATATCCACGGCCTGTATTTTCCATATTTCGGCGCAAACCTTTTTAGCACCCACTTTTGAAAATAAGAATTGATGACATGCATAATAAACTTTGACCCGACAACCTGCGGCAAAGCAGGCATAATAAACTCAAAACGGTCCTGCGGGATGAACATGCAAATAATACCGAATACCGCGTAAACCGAATTGACAATATTAATTGTCCGCATGGTCTTCTTGGGAACCTTGCCAAGGTTATCAATAATCAGCATCCCTATCGGCGTAAAGAAATAGCCGAGAATCAGATAAACAAAACCTAATGTCACAAAATCTTTCATTGCAAGGCCATAGATAGCGCCGACAAAAAAACAGCTGGCAGAAAAATACAAATACTGTTCGGCCGCACCCGCAGCCCCGCCGCCGCCCGAACCGAGAATGAAATACATAAACTCCTTGTTGGAAACGTACTCGCCCTCGCGCGGTACATTCCAATAGGTTTTAATATCTTTGAATTGTTTTACGCCTTTGGCTGCTGCGCCTTTTACTGTTTCGGATATATTAATCTCAAAACAACTCCTCTGTCTCCTCTGTCTCCGCTATCCTAATAGCTCGATCTCCCAATACGCTATTTTTTCTCTTTTCCAGGTATACGTGATGTAAAGTATATTGTCTTTACACACTATCGCCGGGTAGGAATACTCACCTTCGTCTTTTTCCAAGACTAAAACCTCTTCCCATGTTTCGCCGTTGTCCGCTGACTTCATGAGTGTCAGCGGCGTGCGTTTGCCCCAGTTTTCCGCCACGGGGTTGGAGACCAAAAACAAATCACCGTTGTCTGTTTTTGCCAAATCAATACCGCTGTTGTTATTAAAAAGGTTCGTAGAGTAGGCCCTGCACCAAGTTGCGCCGTAATCCTCCGAGTCGCTGCGGTAAATGAGCCCCACATTCGTTCTCGTGAGCATATGGACCTTGCCCGGAGCCGATTCCCAAAGGGTAGGCTGAATCATCGGCACATATTTTCTGTGCGGTTTTCTTGTGGGCACATCCGGTTGTTTTTGCCAGGTGATGCCGTCGTCAAACGACATATCAATAAAGCTGAGCCACCTGCCGCCGGTTTCGCTGGAGGCGGGCGCTAAAATACGGCCGTCGGAAAGGCGCAGGTTTTTGTTTTTGACCGGTCCCCTGCCGTTGCCGGTGTCGCCCTTGACAAGTTCCTCCGGTTTGCTCCATGTGCGGCCGTTATCCTTTGAGGTACTGAACCATGTATGCCAAAATCTAACCTTTTTGCCGACTTTGAAAAATAGGCAAACGGTTCCGTCCAAGCGGAGGAACAAAACAGGATTCCAATGCGGCATATTTTCGTCCGCGGTAATCCGCTGCGGTTCGCACCACTTTCCTGTGCTGCGGATACTCAGCCAGATATCCACATCGTTGTCGCTCTCTTGGGTGCCTCCGAACCACGCCGCCAAAATCTCGCCGTCCGGCAACGGAAGTACGGTGGAAGCATGGCAGTTGAGCGTAGGTTTTTTTTCGTCAAATATCATTTCTTTTTTTACGTTAAACTTCATAATAAACTCCATTCTTAATATGGGTGCGGGTCCCCCGCCATTAATTATTAATTATTCATTTTTCATTATTCATTGAACAGATGCCGTTACGGCAGTCTGTTACCCGCTGCCCTGTATAACTCATACCACTCCTCGCGGCTTAAGGTTATATCCGAAGCTTTGCAAAGTTCGGTTAGATGTTCCGGGCTTGTTGTGCCGGCAATCACCTGAATCTTAGCCGGGTGGCGTAAAATCCAAGCGCAGGCAACGGCGGCTTTTGTTATTCCTTTGGCATCTGCAAAATCCTGAAGTTTATTGTTGAGCTCCGTGAACTTTTCCTCGTTGTCAATAAATGTGCCTTCAAATACGCCGTATTGAAGGGGCGACCAGGCTTGAATGGTAATATTTTTGAGGCGGCAATATTCGAGCACTCCGCCGTCACGGTCCAGTGCGGGATTAATCTCCATGTTTACATTAAAACCGGCGTCAATCATACTGGAGTTTGTTAGGCTTAATTGAAGCTGGTTTGCGGCAATCTTGTAAGGCAGGTATTTTTGCAGCAGTTCCATCTGCATCGGATTTTGGTTGCTGACGCCGAAATATCTCACTTTACCTTTTTTGTATAGATTTTCAAAGGCTTCGGCGACTTCTTCCGGTTCCATGAGTGTATCGGGGCGGTGCAGCAGTAAAATATCAATATAATCGGTTCCGAGGCGCTTAAGGCTGCCGTCGACGGCTTCCATAATATGTTCTTTTGAAAAGTCATAAAGACCGCTGCGGATGCCGCACTTGGTTTGGATGAGGATATTTTCACGGACACCGAGCGCTTTGACGGATTTGCCGAACACTTCCTCCGATTTTCCGCCGCCATAAATATCCGCGTTGTCAAAAAGGTTTATGCCCTCTTCCATAGCCGTGTTGAGCAGTTTTTCGGCTTGCGCCGGTTCAAGGTTCGCCGTGCGCCAGCAGCCGAGCGCGATTTCGGATGCCTCAAAGCACCCGCCGATTGAAATGTTTTTCATGGTGCACTATCCTTTCGATTTTATTTGAAAAAATGCTGTTCAACAAACTTACCTTGCTTTATTATAGCAAAAGTAACCACGATATTCAAACTATATTCCAGTTTGACCGGTTAAGCCGCGCAAATCTTTGCTAGCAGCCTTCCCGCGGTCACACCTATGATGCAAAAAGCAAAACTCAACGCCGCATAGCCAATACCGAGCCAGTGTTTTCCACCCTCAAAAAGTGTGATAACCTCCAGCGAAAAAGCCGAAAATGTGGTAAAACCGCCGCACACACCAACCGTCAAAAACAGAACCAGGTTTTTGTTTGCATTTTCCGTGGCACCGAAAATGCCGGAAAGTAAACCGATAGCAAACGCACCCGTCACATTGATTACTAGCGTTGCCAAAGGAAGACCAATGCTGTTGGCCGGTAAGGAAAGACCAATGATATAGCGGAATACAGCGCCGATAAATCCGCCCACCCCCACAAACAAAACGCTCAAACAAATCCATCCTTTCATAATAAAAAGCCAACGGCTCTACAATCCGGCAACTGCAGAAGTCATTAGCTTTACCCGCGGTTTTGGCTTGCGCCAAGGGAACTTCATTCCCTTTTATTCTTAAATTATCATAACCACTCCACGGTGGATTGTCAACAAAAAATATATCATATTTCCGACAGCCCGGCAGTAGACATCAAAGCATGACTGTGATACTATTATAATGTTTTACAAGTAAATTTATTAATATAAGGAGCGCGATAAAAATGGCATCTTTTATTTCGAAACTTGACAGCCTTGAGGTGAAAACAAGCGGGGCCGCTGCGGAGAGAATCATTGCCCAGCTCAATTTTGCAGCAAGGCTTTCGGACGCAAATGACGGCAAGTTTGACAACCTGATTGAGGAAGCGGTTAGTTATTTGTTTGATAAGTTTACTGCGGACGGCGTGATAACAAACGAGGCTGCCGCTCAAACGGAGAAAATAATTCTGGAGCTCGGCAAACAGGCAAAAGGCTACAAAATTATCTGCGCCGCGCATGCGCATATCGACATGAACTGGATGTGGGGTTATGATCAAACAGTAGCCGTCACGCTGGACACCTTCCGCACCATGCTCAACCTGATGAAGGAATATCCGGATTTCACCTTCTCGCAGTCCCAGGCATCCGTTTACCGGATTGTGGAAGAAAACGACCCGGGTATGCTCAAAGAAATTAAGGCGCGCGTAAAAGAGGGCCGCTGGGAATTAACTGCTTCCACCTGGGTGGAAACCGATAAAAACATGCCCAACGGCGAAAGCCTTGCCAGGCACATCCTTTACACCAAGGAATACCTTGCAAAGCTTTTTGACATAGATCCGGATTCCTTGAACATTGACTTTGAGCCCGATACCTTCGGCCACAACATCAATGTCCCGGAAATACTCTGCGACGGCGGGGTGAAATACTACTATCACTGCAGAGGCAACGATGTGGAATACCTGTACCGCTGGCAATCGCCATCCGGCAAGTCCATTCTTGTCCACAGGGATCCGTTCTGGTATAACGGCGCGATTGACGAGAACATGACTTCCCACATGCCCGCGTTCTGCGACGAGTACGGCATGAAGGTTGCGCTGAAGGTTTACGGCGTAGGCGACCACGGCGGCGGCGCGACCAGGCGTGATATTGAAAAGCTGATAGAACTCAACAGCTGGCCTGTTTTCCCAACGGTTGTGTTCGGAACTTTCGGGCAGTATTTCAAAGAGCTGGAAAAGGTCAAAGAAAAACTACCACTGGTTGACAGAGAGCTTAATTTTGTCTTTACCGGCTGCTATACCTCACAGTCAAGAATCAAGATGTCCAACCGTGTCGGCGAAGCCAAGTTGAATGAGGCGGAAGCCTTCAGCGCGATATCGTCCGCTCTCGCGGGAGGCGGTTACCCGGGCGAGGGTTATAAAGAGGCCTGGAAAAAAGTGCTCTTCAACCATTTCCATGATATTTTGCCGGGTTCGGGCGTTATTGAAACAAGGGAGTTTGCCTTGGGGCAGTTCCAGCAGGTTTTGGCAACAGCAAACACCGGTATCGGCAGCGCGCTTCGGAATATCGCCGGGCAAATTGATACATCCGCTGTGCCGGCGGAAGATGATGACAATAGTAATTCTTATTCCGAAGGCGGCGGCGTAGGCTACGCGGTGCGTGACTTCGGCGTGTCCCAGCCGGAAAGAGGCAAAGGCAAAAACAGAGTACTCCACTTTTTCAACCCCTCGGACAGTGCCAGGAAAGAGCCGACGGAAATAACCGTATTTGACTGGCCGGGCGACAAATCAAGGATCGCAATCAGCGACAGCAAAGGCAACCCTGTCCGGTACCAGATTTTGGACATCAACAGGCATAACGAGTTTGAAAACAGGAATTACTGGGGCCATCAGTATATGCGGCTGATTGTTGAAACGGAAATCCCCGCTTACGGCTACAGCACCTATCTACTGAGCGAAAAAGAGCTGACGGAAATCCCGGTGCGTTTCCCGAAAGACCCGCGCGTTGATAAAATGAAGAAATATACGCTGGAAAACAGCCGCATTAAGGTGGTATTTGACACGAAGAACGGCGCGGTTATTTCACTGAAAGACAAGGCGACCGGCAAGGAACTTGTTGACCCGCAGAAGCCCTCCGGCATGTTCCGGCTCATTGAGGAAGACGACGCGGAAGGCATGACCTCCTGGCGCGTCGGCCGTTACATGAATATCAATCCACTCAACCGCGATGTTAAGGTCAAAGAAGCGGTTTCGGGCAAAGACGCTTTAAAGCAGTGGATTTCCTATTCGGTCGCTTTCAGAAACTCCAAGCTTGATGTGACCGTAACACTGAACAACGACAGCGCAAGGCTTGATTTTGATGTTGAATGCGACTGGCGTGAGACCTCCCAAAAAGGCAAACCGATGCCGCAGCTCAACTTTTATATGCCGTTTGCATACGAGTGTGAACAGTACAAATATGATATCCCCTTCGGCACCATCACAAGGGACCCTCTTGATGCCGATGTCCCCGCCAACAGTTTTGGGTTAGCAATACCCAAGGATGGCGGCAGTGCGGTGATGGTGGCAACCGGCACAAAATACGGCTTCCGCGGTTATGAAAACGCCCTGGCGGTCGACCTCATCCGCAGCTCCTATGACCCAGATCCCCTGCCGGAAGTTGCTGTCCACCGCTTCGGTTTTTCCGTGTTTACCGTGGATTCCGCGCAGGCAAACGCCGAACTGATCCGAAAGGCCTATGACTGCAACCACCCCTTCACCTACCTTTCCGGCACGAAGCATGAAGGCAAACTCGCGCTGTGCAGCGGCTATTTGGCGCAGGTGAGCGGGAATGTAACCGTTTCAGCTGTTAAACTGGCGGAAGACGGCAGCGGCAAGCTGATCATCAGGGCTTACGAATGCGAAGGCAAGGACACCACAGCGGTGTTTGAACTTTGTAAAAAAATCAAAAAGGCTACCTTTGTCGATATCAACGAAAAAGCTGTTGCATCCAAACAAAAAATCAGCGCCGCCGGCGGAAAGCTGAGTTTTGGCGTTGAAGCATTCAGCGCTGCAAGTGTTTGTGTGGAGTTTTAATTCGCAGCAAAGGAGGATTAATATGTTTGCAAAAAAGGCAATAACTGATCCCGTCACCGGCTATGAATACCGTTTACTGACCGATTCGGCATCACCCAGCCATAAAATGTATTTCTCCTGCGAAAGCTGGACGACGGACGATAAACAAATCCTCTTTTTCCGCTCCTGCGAAACCGGTGAGCAGCTCATCAGGCTGAATGAGGAAACCGGCGATGAAACTGTTTTGGCCGATGCGCTTGACGGCTGGAAAATACACTCCTTCGGGCTCAGCCGCGAAAAGGACGAAGGTTATCTGATTAAAAACGATAAGGTGTATTCTTTGGATGTTCTGACCGGAGTTACGCAAGAAATCGCCCCGCTGCCCGAAAACAAGTACCCGTGCGGGCACTACACCGCCAGCAAAAGCGGCCTGCTGCCGATGACCTTTAAGCTTACGAACGGCATCTTTTGCCTTGCATTGACCGATCCGTTAAAAGGCTCAACCGATATCCTTTATTATTCCGACACGCCGCTGGGGCATTGCCAGGCTTGCCCGGGGGACGACAACACGATTTTCTTCTGCCACGAAACCGGCGGCGATGCGCTGCAGCGCATGTGGCACTTTGACATTGCCGAAAACAAGCCATTCCCCTATTATGTGGAACGGTGGAGCGAGTGGATAACCCACGAAACCTGGAGCCATGACGGCTCCTATATGACCTTTATCAAAGCACCCGATGAAATTTGGACCGGTTCAAAAGACGGTAAAAATTTCCGTATGATTTCAAAAAGCAAGGAATATCATCACTGCGCGCCTTCCAGAAACGGAAAATGGATCACCTCCGACCGCAGCGGTTCCGGCCAGGTAGCGCTGATTAATGTCAAAACCGGCAAGGATACCCTGCTGGTAACCGGGCATGTCCCGCCGACCGGCGCGGAACATCAGCATCCTTCCTTCAACCGCAAAGGTGACAAGGTGCTTTTCACCGCGCCCGAGGGCAAAGACGGCGCGTGCCAGATCGGGTTGATTGATTTGAATCAGATTGAGGGGTTTAGGGCGTAGAAAAGTTGTCGGTTGTCGGTGGTCGGTGGTCAGTAGGGGCGAACATTGTTCGCCACCCTCTTTGAAAAAGAGGGCTTAGAGAGGGATTTTTTATGCGAGAATGCAGTTATTGCAAAATGCCCGCGACGCGTAGGACAATTTTGGAATGCCAGGCGTGCAAAAAGCACTTCTGCGCCGCGTGTTTTGAAAACAAGATAACCCCCAAAGCCTTTCCGGAGATGTACCGGCGGTTCATCATGTGCCCGGAGTGCTATTTAAAAAAATACGGCAAACCGGGCAGCAAACTGAAAAAATAACGATTGAAAAAAGCGCCCGCCGAAACGGACGCTTTTTTATTGGTCTGCGGTTCATTGACACAGGGTGTGTAACAGATTACACCAGCCCCAAATACTTCTCAAAAAACTTCATCAGTTTCTCGATAATCCCCTGCTTTTTCGTTTCTCTGTTGCCGCCGCCGAAGCGCGAAACCGCCGGCATAATTTTGTCAAAATCCGTACCGGTTGTTTTTAAGGTGCCGTCTCGCAGGGAATTGTCAATAAACCGTTTTGTCTCCGTCGCTTTCAGTTTTTCTTCGGTAATAATCGCGGTAAGGTCGGACTCCTTTTGCTCGCGGACAAACTTTCGCCAATCCTCATCCACTCTTGTTTCGGCGTTGACGGTTTCGATAAAACGCTCGA
>CAZVJW010000010.1:0-72849 GCA_964627535.1 uncultured Eubacteriales bacterium
AGTATTACCGGCAGAGATTGGATTTTATCTATGTTTTAATCGTTAAATAGTATAAGGAATTGATGAATGAAGATTAAAAGTGCTGTCAGGCATCTCTACGCGCCGGAATATCTGCTTGGCAAAGAAAAGTGGGCAGGGGACAAATACTCATCCAAGGAAGTATATAAAACCCTGTCAAATGTAGCTTGGCCGGCGGCGGCCGAGGCTATACTGATCGGGATGATGTCTTTTGTTGATACGATGATGGTTTCATCTGTCGGTTCCTTTGCCGTCGCAGCAACCGGGCTTGCCAACCAGCCGCGGATGCTTTTCTTTGCTGTTTTTTTTGCACTGAATGCGGGCGTAACTGCGATTGTCAGCCGCAGGCGGGGCGAAAATAACAAGGACGGCGCAAATAAATGCCTTGCCCAGGCGCTGATGCTATGTTTGGTGCTGAGTGTGGTGTTATGCGGGATTGCCGTTGCTGTGGCAAGGCCGCTGCTGCTGTTTACCGGCGCGCTGGCGGATACAGTTGAACCGGGAGTTGTATATTTCAGGATAACCATCGTCGGCATGGCTTTCGTTTCACTCGGGATGGTAATCAATGCAGCCCAACGGGGCGTTGGCAACACAAAGATTTCTATGCGGACTAATTTAACGGCGAATGTAGTTAATGTCATCTTTAACTATTTGCTGATAAACGGCATCGGCTTTTTCCCGCGGCTGGAGGTAAAAGGTGCGGCGATAGCAACGCTGATGGGTAATGTTGTCAGCTTTTTAATGTCCGTTTATTCGGTGTCAAAACCGAGCGGCTTTTTGCATATTGAGGTAAAAAACTGCCTGCGCTTCGACAGCGAATATTTGAAACTCCTTTTTAAAATCAGCAGTTCCGCGGCGGCGGAGCAGCTTTTTGTGAGGGCGGGGTTTTTTGCCTACACCAAAATTGTGGCCATCCTCGGCACGACGGCTTTTGCAACGCATCAAATCTGTATGAGCATCATCAACCTTTCCTTCTGTGTGGGTGACGGGCTCGGGATTGCCGCATCATCACTTGTTGGGCAGAATCTGGGGCGGCGGCGGCCGGATATGTCCGTCATCTATGGCAGAGCCACTCAGCGGGTTGGTCTGCTGGTTTCAATGGGGCTGGTTATTCTGTTTTTTGCCGGCGGCAAGCAGATGATGGGCCTTTTTACGGATGAAGCGGAAATTATCAACCTCGGTGCGAAGCTTCTTCTTGTGATGGCTTTCACATCACCCGCGCAGATTTCACAACTCGTGTTTTCCGGCAGTTTGAGGGGCGCAGGGGATACGAAGTATGTGGCGTATACATCGCTTATCAGCATCGGCCTTGTTCGCCCGATTATCACTTATATATTATGTTATCCCCTGGGGTTCGGTCTGATAGGCGCATGGTTCAGCCTTCTTGTTGACCAATATATGAGGATGGCTTTTGCGGCATACCGGTTCTCAAAAGGCAAATGGATGAAAATAAAAATTTAGGAGAAGACGATGGACATTATTTATTCAGCGAATTGGATCAAAGGCAAAGACGGCTTAGGCAAGGACGCACCGAGAAATTCCTCTGTGATTGTCTGGTCTTCCGCGATAAGTGGCATCGTCAATGATACGGTTCTTGATTTTACAAAATGTTTTTTCTGCAAAAGCGGGATAAAAGAAGCTTGTCTTCAAATTTCCGCTCTTGGAATTTATGAAGCGAGGTTAAACGGCGAAAGAATCGGGGATTTTATTTTCGCGCCGGGTTGGACATCCTCCGAAAAGCGGCTTCAATACCAAAGCTACGATGTTACAGAACTTATAAAAGGAGAAAACAGTTTAACCGTTGCCCTCGGCAGGGGTTGGCGCTATCTCGGCAAAAATAAGGAAATCATAACCAACGGACTGAGCAACAAAGGGAATGCGATTATAGCCGCGCTTAAAATCGAATATGGCGACGGCTCGGAGGAACTGGTAACAACGGACAGTTCATGGCTGGTGACGGAAAGCAAAATCCGTTACAGCAATATTTATAACGGCGATATTGTTGACGCTGGTTTTATTCCGGGAGAACCTGTGCCCGCGGTTGAGGTCGACCATGTTAAATCCATTCTTATGCCCCAGCAGGGTGAAAAAATAGCAGAGATTGAAAGGCTGCCGGTGAAACAGCTGATTATAACGCCTTCGGGCGAAACGGTTATTGACTTCGGCCAGAATATGACCGGCTATATTGAATTCAAAATAAAAGGCAGAAACGGCGACAGGGCAAAAATATTGCATGCCGAGGTTTTGGACAAAGAAGGCAATTTCTACACCGAGAACCTGCGCAGCGCGAAACAGGAAATTATTTTTATATGCGATGGGGAGCCGCACACCTACAAGCCTGCGTTTTCTTTCCAGGGGTTCAGGTTTATCAAACTGGCGGACTGGCCGGACGAGGTGAAGACCGAAAATTTCACCGCGGTTGTCGTCCATTCCGATATGAAACGCACCGGCCGTTTCGAGTGTTCCCACGAAGGCGTGAACAAGCTTTATGAAAACATTGTCTGGGGGCAGCGGGGTAATTTTCTTGACGTGCCGACCGATTGCCCGCAGCGCGACGAGCGCCTCGGTTGGACGGGCGACGCGCAGGTATTCGCAAGGACGGCTTCTTATAACTACGATGTCGAGAAGTTTTTCACTAAATGGCTCGCCGATTTGGCCGCGGACCAGGGCGAGGACGGCAGCGTACCTCATGTTATTCCCGATGTGCTCAAGGACGGCGGTTCGGCCGCCTGGGGAGACGCGGCAGTGATATGCCCCTGGCAGATGTATCTGACATACGGCAACAAGGAAATACTCGAGCGGCAGTTTGACTCCGTGAAAAAATGGGTTGATTTCATTCAGTCAAGGTCAAGAAAATATATCTGGAGCAAAGGCGGCCACTTTGGGGATTGGCTTAATCTTGAGGTTGATGCAGGAGGGAAGGCAACGGATAAAAAACTTATCGCGACAGCCTTTGCCGCCTATTCCACCTTGCTCTTCGTCAAAGCAGGCAAAGTCCTCGGAAGGGATATGAGCGGCTATGAGAAAATTTCCGAAAAAATCAAGGCTGCGTTCTGCAGGAAATATATCCGGCGCGGCAAACTTGTCGGCAATACCCAGACCGCCTGCGCTCTCGCGCTTTATTTCGACCTGACCGATGAAAAAGCCTCCGTGGCTGCCCAGCTTGAAGGGTTGATAAAAAAACGCGGCCATCTCACGACCGGCTTCGTTGGCACTTCCTATCTCCTGCATGTCCTTACGGCAAACGGTTATGCGAAAACCGCCTATGATTTGCTGCTTCGCAAAGAGTATCCGTCATGGTTGTATCCCATTGGACTGGGTGCGACAACCATGTGGGAACGCTGGAATGGCATTTGGCCGGACGGCAGAATGGGCGACAAGGGTATGAATTCGTTCAATCATTACGCTTATGGCGCTGTCGGCGACTGGCTCTACGGAACCATGGCCGGCATCAACACGGATGAAAAAGCCCCCGGTTTTAAGCACATTATCTTTAAGCCCGTCACGGATGAACGCATTGATTTCGTCAAAGCGTCGGTCGAAAGCAGATACGGCGAAGTTCAGGCCGGATGGCGCAGAGAAAACGGAAAAGTCGGGTATACCTTCACCGTGCCAAAGGGCTGCACCGCGACGGCGACTATTGACGGGAAGACAACCGAATTATCAGAGGGAACATTCGAGCTTTAAGCTCGATGAAATAGAGAAGAAGTTGAAAAGAGGTAGAGAAGAAGTGGAAAAGAAGTAGGAGAACGAAAAGAGACAATTTTTGTTAGGCAATGAAACTCCAATTGCTTCTCAACCTCTTTCCGTGACGGAGTCACACTTCTCAATCACTTCCCAAAATAAAAAAGGAGGTATAAAAATGGTCATTGACAAAACTGAAAATCTCAAGCTGTATTTCCCGCTGCTGGAGTGCCTTCCGCGAATTGAAAAGTTCCTTACCGATTTTGAAAAGGAACCTTTACCCGACGGAAAGCATGTAATCGACGGTGACCGGCTTTTTGCGCTGATTCAGGGGTATGAGACAAAATCCCCGGAAGGGAAGCTGCCGGAAGCGCACAGAAAATATATTGACCTGCAGGTTGTTGTTGACGGCCGGGAAAACATCGGCTGGGCGCCGCTGGCGGAGCTCAAAGAAGAAACTGAGGAGTTTTCCAAGGGCGGGGACATCGGTTTTTACAGCGGCAAAATTCAAATACAGGTCACCCTGAACAAGGGCTATTTTGTCCTGCTTTACCCGGAGGATGCGCATATGCCCTGCACGCAGGTGGAAAACCCCGAAAATGTGAGAAAAATTGTGTTTAAAATACTGGCATAATACTAATTCACGATTAAAAAACCTCTAAAAAATCAAGCAAAAGCTTTGATTTATACTATTCTCCATTTTAATGCAGAATAGTATTATGAGGTTTTGTGAGATTTTTTTGTTAGGTTTTTATGAGTAATTAGTATAACAACCGATATAATAATAAATCAGGCAGCACCCGAAAGTGCTGCCTGAACTTTTGAGTATGATGTTTATCCTTAGCTTTATATGATCCCCGCTATCTTGTTAAGCGGGCCCTGATAAACTTCAATTTTCAGGTCCAAAATGTCCTGAACAAATACCGGCGCACCGATTGTGGCGGCTTCATAAATAGCCATCGGAATGGCCATGGCTTTATAGCCTGTCATAGCGTCCACTTCAACCGGACGTATTCCCTGAACGGCGTCAAAATGCTGCTTCCATTCAATCGCAAGCGTGTCATGCAAACCATACGGGAATAAAATCTCCTGTTCTTCCGGTGTCAACTGGTCCATAAACTCCGTGTAAAGGTCGTTGAGCGGATAAACAAGCTCCTGCTTGCTGTTATAGATGCCCTCGCCCCAGAAAGCCGCGCCTTCGGAGCCGTAAATAACATTGGAGCGGTCAACCTTGCCCGGTGCGGCACGGGTGACTAACCAGGTACCGATAACCCCGTTTTCAAACTCAAGAATTGCCGAGGTAGTGTCCTCAACCGTCGCCTCAATGGGTTCCTTCAGTGTGTCCGGGTCTATCGCCTTGAGCGAACGGGTCTTGCGGAAGTGGGCGTAACGTTTTTCGAGAATAGCTTGCTCATAATCTTCCATATCCGCGTATTCCTGATAGCGTGTGTTATCATAACTTGCCATCACCGCGCTGACCTTGCGGACATCGCCAAGGTTGTATTGGAAAAGGTCTGAATGATGCACACCGCCGTCAAAGGTCCATGCGCCGCCGGCGATATCCAGATGGTCACGCCAGTCCCAATACCATTTTCTTTCGCCGACATCCATCCATAAAAGGAGACGGGGTTTGCCGATCATTCCGCTTTTTATTGCCCAGTTCAGCGACCTTTCCTGCGGAGAAAGGCGGTAATTTTCGAAAACATGCAAAAGCTTGCCTGTTTCCTCAGCCTTGTCCATAATCATTTTTGCGGCTCTCATCGTGATGCCCAAGGGTTTTTCGGTGATTACATTTAATCCGGCTTCCAGTGCCATTATTGCAGAGACATGGTGGTTGATATGCGGTGTAAAAATCGCGACGCTGTCAAGTTCCTTTTCGTTTTTAAGCATATCCGCAAGGTTGTCGTATACTCTCGGCTTATGACCTAAAATTGTCTCGAATCTTGTCGCGAAATCTTCCGCCCGTTCAACAATGATATCGCAGCAAGCAGCGATATCAAAATCACGGCAGCCTGCGTTCCAAAGCTTGATAAGGTCGCGTAAGTGAGCATTTGCCATGCTTCCGCATCCGATAAAAGCGCATACCGTCCTTTTCATCTGTTATCCTCCATAAAAATCAATTTTGAATAACCCCGTTTTATTGACAAGCCGGCAGAAACCACTACATATATCAAAAAAATGCTAAAACCAACTGTCTATAGTATTCTAACATATACAATCTATTTTACAAGAGAAATCCGGGAAATAATTTGACGGGTTTTTGAATAAAAACAATGTTGCAAATTTGCGGTATCGTGGTATAATAAAAAATGCAAACGCAAATGCAAATTATTATTGTTTGGGAGCGAACTTGTCATGAAAAAAATGAAGATTATCCTTGTCTGCCTGCTTGCTGTTTCTGTTTTCAGCGGATGTGAAAAAACGGCGGACAACAATCAGACTGCCGCAACAACAGCTGCTTCTGCCGGCAGCCTCACAATCTTAACATCTTTTTACCCGATGTACGTGTCAACCGTCAATGTTGCCAAAGATATCGCGGGCGTTACGGTAATCAACATGACAAAACCGCAAACCGGCTGCCTGCATGATTATCAGATGACACCGGGCGACCTTGTCACGCTGGAAGACGCAGACGCCTTTGTGGTAAACGGCGCGGGAATGGAATCCTTCCTGAGTGATGTCATCGCACAGCAAAAGGATTTGAAAATAATTGAAGCAAGCAAGAGCATTGACCTGCTCAAAGACGACTCCGGTGAAGAAAACGCTCATGTCTGGGTAAGCATCACCAATGCTATCACTCAGGTGCGCAACATCGCGGAGCAACTGGCCGCTATCGACACGGCGAATACTGAAAAATACCGGAGCAATGCCGATGCCTACATTGCCAAATTAACGGCATTGCGGACAAAAATGCATGCGTCTTTGGATCCCCTTGAGAACAGAGATATCATCACCTTCCACGAAGCTTTTCCGTATTTCGCCAAGGAATTCAACCTGAATATTGTTGCCGTTATCGAAAGGGAGCCGGGAACAACGCCGACACCGGTAGAACTGAAAGAAACAATAGCCATAGTTAAAAACACAAAGGTAAAGGCGCTCTTTGCCGAACCTCAGTATTCCGGGAGCGCCGCGCAGACAATCGCCAACGAAACCGGTGCAAAGGTTTATTCGCTGGACCCGGGTGTTACCGGTGAGGCAGACAGCGGCGCGTATGACAGTTACATCAATATGATGGAGAGCAATTTAACCTCATTGATTGAGGCGTTATCATAGGTGGGTTAAACTGTGTTCACCCGGGAAGCGATGGAGAATTGCGGATTTGCCGCGGGAAGCAATAGAAAAGTGCGGCTATGCCGCGAAAAGCAATGGATAAGCAATAGGGGACGGAGGTTTGTGCAATGGAAAACGAACAGGAAAAAGTTTATAAGGGATACAGCTGTTCCGGTCTTTGCTGCACAAAGATCGAGAATTTTGGGGTGACCATCGGTTCGACCAAGATTCTAGAGGATATCAACATCCATATTCACTGCGGGGAGTTGACAGCAATTATCGGCCCCAACGGTGCGGGGAAAAGCACGCTTTTAAAAGCAATCCTGGGCGATATCAAGCATACCGGTCAGCTTAAT
This sequence comes from uncultured Eubacteriales bacterium, assembly GCA_964627535.1. Taxonomy (GTDB): domain Bacteria; phylum Bacillota; class Clostridia; order Oscillospirales; family Acutalibacteraceae; genus UBA1447. The sequence goes on from CAZVJW010000010.1 coordinate 7,329, forward strand.
TTTTTGGATGAAAAGGGCAAACACACGGGCAGCCCGTTAATCGGCTATGTCCCCCAGCATCTGAGCTTTGACGCCAACACTCCCGTAAGCGTACTGGATTTATTCAACGCCTGCAACGCAAAAGTACCGGCATGGCTTTTCGGCACGAAAAAGTCAAAAGAAAGAGTAAAATCAAGCCTTTCAATTGCAAAAGTTGAGCATCTGGTTCATAAAAAAATCGGCGCGCTTTCCGGCGGAGAGCTTCAGCGGGTTTTGCTGGCGCTTGCTCTTGACCCGGTGCCGGATTTGCTGCTGCTGGATGAACCCGTGTCCGGTATTGACCAAAAAGGACTGGAGCTTTTTTACAACACAGTATCCGAACTCCGCAAAAACTATGACCTGTCCATCATCCTTATATCACATGACTTGGATTTGGTGGAGCAGTATGCGGACCGGGTCATTCTAATAAACGGCACCGTTTTATGCAGCGGCACGCCCCAAGAGGTTTTCAACAACGAAAAAACCTCAAAAATATTCGGGATGACCTGGTATTATGGCAGAGCGAAAAGCGAACAAAGCAGCGGGGTGCTCTAAATATGTTTGAATTTTGGTATAACAGTGTTGACACCATCTTGCCTTTTCAATGGGTCAGTCATGCGTTTATGAAAAACGCGCTGCTTGCTATTTTGCTCATTACCCCGCTTTTCGGGTTATTGGGGACGATGGTTGTCAGCAATAAGATGGCTTTTTTCTCGGACGCACTGGGACATGGCGCATTTACGGGAATTGCCATCGGTGCGCTTTCGGGTTTGGTAAAACCTGTTCCGGCGGCTGTGATTTTTTCAATTGGCTTTGCTTTAATCATCACCGTCATCAAAAATAAAAGCCGGGAATCAACGGATACCATCATCGGGGTATTTTCCTCGCTCACCGTTGCTTTGGGGCTTGTGCTGATGTCGCTGGGAGGAAGCTTTAACAAGTATTCGTCCTATTTAATCGGAGATTTATTGAGCATTTCACCTGCCGAAATTTCCGTGCTGATTCTTGTTTTTATCGCGGTTATTGCGCTCTGGCTGATTATTTTCAACAAGCTGCTGCTTGTCAGCGTTAACCAGTCATTAGCATCCAGCAGAGGCATTAAAACACTGCCGGTTGAAATGATATTTACTTCTATTGTCGCCGTTATCGTCACCATTTCCATCCAGTGGGTCGGGCTGCTGATCATCAACTCCCTGCTGGTTCTGCCCGCGGCGGCAGCGCGGAATATCAGCGGCAATGTGCGCCGGTACACGCTTGTAAGCGTCATTATCGCCGTTTTTTCCGGCGTGGGCGGGCTGATAGCGTCCTATTATCTAAACACCGCTACCGGCGCGACAATCGTTTTAATATCCGGTATTATCTTCTTCATATCGTTGGCGTTTAAAAACAAGTTCAGTTAGTGGTCAGCGGGAATGTAGGGCGCGGCATCCTTGACGCACCGGAGAACGGCAAGGTTCAGTTAATCTGACGTTGGAAAGGACGTGAAGATATGAGTGAACAGTCTTATAAAGAAGTCTTAAAGCACGACGGCTTAAAAAACACAAAACATAGGAATTCAATCTTGAATATAATCGAAAAAAATGCCCAGCCCGTTACGGCTGAGCAGATATATTTTACGCTTGTTAATCAAGGGGTTTCCATCAATTTGTCGAGTGTTTACAGAATCCTGAACACGCTTGCTGAAAAATGTCTGGTTATTAAATCAAGCATGGCGGGGGAAAGCAAGGCGGTTTTCGAACTCAACCGTTTTGAGCACAAGCATTATGTCGTCTGCACGCAGTGCAAAAAGATTATTTCGGTGCCCGGCTGCCCGCTGGAGGAATACGAGAAAAAATTGAGAGACAAAATGGGCTTTAACATTCAAGGACATCAGCTTGAGATTTTCGGAGTTTGTAAGAACTGTCAGAAGTAAGTGCGCTGGTTGAATAAACAGCTTGATGGCAGTGGCTTCGGTAAATTCAAGTTATACTAATTCACGATTAAAAAACCTCTAAAAAATCAAGAAAAAGCTTTGATTTATTAGGTTTTGTGCGGATTTTTTAGTTAGGTTTTATGAGTAATTAGTATTATTTCCCGGAAGTTTGTGAAAACAAATGAGTTAGTAGTATCACTAAATATCGAGGTGCTATACCGATTAAGGTACAGCACCTCGAATATGGTTACTATGATAATAATTAGAATCCGGTTATTTTCCCGGATGTATACTGTAAAATTATCAAGGCATCAACTGCACTTATTGAACCATCTAGGTTTACATCGGCAGCTAATTCCTGAGTGTCGGTTAATATGATCTTTCCGGAAGCTGCTTTCAAGGCCATCAATGCATCAAGCGTATTGATTGCTCCGTCGAAATTTATATCGCCAAGCGAGCTTTTTACAGAAATGGTTCCTTGCGTTACTGTTGATTGTAACGGAACAATATTCGAATCGGCTAATTCTATAACAGCAAAGCTTGTAATGACGGTTTGAGGTGGTTTACCATTTTTGATTCTAAGCTGAACATCTAAAATGTTCCCGCCTGCAATAAGTCCGTCAGCTGAGATAAATGTCATAATTATTTTATTGTTAACCGCATCGAAATTTATATCTGCCATTCCAGATGATAAGGCTGACCCTTTTGTGGCAGACACATATTCAAACAACCCCGGATTAAAGGGCAACTCGAATTTTGCCGCGCCGGTATTTGAATTTTCCGATATGGCTATTGAGACTGTAACAATCTCACCGCTGACTCCTTCTGAACTACTTACAGTAAATTGAACACAATCCGTTGTGTCAATGTCCCACTGCGCAAAATACGTTATATTATATGCGGGTACGGTTGTGGGAACCTCAGGAGACCATCCCGTAAATGTATACCCTGTTCTGGTAACCGTCGGCGCAACAAGCGGTTCTCCATAGTGCATAATGCGAGCATCCGGTACACCTGTGCCGCCGTTAGCGTCAAAAGTTACGGTGTAACTGTTCAGATCCCATAACGCCGTATAGATTGTATCAATAGCCGGAACAGTCGGTGGAACTTCGGGAGACCATCCCATAAATGTATAGCCGGTTCTTGTGACTGTTGGCGCTGTCAGGGCTGTGCCCGGAGTCATCGATGTCGGCCCTGTGCCGCCCGTACCGCCGTTTGCATCAAAGGTGATATAACGGCGGGTTACTTCCCATTGTGCTGTAAAGGTTATGGGCCCCGCAGGCTGAGTAGCCGGTGGTGTCGGCGACCAACCGTTAAAGGTACAGCCGTTTCTCGTTAATCCCCCGATAGGAACGTCTGGCCAGATTGTCGTTTTAGACCCGGTGCTTCCATCCCACCATGTGCCCCCGTTCGGGTCCCAGGTCATATAAATCTGGTTAATTACCCAGTAGGCATAAAGAGTTTGTGACGCTGTAATTGTTACCGGTGTAGTGCTTAAAATATTGGTTCCTGTGCCACCGGTGCCTATATACCAGCCGCCGAACGTATAACCGGGTTTGGTTGGCGAAGGTAAAGTGCCGTATGTGCTTGTGTAAGTTACGGTAATTGTTGTTGGCGATACCGTGCCGCCGTTCGCCTCAAAGGTGACGGTATATTGGTTGGCGGTCCACTGGGCATATAGCATCAAGTTGGCAGTCAGATAGATAAGCTGTCCCGGTGTGTATGATATCCCCGAACCGTTTGCCGCTGTATTCCATCCGGAATATGTATAGCCGGTCCTGGTAAAGGGACAGGCGGGGACGGACACGCCGCTGCCGGAATCAATAACGTAATATATGTCGCCGGAGCCGCCGTTGGCATTTAAAGAGAGGGTATATGTTTCTACTGCCCACTGTGCTGTATAGATTGTATCAACAGCCGGCACGGTTGAGGGAACCGCGGGTGACCAACCCGTCAATGTATAACCCGTCCTGGTGACTGTCGGCGTTGCCAGCGCGGCACCCGGAGTCATAGCCGTCGGTCCGTTGCCGCCGTTGCCGCCGTTGGCATCGAATGTAATACTAACAGTGCTTACCGTCCACTTTGCGTAAAGAGTTACCGTTGCCCCGCTTGATGAGGTTATGTTTGAGACACTTTGGCTATTGGAATAAACCACAGCACCGCTTGCGCTCGTCGCCCAGCCGGTAAAGGTGTAGCCGGTTTTCGTGAAACCGTTTGCTGTTAGCGCCTTTGCGGTGTCATAGGTGTGAGTTGAGCTCGCAGTTGAGCCTCCGGTATATCCGTTGCCGTTATAAGCCACTGTATAAGTGTTTGCTGTCCATTTTGCGTAGAGAGTTACCGTTGCTCCGTTTGTTGATGTTAAGTTTGAGACACTTTGACTATTGGAATAAACCACTGAGCCGCTTGTGCTCGTCGCCCAGCCGGCAAATGTGTAACCTGTTCTTGTGAAACCGTTTGTGGTTAGAGCTTTTGCGGTGTTATAGGTGTGAGAAGAACTGGCGGTCGAGCCTCCGGTATATCCGTTGCCGTTATAAGTTACCGTATACGTGTTTACTGTCCACTGCGCCGTATAGGTTGAATTCGCTGCAGGCATTGTTGCAGGCAAAACGGGGGACCAACCTGAAAAAGTATATCCGGTTTTTGTGACTGTTGGAGCTGTAAGTGTATCCCCTTCGTTTTTATATTCTATAGTTCCGCCGGATCCGCCATTAGCGTCAAATGTGATTGAGTATGTGTTGTCCCACAGTGCCACGTAGGTTGTATTTGCTGCCGGCACCGTTGCGGGAATTACAGCCGACCAACCTGAAAAAGTATATCCGGTTTTCGTGACTGTCGGCGCTGTAAGGACATCTCCATATGTCATTAATCCGTTTGAGCCTCCTATACCGCCATTAGCGTCAAAGATGATTGTGTATTGATTTATAGTCCACACCGCAAACAGCGTTATACTCGCACCGTTTATCGTCGTTAAATTGCTTACGCTCTGCGCATTCGAATACACCACCGGACCGCTTGCGTCGGTTGCCCAACCGGCAAAAGTATAACCCGTCTTTGTAAACCCGTTTGAAGAAAGCGCTTTAGCAGTGCCATATGCGTGGGATGAGGTTGCGGTCGTACCACCCGAAGCACCGTTGCTATCATATATGACCGTATATGTATTTGCTGTCCACTTAGCATAAAGGGTTTTTGCCGCTGTTATTGCCACAGTAGTGGTACTGTCAATTTTAGTTCCCGCGCCGCCGGTGCTTGTATACCAACCGCCGAAGGTATAACCTGTTCTGGTTGGCGTCGGTAAGGTACCATAGGTGCTTGCGTATGTTACTGATAATGATGTTGGTGAAACCGAACCGCTCTGAGGGTCAAAGGTTACAGTGTAAGTATTTGCTGTCCACTGCGCCGTATAAGTTGTATTTGCCGCAGGTACTGTTGCGGGCACCGTAGGCTCCCAACAGAAAAATGTATACCCTGTTTTTGTAACAGCCGGCGCCGACAAAGCAGAATCACACCATAAAGAAATACTTGTGCCTCCGGTGCCTCCGTTCGCGTCAAATGTCATTGTGTAGCTGTTTGCGTTCCATACAGCATAAAGAACAACATCATTGGAGCCGATGGTGTAGTTTTCATTGTTGAAGTACTCTTTTATTCCTGATGCGGCAAGAGCTTGAGAAGTTGCCCATCCAATAAACGTATAACCTGTTTTCGTAAATACATTGCTTGCAAGGGCAGCAGTTTGAGCGAATGTTAAAATTTGTCCGGGCGGTGTTCCGCTGCCGCCGTTAGGGTCAAAAACAATATTGTATGTGTTTGTGTTCGTTTCACCGTTAGCAAGCCAGATTGCCGTATATGTTCTGTTTACCGCAGGGACGGTTGACGGGAGAGACGGTGACCAGGTTATAAATGTATAACCCGATCTGGCAACTGTTGGCGCTGAAAGCGCAGAACCGATTTGCTTGGAATATGTTGACCCGCCCGTTCCGCCGTTTGCGTCAAAAGTGATAGCAACGATATTCGCCGTCCACTGTGCGTTATAGGTTGTGTTCGCGTTCGGACCTGTTGAGGGGATAGCCGGTGACCAGCCGGTAAAGGTGTATCCGGTTCTCACGATAGATGTCGGAATATTGGTTGAGTTGTTGGGATAGGTAGCGCCTTGAATAGCGGTTGTCGTGTAGGTCGACCCGCCGTTGACCGTGCCGCCGTTGCCGTTCCAGGTGAGGGTTCTGTTATAGTTGTTATCCATCGTACCATTGTAGTTAAGGTTGATGGACCCACCGATGGTGTCATATATCCCTCCTGCTATTTCGGCAATCGTTACCTCGCCTGCACCGAAATTGACCGAAACTCTGATAATGTCCCACTGCCATTGGCCGCCGTTTGAGTTGTCCTGATATAGGAATACGGCGGATAAGGGCTCCGCGGGGCCGGTAACATACATGTTGTTGTTATCATCTGGCTCCTGGTCGTTGCTGTCACTGGTGTCATCGATAACAGGGGAGTACCAGTCAGCCGAAACATCAAAATCAAGACGCAGCTTAAAGCTGGAGTCCGTACCGGAGCCGGCACAGGTTTGGCCGTGCGTCTCCATGTATATGTGGTACTGAATCGTTTGACCGGTGGCTAGGGTAACGGCGTGGGTTGCTACCCCGCCAAAACCAAGGCTTATACTTGTTACAACCATTGCCATTGCCAGAAGGAGACTTAAATACCGTTTCTCTTTTAACATTTTGCTACCTCCTCATATTAATATAATTGTTATGGTTAGATTTTCATATTGCGATTAGATATTATCATAAATAACAATAGAATACAACTAAATTTATATGAGTTCCAACACAGGGGACGGTTCTATGATTCGCGCTTAAATTCTGCGTACTATCCCAAAGTTTATCCCTGTCAACCTGCTGATCTGCCTTACGGATAGATTGTTTTCTTTGAACGCTTTAATATATTCGTCCCGTTTATCAATATCCAACTCTTGAAACTCACTTGCATCCTGGCACTTCGATATTTTCGCCATGATCTTTTTCGCCTGTTCATCGGTCAGACGGAACTTGATAGCTTCCATTTCCAGGCAGTTGTCATCATTTATCTGATTATTAAACTTGACGAATTCATCCTTGCCAATCATTTCCAGTGCAAATTCAGTGTCCGCTAATTGTTTTTGCTTCGGAAGTATATATTCATTATAGCTGCTCCATATATATTCATCAACCGTTTTTGATAGACCGGCCTTGACCGGATTTTGATGTATATATCCTAAAACGGTTAAAAAATATTCATCTGTTTCAACCGGCTCACTCTTATACCGGTCTTGAAACAAATGACCTATACGGCTGTACTTGCCGTTATACCAGTAAACAAACCTTCCGCCGATTCGTTTGAAAATCTGCTGCAAGTCCTCTTTCTCAACTTTCATCAGCATGTGGATATGATTACCCATAAGGCAGTAGGCGAATAGTTTATATCCGCTTACTGCCTTACAATCGTTTAAGACTTCCAGAAATTTTCTGTTGTCTTCCTCATCCTCGAAGATCAATTGCCGGTTTATCCCACGCAGCATGATATGATAGATTCCGCTTTCGCTTTTTGTTCTTGCAGTCCTTGGCATGTTTTTTACCACCTCACGGGTACTATACCATGTTGCAGCAATCTTGTCAAATCATAGAACCGTCCCCCGTGTCCCCCCCGTGTCCGACCCCGTGTCCGACCCCGTGTCCGATGACCCTGCGTCCTCTTGTCCGTTTTTATCCTTCCCTCTCCTCTGTAATTTATAACCGGAAAACAACCCAAGTGAAGGAGCAATAATAGAAAAACATAATAATGTTATGCTCAAAATTAATCCTTCTATATCTGTTATCTTATTGCCGATTACAGGTTCAAGGGCAGTCAATATTATATAGAACGGATTTGTACCATAGAATAGAAACATCATAGAGTCCGGATTCCCACTTGCCAATGCAAAGGCATATATTAGTACATAATAAATTAGAAGAGAAGGGAATAGCATAAATATTGATTTTAAATCATTCTTTTTCAAACCGGTTGGTTTTAAAAAGAGCCAACCTGCAGCAATATATGCAAAAATCAAAAATGTAATATAAATCAAAGTCACACAATTGTAAGCGTGCTCATTGTCACTTAAAAACCTAACACTAAAAAATGCATATAAATTATATAAACAAACAACTATTATATGCACAATAAATGATATTATAATATTTCTTTTCATATATGCGTTTATCATCCTTTCTTAATGTATCATTTCAAACAAAGGCGGACTGATAGATAGATTAAATATGTTTACATCATATGTCGGTAACCCGACATCTGTTCTAAACGAGTAGAGAAATAACAATGTAGCCATTCTAGTTTCCATATATCTATCCCCGTACTTACCTTTATATATATCTCCAAAAGTTGTAGGATTGACTGCTTTTTTTACAGCAATTCGGGTATTATTATCTTTCCAATCATATGCGACATCATCAAAATGATCTGGATGTATAAGCATAATCTGATTTACCCTCCAATTCCCATGTGCCGAGTAATCCTGAAGCGAATGAAAGCCTTGGCCAAGTAGCTTTAAAGCCTTATCAGTTTTATTTGCCTTCCATTTGATTATCGCTTCTTCATATTTTTCAAAAAATATAATTAAACGGGTATCGTCTTCTGCTTCTGTGGAACCACCTCTATTAAAGTGATATTTAAGACCATAAAAAATATTAATAGGTCCTGTTAATGCATTAGTATCAACACTTTTGTTCGCTTCGGCGATAATATCAGCCTGTGTATGCGTATATTTACATTGTCTCGCCCATTCATGTGTGCCCGGATGAAATTCTCGGTTCCCCTTCGAATCGTACACGAATTCACATCCATAATGGACATCTGGACCCCAGTAACCTGTATGGTCACTTGTATTAATGGCATCATTGCAGCAATAAGCACTCAGATTTGAACCGAAAACATCACCCTGTGTTGCTTCAAGAACTTGCGCGTCATCCGCATTAATAAATCTGCCCCAACTCGGGCTGTAATACCTGCTCTGCAGGTAGTAAATACCCAGTCCTAAATCGTTATCATAGTAATACCCGCGGTAACGCAGGGGGTTCAGTTCGCCGATAGTACCCGCCTCGCTGCCGGTAACGGATGTTGGCATGCCCCATTCGTTATAGGTGTAGCTGACGATGATTGCTCCGTTTTCATCCGCGATGCCGGTGATGTCGCCCTGCAAATTCTTGATATAAAGGTAAGTTGCCGAGTCGTTTAAGACAAAACCGATGGGGCTGTCGTTTGAATCATAGAGGAAGTACAGAACATCCGTGCCGTCCGTCTGGCTGACCAATTTGCCGTCCGCCCACACATAGTCATAGGTTGTTGTTGTCTCAAAATATCCGTTGTCAACTATTTTTTGCGTTCTATGGCCATCGGTGTTGTACTTGAAATCAATGGTAAGTGAAAATTGACTGAAAGTGAACTGTGCAAGCTGTCTTCCTGCTGTCCATGTGTATGTTCTGTTGGAAAAGGCTGTTAAATTTCCGATAGCATCATAGGTCAATGGCGAACCGCTGTATGCTGTCAGTTTATCTTTCCAATTGCTGTCATTATAGGAAAAGCTGGACGTTTGCTCCGCTGTGCCGAGATTTGTTCCGGTCGTGTAGGCATACTTTACCTTTGATGTTAGATTTCCGCCGTTGTCGTAAATATTAACGAATGTTTTGTTTTGTACCGCGTCGTTTACCCGGACGAGCTGCCCGGCCTGATCATAGACATACGAGTATTTCAAAGTTCCGCCGAGGCTGGTGGTCAATATATTGCCGTTGGCGTCGTAGGTATAGGTATATTCCACGTCGGTTGCGGTGCCCGTTGTTGGGGTGACAACATTCTTATAGCTGCCGACATACTCCGTTGTTCTGTCGCCCGTCCCGTCCTGATAGGTGTATTCCACCGAAACGGAACCCAGGTTGTTTGTGCCGTCTTTCACCCCAATGGTTCTGTTGACCGGTCTGCCGAAGAAATCCGTTGACGAGGACAGCGCGAGGCTTGTGCCGCTGCTGGAAACGGTGGAAGCGGAAACGGTTACCCCTGTTGCCTTGTCGTTGGTATCATCAGCCTTGACATAAGTATAAATATATCCATTTGCTGTTTGTACAAAATTATCATCCTCATCATAACTTGAGGAATATAGGAGTATGCCCTGGCCGGTCTGCGGAATGGTATATATATCATAGCCTTTATCTGTATAGTAGGTGATTTGATCACTGACATTGTCTGTCACAGAAGTTAAACCGTTTGTTGCGGAGTAAGCATATGTATAGCTCCATGTTGACCCGCCGTCATAGCTTATTCCGGTTACATTGTTGCAGCTGTCATAACTATAAGTGATTGTTTGGCCATTGCCATAACTTACGCTTGCAATACGGTCGCAATTTTCACCAGTGCCATACGTGTAATCCACAAAGTTTTGTGTGCCGATATTAACTCCGGTTTGATACCCCCAAAGGCCATACTCAAACGAATAGTCAACATTGTTGCCGGCTGCAATCCCGGTTAGCCGGTCATCCTCGTATTCATAGGTGTTGGTTAATGCCGTCCCGGTTGAAAGGTTGGACACGGTTTGTGAAACACCCGCAAGCGCACACATAGCGTTATAAGTATACTCAACCGTACTGTCAAGGCTGTCCGTAACGTTTGTTAATGTTCCGTTTGCAGTATTATAACCGTATTCTACCACACTTCCCGCAGAATTAACAGCGCTTGCCAAATAATTTTTATCGGTTGTATAAGAATTTCCGGTAACCATTTCTTTTGTGCCGTTGTCAATGATAGTTGATGTAAGATTCCCCATACTGTCATAGGTGTTCGTTGTCGTTTCATGGCATTGCAAGCATGTACATGTCTCTTCACTTTCGCATGGGCAATCGCAACCTAAGCCATAAACGCAATGCTCCTCTCCGCAAACGCAGTAAGTCGGCGTGTCGTCCTCTTGGCTTGATGCTCCGCCGCTGACCACATCGGTATATGCAACGCGGACATCGGTAAAATATGCTGTATTGATTTGGTTATCATAATCAAGGTAGAGCGTGATTGATGTACATGCGCCTGAAAGGGGAATGCTTGCAGTAACAAACTGCCAGTAGTCAACATACGGTATAAAATCAACCGTTTCTGTTTCGGTTTGTTGTAATGTTGTGTTGTAATATTCGATTCGCAGCCGAAAATTTCCCGTCCCTCCATTATCGACTGCTTTTGCTTTTGTCCAGCAGCCGACATCAATAATATCATCCGCCCCGCCTGAGACGGAAAACGACTGAGATATTGATTTTTGTGTGTTTGGACTGCCTGTTATTTTCATGACATTTACAGTATCTTCAAACTTGGTTTCTGTTGTTGCAATATCCGATGATGTAAGGTTTGTCCCTGTCCAGTTGTTCGGCAGATTGTTTGTGACGCTGCTCATTTTGCTGTTTTGGAGCACATTGTAAGGTGTCTCCATATCACCGAGTTCCAGTTTTGCGTTATCAAAACAAGCGATACCCGTGCTGTTGTACAACCATAGATATACATTTACCGTAGGTGTGCTTGCTGTAACATTGATATTTACATTGAGCCGTTCCCAAGCGGTTCCGGTATTTTTAACATAGTTGCTTGCAATATGCTCTACCGTTGTCCCGCCGCTGTTCTTTGTTTCTATGCTTATTTTTGCGCCGTCATCGCCGGTGCCTACAGCATTAGGCACCTTAACATATGCCGAAAAGGTGTAATTACCCGGGTCAAGATTGGTGAAGCTCTGAACAATACCGATGGTGTCCTTTGATGTGCAGTTCATTTTATATGAGTTGCTGCCTGTATATTTCACTGTACTGTCAACACCCGGTGAATAGGAAGAACCCTGTACAACGGACCAGTTTGATGACCCGCTTTCAAAACTCGAGTTTAGCAGTATATTGTCTTTTTGTTCCTGAATATAGGAGCTGCCGGATAACAGATTATAAGTAGCGTTATCAATTTCGATATCTTCATAGGTGGTTCGCTTGTATTGCCCTTCATCGTTGTAAGTGCCTATTTTACGCCCGTAATTATCAAATTGCGCAACCTCTATATTGTCATAACTGTCTTCATATGTCCTTTGATAAGGGCTGTCATAGGTAATATCCACAACATTGCCCGTTACGCGCGTTGATGATGAATCTAAGGTTGATTCGGTGATTTGCGTAACAGCATTATGGTCGTCATAATCGTATGAGATTCTGTACCCGTTAATATCAGTGGCACTTTCAATCGAGCATTCCGTATAACTGTAAGAAACCGATTCGCCGTCAGGGTAGGTTGCAGTGGTCAGTTTGCCAACACCGTTATAGGTATATGTCATTTGTAAATTTGCGGACGAGCTGCCGCTTCCGACAGTAATTGCGTTATTTTGAGCATCAAAAGCCTGTATCGTTGTTAGGTTGCTTGAGTCGTAAGAAAACCTGTATTCTCTTCCAACACCGTCTGTTATCTTGTCAATCATATAATACAGGGCTTGATTTCCTTCTTTGTAGTCAATTTGAATCGTCGGCAAATCACCTGTAATGTTTTCATTCGGTGCCGCAGTGATGGTTGCCAGCCTGCCGCACTCTTCAAATGTCATCGTTTCACCCGATGATTCTTCAACAATGATACCTTCATAGTCATAGTCGTCAAGCGAGTTCAACTCCGGCACCCACATTGTCAAACCTTTCCCGGTGCTTGTTTTATCGTATTGCTCTACCCATTTTTCCATACCGTTCGAAACGGTTTCAGTTTTCTTAAAGTAAGTTATAGCTCCGGTACCGTCAATGTAAAAAATCAAGTCAATCAGATTACCGTTTTCGTCAACATAATAATCATCTATACATCCAACGAATCTATGATAATTTGTAAGCCAAACACGCCCATAATCCTCAAAACAAAATGAGAAATAAACCGAGAAGGCATTTATACGTAAATCTGCTGTTGCAACTGAATAATATTGCTGTATATTGACAGGCATAATATTTCCGTCTATCCCTATTTCATCCCTTACAAGATACATCCCGCCGGTAAAATCATTGACGGAAGCTGTGCCGGCTCGTCCAATATTTTGTGTATGGTATTCAAACTTGTCGGTATGACCCGTTGTCTCAACAAAGCTATATTCAATCACAGGCACATACTGCGTGTTTGAATTCTCCGAAGAATATATTTGAGCACTGTTCATCGATGAGTCATACGCGCTTAGCATCACACCCCATTGATATAATCCCCCGCCAAAACAATCCTGGCTTATTGGTAGTGCTTGCGTTATGTCAAAAGAAATCTGCCCAAATGAGTTTATTGGTGCAACCCCGCAGTCTATCGGCAGTGTTTCATTAGCAGGGCGGTTGTTGTAAGTTAAGCTGCTTTCTTCCCAACTGCCTGTAACGACTTTTGCCGTTATTGTCATAGGCTGTGCAGTTTCACTCACTGCATAAACATTAAGGGTTGCCTTTGATACAACTGCTTTACTTGCCCACAGACCTGTTGAGCTGATGTATGTCCAATAAGAACCGTCGCTTTTATTGCCAATTGTTGCATATGTCATGTTTCCATAATTTGTACTCTGTTTGTTGGCTGCATCTGAAATATAAGTATCATAAACATCGCAGTTAGAACTGCAGCTGACAACAGGATCAATGATAATTGGGTATGAACGGCCGCTGTCGTGAAGCCACTCTTTTGACGGGACATACGTTAAAATAAACGTGCCATCCTTGTTATCATCGAATTTTACTTTGATATCGCCGGAATATGCGGCGTTGTCATCAAACATAAACGGTGCAGGAAGTATGAAAACGGTTTCTTTATCCGTATCATAAAATTCTATACTGTTATCCTCCAGCAATACCGCGGTCATATCCGGCGCGGATATTGTAAAACAAAACTTTGCATTTTGTTCAGGTTCTTCGGTTAGAATAATGTTTTCTTTAACCGAGTCGGGAAGAACCGAATACTCAAAATCAACCCCTTCTTTTATTGACTCGTATTTTACAGTTGCGCTTTTTTTCTCAAGCTTTGATGCTTTTTGAGCATCTGAAGTCGAATTGTCGATGACTGTTTTTTCTGTTTTTGAGTCAATATGACTATTAAATAGGGAAGTTTTTACATCATCAACTGTGAAAGCAAGTGTATACCCGTCTTTTTCCACTTTTACGGTTTTATCACTGTCTGAAATGCTTTTCGGGAACTCAACGGTAAATGAATTATCGGTATTTTTCAGAACAGCTTTACCGTCAATGATACTTTCAATCAATGAGTTGTCTATATCTTGCCACTCGTTGTCTTCTTCAAAGTGTATTGGAGAAGCCGAAACAACAGCGGTATAAGTGCCATCCTCACGCTCAAAGACCTTTGTGTATTTATCACGCAAATCTTTACGTTCGCCTTTTATATTGCTTTCGGGTGCATTGGATGATATTTCGCTTTCAGGTGCTTTAACTGCGTCTGCTATCATGTTCATTGGCATAACCTGGATTAATAATGCGAAAACCATTGCTAAAGATACAACTTTGAGGAAATTCTTCATTTCATATACCTCCATTTTTATTTCGTTAAAATACAGATAGTATTTGTTTAATAATTATCATAGTTTAGAATTCTTGTCAAGCCAATTTGCTCAACAGGGCAGTTTTTATGCCTAAGAGGACGAAATGCTGTTAAAAAATGTTTTCTGTACAAACAACAAACTTTCCGGATTTTCACGCAAATATAGAAAATAGAACAAAATATCTAACAAGTCAATGAAGATACAAAGAACCTTCCTATGGTTCAGGATGGTAATTGATACTAATCGACGATGAAAAGCGTTGTTATACTAAATTACTCGTAAAAACCTAACTAAAAAATCTGCGAAAAACAGCATAATACTATTCTGCATTAAAATGGAGAATAGTATAAATCAAAGCTTTTGCTTGATTTTTTAGAGGTTTTTTAATCGTGAATTAGTATTAGATTAGCGATAATTTTTTGTGCTGCACAAGGCGGACGACGCTGCTTTGCTGTCGCAAGGTCAGGAGGACAACGCAGTACGACACAAAAGGACCGCAAAGATTCAATGCGTTTTATCGGTGGTTAGTTTCAGCAGAAAAATAACAAACGCACCCGAAAACCCTTGTTTTACAAAGGTTTTACGGGTGCTAATTGTATAAAAGTCACATAAATGTAATAGACAGAAATAATCGAAAACTGCTATTTACGGATCGTCATTCGATTGTATAAAAATTTAATGAACTGCTTTATTCATAGAATCTGTCACGATGAAATTCGCCGGAGTACCTTATCTTTCCGTCTTTGTCATATTCCGTACCCTGCCCGTCGCGCATACCGTTTTTCCATTCGCCGGTATATCTGCTGCCGTCTTCATTGGTTTCTGTACCCTGCCCGTTACGCTCGCCGTTTTTCCATTCACTGGCATACTTGCGGCCATCATCATATGTGTAGGTTCCGTAACCGTTAAACATAAAAGCTCTGATTTCGCCGGAATAACTGCTTCCGTCCGAAAAATTATAGGTTGATTTATAAGATATGGTATAAAAGCCGATAATAATGAGCGAGACGGATGCCAGCACGCATAAAATAAATATGAGATATCTTCTGCGAACTTTCTTTATTGCTTTGATTTTCTGCTCCTGCTTTTGCTGCAGATGCAGATTTTCACGTTCCATTAACGCATACAGTTTGCATTCGGGGCAAATGTTTTGGCCGTCATCAATCGGTGCATTGCATAAAGAGCATTTCATAGCAACACTTCCCTTGTCTTTGTTCAAATTCAATATACAGCTAAATCACCGAACATGCAACCGGTTTCGGAAAATCACAAAGGATTTCCGCTTGTTTCTTCCTTTTTCTTCTGCAATTCTCCCAAGGTGCCCATCCCGACCAGCATCGCTGTTCCGAACACCGAGGTTATGTTTTCGGGTTTGTTTTCCGAGCCGGTTTGAGGGATTTCAGCTGTTGTTTCCGAAACGGCGGAAATCCTTTTCTCTTGGGGGTTTGATTGCTGTGCGGGTGTTTCCTTTACCTCGTCCGCTTTCTCAACATAGCCTATCAGATGTTTTTTCATGGTATTTGCAAGTTCTGTGTTCTCGGTAAAGCTGACCGATGTTTTGCAGGGCTTGCCCCACTTTACCTTCATCTGCTCAAAGCTATCCTCCTGCAGGTTCGCTGCCTCGATTTCGCCGGTAAACAACCAGTCGCTCTTCGAGGTATTAAAACCCTTATAGTTCCGGGTGAGCCAGCTCAAGCCGTTTTCGTTGAAGGTGCTTAAGGTGTAGTCCCATAGGCCGCCGGTCTGTAATTCACCCACAAGAACGGGTACATTCCAGTTTGCGCGGTCATTGATATCTGCTGTTTTTCGATCAATCTCCGGGGTTGTCCAATTATAAACATGCAGCTGGTAGACGATATTTTTCCAGCAGAATTTTTTGGGGTCGGGCAGGTTTTGCATATCCCAAATGCCCTCGACTGTAATCATGCGGTTCGGGTCAGCGATTCTGACCGTGTTATAAAGCTTATTATAAAAACGCCAAAGCTGCTCGTCGTTCTTATTGTCTTCCGTAAAACCGCTCATCGGTTCGTTCAGAAGGTCGAAGGCGGCAATTGCGGGATTGCCCTTGAAGTGTTTTGCGATTTCTTTCCAAAGCTCTGTTGTGCGGCAGCGGTATTTTAAGCCGGTAAGGCTGCAGTCAAAAAGTTCGCTCGAATTCACCTTGCCGCAGAGGTGGCCGTTGCTCTGAAAGCCCGGCGCGCCATGCATATCAAGAATAACATAGATGCCGCGTTTTCCGCACTCCTTAATAATCCAGTCAAGTCTTGAAAAGTCGATTTCGCCGTCCTTGTTCTTGATCCAGGTGCCTTTATCATCGCTCTGTAAGTTCCTGTACCAGAAAGGTACGCGCACGCAGTTAACACCGAGCTTTTTCAGATATTTGATATCGGATGATGTTATCCAGTTGTCAAGAAAAGTATTGATAAGCTCGTTTGCTTTTTCTTCCCCGAAGCGCCCGATGAGTGTTTCGAGCGTGTCATAACAGCCCCAAGCTTTATCCTCGCCGTTGTTGGGGGACATCTGGGATTCCTGCAGCAGCCAGCCGCCGAGGTTAACCCCGCGCAGAATAACCGGCTGCCCTTTCGCGTTTATAATTGCCCGGCCGTCGGTTTTCAAAAAATCATTTTTATCCAAGGGTATAAGCGCCTGCGTGCTTGAAACAGCGCCGGCAATAATACCGGCGGTGGCAGCCAAAACGCCGACTGCGCAGCCGTAACAGATTACTTTGTTAACTTTTCTACGCATCGTTTTTTCCTCCGTTTCAAAACATTGAAAACATATACCGTTAGCAAACATAAAATAATACCGGCCGCAGCACCTGCGCTGTCTATACAGATATCAGAGAAACGGCAGGCACGACCGGGAATAAAATGCTGGTGTATTTCATCGGTTGCCGAATAAAGCACTGAAAATAAAAATGTAAAATATGGTTTAGGTTTATTCCAAGTGAAGCGGGATGCAATAAAAACAAATATACCGAGCATAAAGTATTCAAAAGCGTGTGCTGCTTTACGAATGGTGTGGGTGGATATTATTATATTCAACAGTTCTATTATTTTTTGAAGAAAAGCGGAGCTGAGCTTGGCAGACTCGGAGGCAGGCTGGTTTGAGAGAATGAAAATCATAACCATCCACGAGGCAACGAGCAGCCATGTAAAAAAGCATAAAATGAATATTTTTCTTTTTCGGATATCAGAACTCATTTATGTTGAAATCCCTTTCCGTGTCGGTATACCGCTGATATTCGACCCTTGCTTTTTTCAGGGGTACGGATACCATCCCTTTTTTGCCGGTCATTATTTGATATTTATTTACCCAATCTTTTTGCCTTGAATAAAATACACACTTTCGCCCGCGGGGGTTTGATATATGCCCGAAACACCCTTGGCAAGAACGAAATAACTTGCTTGTGAAAAAACGGGGTAAACCATGCCGTTTTGCAAGAGATTGTTCTGTGCCGATTCGCAGCCTTCAACTGTTTCGGTTAAATTTCCGGCGCTTTTAAGCTGCTTTAGAATGCTGTCATAATCACCTGAACTGTATTTAAAAATGTTGCCGGCGCTGCCGCTTCCAAAACTTTGCAAAAAGTCAGTCACCATGCTTTTATTTGTCTGCACAGGTGCAAAGGCGATTTGATAATTGCCGTTTGCAACCCTTTTTTGCAATTCCGTTAATTCTAAAACTTCAATAGCGATGCTTAGCTTTATACCGAGTGCTTTCTGCCATATCTGCAGCAGACCGCGCATGTCAAGTTCATACTCGGGTGGACAAATAAGGGTAAGCGAAATCTGTTTTAAACCAAGGTTTTCAATTCCGGTATTCCAGGCCTTTTTTGCGGCTGTCAAATCAAATCCCGCCGGCTGAGTGTTTTGTGAAAGCTCCCCGAAGGAGGTTTGACCGATGATGCAGCAGGGCGGAATAAAATAATCGGTTTTTTTCGTTTTTGCCAGGTTCGGTCCAAGGGAGTTTTTATCGATTGCTCGGCAAAAAGAAAGCCTTATATCTGAGTTGCTTAAAGCGCTGTCTGAACAGTTGAAGCATATCGACCAGGTGATGTTTAAACATGCTGTCAGCGTAAGTCCGGAATCAGGCCCGATAGAATCTGCGGTCTGCGCAGTCAAAGGTGCGGCGGAATAAACATCCTGTAAAAGTTTTTGCGTGCTTTGTGATGTATCGGGGTTTATGGTAAGGCTGACTGAATTTGGCGAAACATCCGAATTCCCTTGATAATCTTTGTTTTTAGAGAGTGTCAAGGTGAAATTGTGAGCCCAGTATGAAAGATAAAACGGACCGTTGCAAAGCAGGTATTCATCATCCAAACCATATTTGCCTTTTGTTGCGGTAAAAAAAACTTCATTGCAGGGCATACAAACAGGAGAGGCAAGCAAATTAAAAAAATCAGCGCTGCCGTGCTCAAGTGTGATTTCCAGTGTAAAATTATCAACAGCCCTAACCCCGAGCTGCTCGGGCGGAACACTGCCCATATTGATTTTTTCGGCATTCTTAATGATAAAAAGCGATGCAGCATATGGTGAGCCGGTTTGTGGATTGACTGCCCTTGTGAGGGCGAAAACAAAATCCCCTGCGGTTACCGCGGTGTTAAAGCTGTCTTTGAAATCGTCACCGAGAATGGCGGAAAAGCTGTTAATCAAATGCCATTTTGCATTTTGCCGAAGATGAAAGGTGTAGATAAGGCCGGTTGAGGAAACATTCCAGCTCAAAGCGGCACCCGGAACAATCTCGCCGTTTGCGCCAAAGCGCACCAATCCCTCAAGACAATTGGAAATAACGGTGTTGGAAGGATTGTCCCTTGCGATTTGCGGGTCAAGGCTTGCAGGTTCGCTATCAATCGGAAAAACTAAATCCATATTGCTGCCGTCATTTTTTGAACAGGCAGTAAAAACAGACAGTGATAGCAATAAAACAAAAAACAGTGAAACGGATTTTTTCAAAAAGGAGAATAATCTCGGCATGAACATTCGGTTTTTCACAGATTTTCCTCGCTCCATTTGGCAAGCTGGTCAGCAAGTGCTGAGTTGCCGATGTCTTTTTTCTTTGCCTGGTCCTGCAAAAAGTTTTGAACATCCCGTTTGCCGGCGCCGTCTTTCTGCTTTTCATAATTTGAAAGTTTTTCACGGTAGCCGCAAACGCAGAAAAACGCCTTTTTGTCGCCTTCTCCGCGCATCTCCAGCTTTTTGTGGCAATTCGGGCAGCGGGCGTTGGTTGTGATGGAAACACTTTTGCGGTAGCCGCAGTCCCTGTCCGGGCATACGAGCATCCGTCCCTTTTTGCCTGTTACATCAAGCAGGAATTTGCCGCAGTCCGGGCATTTGTCCCGTGTCATATTATCATGTGTATAGACGGCGCTGCTCGCAACTACCAATGAAACAAGGCGCGCCGCATAATCGCGCATGTCTTTGATGAACAAATCATCCCTTGCCTTGCCCTTGGCAATCAGCTGCAGCTGCTGTTCCCATTTTGCCGTCAGTTCGGCTGATTTCAGGTCCGGCGGCACGATGCTTATCAGCTGCTTCGCCTTGGAGGTCGGATGGATTTCTTTGCCCTTGCGTTCAAGGCAGAAGGAATTAAATAATTTTTCGATGATATCCGCGCGTGTGGCTGAGGTTCCCAAACCGCTTGTTGTTTCGATGATATCCCGCAGGTTCTTGTCGTCAATCTGCTGCGACGGGTTTTCCATCGCTGTGAGCAGCGTCGCTTCGGTGTATCTCGCGGGCGGTTTTGTTTTGCCCGCGATAACTCTGCTGCTCTGCACCAAAACACTTGTGCCTTGCGAGAGGGGAGGCAGCTGCTGCGAACGGGCGTCCGGGTCATCCTCTTCCTCGTCGCTTACTGTTATGCCGTAAAGTTCTTTCCATCCGGCTGCTTTTACAGTTCTCCCCTTGGCGTAGAAGCTGTATTTGTCAATATTAATTTTGACCTTTACTTCTTCATATTCAAAAGAGGGGCTTAACACAGCCAAAAAACGGCGGACAACCAAGTCGTAGATATTACGTTCTTCGGGGGATAACCTGGAAAGGTTTACTGTCTGTTCGGTCGGTATAATAGCATGATGGTCGGTTACCTTCGCATTGTTGACGATATACTTTGTTGAGATTGGTTTTGACCGTAAAATCTGCTGCGCCGCCTGAGCGTAAGGCCCGATAGCGATGCTGCGCAAACGCTCGGGAAGCGTCGGCACCACATCGTCGGAGATATAGCGCGAGTCCGTACGGGGATAAGTCAGCAGTTTATGAGTTTCATAGAGATTTTGCATAAAACCAAGGGTTTGCTTTGCGGAATAGGCATATTTTCTGTTGGCATCCCTTTGAAGCTCGGTTAAATCATAAGCGGGGGGCGGCGGTTGATGGCGGTATTCCTTTTTTACTTCTACCAATGTGCCGCGCTTGCTTTTTATCGCATTTGCGATTGCTTCGGCGGGAGCCTGTTCGGAAAAACGGGACTGGTTTTTGCTGTCCTTATATATCGCGCCGAAACCTTCAAACTGGGCTTGAACGGTGTAATAATCCTTCGGCACAAACTTTACGATTTCTTCCTCGCGCTTGACTATCAGGGCGAGCGTGGGGGTCTGGACTCTGCCCGCCGAAAGCTGCGCGTTATTCTTGCAGGTTAGCGCGCGCGTGACATTCAGGCCCACCAGCCAGTCCGCCTCGGCGCGCGCCTGAGCGGAGTGGTAAAGATTATCATATTCGCGGGAAGGTTTCAGCGCGGCAAAACCTTCCTTGATAGCTTTATCGGTTTGTGAGGATATCCAAAGCCTTTTTGCCGGTTTGCGCCAACCGGCCTTTTCCATAATCCAGCGCGCGACCAGTTCGCCTTCGCGCCCCGCGTCGGTAGCAATAACCAGGTCGTCGATGTCCGGGCGGCGCATGAGCGTGGAAACCGCTTTAAATTGTTTGCTTGTTTCGCGGATGATGACGAGCCGCATGTTTTTTGGCAGCATCGGCAGATCATCAAGGTTCCAGTTTTTATATTTGCCGTCATATTCCTCGGGGTCGGCAAGGGTAACAAGATGCCCAAGTGCCCATGTGATGATATATCGTTGCCCGATAATGCAGCCGTCGCCGTTTTGGCGGCAGCCCAAAACCTGAGCGATATCCCTTGCCACAGACGGTTTTTCGGTGAGAACCAGGGTTTTACCCATTGCTTTCACCCCATTCAAATTTTGTTAAGGACCCTTTGCATAGAAGCGCCGGAAAGCTCCATTGCCTGAGCACTTCGTAAACACCGACTGCTACGGAGTTCGAAAGGTTCAGGCTGCGCGCGTCGTCAATCATCGGTATGCGTACGCATTTTTCGGGATTGTTGAAAAGCAGCGTCTCGGGCAAGCCGGCGGTTTCCTTGCCGAAAAACAGATAAGCGTTATCCGGGTAGCTGATATCGGAATATATTTTTCTCGCTTTTGTCGAGAAAAAGAAAAAATCACCGTTGATTTGAGTGAAAAAATCCTCAAGGCTTTTGTAATAGGTGATATCGAGAAGATCCCAGTAATCAAGCCCCGCTCTTTTCAGCTTCGCGTCATCAATTTTGAAACCCATGGGCTCAATAAGGTGTAGCCGGGCGCCGGTTGCCGCGCAGGTGCGGGCAATGTTGCCGGTGTTTTGCGGTATTTGCGGTTCTACAAGAACAATGTTTAAAGTTGGCATTAAAACTCCTTAAGAAGTGGATAGTGTTTTGCGGTTGTTGGACAATAGTTAAACAATAGTAGAACGATGGTTTCACAACTGTCGAACCATTGTCCGACAACTGTTTTGCTAATTATACAGCCCCATAGCTTTATCAATATTCCCGGCAACCATCAGTTCAAGCGCTTCGCATGCTTTTTCGACCGTTGTACGAAGTATCACCAAATCCTCTTTTTTAAAAGAGGAAAGCACCCAGTCCGTTATATCCATATCGGGATAAGGCTTTGCTCCTACACCAAGCTTAACCCTCGGAAAACTGTCGCTGTTTAAATGGCAGATAATGCTTCTTAACCCCTTTTGTCCGCCGTCCGAGCCGCTTCTTCTGATACGCAAGCTGCCGCAGGGCAGCGAAACATCGTCGGATACAACAATGATTTTTTCGAGCGGGATTTTATAAAAATCCGCCGCTTCCCGCACAGCTTGGCCGCTTTCGTTCATGAAGGTTTGCGGCTTTATCAAAAGACAGCGGTGCCCGCCGATGGTAACATCACCCGTAAGGGATTTGAAACGGATGCGGTTTATTTTGCAGTTCGTTTTTTGCGCCAGTTTGTCCAGGCAGAGATAGCCGGAGTTGTGGCGAGTAAACTCATATTCTTTACCCGGATTGCCAAGCCCGACAATCAGATATTCCGGTGCTCCGGCAGAGGTTCGCTTGTGAAAGGTGAACATTGGCAAATCACTCCGTAATCAGCGGTTAATACTAATCGGCGATGAAAAGCGTTGTTAAATTTGCGATGATTTTTTGTGTTGTACAAGGCGGACGATGATGCTTTGCTGTCACAAGGCAAGGAGGACAACGCAGTACGGCGCAAAAAAGACCGCTAATACTAATTCACGATTTAAAAGCCTCTAAAAAACCAAGCAAAAGCTTTGATTTATGGGGTTTTATGCGGATTTTTTAGTTAGGTTTTTATGAGTAAATTAGTATATGATTCAATGCGTTTTATCGGTGGTTAGTATAAGTCGTCCGTCATTATAATGCAACAGGACAATTGTCTAACCATTGTCCTGTTACTGTTCTGCTGTGGTTAACACATTCTATTTAACCTTTATTGTTTTATGCCGTTCAATGCTCTCGACGCCCGCATCGTTCTTATTGGGCGTTTTTGAGTAATCAATCTTAATAATGTATTTTTTAATCGCGTCAGCGGCATCGGCGGCTGTGATATCTTTTCCTTTGGCAAGAGCCATAACGGATATTTTCAGCTTGTTTCCGCTGATGATTTCGATCTCAGGGTCGGCAACGGTTATCAGCCAGATGTTATCCTTGCCATTGTTGGGAACATCATAGGTGTATAGTGTTATATCTTCTTTTGATTTGTTGTCCACTTCAATTTCGAGTGAATATGCCTTCCACTCTTCTCTGTCATTCATAACAGATTCCGCGTCCAGGGAACTGATCCCGAACATCTTGGTCAGTTTATTTACGGCAGTACTTGTATTTTTGTAATAAACATCGAGCAAAGCAGTTCCGTCATAAACCGAAGCTGCTTTTGCAGAAGGTCTTCTGCCGAAGATTCCGGTGATGACCGTTGTCAAAATGGCAATAATAAGCAACGGGACTAAAATGAGGATGCTGATTTTTGCTGCTTTCTTGTTCATTTTTTATCCTCCGGACTGTGTTGCCTTTTAAAAGGCTTTTTCATTTCAACCCAGTCTTTCTTATTAACCTGCTTTGATCTTGCTATGGCGAGTGCGTTGTCCGGTACATTTTCTGTTACGGTTGAACCTGCGGCGGTATACGCGTTTTTCCCGACAGTCAGGGGAGCGACCAGGCTGGTGTTGCAGCCGATAAATGCACCATCCTTGATAACCGTGCGATTTTTGTCTTTGCCGGAATAGTTGGCTGTGGCGCATCCGCATCCGATGTTCACATCGCTGCCGACATCGGAATCCCCAATATAGGAAAGATGCGCAATTTTGGTTTCTTTTCCTACCGTTGAGTTCTTTATCTCGACGAAATTGCCTATATGAACACCCCCGCCGATTAAACTGCCCGGGCGGATGCGTACAAACGGACCGATATCCGAACCGCTTGCAACAGTTGATTGATAGCATTGCACCGAGTTTAAAATGACATTGTCACCAATTTCACTGTTTTCAACAAGTGAGTTTGGCCCGATTGTACAGCCGCATCCAATTTTAACTTTACCGCGTAAAATTGTACCGGGGAGTATTGCGGTATCTGCTCCTATCTCAACATCCGGGCCGATAATAACACCGTCAGGGCATGAAATAGAAACCCCGTTCAGCATGTGGCGGCGGAATTCATCGCGGCGGGCGATTTCATTCAATTCGGCAAGCTGTATTCTGTCATTGGCACCCAGCACAACATTTTGGGTGCGCGCTCCGAAAGCGGTTACATGCAGTTTCAGGTTTAGAAGAATTTCAATGGCATCTGTCAAATAAAATTCCTTGCCTTTATGATCCCCCGATAATTTGCGGAATGTCTGCAATTGCTCCAAAGCGCTTAAAAGAGCCTGCGCGTTAAACCAATAAGCGCCTGAGTTAACCTCCGATACAGTCTTTTGCGCATCCGTTGCATCACGTTCTTCAACAATACGCAAGAGAGCCCCTTGCTGGTCGCGGATAATTCTGCCATATCCGAAAGGATTGCAAACTTTGGCGGAAATAACTGTAGCGGAGTTCATACTTTGCGTATGCAATTTAAGCGATGATCTTATCGTTTCAGCATCAATCAACGGAGCGTCACCGGCAAGCACAAGTACATTCGCGTCACCGTGAGAGGTGATAAAATTTTTTGCCTGCATAACGGCATGCCCGGTCCCTAAACGCTCACTTTGAAGAACCGTTTTAATTTCCTTGCCTAAATGCATTGTTATACTGTCGCTAAGATGTCCTGTAACAACACAAATGTCTTCAATACCGCTTTGCTTTGCCCTGTCAATAACCCAGTCAAGCATGGGTTTGAAAAGAACTTCGGCAAGAGCTTTTGGTTTCGTTGTTTTCATGCGGGTGCCTTCTCCCGCAGCAAGAATAATCGCACAATCCTTTTTCATTGGGTACCCTTCCTTTCATGTCGTTTGACAGGCTTTGTCAACAAGCTTCATGTTCTGTGTAATTACTGTTGTCTTCCGGTTGAACGCTTTTTTCTTTGAAATACAAAGATGGAGGCTGACAGCACTATTGGCGCGAAGAAGGCAACCATATAGTCATTGCTTCCGGTTTTTGGGATTTCAATGTTGGCGGTGCTTGACAGCGATGAGCCCGTTTCGGTATTTGTATCGGATGCCGATGTGCCGTTCTTTGCTGTGTTTGAAACAGCCGGCGTGTTTTCGGCGTTTACGGCAGCAGGTGCCTTTTCAACAGCAAAACTGTCTATTCTTTTTGTTACGTTGCCGTTTACCGTAAAGGCATCAAAATAAAGTTTGTTGCCGTCAATTTGTATTGCCGAGAATACCGGCAACTCAACACTTACAATGCTTTGCGCTCTTGGAAACAGCAAATCGGTTTTGATGTTGCTTTTTGGCAGGTAATATTTCACACCGGAGCAGGCACTAATAGCGTATATAGTGCCCTTCGGTTCGATTTTTTCGCTGTAATCCCTGCCATTGTAAGTTACTGTTTTTGTTTGGCTCTTGACAACCTTGTTCCCGCTCATGACGTCTGTTCTCAAATAAACATGGTCATGACCCTGCAGCACAAGGTCAATACCGAGCTCGGGCAAAAGCGAACAAAGCTGCGCTCGGATTGCTTTAACGTCTTTATCGTCATAATGAGAGCCGTTAGAATACATGGCCTTGTGCAGAGCAACTATTTTCCACTGTGCATCGCTGGCAGCGGCGTCCTGTTTAAGCCATGCGATTTGCTCGTTGCTCAAAGCGTTTTTGGAACTCAAGTTGTTTGTGTTCAGCACAATAAAATGTACATTGTTGTAATCGTAGGAATAATAAACACCGCTGCTTCTGTCTTGCTGCGGAGCATCGGGAAGAAGGAGGTTCCGGTCAATCGAATAGTTCTTTTCCTCGTGGTTGCCGGTTGTCGGCATGAGGACGGTGCTCATTAAATTCGTTGAGGCGGAATTAAGAAGCCATTTCCATTGCTTGTTGTTTGCAGGGTTGTCGGTCAGGTCACCGGTGCTCATAATAAACTTGCTTTGCGGATATAGATTATATGCTGTTTTCACAACGTTTGCCCAAGTTTTGTATTGAAGTTCATCTTGTGACTGCGGGTCGGTCATATGGAAAAATGTTACCTTGTTCGAATTATCGGCTGTTTCTATAGTCCCTGTTTGGCTCCACCAGCCTTTTGAAGCATCACCAACTCTGTAAGAATATTTCGTGCCTGCTGCAAGTCCCGTAAGTTGTATGTCATGACGAACGAGCGTAAAATCATAGGTTAAAAAACCGGTAATACCGAGATCAGCGCCCGGGGTTGACCTTGCAACCTTTTCGGATTTGCCTTTAATTCCGGCTCCTGTGGTTGATATACCGGTAAATACCGGGTTTTGGCTGTAAGGTACTATCTCAATGTCTGTTTGCGTGGCACTGTATTTGGTGAACCAGGTTATATTTCGGGTGCTGTCAGTGTTATTTCCGAATGTAACAGCAACCTGTGAGGGCAGACGGTAATCTTCAACTGTCGGAACAAATGTGACCGGGCCGCTGTAAGTCAAGGTTACATCATTATCTTCTTTAATTTCGGGGTCCTCATCAGTAACCATACATCCGATTATCTCGGAAATGGTACAGCCTAACGAATCAAACTGGCTTTGAGTCAGGTAATCTTTTGTGAAGTAATTCAACAAACCGTCTAAACTGTTGTATTTTTCCGGAAGAATAGAAAGTGTGGAGTCAATAATATTCGCATAACTGTTATTGCCGCCAAAAACAGCGTCGATAACAGCAGTCAGGAAAACACCGATCATCTTCACAACACTGTCTTCGGGGAACAGCGTGCCCGGATTGAAGTCAAGCGTTGTGAGGATTTCCCCCTGAATAAGGTCGTCAAGAACAACATCAATTACAGTGTCATAAAAGGCTTTGGCACCGTTGCGGTTTTTAAAAAAGTCCAAAACATCAGGTATAAAAACATCGTTGCTGATATCCTCGTTGCCTTGGTAAAGGGTTGCGATAACACTGTAAGCGGCGTCCTGCAGAGTTCCGGGTTTTTCGGGGTCTCCGAAACCCAGCGAATCAATATATTTTGTGCATGGATAATCGGATACCTGCATAGAAACAAGGCCTTGTGCAACCCATTGAATAATCTCAATCACCTTGGCGGGGTTGTTTATATAATTTTCATCAATCTGATTAGCTAAATCAGTCACGAAACTCATCATATTGCTTGATGTAAATATATCCAAGTTCCCGACAGCTAAACCGCCTTTAATTGCGTTGTTGAAAATTCCGCTCAAATCAATACCTTTGGATGTAAGATATGCAAGCATGCCGCCATGCTTTTGAATATCATCGAATATGCTGGTTAAAAAAACGTCAGCCATACCGGCGCCAAAATTTGCAAGGCCGTCATTGCCGTATGTCTGCCCAAAGGAGAAGGTGTTTTTATAAGGTTTCTCATATGTCGAGCCTTCGGCGGAAATTTGCTGCTCGCAGTCGACATCAAACGTTTTGTAAGCAGTACTAATACCGCCGCCCGTGTTGTCAAACCGGACTTCTCTGAAAGTGTTGGGGAAACCGGTAAGCGAAGAGGTGCTGCAGTCATACATGGTCTCGCCATTGTCAGATACATGGCTTGCTATATTGCTGACATGCATGTGGCCGGTGAAAGCATAATGCATACCTGCGTCGGTAAGTGCTTCGGTGGTTTCCAGCCAATTGTCAACCATGAAATCCTGGAAAATAGTCGGTTCGATTTCAAACTGTGGAACGAAACTGTGATGCATCATTCCGATAACAGTTTCCCCGCAGCTTGCCGCCTCAGATTCCTCGTTTAGGACCCATTTCATAAGGCCCGGAGTAATGTTGCCGCCGGTTTCGTGTTCGTCATCCCCGTCGGCTGTGCTGTCACCGCTGTACTTCCCGGCGTCGATTGCAATCAGTCTGTAGCCGCCGTCAAGGCGCACGGAATAAGAAAGCATACCGGCTTGTTCGCCCGCGGGCGGAGAATACGTGTGATATGCCAAATCATAACCGAGGTTTTTATATATTTCCCTGAAATCCGCAGGAGTGGCGGCACGGGTGCTTTCCTCCCGGTTGTTTTCAAAAGTGATAGCGTTGCTGTTGTTTATATCGTGATTTCCGTTAATGACAAGAACCTGTATGCCTGTTTTTTTCTCAAACTGTTCCAGCCTGGCGGCAAGTTCGATATGTCCGGCATACTCGCTGTCCTTTGTCAAATCACCCGGTATGATTAAATATTTACAGCTGTTTTCATCCGAATGTACATCAATGGCATTAAGCGCCGCGTCAAGCAAAGCTGCGCACTGAATATCCTGCCTTGCTGAATTTGCGCAATGCTGCTGCCAGAGTTCACCTTTGCTGCCCATAAGGCTTTGCGGATAATAGTGAATATCCGAAATAACAGAAATCTGCAGGGGAGCTTCTTTAACTGCCGTTAAAGCTGTGAATAAACCTGTGGGGATAGCCGAAAACAGAATAATTATTGCTAAGGTAATTGCTAAAACTCTTAAGACTTTTCTTGAGGACCCATTCATTGCGTAATAAACCTCCGAATTCTTTACTTATATATTTTTTAAAACCTTTTTTGCATTCAAAAGCGCATGCGGTATTCCGCCCAGTATCATTCGCAGCCCCTTGCAGGGTTTGTCTGCGTTTAATATTCTGAGCAAGCCTTCGGCCATACGTTGGGTGAACAAGCCGCCGCTCATCGAAACAAAACTCCGGATTGGTGTTTGAAGCGCAATGGCATTCATCATGCGCGAATTCTCACCTTTGTCGATTCGTCTGAGCAGGAAACCGATAAACCTGCCGAATCGGCTACCCCATTTCGTGTGGGCAGCATTTTCAAAGTTGTCGGTAATATCAATTGGCAGAGACTTGTCTTTAACAACGGAAGGGACAGGATATCCCAATAACGCTTCAAACTGTTCGTCGGGAACATCGGCGATTTCACCTGAAAAATAACAGGGAGCGGTTTCTTTGTAGTCGGGGACAGGCGCGTTAGGCGCAGTCGATTCAACTTGAATGACGGTTTTCAGTTTTATATCCGCTGCTGATGCTCCGACGAGTATATCAAAACTGCCGCTTTCAACATGCCAGTCGTGAATGGCGGTGTTATAATAGGCAAACGCTCTCTTGCCGAGGATAACAGAAACTTCTTTTTCTTCGCCCGGGTTAAGAAATACCTTTTCAAAACCTTTAAGCTCCTTTGGCGCTCTGAAAATTGTGCTTTCCTCGTCAGCAATATATAGCTGCGCGATTTCGGCGCCGGCGGTATTACCGGTATTTTTTACCATAAATGTAACGGTAACTTTTTCATCGTCCTTCATCGATGTTTTATCGGTTTTCATATCATAATAATCAAACTGCGTGTAAGAAAGACCGTAACCGAACGGGAAAACGACGTTCTTTTTTATTTTATCATAATACCTGTAGCCGATATATATACTCTCCCTGTATTCAACCGTGGCCGGGTTGCCGGGGAAATTCTTAAAGCACGGGGTACACTCGGCACAGCAGGGATATGTTTCGGCAAGTTTGCCGCTCGGGGTTACCGCGCCTGTCAAAATATCCGCGATACCGCCGGCGCCCGCTTGGCCGCCGAGGTAACCGTTAAGCAATGCTTTAATCTTGTTAAGCCATGGCATTTCCACAGGTGATCCGCCGGAAAGAATAACAATGGTATTCGGATTAACACCGCTTACGGCGTCAGTAAGGGCATTATGGCCAACCGGTAATTTCATATGCTCCCGGTCAAACCCCTCGGATTCATATTCGGCGGTTAACCCGATAAATAAAAGTACGATATCCGCTGATTTCGCTGCTTCAACAGCTTCATCAATGAGTTTTTGATTAGGCTTGTCGCTGTTAACACTGTAACCGGCCGCATAGGTAGAATTAACACCGAGTTCTTTCAGGCAATCATATGCGTTGTCCAAACGGGTGGGATTAATCAGCGAACTTCCGGCGCCCTGATATCTTGGCACCTTGGCCATTTCGCCGATAACGGCAACCTTCACGCCCTTTTTTAAAGGCAATATATCACCGTCGTTTTTAAGCAAAACCATGGACTGCCCGGCTATTTTCCTTGCGATTGTATGATGAGCATTTTTATCATAGGTAAATACTTGTCCCGAAAGCTTGTTGCCCTTAAAAATTAACTGCAAAATAGCCGCGGTTCTTTCATTCAATATTTCTTCGCTTAGTTCGCCGTTTTGAACTGCTTTAATAATTTTGGCGGTACCGAGGCCGAAAGAGGAGGGCATCTCCAAGTCGTTGCCGGCGGCAAGACCTTTTGACCTGTCGTTAACAGCGCCCCAGTCGCTGACAACAACGCCTTCGTAGCCCCATTCTTCACGCAGAATTTTATGTTGCAGCCATTCGTTTTCGGTGCAGAATTCACCGTTCAAGCGGTTATATGCGCTCATTACAGTCCAGGGTTTACCTTCTTTTACGGCGGTTTCGAAAGCTGCCAGATAAATCTCGCGCAGGGTTCTTTCGTCAATAACCGCGTTGACAGTCATCCGGCGGGTTTCTTGGCTGTTGACGGCAAAGTGCTTGAGAGATGTGCCGACACCTTTTGACTGTACCCCTTGAATAAAAGCCGCGCCCATTTCACCAGCCAGCAGCGGGTCTTCCGAAAAATATTCAAAATTCCGCCCGCAAAGGGGAGATCTTTTCATGTTGACACCGGGGCCGAGAACGACAGAAACCTTTTCCTGGCGGCATTCATCAGCAAGCGCTTCACCCATTTCGTACAGCAATGACCTGTCCCATGAACATGCAGTTGTAACCGCGGTCGGAAAACATACAGCGGGCACACTGTTGAGAAGCCCTTCGCTTTTTTGATTCGGGTCTCTCTTGCGCAATCCATGAGGACCGTCGGCAACCATAATAGGGGGGATGCCAAGTTTTTCATAATTTTTCAGGTGCCAGGAATCGTCGCCGTCACAAATGGCCGCTTTTTCTTCGAGCGTCATTTTGCTGATTAAATCCTTAATTTCTTCATTACTCTTTGTATTTTCTGTTACTGACATAGGCTTCTCCTTATAAAAAAATTGATAATTTAAAATCCGTAATATTTAAGCCATCTTGTGCATAAATCGCTCCAGCAAACGGTCAGACCGTTATAGCCTGAGTCAGCGGGGTTGTTATAATTAATCCAATCCGAAAGTGCCTGCCCGTGCTCGCCGTAGGGGAATATGTGCATTTCAACCGGCACCTTCATTTTTCGCAGCAAAGCAGCCAGGTCAAAAGAAATATTGTAGTTAACCAGCATATCTTCAAAAGACTGCCAAATAAAAGCAGGCGGGAACTTCATGCCTTTTTCCGGTTTGAAGTTAAAATATGACATAAGGTTGAACTCATCTTCGTCTTCCTCTTCAATTTCATCCACGATATAAACCGCGGCATAGGCCAGCATCGCGGCGGCGGGGCGGCAGGGGCAGCGTTCGACCGGATCCTGGGAGCCGAGGTTGCCGTCGTCTCCGTAAAAACAGGTCATAGCGGCGAGGTTTCCACCGGCGGAAAAGCCTATTACGCCGATTTTTTCGGGATTGATATTCAATTCTCCGGCATGGCAATAAAGCTGCCTGACGCATCTCTTTGCATCGGCAAGGATAAATTTTTTCGGATAGGGTACAAGCCTGTAATCAAGCACAGCAGCGTTTATACCCGCTAAATTTAATTTTTTTGCTATCGCAACACCTTCGCTTGTGGATTTAAAAGTATAACCGCCGCCTGCCATAACAACAACACAGCCTTTGCCGCCGCCGTCCGGAGCCGGTAAAAAAATAAAACTTGGTGCGGGTTGATTGAATTCTTCCACATAACCCGGTGTTTCACCGTCCCAAAGCGGGTATTTTTTGAACTGCCCAAGTTCGCTTTGCCAACGCAAGTTTCTTTCGCTGTTGTCTTCAAAATCAATAAGTCCCGGCATAAATATTCCCATCCTTTTCATAATTTTATATGTGAACAGTGGTTAGTGGTCGGTGGTCACGGGTTACAAGAAAGCCTGTTTTTTATCGTGCCCCTACTTCTTCCCAACTTCTTTGCAACCTCTTTCCAACTTCTTCTCAATCTATTCGCTGTCATCCGCTGCGGTTATTCCCAAAATCTCGGCTGCTTCTCCGTATTCAATTTTATCAACGTTCTTCAGTTTACCCTGAATCAACCTGTTTCTGTCCTGCGCTTCGCCGATGGAATTCCCGGCTTCTTCAATCTTTTTCTTTGCCTTGTCCAGCAATCCGCCGAATTTGTCGTACTGAACCTTGGCAGCGGCGAGCAGGCTTCGTACCTCGTTTGCCTTGTCGTTGATTGCAACTGCTTTAAAACCCATCGAAAGCGAGTTCAGAAGCGCGGTTATGGTTGTCGGTCCCGCTATCATGATGTTAAGCTCATTTTGCAGCCGCTCGGGCAGCCCAGTTCTGGAGGACGCAACCTCGGCATACAGCCCTTCCGTCGCAAGGTACATAATTGCGAAAGGTGTTGTTACAGGCAAGTTGATATATTTTGTTACCGCTCTCGCTTCGTTCAAAATTCTTGTTTCGAGCGCTTTGCGCGCGCTTAAAAGAGCATCCGCGTCGGCAATATCCGCCGCTGTGCAAAGACGGATATAATCCTCCATCGGCAGCTTGGAGTCAATGGGCAGATAAGTGATTTCCTTGTTGTCCGGGCCTGACGGGATTTTTATGGCAAATTCAACCCGTTCGCTGCTGCCTGCCCTGGTCGCAAAGTTCCGCTCATACATATTCGGTATGGTTTGGTCCAGTATGCCTTCCAGCTGAACCTCTGCCCAGGTGCCTCTTGCCTTGACATTCGTTAAAACACGGTTTAAGGAGGTTACATTGTTTGTAACGCCTGTCGAAAGTTCTTTCATTTCGCCAAGGGATTTATTGACGCTCTCCAACTGATCCGAAACGGTTTTGAAAGATGAACCAAGCCTGACGGTTAGCGTTTCATTGAGCTTTTCGTCAACGGTCATTCGCATCTGATCCAGCTTCTTTTCATTGCTTTCCTGCATTTTGCCGATTGCTTCGGAAATAATACGGCTCTGTCTTTCGTTTTGTTCAAGATTATTTTTGTGAATGGTACCGAGCGAATCCGTCACTTTCTCGGAAAGCTGCCGCTGGTGTTCAACATTCGCTATTTTCATCTCGTTGAGCTTTTCACCCATATTTTTTAAGCTCTCGGCGGTTTCTTCCCTTATATCCTTTTGAAACTGCCCGCTTTCCCTGCGGCTGCGCTCGAATTCATCCGCAACCTGGCGGCTGAAAGCATCAAGCCGTTCGCTTATCAATAAAAGCCGGGTTTTCAATTCGGGTATGCTTTTTGCTGTTTCGCTGTTATCCGTGCTGCCGATGTTTTTTAAACGAACCAAAATAACCGCGCAAAGAACCGCTGTAAATAAAGCGAGTACGGAAACAGCTGTTAAAAGAGCAGAATCCAAAACTTTCCCCCCATATTTTTGTCTTTAATATATTTAATAAATTATATCAGAACAGTATAAAATATACAACGGAAAACACAAAAAAATGAGCTTTAAACAGGTTACTGCGCAAATTGCGATTCAAATAAATATTTATTGGAAAATTGGGGAAATGTTAACAAAAGTATAGCCGGGGTACAACCTATCTTTATTGTAAAAATGCATAGAAATTCATTATTATATCTGTTATACTGCAATGTGGATATTAGAGTGCTGAAAAGGTTCATCTGTTATGTTCAATGCTCGGTATAATTTTACAATAAATTTTGGAGGTAATAGTTAATGGCTCACAAGTATGTTTACCTGTTCACAGAGGGTGACGGCTCCATGAAAAACCTGCTGGGCGGCAAAGGCTGCAACCTTGCCGAAATGGCAAAGCTCGGTATGCCGGTTCCGCTCGGATTCACCATTTCCACCGAGGCCTGCACCCGTTATTATGACGACGGCAAGGTAATCGGCGAGGATATCGCGGCGCAGATAGACGCCGCGCTTGCCCAAATTGAAGAAATTAACGAAAAAAAGTTCGGCGATATCAAGAACCCGCTGCTTGTTTCCGTGCGTTCGGGCGCCCGCGCATCCATGCCCGGCATGATGGACACCATCCTGAACCTCGGCCTGAATGACGAAGTTGCGGCCGGCCTTATCGCAGGCAATCCGGAACCGAAGTTTGAGCGCTTTGTTTATGACTCCTACCGCCGCTTTATCCAAATGTTTTCCGATGTTGTCATGGAGCTTTCGAAGAAGGACTTCGAAGTTATTATTGACGAAATGAAAGAAGCCCGCGGCATTAAGCAGGATATCGAGTTCACCGCAACGGATATGAAAGAAATGGTTGCCCAGTTCAAGGCTTTTTATAAGAAGAGAAAGGGCACCGATTTCCCGAGCGACCCGAAAGACCAAATGATGGAATCCGTTAAAGCGGTTTTCCGCTCATGGGATAACCCCCGCGCGAACACCTACCGCCGCATGAACGACATCCCCTATTCCTGGGGCACAGCCGTTAATGTTCAGCCGATGGTTTTCGGCAACTTGAATGATAATTCCGGCACAGGTGTTGCCTTTACCCGTGACCCCGCAACCGGCGAAAAGGCTTTATTCGGTGAATATCTTATCAACGCCCAGGGCGAGGATGTTGTTGCCGGTATCCGCACACCGAATAAAATTTCGAAGCTTAAAGATGATATGCCTAAGGTTTATGAAGAATTTGCTTCCATTGCAAACCGTCTTGAGAACCATTATAAAGATATGCAGGATATGGAGTTCACCATCGAAAATGGCACACTCTATATGCTCCAGACCAGAAACGGCAAGCGCACAGCGGCCGCCGCATTGCAGATAGCCGTTGACCTTGTTGATGAAGGCATGATTTCGGAAGAAGAAGCGGTTCTCCGCGTTGACCCCAAACAGCTTGACGCGCTGCTTCATCCGCAGTTTGATTCAAAAGCCCTTGCGGCAACAAAAGTTATCGGAACAGGCCTCGCGGCTTCTCCGGGCGCTGCCTGCGGCAAAGTTGTTTTTACAGCTGAAGAAGCTGTTCAACAGTCCGAACTTGGCGAAAAGGTTATTCTTGTTCGCCTTGAAACCTCTCCGGAAGATATTGAAGGCATGGCGGTTGCGCAGGGCATTCTTACCGTTCGCGGCGGCATGACCTCTCACGCCGCTGTTGTTGCCCGCGGCATGGGCACTTGCTGCGTTTCCGGCTGCGGCGAAATTAAGATGTATGCCGAGGATGGCTATTTTGAGCTTGACGGCAAAAAATACAACGAAGGCGATTATATTTCTCTTGACGGTTCCACCGGCAAGATTTACGGCAGCGCCGTTGCCACGGTTGAAGCGACCATCTCCGGCTGCTTTGACAGGTTTATGACCTGGGCGGATTCCAGAAGAATCCTTAAGGTACGCACGAATGCCGATAACCCGCGCGACACCATCCAGGCCGTTAAATTCGGCGCGGAGGGTATTGGCCTGTGCCGCACGGAGCATATGTTCTTTGAAGGCACCCGCATCAAAGCAATGCGCGAAATGATTGTCGCGCAGGATGTTGAAGCCCGTAAAACAGCGCTCGCGAAAATCCTTCCTTATCAGCAAGGCGACTTCGAAGAAATGTACATTGCCCTTGCAGGCCGCCCGATGACCATCCGCTTCCTTGACCCGCCACTTCATGAATTCCTGCCGACGAAGGCCGAGGATATTGCTGAAATAGCCGAAGAACTCGGCATGACATCTAAAGACCTGACTGCGGTTATCTCCTCATTGCATGAGTTTAACCCGATGATGGGCCACCGCGGCTGCCGCCTTGCTGTTTCGTACCCCGAAATTGCCGAGATGCAGACAACTGCTGTTATCAACGCCGCAATCAGTGTTATGAAAACTCATCCGGAGTTTAAAATTGTACCGGAAATTATGATACCGCTCGTCGGCGAAATCAAAGAGCTCAAGTTCGTTAAAGATATCGTCACTTCAACCGCAGACAAACTCATTGCGGCAGCCGGCATTGAAATGAAATATATGGTCGGCACCATGATCGAAATCCCGCGCGCGGCCCTCACCGCGGACGAAATCGCCACAGAAGCAGAGTTCTTCAGCTTCGGCACCAACGACTTAACCCAAATGACTTTTGGCTTCAGCCGTGACGATGCGGGCTCCTTCCTAGGCGCTTATTATGACGCCAAGATTTTTGAATCCGACCCGTTCGCGAAGCTCGACCAAAACGGCGTTGGCAAACTGGTGAAGATGGCTGTTGAACTCGGCAAGCAGACCCGCCCGAACATTAAACTCGGCATCTGCGGCGAGCACGGCGGCGACCCGAGCACGGTTGAGTTCTGCCACAACATCGGCCTCAACTATGTTTCCTGCTCACCGTTCCGCGTGCCCATCGCGCGGTTAGCAGCGGCTCAGGCGGCTATCAAGGATAAGAAGTAAATTTTCCGATTTTGCGGCAATAATAAACCTAAGCGGCCTCGGACGGTTTTTCGCCCGGGGCCGTAATTCTTGCTTGCAAAGACTATGCAGGATGATAAAAATGAAATAAATCGTTGTTTTTATTTGTTTGATAGGATATAATACGAATGAAAGAAGGTGAGTTGATGTGCACAAAGAACCAGCTTGATAATATTCTCATTGATGTTGTGGATGAAACAAAGAACCTTTTCGGCGCTAAGCTAAATGCGGTAATACTGTATGGCTCCTATGCGCGCGGCGATTATGACGGCGAGTCGGATATCGACATTTTAATTATTGCGGACATTCCGCAGGATGAATGCTGGCATTACAATACCCGGCTTATCACACATGTATCACAGCTTGAGCTTGATAATGATATTGTGATATCAACTCACGTTGTGGAACGCGCGATGTTTGAGAGATTTCAAACCGCTTCGCCGTTTTATCGCAATGTTACGCGGGAGGGAATCAAAATTGCAGGTTGACGAAAAAATAACCTTATCGAAAGCAAGGCTTGAAAATGCTGAGGATTGTCTGCGTGATGCCCGGTTGCTTGCAGATTCCGACAGATGCAAGGCTTTGGTTAACCGCACCTATTATGCGGTGTTTCATGCAATGCGTGCTGTGCTTGTTCTTGATGAATTTGACAGCAAAAAGCATTCCGGGATTATTGCCGAGTTTCGTCGAAATTATATAAAAACAGGAATATTTGACAGCGAGTTGTCTGCGGTTATCAGCACACTCTTCTTAGCCCGCTCAAACAGCGACTATGACGACTTTTATGTGATTGCAAAAGCAGATGCCGTTCAACAGCTCCATGATGCTGAAAGATTTGTGGAAGCAGTAAAAAAGTATCTCGATTATTAATCGTTATGAATGATTTTCTATTTGTTTATTTCTTGGAAGGAAATACAAGAGCAGATGCACATGAGTTTGTGCATCTGCTCTTTTCGAACAGTTTATCGATTTCAACAAATTACTTGAATTTTTTGCAAGTAATTGTTGAAATGAGACAGAAGTTGAAATAAAAAGCTGTTCGCGCACCGTTCTGCGTTCCCATTGTCGCTCTGCAGCAGTTTATACTAATCCCGATTATAAAACCTCTATGAAATCAAGCAAAAACCTTTGACATATGGGTTTTCGTACCGAAATTTTAGCTATGTTTTAAAGAGGGATTAGTATTAGGTAGCAATAAATGATAAGAAATAATAACACTTCACAAAATCCATATTAAATAATCAGCGGTTTCAAAACAGTTTTCGTTTTGAAACCGCTGAAGTCCTAATAGTTGTTGTGCTGAATTGTATTACTGTCTCCCGATTCATGTCACATGAAATATGTTTTTTAAGCCAATAGGCTACATTAATTTAACTTTGCTATGAAATCAAACAAATTGGAAAAAAAATCATCAGAAAAAAATACTTCATGGATAAAATCTGTTATTTGAGTTTCGTTCAAGCCAAATAGGTATAGGAGCCCTACAAGCGGAGCCATAATCAAGCTTGCCATTTTATCGCCTCCTTCATTATGAATTTGAATATCAGTCTCGAAAATCCAAAACTCTAATGTGATTAGGGGTTTCAGAGTATGAAAATCATGGCAAATCAATAAACTTTACATAAGAAAAACGGGGGACGATTCTATGATTCGAAGTAGAATACCTCATAATTCCTAAGGTCATACTAATTCACGATTAAAAAACCTCTAAAATATCAAGCAAAAGCTTTGACTTATGTTGTTTTATTCGGATTTTTTAGTTAGGTTTTTATGAGTAATTAGTATCAGTTGCAGTAAAATCTAATAATTATATTTCTATTAATAAGAATATAATTATTAATCAAAAATGTCAACATAACTTTTCAAAGTGGGTACTTATTTTGACGAAAAGGATAGTATATTCATAATATGATATAAAAAACGACTAAAATATATACTCAGACTTTTTACATAAAACCAAGAATATTGAATCCGATCCATTTGCAAAGTTTGACCACAAAGGCGTGGGCAAATTGGTGAAGATGGCAGTTGATCTCGGCAAAAAGACCCGCCCGAACATTAAGCTCGGCATCTGCGGCGAGCACGGCGGCGACCCGAGCACGGTTGAGTTCTGCCATAACATCGGCCTCAACTATGTTTCCTGCTCACCGTTCCGCGTACCCATCGCTCGCCTTGCGGCGGCTCAGGCAGCTATCAAGGATAAGAAATAATATCAGCAGGTAAATCAAAAACATATTAAGCGGCCTCAAAACGTTATTTGTTTTGAGGCCGTAAATTTCAAAGTTGTTTTGTAAATTTCAGAGTAGTCAAAACATTTTTTTAATTCAAAATGGAGTTGACATTTTTTAATAGAAGCTCACATTTGCCTTTTTTGGCCAACTCCATTATCTGTGATGCATTTAGAAAGTCAATACTATACTTTTTTGTATGAGATTTTACTCTGTTAAGTAAATCTTCAGTCTCTTTAAGATAACCACCTGTAGACCATAATTCAAATTCAATTGTTGCATCCGGTTTGGTTTCTTTAATAGCTTTGAAAATTGTTGGAATGTTATCAGATAGCCACTTTTCAACATACTCGTGATCCAATGTATTTTTTATTCCCTTACATTCAACTATTTTTATTATTCCATCCTTTTCAACATACACATCTATCTCTTTTATTATGTTATTATGCTTAATAATTTTATTAATTTCAAAATACTTACAACCGATTGCATGAAAGTAATAACCAACTGAAGCTTCAAACAAATCACCAATAATATTACCCATTTTACCCTCAAGTGTTGAGATGCTACTTATATACTGGACAAATTTTTCCGGATCATTATTAATGATAGCAGCAGCATTTTTTGCAAAATAAATCAATTTCCTTAAAGAATCAGCATAAGCATTCGAAAACAAATTGTTAATATTTGCGCATAAAATTCCTTTCGTTTTTAATAGAATATATACTTCATTAGAAAAGTTTTCTGAAAGAAACACAGGAACAAAATTTTGTATGTTATCAAAGCTTTTAATGATTTCAATTTTATCAATAAAAAATTGAACATCTTCTACTTCAACTTTTTTTCCAATTATTATATCTCCGACAAAGAATCCTGGCTTATGTTTTTTTGTGTTGGCTATATCATTAATATATGATGGAGATGAAAAAGCCCATTGAAATTTTGCAAAGTTAGCTTTTTGAAAAAAACCCTTTGATGAATTGTAAGCAATTAAATTAATTTTTTTTGACCAATCTAAAAAATCCTCAACAATTGTTTTCTTAGCAAGTTCAATAGCTTTTGAATTTTTAAGTTCAGTTTCGACATGTGGATAGGATAATGCATAAAAACCATCAATATATTTGTATATAAATCGCAATTCTATAAGTTTGCTAACGATCAAGTCATATCTTTTATGTCTTACGACATTCTCAATTGGTGCAGCTACATAGCTTGCCAATACCGTTTCAGAGATAAAACCATCATTATTTTGAATTGCAAGTATAATTTGGTAATAGATTTTCGCACTAGACTTAAAAGCAAAATATAATTTTTGAAAATACATTTCACTATTATATTGTTCTTGTAAATATATAAACCTTTGATTGCTTTCAAAGCTCAAACTCTTAATTTTGTGTACGGGTGTTGTTGAACGAGAAATAATTTTCCGTGCGGCATCATTTGAAAGACTATATTATTTTTGAATATTATTTGCTAGTTCCCCTGACAGCATGGGACCATTTTTTCTCAATATATCAATGACCCTTTTCATGATAACACCTCTTGTCACACTGCGCTATTTATAATATATTATTAATTACGGCTCATTCATTTTTTTATACTTAGTTAAACCCTTGTAAATGCTTGGTTTTTGAAGAAATATTTTAATACGCTTGTCACACTACTCAATATTTACGTATTATTTAATGGTTCTGTCACATAAAATATCTGAAATCATAAGGCTTATTATAAATAGCTTCATCTTGTTTAGACATTCGAGACAAAACCTTTGCAAAGTCTAGGGTTACAGGTAATTGTTTATACAAACTATCACCACTGTTCCAGTTCATTTTTGATAGCATTAATATTTCATTAACTAAAACATCACCAGATGCTTTTCCATAGTAACGCTTTACCAACAGAGGTGATGGTATTCCTCGACCACCTTTATAATAGTTCAATCTATTACCTAATAGATCATCATGTTGAATACATCCATGAGTCCAAAGTAAAAAACAATCGTCATCTAATGGGATGGTTGTTCCGCGGTGAATCGCGAAACTGGCAGGTTTGCTTGTATATTCGTTTGAATCATAACGGATAGCTCGCCATGTAGAATATTCTTGAATCTGCAGTAACTCGATATCTTCAATTCCTTCAAGCGCTTGTGTAAACCCTTTTATTTCTTCTTGTGTGAATGGGGTGGTTTTGTGTACTACAATCCTTTTAAGATGACTTGTAGGTTCACATTTGTAATACTGATCACGCAAGGCCGACATAATTAAGCGTGCCTCATCACTTTTCATGTATGGATTGCGTCCCCAAAACCCCGGGTCGTTTATTTTTTTAAGCAACAATCGGATACCAGTTCCAGTTGAATCAAACAGCTGACTGCATCCAATGCATGTACCTTTGCTTTTAGACATGGCATAACTTATGCCAACAAATGCAGTATCATTATTGATAATTGCCGGTTGCCATAGAATTCCTGATGCCTTTGCATACAGGCTGGTCGATAATCCCCACATAACTTTACAAGGATCGTAATAGTTTATTGAACGCTCCTCAACGAATTGCACTTTCACGGATTTATCGGTTGCATACAATTTAATTGCATCATGCAAATTATAATCACTTGAAACATCTTCTCGAAAACGAGCATATTTTTCAGGTATGTATATAACCGCAACATCATAATCGTGTTGTGTTGAAAGCTGGTCAATAAACCTTTTTAGCAACGCCAAAAAGTCACTTTGTTTCATTTGCATAGTTGTGTTTGTTGCGTATCCATAGATTCTACTAGTATCATTACAAGCTGGAATACTGAGAGCTCTTTTATATATAGTTTCGAATCCGCTATATTGTGTGAGAAAACCATCCCTACTGTTAGTTGGGGTGATACATTGGTTGAGTTTTGCTAAGTGATTTAGTATTTTATTTAGTTCTTCCTGCGGTGATACAATTGCCAGCGTTATTGAAGAACGAGAAGAACAACCAACAGAAAATGAGCAGTCAAGTGGTGCATAACTAGATATGCCTTTTAACTGATTTACAGATTTTTTACTTGTATCTCGAATATCAAACAACATTTCGGGTTCATTAAAATGGAAGCTATATTTTATTGGCCACTCATTTTTTCGAGAATTGCCACCGCAACTTACCGGGATTTTACTAAATAGGATAGAAAATCCTTTATAGGTAAATTCGAATGACCTATTTTT
This sequence comes from uncultured Eubacteriales bacterium, assembly GCA_964627535.1. GTDB lineage: Bacteria > Bacillota > Clostridia > Oscillospirales > Acutalibacteraceae > UBA1447. Next base: position 49,502 of record CAZVJW010000010.1, read on the forward strand.
AATAAACATTTCATTCCAAAACTTTAATCTTTCGTTGTATTGTGAATTGTAAACCTTTGACATAACCTGATTTATCTTTTTTTGGTTGTCGAACCGTTCAAATGGATTGCCTGAATTGTCGGTTAAAAATACTGTTGGCACTGCATTCAAGTATATTTTTCCATTATAAACAGAAAGTGAAATTTCAATTGCATCATATACCAGACAATTAAGGTCATTTTCTTGCTGGCTTACTGCTGAATTGTAATACTTGTTTCTTCTAAATTCAGTTAGTCTAAAATCGGAAATAAATACTTTGTTAATAAGTGAATATATCATGCCAAGATAAATTGAATCTGTGCGGTATAAAATCTTGCCAGAAATTCGCTCCTTTGTTATTTGTGATTTTATATGACTTCCAAATACTCTTTTAATCTCATCGAAATCTTCAAAACAATATAAACGGTGTGAATATAGAGCGGCAATAATATCATTGTCGCCAATAACATCTCTTAATTGTTTCCATGAAGTTATATTTGTGTCGAAAACAAAACATTCTGGGCAACTAATTGATTCAAATCCATTTAGTTTGGTGAAGTTTGTGGTTGGTTGAGGTTGAAAATGTATGGGCAATTTCTTGTGATCATAATCACGCCATCCATTTTCAATAATTTCGTTCTTTGTGGACTGGTTGGCATATATACTGTGAAGAAATTCATCGAAGCCTTGGATTTCTATTATTCCTGAGTTCTCATTAACTTTGCAAGCATTTTCTAGTAGCGTTGATAATCGTGGCGATAGACTTACGCCTTCGGGAACTGCCCATATTAACCCAAATTTCAAGAATTCAGGGTTAGAAAGATTTTGTTCAAAAACATTCATTATTGACTCATCTGACCCAGAATAACCTAGAACTACAAGACCTTTCTCTTTCATTTTTTCTGTGAATGAATCTTGCATAGTTGTTTCAAGGATTTGTAGTTCCCTAGTAGTGTTTTTAATATGGTCATACCGATAATCACCATGCAGTTTTATTACTGATGAAAAGGAGTTGCTTGCAGCCACACTTTTGTTTGCACTACTATAAACATTAAAGCTATGGTGAGGTACAAGTGCTTTTATTCCAGACTCAATTAACTCGTCAAAATTTGTTGTCCAAATATTTACAATTCGTTTTTTAATACACAAATCAGCTAAACAAAGATGACCAATTGATGGCGCAATATCGCTGACTTTATCTTGAATATACCTTTCTCGAGCTATAGCTGTTGGATGGCATAATTCAAAGTAATGTGCATATTCATCTGGTGAAAAACGAGGGGGGTGATTGCCTTGATCATCAAAATATTTTTGAAGTGTATTTCTTGTAATATCTGAGTTTAAATCCCTAAACATTTCCTTTAAATTTCCGGTTTCGGAACAGTAGAGTTCACGTTTAAACTCCCATATCATTGTACTGCCTGTCGGTATTCCCGCTTGTGCAGAAGCACCAGAACCCAAAAAGAAATCTATTTCTCCACCGTTCATAATTGATAAATATCTCAGAAGTGCTGCATTATCAATCATTCTCATAGGCATCAATACCTCCTTCCCCTAAACAATAAACATTTTATTATATCCTAATCTTGAACATGTAAATACTTTGCATGAATGCGGAAACGATTCAAATAAAAATTTGCAAATATAATTAGTAATTATAAGAATATATTTATTAATCAAAAATGTCAATATAAAATATTCCAATATTGCTATTATCCTTTGCATAACGGGTGAGGGTTCCATGATTCATTAAAATTCGTCTACTATATCAACCCAATCGGCACAATCAAATTATCCTTATCAAACGCGCTGAGCTTTTCCGCGGTACAAAGAACTGCGCCGGTTCCGCGCAGAAGAGGGGATTTATCAATTACTTTGAAAACTCTCGTCAGCCGGATATCGGGTGTTGCCGTCTTTTTTATCTCAACGGGGAAAAGTGTCCCGTTTGCCTCAATTATCAGGTCAATCTCTTTCGTGTCCTTATCCCGGTAATAATATACAAACGGCTCCCTGCCGCAGTTGTAATAACTCTTGACTATTTCGGATACCGCGAAGCTTTCAAGGATAGCGCCGCTCATCGCGCCGTTCATCAATGTATCTGTGTCGCTCCATTTGGCAAGAAAACACACAAGCCCGGTGTCGTAAAAATAAAGTTTCGGGGTTTTAACCGTGCGTTTCAAAACATTGTTGGAATAGGGATGCAGATAAAAGATGATGCCGAGTGTCTCTAAAATGCCAAGCCAGTTTTTAACGGTCATCTGGTCAATGTCGCAATCGTCCGCGATGGTTTTGCTGTTTACCATTTGCCCGGCGAGCGCCGCAGCCGCGGTAATGAACCTCATAAATTTTAGCGAGTCAATCGCACCGGACAGCTCTTTTACATCTCTGTCAATATATGTGCTGATATAGCTTGAATATACAACCCGTCTGTCGGTATACTGCCCGCTGAGCAGCGCCGGCATACCTCCGTTAAAAATACGGCTGTAAATTTCCGGCGTTCCAGCCTTGGTGGTGTTTTTCTCTTTCTCGATAAGTGCTTCAAAGTTTATTTCAAACGGGATTGTTTTGATCCCCAAAATCTCCTGTTGGGAAAGGGGAAGCATTTGGAGCAAAGCGACGCGACCGGCAAGTGACTCCTGCACACCTCTCATCAGCTTGAATATCTGTGAGCCTGTCAGCCAAAAGTCACCCGGGGTATGGTGCTTGTCAACCCACATTTTTATGTAAGGAAAAAGTTCCGGCGCATACTGCACTTCGTCAATAAACAGCGGAGGTTTATGGAGCTGAAAAAACATTGCCGGGTCATTCTTTGCCATTTGCCGTTCAGCTAAATCATCAAGGGTGACATAGGTGCGCCCGTTGTTTTCTGTTTCCATCAGTTTTTGAAGCATCGTTGTCTTGCCAACCTGACGGGGGCCTGTGATTAAAATAGCGGAAAATTGTTTATTAAGCTTCATGAAAGTTTCTTCCATCGCCCGTTTAATATAGCGCATTTTTAAGCCTCCTTTTTTCGGCTAATGTTGGACACACTCCTATTATAGCCGAAAAAATCAAAAATACAATAGGTAATTTAGAATTCACAGATTGCTTAGAAATATACTAAAATGTCTTTTGTGTCATTCCGAGAGAAACGAGGAATTTCAAAAAGATCCTTCACTTAATACTAATTCACGATTAAAAACCTCTAAATAATCAAGCAAAAGCTTTGATCAATGCGGGTTTGTGCGGATTTTTTAGTTAGGTATTTATGAGTAATTAGTATAACTAGCCACAAGTGTGTGGCCGGGATGACAAGTCCAGCAAAAAATTAATCAATATGACAATAATAACAAACTCGGCCTCAAAACGGTTTTTGTTTTGAGGCCGCAATTATTAGATGTTCAGGCATTTTTCAGCGTCCAGCACTGCAGCCTCAGCCGGTCCGACAGATAATTGTCACGCATTTCCGCCGGATGCACCCATGTTCCGTTGAGGGTGAATGTTGGAAGTCCCGGCAGGTGCGCAATACTGTTGAGCTGCGGTTTCGGCTGCACGGTGATGGTCTCATCCGGGTTGACCAACGCATCGAGCGAGGCGAAAAGGAAATCGGCGGGACCAATCATCGTATCGCCGACTTGGATTTCGGCTGGCAGGAAGGTTGATGTATCTATTTTGCGTGCCGCCGCGGCGATATCGCTTGCAGTCACATCAACCGTTTCGGCAACGCCTTTGGGTGCGGACAAAAATCCGTATGCTTTGCCGGGGATAAATTCCTCTGCTCCGTTCAGGAACGCGACTGCGGCAAGAAACACATCTGAAATCGACAAGCACGGCTCATCGAGCGGCGCAAAAGATTCAGCCAGCTTATTCCGGATATCCGGCAGCATGGCGCGCGTGATGATGGGGGGCTGTTTTCTTTTTGCCAGCATTTCATTCAGGTTTGTAATGACAAAACGCTCGTCGACCTTCGCGGTCTGCACGAACGAACGGATATCGGCATAAAATTCCGCTGTTTCCGCCGCGGGGCGGTCGGGCGCCTCAATCCAGTCGCCAAATTCGCGCAGATTGCTTTTGTCATAATTCAGTTTATCCCAGAATTCGGTTTTCACAGCCATATTCGGATGGGTGTAAACAATAACCCGGTCGTTTTCCGCAAGCTCGTCAAGCAGCTCTTCGTTTGTGCGCTTCGGGCGACCCAGGAAAATACTTTCGAATGAGCCTGTGTAGGGGATATGTTCGGCGTTGCAGTAGGTCAGCGGACTGCAGCGTTTGTCAAAAATAACGGTGTCGCAGTAAAAGGGGATACCCCTGTCGGCGTAATAGTACATCGCGGCGTAACTTTTTGAATCGCCGGGCGGGCAGGCAAACATAATTTTGTCCGTGCCTGTCATGTGTTTGATGAGCGAAATCGCTTCATCCTCATAGCCGGCAACGGTGGAATACGCCTTGCCGAAATCTTCAAAATCAGTCTGCTCGCAGATATCCGGATGCAGACTGTGCCCGTAGGTATGCGTGCCGATAATATGCGGCTTCAACGCATTGATAACATCTGTCCGGCCCCACTGTTCAAGCTGTTTGGCGAGCAGCCCGACAATGGCAAAATGGCCGGTTACGCTTTCGTCCGTCATAATCCCGGCGAGGTCAAATATCGCGTCCGCGCTGCGGTTGGAGGTGAAATCCTCGGTGTCAAAGAAAAACATCAGTTCGGTTGGTTTCATACAATTGCTTCCTTTTCAGTCAATTTATTTACAATCATAATTCTATACTAATTGGCATTATCTGTAACGACTATTTCAATTCCAAGCTCATCAAATGCCTTCAAATCTTCCTCTGAAGCATCCCAATCTGTAATCAGATAGTTTAATTTGTTTGCAGGGCAAATACTGACAATCGAATCAAAACCTATTTTTCCGGTTGGATACAAACCGACAGTAACTTTTGAATTTTCAATCACAGCGTTAACTAACCCAATGTTTCTTGTCTTTTGAATAGAAAGACCGAATTTTGGTGAGATACAAGCTGATGTAATGAAGCATTTGTCAAATTTTAGCCGGTGTATGATTTCTATGGTGAATTCGTCATAAAATGCCCCGTTTTGGCTCATTTCACCGCCCGTTACGATGACGGTGATAGTATCATATTTACGCAGTTCTTCCGCAATTGATATTGAATTAGTGACAATTGTACAACTCAGGCTGGCGGGAATATTTTGAGCGACTAAACAACCGATGCTTGCGCTTGTAAGAAAAACTACATCTTTTGGTTCAATCATAGCAATTGCTCTTTTTGCAATGGTAAGATAGTTTGCCTTAACGGTTTGAATTCTTTCATTCGCGGATAAATCGTGGCACTCGCCGCCCCAGCCGATTTTTTTGATCGGAATAGCGCCGCCATGCGTTCTTTTTAGAAGTCCCTTTTCCTCCAGAATTCTTAGGTCGCGCTTAGCGGAGTCATAACTGATGCCGAATTTCTCTTGAATATCCCCGGTTGTGATACTTTCTTGTTCTGCGAGCATATCCAAAATTTTCTGATGCCTTTCTTCAATAAACATTTTTTTACCTCACAATTAAATTTATGACGAAAGGATGTCGACCTCCATTCCTCATTATTAACACTATATCACAATTGTTAACGTTTGTCAACGATATATTATAAAATTCGTGAATTAGTGTCAACGGTTATGTGCTGAAATTTGCATTGCAGTGATGATATTCGTTTTTGTTTATCATTTTCAAAAATAATAAGGATGAATAATATAAGAAAATGGGAGATGATTAATGAAGGAAACTTCCGTTACAAGCTGCGTCGGGGATAAACTTCATGTGTTCCCGGTTTCAACCGGCATATATTATCTGCTTTGATTGTATCGTGAGTTATGATATAATAACTTTTCGGAAGGGAGCTGCGGCAAGATGAATTTAAATTTTGAAATCAGTTATAAGTGCGACGGGAAAACTTACACCTCAAACGAATTGGAGACAAAGCATTATTCGGCTGCGTTCGGGTACACCGGCGGGGATATTAAACTTAAGGTTACCCCAAAAACAAAGCTCGAATTTTTAAACCTTCAGCTTAAAACGGATTATGACTTTGCCGCGGATGACAGGTTTTTTGTAAACGGTTATCAAGCCTGGACGACCACGCGCGAAGTGTCGAAAGATGATCTGTATACCGGTTTGACAAAACTTACCAAGCTGACAAAAACCGGCAGATACATGGCGGCTATTTCCGGCGATTATATGTTCACGGACTATCCGGAAAAGCAGGGCTTGTTCCACTCGTTCACATACACCTATGTCAGGAACGGCGAAAAAGTGTTCCTCATCGGTTCGCTGAGCGAAAGAAACGGCTATACGATTTTTGATGCCGACATGCGCGCAGGCAAGCTTTGCATCAGGAAAGATTTAGAAGGCCTTATAACTGCCGAGGCTTTTAATGCGTTTGATATTGTCTGTATCAATGGCACTTATGAGGATGTGTTTGACCGCTACTTTGAACGGACGGGTGTGAAGAAGCCGAGAATCGGACATCTTTCCGGCTACACTTCATGGTACAATTATTTTCAGAAAATTGATGAAGACATTATCCTGCGCGACCTGAACGGATTGGACAGGGCTAAGGACAGCGTGTCTGTTTTTCAGATTGATGACGGTTATGAACCGTTTGTGGGCGACTGGCTTGAATGCGACAATAAAAAATTTCCGAACGGTATGAAATATATTGCCGAAAAAATCCACGAAAAGGGTTATCTTGCAGGCTTATGGCTTGCGCCGTTTAATGTTCAGAAAAAATCCGCAGCGGCAAAGGAACATCCGGAGTGGCTTTTAAAAAACAGCGCCGGCAAGCCGGAGCTCGGCTGCTTTGCATGGGGCGGCGCATATACGCTGGATATATATAACCCTGCGGTCAGGGCTCATCTAAAAAAAGTGTTTGACACGGTGCTTAATACATGGGGATATGACATGGTGAAGCTCGACTTCCTGTACAGCCAGTGCATACAGCCCAGAGCCGGAAAAACAAGAGGTACAATTATGTGCGAGGCGATGGACTTTTTGCGTGAGCTTGTCGGCGAAAAGATTTTACTTGGCTGCGGAGTGCCACTCGGGCCGTGCTTCGGTGTTGTGGATGCCTGCCGTATCAGCTGCGATGTTGACTTGAAATATACCGGAAAGTTTTACAATGCGCTCCACATCAACAACGAACTTCCGAGTGCTCAAAACGCCATCACCAATTCGATTTTTCGCCGTCATCTCAACGGCAGAGCTTTTATAAACGACCCGGATGTGTTCTTTCTGCGCAGCAGCAACCTGACCTTTACCCGGGAGCAGAAGCTTTTGCTTGCAAAAATCAATCATTTGTGCGGTAATGTGCTGTTTGTTTCGGATTATGCGGGGGACTATTCGGAAGAAGATATTAATATATTGAAAAGTATGTTTGCAAAAAGCACCGCAAAAATTATTTCCGCACAGTTTGTTTCCGAAAATACTGTCGAAATTGTATATGGGGAAGACAACACCAAAAAGCTTCGGTTCAATATCAAAACCGGTGATACTAATTACTCATAAAAACCTAACTAAAAATTTCGCATAAAACCGCATATATTAAAGCTTTTGCTTGTTATTTTTGAGGTTTTTAATCGTGAATTAGTATGAGAGCAATATTTAGTGTTTAGTGCGTTCATGCCAAACAAATGAAGCAGTTTGCGCTTGCAATTGATTACGATACAATCTATGTCATTCCGAGTGAAGCGAGGAATCTCGAAAAGATTCTTCGTTTCATAAGCTGTAACATATAGTCATACTAATCCCTCTTAAAACATAGCTAAAAATTCAGCACAAAAACCCATTTATCAAAGGTTTTTGCTTGATTTCATGGAGGTTATATAATCGGGATTAGTATCAGGAGAATAAGCAAACAATCCTAAAAATAAACTAAATTGAAAACGGCCTCATAACGAATATTTAACCGTTATGAAGCCGTAAATTAATGTGGCGAAAGTCTGTATTTTGTTGGCGGTCAGTGTTAAGAAACCTTGTTGTAAAACACATCCAAAATAAGCTCATATAACGCTTTTCCGTCGGTGTCAAACTCGGCATATTTTTCACCCTTAACAACTTTACCCTGAACCACACGGAAATCAAACTCTCCGTTATAATTGTTTGTCAGGACAGTGGTGGTCAGATAGGTTATCTTTGATGCGTCAAGATTTGTTGTAACATATTTTGAGACTTTATTTAAAAGCTTAACAGGCGTTGTTATATCCTTTTTGGTCATGCTGAGCGCACTTTTTGAAAATGCCGTCAAATATTGCTGCTGACGTTTCATCCTTGCTATATTTGAATCAAGTACCGAATTGTCACGATATCGCACGTAATAATTCGCTTCATTGCCTTTAAGCGTGATTACTTCACCTTTCTTAACCACCAATCCGCCAAGAAGATCTATAGTCTCCAAGGCTGTTACGGTAACACCGCCGACAGCGTCATTCAATATTCCGATGGGTTTCAGATCCATTGCACAATAGTATTCTATAGGCATTCCGTATAACAGTCTGGAAACCGATTTTATGACATTGTCACAGCTTGTCTTTTTGCCGTCTCCATACGCATATGCAAGGCAAATCTGTTTGTTGTCAGTCCTTATAAAGTTTCCGTCTGTTGAATATACATCAACGTCAACCATCGAATCTCTGGGGATGCCTATAAGTACGGTCTTTCCTGTTTTAACATCCATGGTTTGCAAAAATAGGGCGTCAGCCTGTCCGTTCTCACCAACAACACCGGAATCTTCAATTATATTTTCATTATCAATTCCCATACAGAGAATAGTGACGATATTCTCATTCAATTGGTAGGTCGCACCATTATATTTTATTGTGCGGCCTCCGTCATCTTCATCCTCCGCAACAGCTGCGTCAGATTCACCGATGGGGGGGGGATTAACAATACCGGTGTTATTGTGCATTTGCGCCTTTCCGACTTGAAAAAGAATGAGATAGGCGGCTCCAATGATAATTGCGATACAACCCAAAACTAAAATTACGGTACGCAGAACACGCCATGCTTTTCGTTTTGGCTTTTTTTGAGATAGCGAGAATTCTTCCTCGGTATTACTATTAATAGGCTCGGCCGGTTTGTTGTTATTTTGTTCGTTCATCTTTTCTTAAAACTCCTTGAACTAAATATCGAGAGTCATATCCATGCCAGTTAGTACAGGTAGAAAGAGTAATGATCCGGTCCTTTGTGGTAAGGGTTACCCCTTCAAGAACATTTTTGACCATGGATTTAGGGTTGAGGCAACTTTCAAGATAACTGCTGAAAACCTCCTCATCCGAAAAATTGAATGAGTTAAGAATGTGCCGGTCGTCGTATGCATATGCAGCAAATATTTCGTAAGTTAAAATATGGCCGGGTGTGTAAATATAAATATTTCTGTTCTCTTTAAAAAAATCCTCTTTTCTGAATCTCATAAGTGTAGAGAACATAGTGCCGTTGCCCTTGTTGTGACCGTATATCAAGGTGTTGGGGTCGGAAAAGTCCAGGCTGTTCTTTTTTTGAGTGAAAATAGAACCGGCTGAGCTTTTATTTTTGTTAAGGTCATGATCCATGTAATAATTGTCATTTTCTTCATAGCTTTGCAATATCGGATAATCAACATTGGTGTTTGAAATTCTTATCCATGCGTAGATGTCACCGTTTGTCTCCGAAAGCTCGTCAAACTCAATCGGGTTGTCCGGCAGGATCTCTCCGCCAGAAGTGCTTAAGGAGCTGTCATCAACTATTGTCGTATCATTCTGTTCGGCAGGCAATTTGCCTGATAGAAGAGATATTAAAATGCTGCCGGCAGCGAAAACAAATATTATAATTGATAAAATTAAAATAACAAGCCAAAACTTTTTCTTTTTCATTACTATTTTCCGTTCGGCTGAACAAATCATTCGCCATTTAATATATGTTAATTATATATGCTATAACGTTCTGTGTCAACGGTTTGGCATATACCTAAAAATCTATGGATATTACAAATAAGTGATATAAAGCTCGGTTTGGAGTATTTTTTCCTGAACCATCCTTACACCGATGCCAACATACTTGATGTCTCTTAAAATATTTACCCTATGCACCGAGCTGTTCATATAATTTTCATGGGCAGAAATTGCATTTTGATGATGCTGGGAAATATTTTCGGCACAATAAAAGGAGCTATATCCTGCTTCTTTAATTCGGTCTGCGGGACCCAGTCCTTTAGGGTTGATGTGCCCGAAGAATGAACGGTCAATCATATCCTGCGAGTGAGCAGCGGCTACCGCGGCCATATTATTGTCATATTCAAGAACCGGCATGTTATGCTTTACTCTGATGGAATTAATCAGATAAAAACCGATCCTTTCATAACTGTCGGTAAATTCTTTATCCGGAGCGGGGTAAAATCCGAAACTTTGCTCTGTCGAATAATCGATAATCTGAACAGCGGTCAGTATTCCGCCATTGATGTTATCATAAAACATGGTGATATATTTTTGATTATCCGTAAAAACATCCCTTTGCTCTGTCCCTTGAAGAACACAATCTGTGTTGCCTTTTCGAAGGGATGTCAAAGGGCCGGTATATCTTGCGCGTAATGTTTCTCTTATAGTATTCTTTGCTGCGCCAACCGTAATATTTTCAAATATTAAAGTTGTGCTGTTTGAATACAGACCTACAACTTTATTGTTTTGAATACCAATCATTACAAATCGTGTATAGTTATTATGATATACATGCCAGTAAAATCCATACTCGCTTTTTTCAATGGCAACAGGATTCCCAAACTGTTGTGTTATATAAGCTCCGGACTTCCCTATCAGATTATCTAATATGATGCTTGACGGTTTGGCCGTTGCAGTAGTAGTAATGGGTACTGTTGTAATTGGTACTATTGAAGTCGGTTTTATTGTTGACGGTGCTTTGGCGGGACCCGTTGTTGCAGCAGGGGGTTCAGCTGCAATTTCTGACAGAGCAGTTGTAGCTGTCAATGAAGAATCCCGGGACTCATTTGAACTCAATGTTTCTGCAATATAACCTGAACTGTCCGATGAATCAGTACTGATACGCTGACTGCTTTCGGTTGAAAAAGCACACCCGGCCACTGCGGTGCAGAATGCAAGGAGAATTGTCAGGGAAACAATCGCTTTCTTTCGTATGCTCATTCGCGTGCCTCTTCATAAATAAAATACACACATCAGCCCGGGAAAGTATCCGGGTTTCGGTTTGACGTGCCAAAAAAAGCGACAGCCGTTCCCGGCTGCCGCCTACAAAGATTACATCGGCTTAATCGTGGCGTTTTTTAGCAACAACCGCTACGGACAACGATATCAATGCAATTGCTCCGAGCGCCAGCAAATTGTTGCCGGTAGGTGGGGAAACAGGACCTTCATCAATCGGACCTATTGGCTTAGTCGTCGTTTCACCGGGTTTGGCAGTTGTCGTTTCACTGGGCTTGGTTGTTGTTTCACCGGGCTTTGTTATCGTCGTTTCACCGGGCTTGATCGTTGTTAGTTCTTTGAACAAACTCATTAAATCGTTAAAAAACACTTTTATGGTTGAATCGATAAATGGGGGTAAATCGTACATTTCATAAACTTTGATGTCCCCCTTCGAGCGTATTGTTACTTTGTCACTGAGCAAAGTGCCCGAAACAATATCATATTCACCTAAAATCAACCAACCTATAAATTTGTTATCGCTTGATTTGGTTCTTGTAAGGGTAATTGTTCCGTCAGGATTGACCGCGAAATTCGGCGATGTACTGGTCGTACCTTTCACTTTAACTGAACCGTCAGAGAAAACCTCATAAGTGATGGTTCCAAGGAGCACAACTTGTCCGCTTGACCACGAATAAATAGAAACTATGCGCTCACCAACGGAAACAGGACTTGATGCCGCCAATGCATTTACAGAAAACGCCGAGAAAATAAGCAAGGCCATAAAAACCGCCAAAAACTTTTTCATAATTCTATCCTCCATAGTATTTCATAGACAATTACCTATTCTAGTCAAGGTCATTATATCACAGTCGATGCAAGATGTAAATAGTATCAATCGAAATATTCCTCAAATTGTTTAAAATTATTTAATAAGTATAGGCAAGTATAAGAATTTACAAATAATATTTGTTAAAATACGGATGCATTATAAATAATTTCAAACGATGGATTTATTTGGTTCCCGCCTGTTCCGCAGCTTTTACCCTTTCTTCCTCCAGCACTTTTTCTTTACGCCGCACCGCAAGGTCCAATTCCATTTTTTCCTTAAATTTACCGTGCACATTAAAAAACATGTATGTAATTGCAACACCGAATTTCGAAAATGCCGGAATAAGCGCGAAAATAAACCATATCCCTTTCAGAATTCCGGGATCAGTCTGCGGTATTAGATTGCCGTATGAGTCCTTCAGAGCCTTATAACCGATAACCTGCAAAGCCGTTCCGGAAATCCAGTTCTGAAGGCTGTTGTTCAGTTTGCCGAACCAGTTATTCGCGGCGCTGACGAGGCCTTCGCTTCGCACGCCGTATTTCCATTCAATATAATTAAAAGTATCGGCCGTCATTATCCTGCCTGCAACGCCGTTAATTGCGTTGGGCAGCTGCATGGTCATCAGGGAAACCGCAAGATAAATAATGTTGAGAGCCATTCGTTTCTTACCGAAAGGCGTATAGCCTATCAGCCACATGACAACAAAACAGACACCGGCCCAAATGTTTCCGAATATATACACATTTCTTTCTCCGAATCTTTTGATGATTTTCGGGACAAAAGGTGTTATAAAGTATTTGGGAAGGCCGGTTAACAGGCTTGCTAAAAATCCATTGGCAAGTGAACCGGTGTTATTGAGCCAGAAAAAGTTTTCGGAACGGGTTCGCAGGGTTCCCTGCAAACCGCCGAAAATATTGGCTATGTTCCCGACAAGGAATGGCCTTGTGGACACCGCGAATTTAACCGATGCCCAAATGCTGGCCTCTTTCATTTCCTTTCTTGATGGAAGCGGCACACGTTCACGGGTGTTCAAAAATTTATATATAGTAGCCAAAGCGGAGAGAACAAAGAAAACATATGCATAATTTCTGTATATGTTCTGCATGCGGACACCGGGGTACATGCGGGGGATATAAGTTACGACAACGGATAAAATCGAAGGGATCCAGCCGCTGAAATAGCTGAAAAACTGCTGGATTGTCATAACCCAGTTTCTTTCGTCTTCATTTGGCGTAATAAAATAAATCATCAGGCCGCCGGCACTGCCGTAAGAACCCGCAAGGCCGCCGAGTATACAGGTAACATATAACTGCACCATAATTTGAGAAGTAGACGCAATACCCGGGAGAATTGTATAACTCATAAAACAGGCAATCATTGACAGTGGGAGCATGATAACAAGATATGGGCGGAAGTGCCCCCATCTTGTTCTTGTCCGGTCAATGACAAAGCCTGAAAGCGGGTCATCAAACGCATCATAGGCGCTTGTAAAAAGCGTAAGATTCGCAAATTGCCTGCCGCTTATATTGAAGAAATTCATCCAGTAGAATTGTGCGTCGACCGGAGTGCTGCTTCCGCTGAAAAAGTCAGCTAAAAGGTATGCGATAATTTCTTTCGGCCTTAAATATTTCTTACTTTTCTTTGCAATTTCTTCAATTTCTGATTCAAGTTCTTCGTCATCAGTTAAGGTTGCGGCAACTTTGGTTTGTTCGTCCATCCGGTTTCTCCCCTCGGTAATTTCATTGTTCATTATTATATCAAAAAATCTATTCAAATACTATAATAATTTTTTCTGTAATAACAATTCGCGATTAAAAAATCTCTAAAAAAATCAAGCGATAGCTGTGATTTATGCGGTTAGTGCGGATTTTTAGTTAGGTTTTTTACGAGTGAATAGAATAATATAGCGTTGCAAATAATCAACTCATGTGTTGCTGTTAAAAATTCCGAAAATCCTGGTGAGCAGATCAAGCTGTTCATCCCCGGGAAAAACCTTGACCGCAATATGCGGTTTACTTTTTGCGCTTAGTATTATTCTGCCGCGCATCCTCTGCGCAAGGCGGGTAACTTTATTCATATCCAAATCTTCAAAATACATCATAAGCCTGTCCCCCTCCTGCCCGATCTCATATATTCCGTGTATGGTTGCGGAACTCCTCAGCAAGGCAACTGTTACAAGACCGAGCACACAGGCCGGTGGGTTACCGAAACGGTCGGTAAGCTCGTCTATAACATCGTCCGAATCCTCTTTATTGCGGATATCCGCTATACGCCGGTACATCGCAAGTTTCTGCGGTACACTCTCTATATATTCCTCGGGGATATAGGCATCTATCTGTAAGTCAATCAGGCATTCCTTTTCGGGAGTAACCGGTGTTTCCCCCCTTTCCTCGCTGACAGCCTGCGCTAAAAGATTCAAATACATATCATAACCGACTGCCTCCATATGGCCGTGCTGCTGCGCACCGAGAATATTCCCGGCGCCGCGCAGTTCCAAGTCCCGCATCGCTATTTTGAAACCGGAACCAAACTCCGTAAACTCGCGGATTGCGCTTAATCGACGGGAAGCTATCTCGGTTAACTGCTTTCCTCTTGTAAATGTCAGGTATGCGCTTGCGTGCCGGGAGGAACGGCCGACACGCCCCCTTATTTGATGAAGCTGGGCGAGCCCCATACGTTCTGCATCCTCAATAATCAGCGTGTTGACATTCGGAACATCAATACCGGTTTCTATTATGGTGGTGCAAACCAAAATATCAATTTCGTTTTCCAAAAGTGCGCGCCAGGTATCGCTCAGTTCATCTTCATCCATTTTGCCATGCGCAACTCTTATTCTGGCATCGGGCATATATTCCTTTATTTTTGCTGCTGTTTTGTCTATTGTTTCAACACGGTTATGCAGATAGTATACTTGGCCGCCGCGCCGGAGTTCGGATGTCATCGCTTGCACCAGTACCTCCATGTTATGTTCGATAACATAGGTTTGAACCGGATGCCTGTCATGCGGAGCCTCCTCAAGAACGGACATGTCTCTTATGCCGGACATAGCCATGTTCAGGGTGCGTGGTATGGGTGTTGCCGTTAAGGTTAAAACATCAATTGCAGGAAAAAGCTTTTTAAGGCTTTCTTTTTGCGCAACACCGAAACGCTGTTCTTCATCAATAACAATTAATCCCAAATCTTTAAACTCCACGTCTTTCGAAATAAGCCTGTGCGTCCCGACGACAATATCCATACTTCCCCGCTTTAATTCTTTGAGTGTTTTTGCAATCTGTGCGGGTGTGCGGAAACGGGAGAGCATTTGGGCCTCAACCGGGAAACCTTCGAACCTTTTTTTAATGGTCTGATAATGCTGCAATGCTAAAATAGTTGTGGGCACAAGAATAGCGCACTGCTTGCCGTCTGCCACACATTTAAATGCGCCTCTCAAAGCAACCTCGGTTTTACCAAAACCAACATCGCCGCAAAGCAGTCTGTCCATGGGGTATGGCTTTTCCATATCCCGCTTTATTTCATCTATACAGCGAAGCTGGTCTGCTGTTTCCTGAAATTCGAAACGCAGTTCAAAATCATTCTGCATGTCAATATCCGGTGAAAAGGCAAACCCTTTTATTGCCTTTCGTTTTGAATAAAGGACAATAAGCTCCTGTGCGATATCTTTAACCGCGGCTTTTACACGTGCGCGGGTCTTTTGCCATTCTTTGCCGCCGAGCTTGTTAAGCTTAACGGGTCTGTCGTCACTTCTCGGACCGATATATTTTGAAACCTGGTCAAGCTGTGTTACCGGGACATATAGAATGTCACCTTTGTCATATTTAATTTTAATATAATCTTTTATGGTGCCGCCGGCTTCAAGTTTCGTAATACCCTCATAAATTCCAATACCGTGGATTATATGAACAATATAATCGCCTTTATGCAGCTCTTCGAGATTGCTGAAGAAACCGGCAGCTTTATCCTTTTTACGGTGTATTTGCTCGGCCGGGGCTGCCATGCGGCTGCCATATGTGAAGAGCGAGAATTTTGTTGAATGGTATTCCATCCCTGCCGAAAGCCCGCCGGGTATGACGGTAACCGTACCCTTCGGAAATGCTTCGGGCAGAGAGGGGAAGAAAACACACGGCATTCCGTCGGCGTTTAAGTCGAGACTGAGCGTACGGGCGGATTTTTCACCGCCGCCCATGATCACACAAATGTAATCTTTTCTTTCCGTTAACGGCCGTATATCATCAAGAAGCTGTGAAAGCGAGCCGTTCCATGGCGAAAGCTGACGGGCATTCATTGTTATCATTTCTTTAACCGGAGTGTCAAAACTGCCTCTTGGCAAATTGTCCAAATATATTGTGCTTCGCACATCATATTGATATAAAAACTGTGCCCACGAGAGAGTAAACCGGTCAAGGCCCCTGCAGAGAACTCCTTCCTCAAAATAGGACTTTATCTCTTCATGCAGAAGTTTTTCGCAAGCCGCTGCCCGTTCTTTAACAGCAAAGCTTTCACTGACAAACAACAGGGCATCGTTCGCGTAATCAAAAATACTGGCAGCTTCCGGATAAACCAGTGGCATGTAGCGGTCGAATGACGAAAGCCTGATATCAGAACGAAGCCGGTCAATATCAGCTATTAATGAAGATCTGGCTTTAACCGAGCCTTTGCCCTTCAGGGACATCAAGTGTGCTTCAATAAGTTGAGAAAAAGCATCGTTTTCTCCGCAAAGAATTTCGTTTGCAGGGGTAATTTCAATTTTTAATATGCTTTCGGTACTCCGTTGGGTTTCGGGATCAAAAGATGATATAGAGTCAATGCTGTCTCCCCACAGCTCAATTCTGCAGGGCAAAGAGGAAGAAGGCGGAAAAAAGTCCAAAATACCGCCTCTCAAGGCAAATTGGCCTAAACCGTCAACCTGCTGCGATCTGGTATAACCGGCTTGAAGCAGTCTTGAAGTTAAACCATCCAACCGGATGATGTCGCCAACCTTGAGCGCAAGGCTGTTTTTACCAAGCTCAGCAGGCGGAATAGTCAGCTGCAGGGCGGCTTCAACCGAACAGACAACAATATCATAATTGTTTTCAAGCATGTTGCCGAGAACACTAAGGCGGATATGTTCGTATTCCCTTGACTGGCCTTCTGTGGAACGAAAAGAAAAATCCTTTGCGGGGTACAGAAGCGCATTTATACCAAGAGTTTTCATATCTGTAACCAGGCGTGAAGCTTGAGTTTCATCAGGTGTAATAACAACAGCTTTGTGTGAAGAATCTTCACACAAAGCGCCGGCAAGATGAGCCTTATGGATATGGGAAAGCCCCAGCACGCCCATTGGCAGCCGGTGTTTTTTTAATCCGTTTAAAATATTTTGATACTCGGGATTTTCACTGAGAACTTTGGAAAAACATGACATAAGCCACCCCTGTGTTTAGTTTAGAGGCCGATGGATTAGCGCTCGGTATACAAAAACGACGGTTCAACGATTGTTTGACGATTGTCAAATGACCGTTAAACTGCTTATTGCATTTTTTGTTATTATAAAATTCCTGCTTCTGTCATCGCTTTGCGAAGAAAAGTTACATTCCCGTGGTCAAAACAGTGACCTTTCATTCCCACGGCAGCGGCTCCTTCAATATTAGCCTTGATATCGTCTATAAAATAACACTCTTCGGGCAATAGAGAAAATTGCTCAAATAAAATTTCATAAATTCTATGTTCCGGTTTTACACAAAGCCAGTCGGAAGATACGATTTCACCGTCGAAATGTTCAATTCCAGGGATTTTGTGACGGTACATAAAGAAATTGAGCGGTGCGTTTGACAGCAGGTATATCCCGTATCCTTTTTCTTTGAGCTCGAAAACCAGCGGGCGCATTTCTTCAATAGGAGGCATCTCGTCAGCCCAATTTTCCATCAGCCGGTGCAGGGGTGAGTGAAGCCGTTTAGGAATTCGTTCGCATATACGGTCCAGCGCTTGCTCAACTGTCATTGTGCCTCTGTCGAGCTTTGGCCAATCCGGACCGGCAAAGAATTCCTTAAGCAGCAGTGTTTCATCGTTTTCGTTCTTAAAAACCTTTTTCAGTGAAAATGAGGGATTGAAGTCAATTAAAACTCCGCCCATATCAAAAACAATATTCTTTATCAAGCTTGTTTCTTCCTTTGTTATATTTACTACATTATTGTAATTCATAAATTTAAAAAAATCAATGTAAAGTTTGATAATTGACTAAATTGTGAATTTATTTAATGCGGCATTTCTATAATTGACAATCAAGTTGAGATAATAGTATAATAACAATAAATATCCATAAGACTTGCTGAATAATCTGAATTATAATAAAAGAACGGAGAATTAAAAATGAGTTTCATAGAATTCGATTCCGTCTACAAAAGATATAAAATGGGAGAGATTACCATAACTGCTGCCGATAACGTCAGTTTTCAGGTTGAGCAGGGCGAATTTTGTGTTGTTGCCGGGCCGAGCGGAGCCGGTAAAACGACCGTGCTCAATATATTGGGCGGAATGGATGATTGTAACGACGGAAAGGTAAGGGTTGCGGGTGATTTGGTCAGCGAATACGACCGTAAACGCCTGATTGAATACCGCCGGTATGAAGTGGGCTTTGTCTTTCAATTCTATAACTTAGTGCAAAATCTTACTGCGCTGGAAAATGTTGAACTGGCAACACAGATCAGCAGAAAATCATTGGATGCGCAAAAGGTGCTTGAAAGGGTAGGGCTTGGCGACAGGCTTAAAAATTTTCCTGCTCAGCTTTCGGGCGGCGAGCAGCAACGCGTTTCAATTGCGCGGGCGCTGGCTAAGAATCCGAAACTTTTACTTTGCGATGAACCTACCGGCGCGCTTGATTACAACACCGGAAAGCAAATATTAAAACTTTTACAGGATACAAGTAAAGAAACCGGAATGACGGTTATTGTAATAACGCATAATCAGGCAATAACGCCAATGGCAAACCGTATCATTACGATGCGAAGCGGCAGGGTGCATAGAATTGCAGTTAATGACAACCCAATGCCGGTCGAAAGGATTGAATGGTAAAATGAGCAAAGCCTTGTTAAGAGATATCTTTCGCTCAATCATTAGAACCAAAGCCCGTTTTATCTCTATTGTTGCAATCGTTGCTTTGGGAATAAGCGTTTTTGCGGGAATTAAAGCTACCGCTCCCGACTTAAAAGAAACTGCCGGTAAATATTTTCTTGATAACAATTTAATGGACATTAATGTAGTGTCAACAATCGGGCTTACCGATACGGATGTTTACCAAATCAGCCGTGTCAGCGGGGTTGAGACGGTTATGCCTGCAAAATCCGCTGATGCTTTGCTTGAGATTAACGGGGAAAGCGTCGTCGATGTTGAGGGGGCTGAATACTGCTGCAGGGCGATGTCTTTGGACCTTAATTTGTTAAAAGCTCAGCAAGATGGGATTAACGATGCGGCATACATGAACCGCGCCAAACTTCTTGAAGGCGAATTTCCTAAAAATTCAAATGAGTGCGTTGTAGACAGCAGCGATTTAACTTCGACTCATAAATATAAAATAGGCGACACATTAACGTTGAAGGGGGATAATGAAAATCTTTCCAATAAGCTTAAAATAACGGAATTCAAGATAGTTGGAATTGTTGAAACGCCATTATATATATCAATTGAAAGAGGAAACACCACAATTGGCAGCGGAAAACTCGGGAATTACATTTATATTCCGCAAGAAGCTTTCTCCATGAACTATTATACAAGTGTTTATGTGATTGTTTCCGGAGCATATTCATATGAAGCATTTTCGGACAGCTATAAGGAATTTGTCGCCCGAGTTATGAAGGATGTTGAGGGAATAGCAGAGGAAAGAGTATCGGCGAGAGCTGCGAATTTAAAAGCCGAATATACGCCGAAAGTTGAAAACGGTGAGTCGGAACTTGCCCAAAAAGAGCTTGAAGTTGAGCAACAGCTTGCCGATGGGCGCGCAGGTGTTGAGCAAGTTAAGTATTACGCGGCAAACGGCGAAAATGAACTTGCGGCAAAAAAAGAGGAATATGAAAATTCTCTATCCGCCGCACAGAAAGAACTGTATTTGGGAAAGAGCCAGTATAATGCCGGGTTGGCGGAGTATAACGCGAAGCTGGAAGAATATAATGCTGCAAAAGCAATAGCGGAGCAAAATCCCAACGCTAAAGAAGAATATAATGCCGCTGTACAAAAACTCGACGATGCCAAAAACAGAATAGACGCTGCGGAGAAAGCGATTGCATTTTCAAAAAGCGCATTAGACGGAGCAAGAAGCTTAACCGATGAGAGTTCTCTCAGCGGGTTGATTGAAATGATTGACGGTATTGATACGGATCAGGTTACAAAAGACGACTTGAAAAATGCTGCTGTCAATATTCCTGCCCTTATTGATTATCTTGATGCATCCTTGTCACAGTCGGCAAAAGATCTCGCGGTTGCAAAACAGGATTATGAAGCCAATAAAGTTCTTTTGGATGCAGCGGCAAAAGATATCGCAAAATTAGATCAGCTGGATTCAGCATACCAACAGCTTAAAGATGCCGAGGTAAAGCTTCAATCAGGATCATCTGATATTTCTATCGGTGAGCTTAAGCTTAATATGAAACAAATGGAGCTTAAATATGAGTTAACGCTTGCGGAAGAAAAATTAGCGCAGGCAAAGGAAAAAGTAGGCACGATTGACGCGGATTTCGCAAAAATAGAGGCAAATGCTAAGCTGCAGCTTCAAAATGCCCGGAACGATTTGGCTGCCGCCAAAAATTTGCTTGCCTCGCTGGATACCGCACAGTGGTATGTTACCGGCAGAGATGATCTGCCCGGTCACGTTGAGTATGACGAGTCTGCCGATAACATGACGGCATTTTCCGCCGTTTTCCCGGTATTTTTCTTTTGTATTGCTGCGGTTGTCAGTTTGACAACCATGACAAGAATGGTTGAGGAAGAGCGCGTTCAGCTTGGAACGCTTAAAGCGCTTGGTTATGGACCGGCTGCAATTGCTGCAAAATATCTGATATATGCGTTTCTGGCAAGTGTTATAGGTTCAATAATAGGGCTGAGTATAGGGTTCGTTTTATTCCCGAAGGCTATTTATAATGCCTATTCCATCATGTTCACAACACCTGAAATCATTGTATCATTCAGGGTTAAGTATGCCATACTGGGAACAGCAATTGTTGTGCTTGCAGTCGCTGCAGCAACTCTCTTTGCCTGCCGAAACGAACTTGTAACCTGCCCTGCTCAACTGATGCGCCCAAAGGCTCCGAAGGCGGGTAAACGAGTATTACTTGAAAAAATTAATTTTATATGGAAAAGACTTAGTTTCAGCTCCAAAGTTACGGCAAGAAATCTTTTTCGCAACAAAAAACGCTTAATTTCAACAATTATCGGTATTTCGGGCTGTACGGCACTGCTGTTAACCGGATTGGGAATTGAAGATTCCATCAGCGCTATTTCAAAAAAACAATTCGGTGCCGAAGGCGTGGTAATGTATGATGCTCAAATTGTGCTTAATGAGGTGCAGGCAGACACCGGCAGCACAAACGCTACCTTAAACGAGATTATGAATGATGTGCGAATTAAGGACGCAATGCTTACCAATATGAAAGCACTTAACGGCGGTTCGGAACGGGCAGAGGGTGTAAGCATGCCAATCAATATACTTGTTCCACAGAATAACGAACAATTGTCCGAATTTATAAAATTGCAAAACCGCACGACAGGCGACAGTTATGTACTGGGAGATGAGGGGGTAATTATAACCGAAAAATTTGCTGCAAAAACAAAAACACAGGTAGGCGATAAGATATTTGTTCAACTCAACGACAACAGCAGAATCAATTTAAAGGTTGCTGGTATTGTCGAAAATTATGCTTTTCATTATATCTATATGTCTGAGAAGCTCTATAAAAACACATTCGGCGAGTCACCGCAGTTCAACTTTTTAACAGCAAAGCTTGCCGATAATATTAAAGGAATGGATGAAAAAAACCGCGATGCGGAAAAAAGCAGACTGGCGTCTGATTTAATGAAGCGTGATGATATCAATGTGGTTGTTTACACAGACCAATCAATAGAATCATTTGATAACATTATCGGGGTCCTTAACACACTTGTACTTATCTTTATTCTTTGCGCCGGGGCGCTTGCGTTTGTCGTGTTATACAACTTATCAAATATTAACATCAATGAACGATTAAGGGAGCTTGCAACAATTAAGGTTCTGGGATTCTATGACAGGGAGGTTTCCTCATATATTTACCGTGAAAATGTTTTCCTGACTATTCTTGGAACCGGTCTCGGCATTCTTTTAGGGATTCCGCTGCATCGGTTTGTTATTAATGTCGCCGAGGTCAATATTGTTATGTTCGGGCGTAGTATTGATGGCTCAAGCATGCTGATTGCCGCAGGAATAACGATTGCGTTTTCAATTCTTGTTAATTTAATCATGCACCGGAAATTAAAAAAGATCAGCATGGTGGAATCGCTTAAGTCAGTTGAGTAGTTTTTGCGGTTTAGCGGAAGAACGCTGTTGAAGGTGCGAAGGTTTGCGCAACAAATAATAATATTAAAGAGGCTGCCTCAAACGAGACAGCCTCATGCTTATGTTAACCTTAACGTCTTTGGGGCGGCCTGCCGCCAAAGTCTCTGCGGGGAGGGGCGGGACGGCGGGGTGCGTCGGAAACGGTGTTTTCCGGAACCAGACCTTCAACTTCGATCAGTGCGTCTCTGCGGGAGAGATTAAGCCGGCCCTGTTCGTCAATTTCGCGAACTTTAACGATGACTTCATCACCGACATTCACAACATCCTCTACCTTTTCGGTGCGCTTAATGTCAAGATGGCTGATATGAACAAGGCCTTCTTTGCCGGGAGCTATTTCAACAAATGCGCCGAAGTCCATAACCCTTGTAACAATACCTTTGTATATTGAACCAACCTCGGGGTCCATCGCTATGGTGTTGATCATCAGCAGTGCGCGTTCGGCGTCTTCAATGTCAATAGAGGAAATAAAAATTGTACCGTCTTCTTCAACATCGATTTTACAGTTGCACTCGGCGCAAATCTTTTGAATAACCTTACCCTGCTTGCCGATAACCTCGCTGATCTTGTCAACCGGAATTTTGACGGTCAGCATTTTGGGTGCGTATTTAGAGAGCTCCTTGCGGGACTCGGGGATAGTTTTCAGCATAACTTCGTCAAGAATATAGAGCCTTGCTTTAAGCGTTTTGTCAAGCGCTTCTTTAATGATTGCGGGAGTGAGACCGTCTATTTTGAGATCCATCTGAATGGCTGTGATGCCTTCGTGCGTGCCGGCAACCTTGAAATCCATA